>DASZMN010000091.1:0-1817 GCA_035551835.1 Acidimicrobiales bacterium | reverse complement strand
CTGTGCAGACGCAGCCGGACGCCGGCCGCCGCGAGCGCCTCGTGGGCGACGTCGATGAAGGCCTCGGGGTCGAACGCCACCGAGTACCGCACCGCCTCTGGCGGAGCGCCCCAGATGAGCCCCCAGCGGCGCCATCGGTCGACCGCCGACCGATCCTCGCTATCCCACTCACTCGCAGAGGGGTAACGCGCCGCGCCGCGCTCGTCGATGAGGTCGACGAACTCCTGGCACAGGCCCGACACCACGGCGGCGCCGCCGCCGTCATCCATTGTCAGGAGGAGGTTGATGAGCCCGACCGTCGCCAGGCCGCCGAGAAAGCCCGACTGCTCGAGGAGCCAGGTGTCAGCCCCTCGACGTGCAGCAGCCAGCGCAGCCGCAACTCCGGCGGAACCAGCCCCCACGACGAGCACGTCGGGTCGACCAATCACGGGTAAGCGGCGGGCGGGCTCGAGCCATGACGACACGAGGTGATTGTGGTCCGAGTACGGCACCTGCGGAAACTCGCTGGCCCTCCGCCGCCACAGCTGCGACCGTGGGACACCCACCGACCACCATTGACCGAGCCGACATGCATCCCCTTCTGCTCCACGACTGGACACCCGAGACCATGGTCAGGCGATGGACACCCGCGCCCAGTCGTCCGTATCGGCCAAGGCGCGGACCGGGCCAGGGCCGCTGGCAACGGCATTCCCGTCGAACGGGCAGTTGGAGGCGCAGGGTTGGGATGTGGCTGGTGGAGGCCGGCCTCACCCTAGCCGTTCGCGACTGAGCAACGGTCCATCAAACGGCACCCCCAAACGCTCTAACCTGTCGTCGTGCCTTCCTCCTCACGCACGATCGTGCCCGGCCGTCGACACCTGCCGACGCTGTCCATCGGGGTCGCCCTGTCGACCGCCGCGCTCCTCGCCGCCAGCTGCTCGAGCGGCGGCAAGTCGTCGACGACGTCAAGCGGCCCGGCCGTCGCACCACTGACCGGTTTGGTCGTCCCGAACCTCAACCAGCGGCCAGCGCTGTCCGTCAAGGTCGACAACTCGCCGCCGGGCCTACCCCAGTCGGGTCTCAACCAGGCTGACATCGTGACCGATGCCCTCGTCGAAGGTGGCCTCACGCGGGTGCTGGCCACGTACCAGTCCCAGGACGCGACGCAGGTCGGCCCGATCCGATCGGCTCGTCCGGTCGACGCGGCGCTGCTGCGCCAGCTCGGCGGGGGGATCTTCGCCTACTCCGGCGCGGCCGCTGGTGAGATCGCACCGGTCAAGGCCGAGTCCACCGCAACGCTGGTGTCGTTCGACGCCGGTAGCTCGGCCTTCAAGCAGCTCCCGGGGCATCCGGTGCCGTTCCAGGTGTACGCCTCGACCAGCGATCTCTACGCCGCCGGGCAGAAGGCCGGCGCCAGCACGAGCCCGCCAAAGCCGATCTTCACCTACAACGCGGCGGTGCCGAAGGGCGCGAGCGGCGTCACTGCCCGCATCCCGATGTCGAACATCTCCAACGTGACGTGGACCTGGGACCCGACGACCCAGTCGTACCTGCGCACTCAGAACGGCAAGGCCGACGTGCTCGCCGACGGCTCGCGTATCTCGGCGACTGATGTCGTGGTGCTGTCGACGGCCATCGGCAAGACGGGGATCTTCGACAGCGCCGGCAACGAGGACCCACTCGTCATCGTGGTGGGATCTGGGCCGGCCGCCGTTCTGCGCAACGGCCAGGTGATCACGGGCACGTGGACGCGCAACACCATCAGCGACACGATGAAGCTCACGGACTCGTCGGGCGCCACCATCGCGCTCCAGCCCGGTCGGTCATGGATCGAGCTG
>DASZMN010000090.1:0-48475 GCA_035551835.1 Acidimicrobiales bacterium | reverse complement strand
ACTGCTGCGACTCGTCTCCCAACAGGCATGCGACGAAGCACTTCCACTCCTCGGGTCACCCGATCATGCAGTCCTTTCAGCCGGGCGAGGATTGGATGTGGTGCTTCGTCGACGAGCTCTCGATGGAGCCCGCCTCCTAGTCAGGAGCTCTTGCCGTACGTCGTGTCGCGTTCTTCCGTGCGCGTCGAGCCGACGGCCGCGACGGCCCGCTCGAGGTCGACCAGCAGGGCGGGCACCGTGGCGGCACTCCCGGCGTGCACGGTCGCGTGGAGCGAGTCGGGACGATTCTGGCGGTCGAGGTACCAGCCGTTCGCCGCGAGTCGCTCGCCCACGCCGAAGATGTCGAGGGCGTCGGGGTCCCGGGCGCCGAAGGCGAGGACCGTGGCCGGCGGATCGCCCCGCACTTCGAGGGCGCCGCTCGCCTCGATGCCCGCACGCAATTGGCGTGCCGCATCGTGGGCGACGCGCGTGAGCTCGAGGTAGCCCTGACGACCGATGTGCATCATCGCCGCCCACGCCGCGGCGATCGGTCCGGCGGGGCGGGTGCCCGCCATGGCGGTCGAGGCGTAGAAGCCGCCGAGCCAGTCGCTCGTGACGAAGAGCTGCTTGCGGGCCATCTCGTGCGTCCGGTACAGGATGACCGAAACGCCCTTGGAGGCGTAGCCGTACTTGTGGACGTCGGCCGACATGGAGGTGACGCCCGGGAGGCGGAAGTCGAAGGGCTCGTCGAGCCGCCCGAGGTCGCGGAGAAACGGGAGAAGGAAGCCACCCATGCAGGCGTCGACGTGGCACAGGATCCCGCGCCGCGCGGCCAACCCGGCGATGTCGGCAATCGGGTCGATCACGCCCTGGGGGTAGGTAGGTGCGGAGCCCACCACCATGATGGTGTCCTCCGAGCAGGCGGCCTCGAGTGACTCGGCGCTCGTGCGGAAGTCCGCGCCCACCGGGACCCGGATCAGGTCGACGTCGAAATAGTCGGCCGCCTTGGTGAAGGCCGCGTGCGCGCTTTCGCCGGCCACGACGCTCGGCCGGGCGATGCCGCGCTCGCGCCCCACGTCGCGGGCGGTCTTGACCGCCTGGAGCAAGCTCTCGGTGCCGCCCGAGGTCAGGTACCCCTCGACCGCACCACCTGCTTCGGGCTCGTCGGCCCCGAGCAGCGTCGCGGTGTTGCAGATGACGTCGTGCTGCATCACGCCGATGCTCGGGAAGGCGAGCACGTTGAGCCCGTTCTCGGCGCTGAAGAGCGAGAGCGCGTCGGACAGCAGCTCGTGGACTTCCTCGCCCGCCGAGTACACGAGGGAGAAGACCCGGCCGCCACGCCAGTCCTGGTCGTCTTGTTTGAGGGTGATGAGCTGCTGCATGACGTCGGCCCGCGGCAGGCCCTGCTCGGGCATCGGGGTGTGGGGGAAGACGGCCACGCTGCGTTCTTAGTCCAAGGAATGCGACCCGTGTGCCGTTCGCGGCCGGGCCACCTCGGCTCTCAGCCCCAGATGATCGCCTGGGGCTCCGTGTAGGCCAGCAGCCCGTAGTCGCCCCCGTCGCGCCCGACGCCCGACATCTTGAAGCCGCCGAAGGGGGCGTCATGGTTGCGCTGCGCGGTGTTGACGCCGACATGCCCGGCCTGGAGGCGCTTGGCCACGCGCAGGGCGCGGGCGCCGTCGCTGGAGAACACGTAGTCGTACAGACCGAAGTCCGAGTCATTGGCGATGGCGATCCCCTCCTCTTCGTCGTCGAAGGGGATCATCGTGATCACGGGCCCAAAGATCTCCTCGCGCGCGACACGCATGTCGTTCGTCCCGGTGATCAAGGCGGGTGCCACGTAGAAGCCCTTGGCGAGGTCGGCCGGCCGCTCGCCGCCGATCACCACCTCCCCGCCGTCCTCCTGCGCCGTGGCGATGTGGGTCTCGATCCGGCCGCGTTGGGCCGCCGAGATCACCGGACCGATGATCGTCTTGGGGTCGGTCGGGTCGCCCACCTTCAGGAACCCGGCCATCTGCACGAGGCCATCGCGCACCTGGTCGAACACGCTCCGGTGCACGACGGCCCGCGTCGGCGCCGTGCAGATCTGCCCCGAATGGAACGTCCAGGTCGAGCCGATGCACCCGATGGCGCCCTTGATGTCGGCGTCCTCGAAGACGACGCAGGCCCCCTTGCCCCCGAGCTCGAGCAGGGTGCGCTTCATGGTGCGCGCCGCCTTCTCGCCGATGGTGACGCCCACCTGGGTCGAACCGGTGAAGCTCACGCAGTCGACCTCGTCGCAATCTACCAGCGCAGCAGAGGCGGCCGGACCGTTGCCATTGACGAGGTTCACCACCCCGGGCGGGAAGCCGACGTCGTTGAGGATGCGGACGAGCTCCACGATGGCGAGGGGATCCTGCGGCGCCGGCTTGACCACGACGGCGTTGCCGGCGGCCAGCGCGGGCGCGACCTTGCCGGCCATGTTCACCATCGGGAAGTTGTACGAGGTGATGCAGGCAATGACGCCGAGCGCCTGGCGATTGACCATGCCGCCGATGATCCCGCCCGGCGCCAGCGGCGTCGCCTGGGCAGGCTGAGGCAGGAGGGGTGTCTGGAGTACCTGGCGCGGGTCGCGGGCGTAACGCTCAAAGCGGTCGGCCGCGACGGGCACCTGCATGCGCGAGCCGACGGTGGCGGTGGCCCCCGTCTCGGCGATCACGAGCGGGAGCAGTTCGGACGACTTGGCGCGGATGGCCGCCGCCGCCTCGCGCATCAGGGCGCCGCGGTCCTCGACCGACCAGGCCGCCCAGCCCGGCTGGGCCTCCTTGGCCGCCGCCGCAGCGGCGAGGGCGTCATCGGCGCTGGCGTTCGGCGCTCGCCCGACCAGCTCCTCGGTGGCGGGGTTCACGATCTCGTAGGTGCCCTCGGAAGCGTCGACCCACTTGCCCCCGATGAGGAGCTGGTGTTCGTTGCGCGTCGCCGTCTCGGCCATGTGGACTCCCAGGTCGGGGGTGCGCCAGCTCATCTGACGCCCCGTCACATTCAACTCCGCGCCGGCTCCATCTGCCAAAGTGCCAGCTCTATCCGTTTCGCGTGCTCGCGGTGGCGCCCGGTGGCCGGTCTCGGGCGCGGGGCGAACGAGGCGGGCCCCGAAAGCGCCCCTCATGGGTACCCCAGGGGCTGTGCACGCCGAAATTGAACGTTTCTTGACCTTCGGCACATCGCAAGGTCACAGGACCTGCGCGATTCTCTAGATTGGAAGCGTCCACGGGGGAGTGAACGGAGTTTGGTCATGAGTCGGCCCGCCGATTTGAACCCTGGTTCGCCGCGTCCGGACACCAACCACCGGGACGATGTGTCCGCGATCGTGGGTGACTCCATCTTGGGCAGCGCCGATGTCGCACGGGCCCGCGAGCGCCGCCGCCTGACACGCGTGCGTCGCCTCGTGGCGGCCGGCGCGCTCCTGTTGGGGTGGGTGGTCATCCGTGCCCTGAGCGGCCGCGGCATCCTGCCCTCGCTGCACCTGCCGCACGGGCTGGGCACCGCGTTCCCGATCATCCTCATCGTGCTCATGCTCGGCGCCGTCATGGCCGCGCCGTTCATCGGCGCGGGCCGGTCGCCGCACACGCTCGTGCGCCCAGGAGAGACGGCTGTCGGGCTGCACGACCTGGTTGGGATCGACGCGATCAAGGCCGAAGTCGTGCGCTCCATCAACCTCTTCCTGGCCCATCAGACCTTCCGCGACACGATGGGCGGTTCGGCCCGACGAGGTGTGCTGTTCGAAGGCCCGCCGGGGACCGGCAAGACGTTCGTCGCCAAGGCGATGGCCAAGGAAGCGAACGTCCCCTTCCTCTTCGTGTCCGCGTCAGCCTTCCAGTCGATGTACTACGGGCAGACCAACCGCAAGATCCGCTCCTTCTTCAAGCAACTGCGCAAGCACGCGCGCAAGGAGGGCGGCGCCATCGGCTTCATCGAGGAGATCGACGCCATCGGCGCCTCCCGGCGCGGCCTAGGCGGGAGTGGCGGCACCGAGGGCGTGACCGGTGTGGTGAACGAGCTGCTCGTGCAGCTCCAGTCGTTCGACAGTCCCAGCCGCGGCGAACGCTTCGCCTGGGCCTGGATCGACCTCCTCAACCGCTACCTCCCGGACGGCTCCAAGCTGCGCAAGCCCGCGGTGGTGCCGGCCAACGTGCTCGTGGTGGGCGCCACCAACCGCAAGGACGACCTCGACCCGGCCTTGATCCGGCCTGGCCGCTTCGACCGCACGATCTACTTCGGTCTTCCCGGACGCCGGGCGCGGGCGGACATCGTTGCCTACTACCTCGGCAAGAAGGCGCACGCGTCGGACCTGGACGAGCACGGCGCGGTGGACACCGTGGCCGGCATGACGTTCGGCTATTCGCCCGCCGCGCTGGAGCGCCTCATGGACGAGGCGCTGGTGATCGCCCTCACCCACGGTCGCGCCACCATGACGATGGCCGACGTTGGCGAGGCGAAGATGCTGGTCGAGCTCGGGGTCACGGACGAGACCATCTACACCCCCGACGAGCGGGATCGAGTGGCCACGCACGAGGCCGGCCACGCCACCGTGGCGTACTTCGTGGGGCAGACCCGCCAGCTCGATGTCCTCTCCATCGTCAAGCGGCGGGATTCACTGGGCCTGCTCCAGCACTCCGACACCGAAGAGCGATTCACCAAGAGCAGCGAGGAGATGCACGCGCTGCTGCAAATCGCTATGGGCGGCATGGTGGCCGAGGAGCACTGGTTCGACGAGCTGTCCACCGGGCCGGCGTCGGACCTGGCCGCCGCGACCAGCATTGGCGCGCAGATGATCGGGTCCTGCGGTATGGGGAACTCCCTGATTTCGGTGGCGGCCGCCGGCAACGGATATCTCGAGGGCAACGTCGTGGACAAGGTGCTCGGGGACAAGGCGGCGCGCGCCGAGCTCGACTCGCTGTTGATGGGCGCGTGCGACGCAGCGAAGGAGATCGTCGCCGCGCACCCAGAGGTGGTCGAGGCGTTGCGTGATCACCTCCTCGAGAGCGACGAGCTCGTCGGCACCGAGATCACCGACGTGATTGAGGCCGCGCTCCAAGAGTCCCCTGCGTCGGCAGTCATCACCGCGTTGCCCCGGCCTCCCGCCGCGGCCTCGCAGGGTTGAGTCGCCGAACCTTCACGCACCATAAGAATTTCGACAACACCTGGCTCTTGCCGTCATTGGCGCGGCGAATCGACCTGGTTCGGCCGGTACCATCGCTGCGATCATCCTGTGACCGTCCACCGGGAAGGAACAATGAGCGCAGGCCAGGAGAGACGAGCGCGCCCCTGGCGCCTGGTGGCGCGCGCGCTGGTCTCAGTCGGCGGCGTCGTGACCGCCGCGCTCACCGTTCCGATCGGTGCGACCGCCGCGGCGCCGACGACGACACTGCCGACCACGACCACGTCGTTGCCGGTTCCCGTCAGCAACTCGTCCGGATGCTCGGTGACGCAACCGCCGAAGCCCGGGACCACCACCCTGTACATGAACGCCGGCGGTGACGTGGGTGGCTACATCCGAGAGCTGCCCTCGTCGTACACGGGGCGCACGCCCATGCCCGTCGTGGTGGATCTCCACGGCTACGGCGTCTCGGCTTACGACATGGTCGCAGTGACGCAGCTGGGGACGTTTGGCAATCGCAACCGCTTCATCACGATCACGCCACAGGTTGCCCGTCACATCCCCTACTGGAAGACCGGGTTCAAGAGCAAGGACCTCGCCTTCTTGCGGGGGGTGCTCACCAACGTGACCTCGTCGCTCTGCGTCGACCAGAACCGACTCTTCGTCACCGGGTACTCGAACGGCGCCATCATGGCGTCGGTCCTCGCGTGCGCCGACGCCGCCCAGGTGGCCGCCATCGCACCGGTGTCCGGCGTGGCGAACCCGTCAGGCTGCAAACCGTCGCGTCCGGTACCCGTGGTCGCCTTCCACGGCACCAGCGACCCGCTGGTCTCCTACACCGGCGGGCTCGGGTCCCTGGCGTACAAGCTGCCGCTGCCGCCGGGAACCAAGGGGACAATCAGCCAGCTGCTGGGCGACAACGTCCCGCAATCGACCACCGGACCCTCCATCCCGAAGAGCACGGCCGCCTGGGCCAAGCGCGACGGCTGCTCGTCGACGTCGACCACCCGCGTCGTGGCCAAGAACGTGGCGCTCATCGCCTACCCCTGCGCCAACGGCAGCTCGGTCGAGCTGTACCGCATCCGAGGTGGTGGCCATACCTGGCCCGGCAGCGTCCTCGACAGCAAGTCAAACGTCCTGGGAGCCACGACGTTGGCCATCAACGCCGACAAGATCATGTGGGACTTCTTCCGCGCCCACCCGCTCGGGCACTGAACCCGACGCCGGTCGGCCGCCCCAGCGCGCCCGTCGGCAGATCGTCACAGAACGACAACACGATTCTGATGGGGTCTTTAACTCGTGGGGGCACAATTCTCTGGTGACACCGACTGTGTTCGAATCCTGCAACAGCACCTGGGTGTTCGACCCTGAGCACCTCAGGTTCCGGCGGATCCTCAAGGGGATCGAAGTGGACCGGCGTGCCGTGTTCACCGAATGGCGCCCCTACTTCGGCTTGGAAGTGGCCGACGACTCGGAGTCCTTCACCGTGTTGTTGAACGAGGAGGGCACGCGGCTGATCAGGTCGTGGCGCCACACCGGTGACTGCGCGCAGTGCGGCGGGCACATCACGGCGGAGTTGTCGCTCGAGGACATCGAGGCCGCGCCGGCCTGAGGCCCAACGCTTACCCCGGTGACCCCGGCTTCTGGCCCAGGAGGCGCAGCACGAAGCGGCCGACCCGACCGGGCGGCCGGGCCAGCCTCGCCGCCACCGCCTCCTTTTCGTGGGTGCGAGTCAGCGGCCCGCCCAGCCGCCAATAGCGCCGCCCCCCGCCGCTGTAGCGGACGTAGTCGGGCACCGGGGGCAGCTTCTGCTTCGGCTTGCGCGGGCGCTTGCTCTTCGGTCCCATTCGAGAACGACGGCTCACCCGGTCAGGTGGGACGTGTCGTTGTACCCGCGCAGGACCCAGCGCCCGGCGGTCACGACGATCTTGGAGATCGAGGCGTTGTCCGCCCCGAGGAAGGCAAAAGGCTCGGACTCAGTGGCCTGCGCCAGGATCTCGCCGATGGCCGCCCCGTGGCTGAAGACGACCACCCGTCCGCCCGGGTGCGCCGCCGCGATCCGGTCGACCGCCCGGCGCAGACGCCCGCCGAACGCCTCGCGGGACTCGGCACCGGGGATCACGTCCCAGCGGCGCTCCGCGAAGACCAGTTCCAACAACGGGTCGCGGTCCGCCGACATCTGCCGCAGCAGACCGCCCTCCCACTCGCCCAGGAACACTTCGCGCAGGTCCGCATCGACGACCGGCGTCATCCCCGTGCGGTCGACCATCGGCGCCGCCGTCTCCGCCGTGCGCCGCAAGGTGCTGACGTACATCCCGTCGAACAACTCATGGCCCAATCGCGCCGCCACCAGTTCGGCTTGGTGGCGCCCCACGTCTGACAAGGGAGGGTCGCCCTGACCCTCGACCAGCTCGAAGGTCTCGCCTTCGATCGAGTCGGCTGACGCGCCGTGACGCACCAGGACCAGCTCGGTCGCGCCTGGAGGTCCGACGTAGGGGCGCTGGCTGAAGCTGCGGGGCGACGTCACGGTCGCCGAGTGTAGGAACGATCAGCGCGGCGCGTGGAGCTCAGGCGGGCCGTGCTCCTCGTCTTCCTCGACCACCTCGACGTCGATCACATTGGGATCGTGGGGCGCCTGCGATTGCCCCCAGCCCGCTGGTCCGCCCGGTGCGGGCTCCCCGGTGCGAAAGGTGGCGAAGAACGCGCCCGGACCCTGCGAGAAGTTCATGACGAGCGGCCGGCCGGCGTTCGGACCGAGGCGGGCCCACTGCGGCTGGGCCCGTTTGAACACCACGTAGCGTTGCACGGCCAGCGTGAGCCCGAGGTAGAGCAGGAAACTGGACCCGACGAACCCGGTTCCCCCGGCTTCGCCGCCGAAATGCACGAGCAGTGAGACGAGCCACAGCGCCATCGTCATCACGTTGCCCTGGCGCACCACCCACCCGTTGCTCTCCCAGACACGCATGGACAGCCCACGTAACGCACCGAGGCCGATGGCGCCGACGACCAATGTGCCCAGGACCCAGGCCCAGGCGCCCGCGGTGATGTGATGGTCGCCCGCATACGACGCCATCGTGAAGAGTCCGATCACACCGAGGACGACCGGCAGGCGCGGCACGTAGGCGCGGGGGACCGGGACCACCCTGATCTGCCGCAGCAGGACGAAAATCAGCAGCACGACACCGATGACGTAGGAAAACACAACCATCGGTGACCAGCCTATGGCTGAGGGTGGCTCAGTGGTTCAGCAGGGGCCCCACTTCGGCGCCGAAACGCGCCGTCTGCTCGCAGAACTCGTCGACGCTGCGCGCCATGAAGCGCACCTGGAGGTGGTTCACTCCCATGGCGACCAGCTCGCGGAGCGATACCGCCACCTGTTCGGCCGAACCGGTGAGCACCCAGCCCGGCAGTTCCCAGCCCGAACCGCTCGAGCTCAGGTAGATGGGCTCGACAATCGTGCCGATGTCGATCGGCGCTCCGCCGCGCAGCTCGGCCCGCAGCTCGCGCAGGCGGGCGATCTGCCCCGGCAGGTCCCGACGCCGGGTGCCCTGAGGGAGCCAGCCGTCGCCGTAGGCGGCGGTGCGGCGGATGGCGGCCGGCGACGAACCACCGATCCAGACGGGTGGGCGCGGCTGGCGCACCGGGCGCGGCGCCAGGCCCATGTCGCGCACCGGGAAGCGCGGCCCGGGCAGCTCGGGGAATTCGGTGGTGAAACAACGCGCCAGCGCGCCGACCGCCTCGTCGGTGTGCCGGCCCCGTTCGGCGAAGTCGCCCGTGAGGAGCTCGTACTCCTCGGGCACGTGTCCCGCGCCGACGCCGACGATGAGGCGGCCTCCGGACAACGCGTCCAAGGTCGAGAGCTCCTTCGCCGCCCGCAGCGGGTGACGTTGGGCGAGGATCAGCACGTGGGAGAGCAGGTGGGTGCGCGTGGTCAGCGCGGCCAGCCAGCCCAGCGTCGCGGTCGTGTCGTACCAGACGGTGCCCATGGCGTCGGCCAGGCGGCGCGGGATGGCCGTGTGGTCGCAGACCCCGAGGTAGAAGAAGTCGGCCTCGTCGGCCACCCGTGCGATGCGCGCCAGCTCGGCCGGCCCCGCCTGCTTCTCCCAGTCGGCCACGTACAGCGTCGACTGCGACTGGATCGGCAGCTGCATGCCGTAGGCGACCCGTCCCTCGGGGACGGTGCGCACCACGTCGGCAGGGAGCTGGGCCGGGTCGGTCATGGCAATGTCTCCGTTCGGACGGGCGGGAGGTCCCGCTCAGGCATAGGCGGCCAGGGCGACCGAGGTGTCGGCCGGGGACCCGAAGGTCGTCGAGAGCACGCGGGACCGCTTCAGGTGGAGATGCAGCGGCACCTCCCAGGTGAACCCCATGCCGCCATGGACCTGGATGGCCGCTCGTGCGTTGGCCAGTGCGGCCTCGTCGGCCAGCAGTTTGGCGCCTGAGATGCTTCGCTCGAGCATCTGGCCGGGGGCGCAACCGGCGGTCTCCGCCTCTGCCGTGACGACGTCGGGCGCGTCGCACAGGCAGGCCGCCGCGTGCACGGCGGCCCGCGCCACCTCCGCACGCACCAGCATGTCGGCGCACATGTGCTTCACCGCCTGGAACGAGCCGATCGGCTTGCCGAACTGCTGGCGCTCCTTGGCGTAGGCGACCGCCAGTTCGAGCGTGGCGGCCGCGTGCCCGACCTGGAGTGCGGCGCTGAGCACCGCGCCGTGGTGCCACAGCCGGCCGTCGTCGTCCGGCACCGCGCCGCCGAAGGGGAGCGCGCCGAGTCGCCACAGCGGCGTCAGCGGGTCGAGCGGCTGATCCATGCGATGAGCGCCCCCGACGGGCGCCGGCGACAGCACCTGGCTCGCCCCGTCGCCATCGAGCACCAGCAGAGCGTCGAGCGAACCGAGGTGCTCGACCAGGACCGGTCCCGGTCGGCCCACGGTGTGCACGCCCACGTAGGCGCGGCCTTCCGCTGCACCGTCGACGACCCCACCGCTGGCGGCGAGGAACGTCCCGACGAGAGGGCCGGGGACGAGCGCGCGGCCGAGCTCTTCGAAGACCACGGCGGCATCGGCGAGCCCGAGGCCGGTCCCGGCCGGCTCGGGCAGCGTCAGCCCGAAGACACCTGTCTCGCCGAGCGCCGCCCAGTCGTCCGCGACAATCGCGCGTTCTTCGCCCTCGCGGGCGCGCAGATGCTCGAGCGGCAGCCGCCCCTTCACCATGGAGCGGATGCCCTCGGCCAGCTCGCGCTGCTCGTCACCGACACGGAAGTCCATCAGCGCGCCCTGGGGAGGCCGAGGATGCGCTCGGCCACGATGTTCCGTTGCACCTGCGAGGTCCCGGCCGCGATCGTCAGGTTGATGGACTTGAACCATGCGTGCAGCTGCTCCCGGTTGCCCAGCGCGACGCCGTCGGGGCCCTCCAGGGGGTCCGCGCAGAGCGCGGCCCGGTCCAGCACCTCGACGGCCAGGTCGCCGAGGGCCTGCGCGTGCTCGGAGAACGACAGCTTGAAGACGGAACCCCCGATGCCGGGAATCCCGGTCTGCGCCGCCTCCGAGACGTTGCGTTTGGTCAGTGCCCACAGCGCGTCGAACGCCGCCACCAAGTGGCCGATGCGCCGCGCCAGGCCCTCGTCACCGAGGAGCCCGAGCCGGTGTGCCACCGCGCGCACCTCGCCGAGCAGGCGCACGGACTCGAGCAGCTCGCCGACGAAGGCGGTCCCTCGCTCGAAGGACAGCGTGACCATGGTCACCCGCCACCCGTCGTTCTCCTCGCCCACCCGGTTGGCCACCGGGACGCGCACCTCGCCGAGGAAGAGCTCGGCGAACTCGGTCGTGCCCTCGATCGTGCGCAGGGGGCGGATCTCAATCCCTGGAGTGTCCATCGGCATGATGAGCCAGCTGATACCGCGGTTGCCGGCCTCGCCCGTGCGCACGAGCAGCTCGCAGTAGTCGGCCACCTCGGCGTGCGACGTCCAGATCTTCGACCCGCTGACCACGTAGTCCTCGCCGTCGCGCACGGCGCGGGTGCGCAGCGAGGCCAGGTCGCTCCCCGCGTCGGGCTCGCTGAAGCCCTGGCACCACACCTCCTCGCCGCGCAGGATGGCCGGCAGGTAGCGCTCCCGCTGCGCCGGCGTGCCCTCGGCGATGATCGTCGGGCCGGCATGCAACAGTCCGACGAAGCTGACGCCGACGTAGGGGGCACCGGCCCGTTCGCACTCCTCCTTGAAGATCAGCTGCTCGACCGGCGACGCGCCGCGCCCGCCACCCTCGGCGGGCCAGTCCACGCCGGCGTAGCCCGCGTCGAACAGGAGACGCTGCCAACGCAGGTCGTAGGCGCGGCGAGCCGGCCAGTCGTCCTGGGGCGGTGGCGGACCCACCGTGGGCAGCGTGGCGGTCAGCCAGCGGCGCAGCTCAACGCGGAACGTCTGTTCGGACGCGGTGTAGCGGAGGTCCATGCGTGGCGCGGGAGCAGCCGGAAGGGGCCTGCGTCAGGCGACGAGATCGAGGCCGAACAACCTGATCGCGTTGCCCCGCACGATCTTGCGTCGCTGCTCGTCGGTGAGGTCGGCCATCTGCTTCTCGGCGATCTGGCGGGTGTGGGGCCACGTGGAATCCGAGTGCGGGTAGTCCGACTCGTAGGTGATGTTGTCCTCGCCGATCTCGTCCACCGACTTCAGCCCGTGGGCGTCGTCGAAGAAGCACCCCCACACGTGGTCCTTGAAGTAGCTGCTCGGCTTCTCGGGCACGATGTCGGCGACGCCACCCCAGCCGCGGTTGTCCTCCCACACGCGGTCCGCCCGCTCCAAGATGTACGGGATCCACCCGATCTGCCCCTCCGAGTAGGCCACCTTCAGGTCGGGGATGCGCACGAAGACCCCGCTGAACAAAAAGTCGACGAGCGAGAACGTCGCGTTCGTGTGCGTCAGGGTCGACCCGACGGCCGGCGGGGCGTCGGCCGAGGTCGACGGCATCTTCGACGACGACCCGATGTGCATGTTGACCACGGTCCCCGTGTTGGCGCAGGCCCGGAAGAACGGGTCCCAGTAGTGGTCGGGGTCGTGCACGCTCGGCAGCCCGAGGAAGGGCGGGATTTCGCTGAAGCACACGGCGCGCACGCCACGCTCGGCGTTGCGTTGCACCTCGGCCGCGGCGAGCTCGGCGTCCCAGAGCGGGATCAGGCACAGCGGGATCAACCGGCCGCCCGAGTCGCCGCACCACTCATCGACCATCCAGTCGTTGTAGGCCTTGACGCACAGCAGGCCGAGCTCCTTGTCCTTGGCCTCGGTGAACGTCTGGCCGCAGAAGCGCGGGAACGTCGGGAAGCACAACGCCGCCTCGATGTGGTTGGCGTCCATGTCCTCGAGCCGGGGCTTCACCTCGTAGGAGCCCGGCCGCATGTCCTCGTAGGTCACGCCCTTCATGGTCACCTCGTCGCGCGGCACCCCGACGGCCGAGTCGACCCGCAGCAGCGGGCGCTTCAGGTCCTCGTAGTACCACCAGTCGACGGGCGAGCCCACCGAGCCCTCCTTGACCTTGAGCGAACCGCCGCGGAACTCCACCTCGGGCATGGGCGCCCGGACCACGCGCGGCCCCACCTCGGAGTACTTGGACGGGAGCCGGTCCTGCCACACGTTGGGCGGTTCGACCACGTGGTCGTCGACCGAGATGATCATCGGCAGGGGCTCAGGCATTGGCACCGAGCGTAGCCCGCACCTGACGGGGCGTCAGATACGCCCCGGCCCCGTTCCGCCCCGTTCAGAACGTCTCGGCGAAGAGGTCGCACATCGCCTGCCACGACCTCCGGTCGGTCGCCTCGTGGTAGTCGATGCCCGGCAGGTCGACCTGGCTGGCGCGCGGGTTGGTGAACGAGTGGACCGCGCCCCCGTAGACGACGAGCTGCCAGTCGACGCCGCCCGCCGTCATTTCTTCCTCGAACTCACGCCGCTGTTCGTTGTTCACGATCGGGTCGTCTGCCCCGATCAGCGCGAGCACCTTGCCCTTGATGTGCTTCGCGTCCTCGGGTCGGGCCGTGCGCAGCCCGGCGTGGAAGCCGACGGCGGCCTTGAGGTCGGCCCCGCCCCGCGCCAGCTCGAACGACAGCGTGCCGCCGAAGCAGTACCCGATGGCGGCCAGCCGCGTTTGGTCGGTGCGCGGCTCGGCGAGCAGCACGTCGAGGCCCGCCGTGCCGACGGCCCGGGTGCGCAGCGGGTCGGCGTGGAACTCGCCGATGCGGGCCATCATCTGGTCCCGGTCGGCCAGTGGCTTGCCGTCGCCGTGGTAGTCGAGCGCAAAGGCGACGTAGCCGAGCTCGTCGGCCAGGCGGGCCGCCCGAGCGCGGGCGTGATCGTCGAGCCCCGGTCCTTCGTGGCAGACCAGGACACCCGGCCGAGCGTCGTCGCCGTCGGGCAGGGCGAGGGTGCCGATCATGGTGCGTCCGTCGGCGTCGTAGGAGATGTCGCGTGTCGTGGCCATGGCCGCACCGTAGCTGCCGATGGCTGACGCGATACTGGCTGAATGCGGGACACATCCGTCCGGCCTCAGCAATCGCCGTTGGCCGCCCGGCTCGCCGCCGTGCCCGCCGCGCTCTGCCTGGGCGCCGTCGTCCTCGCGTCGTGCAGCTCGGCCCCGTCATCACCGTCGGCGGCCACGACGACGACGCGCCACGGGGCCGCGTCGCCGGCCGCTGCGTCCACCACGACGACCGCGCCGCCGCAGTCGACCTTGCCGCCCGCCGCGACCACGGGGCCGCTGCAGGCCGGCGGACCGATCGCGCTGCCGTTCGCAGCCGACCGCGTCACGGCGGCCGAGAGCCCCGACGGCGCCGTGTTCGCCGCGCCGCAGGACCCGACCAACCCGGCGCCCGCCATCGCCTGGGTGATCGACGGCAACGGTCCCGCTGCGATCGCCGAGCACGTGGCGACCGGTATCGCCGCCATGGCCGCGGACGGCAGGAATTTCTACGCCGCGACCTACTCGAACGTGTACGCCTACAACCGCGCCAGCGGCGACCAGGATGGGCAGTGGAACATGCCGACCGTCAACGCGGCCAACAGCTCCGACGCCGACCTGGTGGCGCTCGCCACGGGCGGGGACAACGTGTTCGTTTCGATCACGCGCGGCACCACGGTCAGCGTCTACCGCTTCGACCCCTCCTCGTCGGCCGGCCCGCGCCTCGTCGTACGCGGTCTCGGTGACGCGATCGGCGCCGACGGGTCCATCTACTACGAGCGCGCCGACCACCACCTGGCCGCCTTGCGCCCCGGCGGCTCCACGACCGTGGGCCCGTCGCTGGCCGACGCGCCGAACGGCCTCGGCGGCGGCGTCCAGTACGTCGACGTGATCGCGGCGGGCGCGGTGTGGGTGAGCGAGCCGGCGGGCCAAGGTCTCGATGCGACCTACACCACCTACGACGCCCGCACCCTCGCCCGCGCCGGGTCCTACGGCGGCTCGGTCACCAGCTCGGTGGTCGACACCGCCGCCGGCCCGCTCGTGCTTCAGCCCGACGGCAATCCGTCGGCCTGTCCGCCCTCCTGCGTCCTGCGCATCGACGAGCACGGTTCGACCAGCGACCCGGTCAGCGTCGGCGCCGCCGTCACGCTGCTTGGGCCCGCGCCCGCCGTCATCGTGTCGGACACCACCACGGGCCAGTTCGACCTCGTCCGCCTGTCCTAACCGGGCGCCGCCGCGCTCAATAGCTCATCGAGACGCCGCCGTTGGGGCTGATCAGCTGCCCGGTCACGAAGCTGCTGGCGTCCGAAGCGAGATACAGCACGCAGTACCCGATGTCCGACGTCTCCCCGACCCGCCGCAGCGGCGCGTGGCGCGCCATCGGCGTGAGCACGGCGTCCTTCAACTCGTCGTTCAACGACCCGTCGGGGTTCGTGTAGTACCGCGCCGTCATGTTCGTCGGGACGAACCCGGGCGCCACTGAGTTGACCCGGACGCCGCGCTTGCCGACCTCGACGGCCATGGACTTGGTCAGCTGCGCCACGCCGGCCTTGCAGATGGCGTAGGGCCCGATGCCCGCCGCGGGTGACAGCACCGCCGCCGAGGCCATGTTGATGATGGAACCGCCGCCCTGTTCCACCATCACCTTCCCGGCGGCCTGACATCCGTACAGCACGCCCTTGAGGTTGACGCCCAGGATGCGATCGAACTCGTCCGGGTCGACGTCGATGATGGGGCTGTCGATCATCACGCCGGCGATGTTGCACATCACGTGCAGCCCGCCGTGGCGCGCCACGATGTGGCTGACGAGTGTCGTCGCGGCGCCGCGCACCGAGACGTCGAGCTCGGAGCTCTCCGCCTTCCCGCCCGCCGCCATGATGCTGCTCGCCGTCTCGGCGGCGCCCTCGGCGTTGACGTCGGCGCACACCACCGTCGCGCCGGCGCCGGCCAGGACCTCGGCACTCGTGCGGCCGATGCCACCAGCGGCCCCGGTGACCAGGGCCACGCGGCCGGTCAGGTTGAAGGCGTCGCGCACACTCTGGGCTGTTTCCACCGGCGCACCCTACGCGCGCCCGAGCGGCCGTGGCCGATCAGGCGCTGACGCCCTCGAGGGCCAGGAGCTCGCGCTTCACCTTGAGGCCGCCGCCGTAGCCGCCGATGCCGTTGCTCGCCAGTACTCGGTGGCACGGCACGATGACCGGGATCGGGTTGCGGCCGTTGGCCTGCCCGACGGCACGCGGCGCGCTGGGGCGGCCGACCCGGCGGGCGAGCTCGCCGTAGCTGATGGTCTCGCCGTAGGGGATGCGGCTCAGTTCGGCCCAGACCTCCCGTTGGAAATCGGTGCCGTCGAGCTCCATGGGCACGTCGAAGTCGCTGCGCTCACCGGCGAAGTACTCGTCGAGCTGCGACGCCGTCTCCTTGAGCACCGTCGGCACGTCGCCGTCGGCGTCGTTGCGCGTGTGTCGGCGCTCGTTTGGGAGCCAGAGTCCGACGAGCACGTCGCCGTCGGACTCGAGCACGAGGCGCCCGATCGAGGCCTCGTAGGACATGGTGACTGTGGCCGTGGTCATGCGGCTCGTCCTTTCGCTGGTCGGGTGGGGACTTCGACGGTCGGTGCGGGAAGCGCCCACAGGTGGGCCATGGCGTAGCTGCGCCACGGCCGCCAGCCCTCGCTGGCGGCCACGAGTTGGGCCGGGTCGTCGGGCAGGCCGATGGCGCGTGCGGCTCGGCGGATGCCGAGGTCGGTCGGCATGAACGCGTCGGGGTCGCGCAGCGCCCGCATGGCGACGTACTCGGCCGTCCACGGCCCGATGCCGGCCAGCGCGACCAGGGAGCGCCGCAGTTCGAGCGGATCCGCGCCGGGGTCGATGACGATCCGACCGCTGTCCACCCCCTCGGCCAGCGCCACGAGCGCGCGGCGCCGGCCCGCTGGCATGGCGAAGGCGCCGGGATCGCGTTCGGCCAGGTCGACGAGCGCCGCCGGGGTGGGGAAGAGATGGGTCACCGGTCCGACCGGTTCGGGCAGGACTTCTCCAGCGGCCGCCACTAGTCGCCCCGCCACCGTGCGGGCGCCGGGCACCGACACCTGTTGGCCGATCACCGCGCGCACGGCGAGCTCGAAGCCGTCGGCTGCGCCGGGCACGCGCCGTCCGGGATCGCGGGCCACCACCGCACCGAAGAGGGCTTCACCGCGCAGCGCCTCACAGACCGCCACCGGATCGGCGTCGAGGTCGAGCAACTGGCGGCAGCGCGCCACCGCCGTCGTCAGGTCACGGAGGTCCGACAGCACGAGCTCGGCGCCCACATAGGCCGGCCCGTCGGCCGCCGCCTGGTCGGGTCCGAGGTCCGGCGCCGCCAAGGTGACGACGGCGTGGCCGTGCGGCAGGCGCAAGGTGCGTCGATACGACGCGCCGTCGAGCGACTCAACCCCGGGCAGCGCGCGCACACCGAGAAAGTCGAGCAGCGAGGCCGGGTTGAACGGTCGCCGGCACGGCAGGCGTAGGTGGATGGCCTGTGGCGCGGCTTGGCTGCGGTCGCGCCGGGCTTGCACCGACCGAGCCGCCCGCCCGCGCAGGCCGCTCGGCGTGTCGGCGAAGATCTGGCGGATCGTGTCGTTGCACTGACGGACGCTGGCGAAGCCGGCGGCGAACGCGATGTGCGTGATGGGAAGGTCGGTCGTTTCGAGCAGGACCCGCGCCGTCTGGCTGCGCTGCGCCCGGGCGAGGGCGAGTGGTCCGGTGCCGACTTCGGCCGTGATGAGGCGGTTGAGCTGGCGAGTGCTGTAGCCGAGGCGACGGGCCAGACCTTCGATCCCCTCGAGGTCCACGATGCCGTCGCGGATGAGCCGCATGGCCCGTGCCACCACGTCGGCCCGGATGTTCCATTCCGGCGAGCCCGGCGTGGCATCGGGTCGGCACCGCAGGCAAGCCCGGAACCCGGCCTGCTGGGCGGCGGCGGCCGTGGGGTAGAAGCGCATGTTCTCCCGCTTGGGGGTGCGGGCAGGGCAGCTGGGCCGGCAGTAGATGCCGGTCGAGGTCACCGCACAGAAAAAGACCCCGTCGAAGCGGTCGTCCTTGCTCTTGGCGGCCTCGTAGCAGCGCTCCGGGTCCTCGATCACGGGTGCCAGCCTGGCATGCCGTTGTGACGATTTCTGGCGGGAATCGGACATTGCCATTTGGGGCCGCCCGGGCCACCCGGGCCACCCGGCCCACCCGGCCCACCCGGGCCACCCGGCCCGGCCGCTTGGCGGCGGGTGGTGGCGATGGTCAGCCGGCGGCCCGCGCGGCAGCGAGCGCGTGTGCCAGCACGAGACGGCGGTGGGTGGCTGCGTCACCCCAGGCGCGGGAGAGCGCCCAGGTCCGCTTCATGAAGAAGTGGAGGTCGCACTCCCACGTGTAACCGATCGCCCCATGCACCTGGAGCGCGACGCGTGCCGCCCGGTCGGCCGCGTCGGACGCCATGGCCTTGGCCATCGACGCGTCGTGCGACAGCGACGGCTGGGCCGTCGTGAGCGACCACGCGGCCCGGTAGGTGGCCGGGCGGGCGAACTCCAGTGCGACGCGCGCGTCGGCCAGGTGATGCTTCACCGCCTGGAAGCTCCCGATCGGCTTGCCGAACTGGTGGCGATTTTTTGCGTAGGCCGCAGTCAGGGCCAGCATGCGGTCGGCGAGCCCGATGAGCAGCGCGGCGGACGCGGCAGCAGCGCGGTCGGCGAGCAGGTTCACGGCGGCCTCCGCAGCAACGCCGTAGGCGAGCAGCGTCTCAGAGGCGAGCGGCCAGTGCACCACCGACAGGTCGCGCGTTGCGCTCAGTGCCGGCGTCGGCTCGGCGGTGCACGACGCCGCCGGCACTGCGTGCAGTTGCCAACCCGACTCGTCGTCGCGGCACGCGAGCAGCAAGATCGACGCGTCACGCGCGCCCACGACGCGGGGCGTGCGCAACATACCGTCGGCCGAGACCTCGCTGGGCGAAGTGATCCCCGCCGGCGAGACGTCGATTCCACCGACAGCGAAGATCGCGTCGTCCTCGACGAGGGCGCCAAGAGCCGCCGCCGCGGCGGGGTCGGGCAGGAGCGCGGCCAGGGTGGGAGCGGCGAGCGCGGCGGTCTCGACGAGCGGCTCGGGCAGGCAGGCATGGCCCGCCTCCTCGAGGACGCCGACCAGGTCCACGTCCCCGAGGCCGAGCCCGTTGGCCGGGGTGGGCACCACGAGTGCCGGCGCGCCCAGCTCGGCCAAGACGGCCCAGCGGCTGGCGGACAGATCGGCGCGGGCCTCCTCGTCGGCGAGCTCGAAGGCCCGTAGCGCGTCGACGTCGCATTCGGCGTCGAGCACGGTGCGCACCCCGCGGCGCAGCTCTTCCTGGTCCTCGGAGAAGGCGAAGTCCATCATCGGGGCAGCCCGAGGAGGCGTTCGGCCACGACGTTGCGCTGGATCTCGTTGGTGCCGGCATAGATCGGCCCGGCGAGCGAGAACAGGTAGCCGTCGAGCCACTCGGACGGCACCCCGGCGCGCCGCAGCTCGGCTTCGGGCCCGAGGAGATCGAGCGCCGCCGTGTGGATGGCGACGTCGGTCTCGGACCAGAAGATCTTGTTCGCGCTCGCCTCGGGGCCGACGGCCTGGCCGCGCGCCACCTTGGAGGCCGTCCAGTAGGTGTGCAGCTGGTACGCCTCGGCGTCCATGTGGGCCTGCGCCACCGCGTCGGTGGAAGCGGGTGGGCCGCCGCGCGACGCGTAGAGCTGCACGAGGCGGTCGGCCGCCATGGTGTAGCGAGCCGGGCTGCGCAGCGAGAGGCCGCGCTCGGAACCGGCGGTGGCCATGGCGACGGACCAGCCGGCACCGACCTCGCCGAGCACCTGGTCCTCGGGGACCTCGACGTTGTCGAAGAAGATCTCGGCGAAGCCCGTCTCGCCGTCGATCTGGGGGATCGGCCGCACGGTCACGCCTGGCGAGTCCATGGCGAGGAGGAAGTAGGTGAGGCCACGGTGGCGCTCCGCCTCGGGGTCGGTGCGGAAGATGCCGAAGCACCACTCGGCGAACGCGCCGCGGCTGGCCCAGGTTTTTTGGCCGTTGAGGATC
Organism: Acidimicrobiales bacterium; assembly: GCA_035551835.1. GTDB lineage: Bacteria > Actinomycetota > Acidimicrobiia > Acidimicrobiales > RAAP-2 > Bog-473. The sequence continues at coordinate 28,844 of DASZMN010000090.1, read as the reverse complement.
CAGCCGTCGCCCGTGTCGTTGCGGGCGGCCCGTGAGCGGATGCCGGCGAGGTCGCTGCCGGCGTCGGGCTCGGACCAGCCTTGGCACCAGATCTCGTCAGCGGAGGCCATCGGCGGGAGGTACCGCGCCTTCTGCTCGGGTGTGCCGTACTCGAGCATCGTCGGGGCGAGGAGGAAGATGCCGTTCTGGCTGACGCGCTTGGGCGCGCGGGCGCGGTAGTACTCCTCTTCGAAGACGAGCCACTCGAAGATGCCGAGGTCGCGACCGCCGTATTCGACCGGCCAGCTGACCACCGACCAGCGGTCGGTATACAGGGTCCGCTCCCAGGCCCGATGGGCCTCGAATCCCTCGGCGGTGTCGAAGGAGGGGAGAGGTTCGGCGGGGACGTGGGCGGCGAGCCAGGCGCGCGCCTCGGTGCGGAATGCATCGAGATCAGGGCCGAAGGTCAGGTCCATGCGTCAGCGAATCTTCCACAGCCGTCCCGGCGACGCCAAGGAGGGTGGTCAGCCGGGACGTCAGCCGCTGCCCGAGACGGTGGTGCCCGTAGAGCCGGTGGATCCCGTGGTGCCGGTGCTGCCGTTGGTGGTGGGGGTGGCGGGCGTGGTGGAGGTGGTGGGAGGAGAGCCCGTGCCGCCGCTCGGGCTGGTGTCGAGCGGCTCGTGATACACGAGCGTGCGCACGAAGAACTGGACGATGGCTTGGGCGATGCCCGCTTCGGTCGGGTGTTCCCCCGGGTTGTCGAACTCATGGCCGCCGCCGTCGACGATGACGAGCTGATGTGGCACTGAGTTGGCCTCGAGGTCCCAGGCCATCTCGTTCGACTGCTGCGGGTACACGATCTCGTCGTCGGTCGAGTGCATGAGCAGGAACGGCGGGTCGCCGTTCGCGATGTACGTGACCGGGCTCGCCGCCCGCAGGTCGGTACCGACCTGCTTGCGCGGGATCGGGCCGAGCAGCGAGACGAACGTGGCCGCCACGCCCAAGCTGTCGCCCTGGTTGCCCAACGTCAGAAGGTCGCTCGGCCCGGCCATGTCCACCACGGCGTCCACCCCGCTCGACTCGTCGGCGTAGGCGCCGATGTCCCAACCCGCCGAGGGCCCGGCGGTGCCCAGCAGCCCGACCAGGTGGCCGCCGGCGCTCTGCCCCCAGGCGCCGATCGCGTTGGGGTCGATGTTGAGTTGGAGCGCGTTGGCGCGCAAGTAGCGGATCGCACACTTCACGTCGACGATCTGGTCGGGCCACTTCGCCTTCGGTCCGAGCCGGTAGTCGAGGCTGACGACGACGAAGCCCTTCTGGGCCAGCTCGGGGCCGATCATGTCGATGAGGAAGCCGCCGGTCGAGTAGTTGCCCGAGACCCACGACCCCCCGTGGACGTACACCGCGGCAGGGGCCGGCCCGTGCAGAGACGCGGGCTCGGTAATGCGGGCGTGCTCGTGGTTGCAGTACGTGACCGTGGCACGCTGCCCCGCACTGAGCGTCGGAGCCGGCGCCGTGCCCGACGTCACTGCCGCCGGCGGGGTGGGGCTGGCGCTGGTCGTGCAGCTCGTGAGGCCGGTTAGGGCCAGCGCGCAGACGAACGCGGCGACAAGGGATCTGCGCATGGGTCCCTTATGTTGGCCGAAAGGCCGGTCAGACGGGTTCCACCCCTCGTTTGGCACAGAATCTGATTCGGCGTCAGAATTGGCGCTCATGCCCACCGCCGTGATCGTCGACGCCGTGCGCACCCCGGTCGGCCGCCGGGGCGGGCGCCTCTCCGGCTGGCACGCCACCGACCTGGCCGCCCAGCCCCTGGCCGCACTCCTTAGGCGGAACGACTTGGATCCGAGCCTGGTGGAGGACGTCGTCATGGGGTGCACCATGACGGTCGGCGAGCAGGCCATGAACATCGCCCGCAACGCCGCGCTCGCCGCCGGTTTCCCCGAGTCGGTGCCGGGCACCACGGTCGATCGCCAGTGCGGGTCGGCGCAGCAGGCGATCCACTTCGCAGCTCAGGCCGTCATGTCCGGCGCCATGGACGTGGCGATCGGGGCGGGCGTCGAGTCGATGAGCCGGGTGCCGATCGGTTCGACCACCGAGCCCGGCCCCGGCGAGGCCTACGGCCCGTTGTACAAGGAGCACTTCGAGCTCATCCACCAAGGTGAGTGCGCCGAGGAGATCGCACGGCGTTGGAACGTCTCCCGCGAGGAGATGGACGCCCTCGCCCTGCGGTCGCACCAGCGGGCGGCGCGGGCCAACGACGAGGGCCGGTTCTCGTGCGAGATCCTGGCGTTGGAGGCGCGGGTGCATCCCGACGTGCCCGGTGCGTCCGACGTCAGCGGACTTCTCGACGCCGACGAGGGCGTGCGACGCGACACGTCGCTCGAAAAGCTGGCGGGCTTGAAGGGCGCCTTCTCCGAGACGGGCACCGTCACGGCGGGAACTTCCTCGCAGATTTCGGACGGGGCGGCTGCGGTGCTGATCATGAGCGAGGAGCGGGCGACGTCGCTGGGGCTCACGCCTCGGGCCCGTTTCCACACCTTTGCCGTCGCGGCCAACGACCCGCAGATCATGCTGACGGCGCCGATCCCGGCGACCGAGCTGGTGCTGGCGAAGGCGAAGCTCAAGCTCGACGAGATGGACCTGGTGGAGATCAACGAGGCGTTCGCCTCCGTCGTGCTGGCGTGGGAACGCGAGTTCCACCCGGACATGGAGCGGGTGAACGTCAACGGCGGGGCGATCGCCATCGGGCACCCGACGGGCTGCTCGGGAGCCCGGCTCATGGCGACGCTGCTCAACGAGCTCGAGCGCACCGGCGGTCGCTACGGACTGCAGACCATGTGCGAGGGCGGCGGACAGGCCAACGCGACGATTATCGAGCGACTCGGCTGATGGGCACGCGCACGCCGGCGGTCGAGGGCTGGTTCACCACCGGCGAGGACGGCCGGGACCCGGCCCTGCTCGGGTCGCGCTGCGAGGGGTGCGGCACCTTCGCGTTCCCCGCCGAGACCAGCTACTGCGGAAACCCCGACTGCGCCTCGGCGGCGTTCGAGACGGTCGAACTCTCTCGGCGTGGCCGCATCTGGTCCTACACCGACGCTCGGTATCAGCCGCCACCGCCCTACGTCGCGGCGGACCCCTACGTGCCGTTCTGCCTGGTCGCGGTGGAATTGCCGGCCGAAAAGCTGGTGGTGATGGGGCAGGTCGTCCCCGGAGTGACGGTCAATGACCTGGCCGTGGGCGACGAGGTCGAGCTGGTGATCGACACGCTGTACTCGGAGGACGGCCACGACTACCTGGTGTGGAAGTGGCGGCCGCTGGGCGGGGCCGGGGCCGGGGTCGGGGCTGGAGTCGGAGCTGGGGTCGGGGCCGCCGACGCCGGCAGGGAGGACTGAGGCATGGCCGACGAAAAGAAGGTGGCCGTGCTCGGCGCCGGCATGCACGAGTGGGGCAAGTGGGGCCGGCCCTTCGTCGAGTACGGGCTCGCGGCGGCGCGCGACGCCCTCGCCGATGCCGGGCTCTCGTGGCGCGACATGCAATTCGTCTCCGGGGCCGACACCATCCGCAACGGCTACCCCGGCTTCGTCTCCGGTGCCACGTTCGCCCAGGCGCTCGGCTGGACGGGCGCCCGCGTCTCGAGCGTATATGCGGCGTGTGCCTCCGGTGCCGTGGCGATCGCAAACGCGCGGGCGCAGATCCTGGCCGGCCTGTGCGACGTCGCGTTGGTGGTTGGCGCCGACACCACCCCGAAGGGGTTTTTCGCCCCCGTCGGTGGCGGCGATCGCAAGGACGACCCCGACTGGCTCCGATTCCATCTGATGGGAGCGACGAACCCGACCTACTTCGCGCTGTACGCGCGCCGGCGCATGGATCGCTTCGGTGCCACCGAGGAGGATTTCGCGCAGGTCAAGGTAAAGAACGCCCGCCACGGCTTGGCGAACCCGTACGCGCGCTACCGCAAGGAGGTCTCGGTTGACGAGGTCCTGGCCTCCCCCATGGTGGCCGACCCGCTCCGCCTCCTTGAGATTTGCGCTACATCCGACGGGGGCGCGGCGCTGGTGCTGTCGAGCCTCGACTTCGCCCGGCGTCACGACGGCGGTGCCGCACCGTTGGTCACGATCGACGCCGTCTCGACCGTGACGCCGTCGTTCCCCAACACCGTGATCGAGATGCCGAACTTCGCCACCGACTCGGCCGCTGCGTTGGCGGGCGAGGCGGGCGACCCGGTCGTCGGCGGGTTCCGCCCCTCGATTGCCGCGGCGGCGTACGCCGAGGCGGGAATAGACCCGGAGGACGTCAGCCTGGCGGAGGTCTACGACCTCTCGTCCGCGCTCGAGCTCGACTGGTACGAGGACATCGGTTTGTGTGGGGACGGCGAGGCGGAGAAGCTCCTGCGCGACGGCGTCACCGCCCTCGGCGGCCGGGTCCCGGTCAATCCCTCTGGCGGCCTCTCCTGCTTTGGCGAAGCCATCCCCGCCCAGGCCATCGCGCAGGTCTGTGAGTGCGTCTGGCAGTTGCGAGGAGAGGCAACCGGGCACCAGGTAGAGGGTGCGCGGGTGGCGGTGACGGCGAACCAGGGCCTCTTCGGCCACGGGTCGTCGGTCGTTCTCAGCCGCTAAAACCCTGGTAGCAGGGGTGGTGTCCGCCCTCGGGCCGTTGTTTTTGCACGCCGTGTGTGATCCCGGCCCTTTGGGGTATTGCCACGGATGACGTCAAACGAGTGCAGTGACTTGCTTAGGCTGGCGGGCACGCGTGGGTCGTCGTACTCGGGGTCGGCACGAGCGCCGCTGCGAACGAAACGACGCTGCGATTGGAGGAACCAAGTACATGTTGGCCACTGATGTTTCTGAGTTGCGCCAAGATGAGCAGCAGCAAGGAGCAAAAAACGGAATGCCGGACCAGATTGACCACGGGAACGGAACCGGGTCCGACGACGTCTTAAAGGCACTCACCGAACTGGAGTCGGTGCTTCGGGAGAACGCCGAGAGCGAGCGCCTGCTGGCGAAGCGGATCGCCGACGTCCGCCTCGCCCGAGAGAAAGGGCGGGAGTGGAAGGCGATCCTGGGCGACGAGGACGAGCCGGGCACTGTGCAGCTGGTGAGCACCGTCCTGCGCCGCCAGTCCGAGGCGAGCGGTTACCTACGGCGCTCCCTGGTCGTGGCCTTGCGGGCCGAGGGTCAGAGCATCCCGAGCATCGCTCACCTTTTCGGCGTGACGCACCAGCGGGTCTCGAACCTGCTGCGTCGGGTCGCCCAGGGTAACGCGGCGGCGGACTCGAACTCCGACTAAGTCGTCCAGCCCCGTAGACGAGCGTCGGCTTCGGCCATGATGCCGTCGATGATGTCCGCCACGTGCGGCAGCGATTGGATCACGCCCACGACCTGACCGGTGGGGAGCACGCCGACGTCGGTGCGACCCTCGACCAATGCAGCCTTGGTCATGACCGGCGCGTTGGCTGCCATCACGACCTGGGCCCAAGTGAGCTCGTTGCCCGCTTTCATGGCGCGCCCCTCGCGCAGAAGAGAGCGCATGGTGGCGCCGCTTTCCGTGCGGAACGTGAACGCGCTACGCACGGCGCGGGGAAGCGCCCGCAACCACGACTGTGACTCCAGGTGCTCGACCAGGTCGGTGCGTACGACCCGCTGGGGTGCGCCGTCGACCTTGGTGGTGACGATCGTGCCGGTCACGGGCGTGTCCAGGTAGAGCGCCTTCACCGCGTCGGGCACGCGGCTCTCGGCCGAGAGAAGGAATCGGGTGCCCATGGCCACGCCAGCCGCGCCATAGGCCAAGGCGGCGACCAGCCCGCGGCCGCTGAAGAAGCCGCCGGCACCGAGGACGAGGACGCGGTCGCCCACCGCATCGAGGACCTGGGGCAACAAGAGGGTCGTGGGCACGTTGCCGGTGTGTCCGCCCCCCTCGGCCCCCTGGGCGATGACGGCGTCGACGCCCCACTCGGCCACCTTTTCAGCGTGTCGCCGGGCGCCGACCGTCGGCATGACGAAGAGGCCGGCCTCTTTGCAGCGCGCCACGAGCTTGGCGTTGGGCGCCTGGGCGAAGCTGGCCACCCGGGCGCCGGTCTCGATCATGAGGTCGATCCGGTCGGCCACGTCGGCCACGTCGGTGCGGAGGTTGACCCCGAAGGGCGCCGAGGTCCGGCTGCGCACCTCGGCAATGGCGACAGCCAGCTGGTCGAGGGTCATGGTGGCCGACGCGAGAACGCCTAAACCGCCCGCCTCGCAGGTCGCCGCCACGAGCCGGGGTCCTGCCACCCAACCCATGCCGGTCTGCACCAGCGGGTGGCGCACGCCGACCTGCTCGCAGAGCGCGGTGTGCAGGGCGGGGTGTAGCGGGCCGCTGGTACCGGTGGCCGGGCCGGTCAGGTCCGCACCTCGCGGTCACGCAGCGAGCCGGGGTCGAGCACCACACGGATGATGTCAAGCTCCTCGGGGCTCGGCAGTCGCGTCTCTGCGACGTCGGCATCGACGATGAGCTCGAATCCGGTCGCGGCGACGATGTCGTCGACGCTGACTCCCTGGTGGTACGAGCGCAGGCGCATGGTGCGGTCCGGCGTGTCGAAGTCGAACACGCCGAGGTTCGAGACGACGAGGCGAACGTCGTGGAAGCGGGAGGCGCCCGAGCCGGCGGCCGCGGCGCGCCCGTAGCCGACGCCACACACGACATCGACGTGCTCGACGAAAGTGCGCGGGCTGTGATCGGGCACCCAGTAGCTCGTCGGATGGTTCACGGAGTTACCGGGAGCGCCGCGCACCCCGACGAGCTGGACCTTGGGGTGGTCGTGCGGGCCGACGGCGGAGATGTTCTGGTTGCCGGTGCGATCGATCTGGCTCGCCATCATCATGATGTGGCGCCGACCCGACCACACGACGTCGAAGACGCTGCGATACGGCATGGCCGCCTCGCGTACGAGCTCGCCCGGGCGGGCGGTGATGGGCGGAGCGCCGACCATCAGCGCCGCCTCGCCGTCGGTGAGGACCAGGTCGGGCGCGAACGAGAGCTTGGCCAAGCGGGCGCCGAGCGAGGGGATGGTGCCGAAGGGGCTGGCCATGATCTCGCCGGCGTCACGCCACGCGTCGGCGCAAGCGATCACGCAGGACTCCGCCCGGGTGACACCGATCTCGTCGCTCATTGGGCCCGCCGTTCTTCTACGCGGGCCTGGTACTCGTCTTCGGGCGCCAGGACGTAGCGCTTGGCGAACGCCTCCCACTCGGCGGGGTCCGACGCCGCGGCGGCGTACTCCTTCTGGAAGGCCTCGTCGCGTCCGTAATCGGGTGGGTTGGCCGTGAAATGCGCGCCGCCCCGTGTCTCGGCCACCCCATCGGTGAGCATGCGATGGATCGTCACGCTCGACAGCGGGTGCACATCGTCGGCCAGCTCCCCGTTGCCCACAATGCGTTCGGTCGTGAGGAATCGCCGCTCGGCGGCGCCGAGGAACAGCGAGTCGAAGAACGGGTCGGGGCTCAGGATCTGTCCGTTGCCGGCGGGGTCGGCGCGGTTGACGTGCACGATCGCCGCGTCGAGACGAAGCGCCGGCATGGCCACCAGCTCGACCTCCGCGTCGGCCGGGTCGGCCAGATACGGGCTCCCCACGGCGTACGGCGAGCGCACCAGGCGCAGGTCGGGGTTGACGGCGAGGACGTCGGAGCCGAGCCCGGCCCGGGTGGGCAGGAAGGGCACCCGCCAGGCCGCCGCCTGCAGGCCGAGGAAGAACATCCCTTCGTCCACCTCCGTCACCTCGACGCGGCCTTGCTGACGGGCCGCCCGCCAATGGGGGTCGAGCGCGATGGAGTCGAGGGTCACGAAGCCGCACACGACCTTGCGGACCTTGCCCGTTGCGCACAGGAGGCCGATGTCCGGTCCGCCGTAGGCGACGACGGTCAGGTCGCTGAGGTCGGAGCGGCAGATGGCTCGTACCACGGCCATCGGCTTGCGGCGCGAGCCCCAGCCGCCGATGCCGAGCGTCATGCCCGAACGGAGCTCGGCGATGATGTCGTCGACGGTCGTGCGCTTGTCGCTCATTTCGACGTGTCCGCGTCTCGCTTCTCGACGAAGGCAGCCCGTTGCTCGTCGGCCACGCCGCGCACGTGGAGCTCGTATGTGAAGCCCTGCTCGAAGCGGTAAGAGCGCTTGACGTCGACCGGGTCGATCCCGTTTAACGACTCCTTGGCCCGCCGGATGATGGTCGGGCTCTTGGTCGCGATCTCGGCGGCCAACTCGAGTGCGGCCGCCTGGAGACGGTCCGGCGGCACGACGGCGGCCACCGAGCCGTAGGAGGCGAGCTCGGCGGCGGTGATGGGCTTGGCGGTGTAGACCATCTTGCGCATGGCGTGCTGGGGGACGAGCCGGGCCAGGTGGGTGGCGGCGCCGAGGGCCCCCCGGTCCACCTCGGGCAGGCCGAACGTGGCGTCCTCGGAGGCGACCACCATGTCGGCGTTGCCGGCGAGCCCGATGCCGCCACCGAGGCAGAAGCCCTGGACCGCGGCGATGACAGGCACCTCGCAGTCGTAGACCGCGGCGAAGGCGGCGGCGCAGCCGCGGTTCACGCCGACCAGCGCCTCGTCGCCCTTGGCGTTGATCTCCTTGATGTCCACGCCGGCGCAGAAGCCGCGCCCGGTGGCACGCAGAATCACGACACGGTTGGTGGGGACACGACCGGCGGCGAGGAGGGCGTCGGCCAGGGCGAACCAGCCGGCCACATCGAGCGCGTTCACCGGTGGGTGGTCGATCACCACCTCGGCGATCCCCTCATGTTCCTGGACCACGTCGATGGGCATGGGCGGCCGCTCTCCTCGATCCTCGGTCGTTCCACGGGGTGATCCCCGGGGCTCGGCGCCTGACGCCGCGTCAGAAAGCCGAGGGGAACTTAGGTCAGCACGCTGGGCAGGGCCAACACGGTTGCCGGCCCGAGGCACGGGGCCCCCGCTGCCGTAGGGTTTGCCCCGTGACGCAGCCGACCTACGACTTCAGCGAGCGCGTCGTGGTCGTGACCGGAGGATCGCGCGGTGTCGGGGCCGACGTGGTACGAGCCTTCGTCGCGGCCGGGGCCCACGTGGTCGCCTGCGGTCGCCACGAGGCGGAGGTCGAGGGGGCCGTGTTCATGACCGCCGACGTGCGCAAGCCGGCGGACGCCGAGAAGGTGGTGGCCAAGGCCGTCGAGCACTTCGGCCGGCTCGATGTGCTCATAAACAACGCCGGCGGCGCCCCGCACGCCATGGCGGCGGACATGTCGCCCCGCTTCGTCGAGGCGGTGATCAACCTGAACCTGCTGGCGCCGTTGTGGTGCGCGCAGTCCGCGCACAAAGTGATGGTGGTGCAGGAGGACGGCGGGTGCATCGTGAACGTGTCGAGCGTGTCGGGCCTGCGGCCATCACCGGGCGCTTCTGCCTACGGGGCGGCGAAGGCGGGCCTCGTCAACCTGACCACCACGCTGGCCGTGGAATGGGCGCCGCTGGTCCGTTTGAACTGTGTCAGCGCCGGCCTGCTCGATACGGGCGCCGGCGCCGAGTTCTACGGCGGTCCGGAGGGGATGGAGCGGGTGGCCGCCACCGTGCCGCTCGGGCGCATGGGCACGCCCGCCGACGTGGCCGACGCCTGCCTGTGGCTCGCCAGCCCGGGGTCCTCGTACGTCTCGGGGGCGAACCTGGTGCTCCACGGCGGCGGCGAATGGCCCGCCTACCTCCGGGCCGCCGAGACGGGCGCCGGTCCACCCGCTCCAGGCACGCCCACCCCGGTTGACCTCGGCGATTAGGGGCAGGTCCGGGCGCAGCTGCTAAACAGAGCGACCGTGAAATTGGCGGTCCCCACGGAGACCCGTCCCGCTGAGCGCCGAGTTGGCCTCGTGCCCGACGTGGTCAAGAAGCTGGTCGGCGCGGGCTGGGAGGTCTGCGTGCAGGCCGGTGCCGGCATCGAGGCCGAGTTCCTCGACGACGCCTACAAGGAGGCCGGCGCCACCATCGCCCCCGACGCCACGGCCACGCTGGCCGACGCCGGCCTCGTGGTACGAGTGAACGCGCCGAGCGCCGAGGAGGCCCAGGCCCTGCCCGAGGGCGCCGCCGTCCTGAGCTTCTTCCAGGTGGGCCAGTCCGAAGACGCGTTGCGGGCGCTGGCGGCCAGAAAAGCCACGGTGTTCAGCTTCGACCTGTTGCCCCGGATCAGCCGCGCGCAGAGCATGGACGCCCTGAGCTCGCAGGCGACGGTGTCGGGCTACCGCGCCGGTCTCGAGGCGGCCGAGCAGTTGACCAAGTTCTTCCCCATGTTCATGACGGCCGCGGGCACGGTGCCCCCGGCCAAGGTGCTGGTCATGGGCGTTGGCGTCGCCGGGCTGCAGTCCATCGCCACGGCCCGCCGACTCGGCGCCGTGGTCAAGGCCTACGACGTCCGCGCCGCCGCCAAGGAAGAGGCCGAGAGCCTCGGCGCCACCTTCGTCGACACCGGCGTCTCCGCGGAGGGCACCGGTGGCTACGCACGGGAGCTGACGCCCGAAGAACTCGACCGTCAGCGCGCCGCACTGGCCGAAGAGGTCGGCCGGTCCGACGTCGTTATCACCACGGCCGCCGTGCCGGGCCGCAAGGCACCCGTGCTCCTGACGACCTCGATGGTCGAGGGCATGGCGCCCGGTGCCGTCGTCGTCGACATGGCCGCCGACCAGGGCGGCAACTGCGAGCTCACCAAGGCCGGTGAGGTGGTCGATCACCGGGGCGTGCACATCGTCGGGATGACGAACCCACCGGCGGGCATGCCCACCCACGCCAGCTTCCTCTTCGCGCGCAACGTGGCCAACGTGCTCGCCCTGATGGGGCCCGAGGGGTCGCTCGCCCCTGATTGGGACGACGAGATCGTCGTCGGCATGTGCGTGCTGCGCTACGGGATCGCCAAGGCGCCGGCGGCGGTGGAGCTGCTCGGCGGAACGGGAGGAGGACAGCCGTGAACGCGCTCATCGCGGCGACCACGAGCATCGGCGGGTCGGACACCGGGATCATTGCGTTCCTGACCGTGTTCGCGCTCGCGGCCTTCGTGGGGATCGAAGTTGTCTCCAAGGTGCCGAGCATCCTGCACACCCCGCTGATGTCGGGATCCAACGCCATTCACGGCATCGTGCTGGTCGGCGCGCTGGTGATCATGGGGGAGGCGCACGGTACGCCCCAGCTCATCCTCGGCTTCCTCGCGGTCTTCCTGGCGACCCTCAACATCGTGGGTGGCTTCGTCGTCACCGACCGCATGCTCGAGATGTTCAAGGGCAAGCCCGGCGACCGGGCCAAGCCGGCGGCGACTGCAGGGGCCGACGCGACGGCCAAGGTCGAGGACGGAAACGGGGCCGTCTGATGCTGGCGGCATCGTTCACACTGGCGACCGCGCGCGACCTCGCGTATCTCATCGCCATCATCGGCTTCATCCTGGCGCTCAAATTCCTGAGCTCGCCCAAGCAGGCCCGGACGGGCAACCTCGTCGGCGCGGCCGCCGCCACCCTGGCCGTGGGCATGACCTTCACGCTCCCCCAACTGCGCGACTCGGGGAAGAACCTCGTCCTTGCGATCATTGCGATGGTCCTCGGCGCGGCCATCGCCGTCCCGGTCGCCCGCTTCGTCAAGATGACCGCGATGCCACAACTCGTGGCCATCTTCAACGGCGTCGGCGGCGGCGCGGCGGCGCTCATCTCCATCGTCGAGCTCCTGCACCTGCACTCGCTGGGGCTGCAGCCGGCGGTCTATGTCACCGCCGAGGTCCTTCTCGGCGTGCTCATCGGTTCGGTCTCGTTCTCCGGCAGCGCCATCGCGTTCATCAAGCTCCAGGAGCTCATCACCGGACGTCCGATCACCTACCCCGGCCAGCAGCTCATCAACGGGCTCGTCGGCCTGGCGATCGCCACCATGATCCTCCTGGCCCTGGTGACCGGGAGCGTCGGCTACGTCTGGGTGATCCTCGTCCTCGCCCTCGTGCTGGGCGTCATCTTCGTGCTCCCCATCGGCGGCGCCGACGTCCCGGTGCTCATTTCACTGCTGAACTCCTTCACCGGCCTCGCCGTCGCCGCCTCGGGCTTCGTCCTGGACAACTACCTGCTCATCGTCGCCGGCACCCTGGTCGGCGCGTCCGGCATCATCCTGACCCGGCTCATGAGCTCAGCCATGGGCCGCTCGCTGCCCAACATCCTCTTCAGCGCGTTCGGGGCCGTGATCACCGCGACCGGCGGCGAGGAGGGCGACGCATCCCGACCGGTGCGGGCCGGGACGCCCGACGACGTCGGCGTGCTGCTCGCCTACGCCCGCAAGGTCGTCATCATCCCCGGCTACGGCCTGGCCGTCGCGCAGGCGCAGCACACCGCACGCGAGCTCGAGGAGGCGCTCAAGGCCCGCGGCGTCGAGACGTTCTTCGCCATCCACCCGGTGGCGGGCCGCATGCCCGGCCATATGAACGTGCTGCTGGCCGAGGCCAACGTCCCCTACGAAGACCTCAAGGAGATGGACGAGGCCAACCCCGAGATGGCCTCCGCCGACGTCGCCCTTGTGGTCGGGGCCAACGACACGGTCAACCCGGCCGCCAAGTCGACGCCCGGCAGCCCCATCTACGGCATGCCGATCATCCACGCCGACGAGGCCGAGAACATCATCTTCCTCAAGCGCTCGATGCGGCCGGGCTTTGCCGGCATCGACAACGAGCTGCTTTACGACCCGAAGACCACCATGCTGTTCGGCGACGCCAAGGACACGCTCCAGAAGCTCGTGGCCGCCGTCAACGACGCGTGAGCTAAAGCCTTCGGTCGGCGGCCGCCCGGCTCGCCGCCGGACCCGTCACGGCGGTCCACAACGGCGAAGGGCGCGAGCTCATGATCCGCCCACTCGGACCGACGAACGTCAGCACGTCGTTCGCGTTCCCGGACATCGTCCATTGTTTGGAATGCACCAGGCCGTGATGATGGACGCACAGCAGCGCAAGATTGTCCAGATTTGTCGGGCCGCGGTCGGGCTTCCACTCCTTTATGTGGTGGACGTTCGTGAACACCTCATTCGCGCAGCCGGGAAATCGGCAATGGCGGTCTCTTCGCCTGACCTCCCGGTGCTGCGGCCCCGTAGGATCACGCCGAGCCCGCCCCTCATACATGGTGTGTCCCAGGTCGTCGTCCACCGCCAGGGAGATCGTGGCGTCGCACACGACCCGGCGGACCGTCTCGACGTTGAGCAGGCCACCTCGCTCGAGGTCGCCGGCCAACTCTGAGGGCTCGCCCGACTCGTCGAGGAGGGCCGCCGCCGGAACGTGCAACACCACGAAGTAGGGACTTGCCTCAGCACCGCCAGGCCCCCCACGCCCGTCAGGCCCGCCACGCCCGCCACGGATTAGACCCATGAACGCGTCCGCCATGCGCTGGTCCCACGTCGTTTCGCCGTCGCCCGACGGAATCTCCTTCGCGATCGACTCGAGACGCCGCTTCGCCTCCGCGAACGACTCGGGTGGCAGTTGGACCGTCATCGTGCGGACGGCGTCGTTGCAGCGCAGCGAGCGTCGCTCGTGCTGAGCGGCCGGATCCGGCGGAGGGCCGGTGCGTCGAGACCGAGCCAGCGCGGCGAGCTCGCGCACGGAACGGGCACGCGTCTCTTCGAGTAGCGCAGCTTCGCTCTCGGGCGTGGCGACGTCAGCGATGGCGCGCAGTTTGTCGAAGCTGATCCCGCCTTCCTGCAGCGCCGCCACCAGCTGCGGGATGTCCCACGCCTTCTGCGCCACGCGGACGAGCGCCCGAGCCCCGGACATCGAGAGCTCGAAGCGTTCGGCGACCCACGCGGGAGCTGAGGTCGCACCGTCGTCGCGGTAGGTCTGGCGACGCTCCGCCTCACCCACGAGCTGCACGATGTGACCGTCGAGGGCAGCGCGCAGACGGAACAGGTCGTCGAGGCGGGCGCCCAATTCGCTGTTGGACATCGCCGCCATCGATGCATTGCTGGTTGCCGGCAGCGACAGGACGGCCTCTGGGGCCTGCTCGACGCGGGTCATCGTCGGAGAACGGTCGCCCGTATCTCGTTCGTCTCGGCTCCGATTCGGCCGCTGCGCGGCGAAATTCACCCCGAGAAACGCAGGTCGCGGCGTGGTTCCGGCCTGGAAAACGCCGATGGCTCCTGGGCGTGGCGTCTGCGTCCCGGTTGCCCGACCGTGAGATTCTCGCGACGGCGGTGTTTTCCAAGGGATGGCGCTGGCTCGGAGGAAGCTGGCCCACCACGCCAGGGGGCGGTACCTGAGGGGGGTGGGTAGGGGGATGGTGCGGGAGGTCGCGTCCCGGACCACGCCGCCTCGGCACGCCGCACAACCTGAGCCGGCCCTTCACGTACACGAAAGCGCGGCTGCCCCTCCCGGCACCCCTGGCTTCTTCGCCCGCAACGCGACCGTCGTCCTCGCGTTCACGCAAGCGCACGTCGTGAAGCGGGCCAAGCGCAAGGCGCCGGTGATCGCAGCGTCGGTCTTCTGCGTCGCCATGCTCTGCTTCGGCTTCCTCATCGGCACGTCTCCCTCGGGTACTTCGGGTGACACGCATCGCTCGTCCGCGTCGAACGACCACCGGAATGGGCGTGACACCAGCGCCACGTTCAGCGAGGCGGGGGGCAACGCGCTCAAGATGTTGGGCGCCGGAGCCCATATCAAGCTCGCGCCCGCCACTGCGCCCCCGACCGCCGCACCGGCCGCGCTGGTGAACCAGCCCCCGCTGGCCGCACGCGAGAACTTCGCGTTCGCGCCCTACTGGACGCTTCCGCGGTCGTCGTCGTTCAGCATCACCGGACTGTCCACGATCGCCTACTTCTCCATCGACGTGAACGCCAACGGCACGCTCGCCGAGAGCGGTTCGGGCTGGGACGGTTTCCAAAGCCAGGACTTGGCCAACCTGATCACGCGCGCCCACGGGGCGGGCGAGCGGGTCGTCCTCACCGTCACCGACTTCGACCAGGGCTCGTTGAACGCGATCACGTCGTCGCCCACCGCCGCCGGCACGCTCTCTTCGACCCTGATCCCGCTGCTGCAGGCCAAGTCCCTCGATGGCGTGAACTTCGACTTCGAGGGCGAGGGCAGCGGTGACCAGGTCGGCCTGACCCACCTCATCACGTCGGTCGCCGGCTCGTTGCGGGCGGCCGACCCGCACTGGCAGATCACCATGGACACCTACGCCTCGTCGGCCGGCGACTCGGGTGGTTTCTACAACCTCCCGGCGCTGGCGCCGGCGGTCGACGCCTTCTTCGTCATGGACTACGAGCTGAACCTGCAGGCCACTCCCACGGCCGCTTCGCCGCTCACCAGCGGCCAGTTCAGCAGCCAGACGACGCTCCAGCAGTACACGTCGGCCGTGCCGGCGTCCAAGGTCATCCTCGGCGTGCCCTTCTTCGGCATCGACTGGCCGACGAACAACGGGACCATGGCGGCCGCGGCCACGGGCGGCGCCAACGACATCGCCGATTCGCAGGCCGCGGCGAACGGCCCCGAGTATTGGGATCCCGTCACCGACACCGCCTGGACGAGCTACCAGGTCGGCAGCCAATGGCACGAGTCGTACTACGAAGGCTTGAACGGGCTGTTCGACGTTTCCCAGATGGCCGCCCACTACAACGCACGGGGCGTCGGCATCTGGGCCCTGGGCATGGAGAGCAACGACGCCCAGATGATCGCGGCTCTCGACGGTATTTCGCCGGGAGCACCGCCGGGCACCGGCCCGCAGTCCACTTCGTCCTCGCCCACCCCTGGCGGCCCCGGGCCCGGCACCCCGGGCTCGGGCGGGCAGACCGCGGTCGCCGCGCCGCCCACAACGAGCAGCAACCCGCCCGTGCCCGCGCCCGCCTCGTCGGGTGGGCCCGCAGCGGCCGCCGCGACCACCACCACCACGACCGCGGCGCCGTTCATCACGGCGATGCGCACCGGGAAGACTGTGACCCTCACGGCGGTCGACGCCAGTCAGGTGGCTCGCCTTGCCGTCGACGGCCAGGTGACGAACTTCCAGTCGAACGAGCCCGCCTATTCGTGCCTCAACGGCGCGACCCTGAACGTCTTCACCAATTTGAAGGGCCAGCCGGTGGCGGTCGCGGCGACGCCCACCAACTGCGTCAGCCAGGACTTCTTGCTCCCCTAGCCCCGGCGCGACCCGGAGGGACGAAATCCGGCCGGTAGCGTGATCCGTAGACCAATGGACGTGGATTCCGCGCACGCAGGCACGACCACCCCAGACGATCCTGCAGCCGCAGCCGCAGCCGCAACCCGAGGCCAAGCCCGACAAGCCCGAGCCGGGGTCGACCGGGACATCCCGCCCGTCTTGCGCACCCAGCGCACCCTCCAGGTCGTCCTCGGCCTCCTCTGGATCCTCGATGCGGCCCTCCAGTTCCAGCCCTACATGTTCGGCCAGGGCTTTGTCGACTCCTTCATCCTCCCCAACGCAACCGGCCAACCCTTCGTCGTCGGTGACCTCATCACCCACATCGGGCACTTCCTCTCCCCCGACATTGCGGTCTGGAACACCTTCTTCGCGCTGATCCAGCTCGGCATCGGCGTCGGCCTCCTCTTCAAACGAAGCGCCCGCCCCGCTCTCGCCGTCTCCTTCGTCTGGGCCCTCGGCGTCTGGTTCTTCGGCGAGGGCCTGGGCATGCTCCTGACCGGCACCGCGTCGGCGCTCACCGGCGCGCCCGGCTCGGTGCTGTTGTACGGGCTCCTCGGCCTGATGGCGTGGCCCCGACCGGCCCGCCGCTACGCACCCGATTGGAGCGACCGGCCGACCGGCATCGCCACGTCGGCGGCCGCCCAGGGCGTCGGCCGCTCCATCACCCCGCTCGTCGTGTGGGGTGGCTACTGGTCGCTGGCCGCCGTCCTCTTCTTGCTCCCCGACAACCGCACCACCACCTCCATCCAGAGCGCCGTGGCGGGCATGGCGAACGGGCAGCCCGGCTGGTACGCCCACTTCCTGACTGACCTGGGCAACCTGTTCTCCACGTCGGGCACCCAGACGGCGTGGATCCTGGCCCTGGTCTCCGTCGTCGTCGGCCTCGCACCGCTCATGGTCCGGCGCCCCGGCATCTTCCTGCTCGGCGGCGCCGTCTTCGCGTTCGTGCTGTGGATCGCCGGTCAGGGCCTGGTCGGCAACCTCTTCACCGGCAGCGCCACCGACCCCAACTCCGGGCCGCTGATCATCTTGCTCGCCGCGGCGATGACGCCCACCGTGATCGCGTCGAAGGCGGAATGGCGGTCGGCCGCCGGCGAGATACTGCGGCGCACCCCTGCGGTCGGCATCCTCGGCGTCGTCGGCCTCGGGGCGGCCCTGGCCGTCGCGGCGAGCTACCCGGTCGCCACCGCCGAGTCGACGAACGCGGCGATGGCCGGCATGGCCATGGGCGGCAGCGGCACGGGCAGCGGTACCGGCGCCGGCGCCGGCGCATCGTCGAGCGAGTCGGTCGCGGCGGCGACGTGTCGCCCGCACCAGAACGGCCTGCAGATCTCCGGGCTCCAACTGGCCAACTCGCCGTTGATGGAGATGGGCAACAGCCCCGGGGCCAGCATGAACATGAACGGGGCCGACGCCAGCGCGGCGGCCGGGTTCAACACGACGAAGCCCAATTGGCACTACACGGGCCCCGCCCTGCCCCAGGCCGAGGCGCAGCAGTTGTTAAACGAGGGCAACAACGGGCCGGCCGACGTCCGCATGGCGGTGAGCGGGTGCGCGGCCCGGCTGACGTCGGGCGAGGACATCGCCGCCAGCCAGTACGTGCAGCAGACGAGCGCGGCCGTGTCGCAGTACGCCAACCCGTTCGAGGCGGCGGCGGCTGGATACGTCGCCGCCTCCCCGACCGACTACCCGGTCGTGTACTACGTGAACCCGCAGATCGTGGCCGCCAACGCGGCCGCCCGCCGGACGCTCGATCCGCAGCACGTCGACGGCCTGATCTACGCCGCCACGCCGACGGGCCAGCAGGTGCTCGCCGGCGCGTTCTACATCCTCCCCGCCACCGAGACGTCGGTGCCGATGCCCTACGGCGCGCTCGTGCAGTGGCACCGGCGCACCCAGGTCTGCGGGACCGGCGGGACCGGCGGGACCAGCGGGACCAGCGGGACCAGCGGCGGGGCTGCGCCGGCGAGGGCGGCGCCGCTCGCCATCACGGGCGCCCCGCCGTGCGCGTCCGGCTCGACGCTGCAGCCGACGCCGTACCTCTCGATGGTGTGGCAGGTCCCCGTGGCGGGCGGGCCGCTCGCGATCCAGCCGCCTGACATCCAGATCGTGGAGGCGGCGGTCATGGAGCTCGGCGAGTCGTAGCGACGGAGGAGCTTCGGCCGTAAGGATGAGGGCCGGCCGCCCGATTCCGCCTCAGGTCGGATCCGGCGGGGCCGCCCGCTTCCGTAGCCTGGGGCCGGTGGCCGCCTCCTCCGATCCCGATGTCGTCACGCGTGTCCTCTCCTGGGCCCGCGTCGACTTTGCGCCGACGCACCGCCAGCCGCAGTGGTGGCGTCTCGCACTGGCGACCGTGCTGGCGATCGCGCTGTCGTTGGCCGTCGACGCCGCACTGGTGGCGATCGGGACCCACCTGTATCCCGCGACCAAGGGGTACAGCCACTTCCGGTTCTCCGACTACGCCAAGCTGACGGTGGTGGGCGTGCTGATCGCGTGCTGCGCGTGGCCGGTGGTCACGCGCATCAGCTCGGCGCCGCGCTGGCTGTTCTTCCGCCTCGCCATCTTGGTGACGCTCGTGCTGTGGCTACCCGACGTGTGGATCTGGCACCAGGGCCAGCCGGCGCACGCGGTGGCCGTGCTGATCGTGATGCATCTCGCCATCGCGCTCGTCACGTACAACCTCTTGGTCCACCTGGCACCCGTGCGGTCGGCCCGCACCCGACGCGGATCGCACGCGCCCGCCGCCCGGAGCGAGGCGATCGCCCCTTAACGGGGCGCGATGGTGTCGACCTCGCGCAGCACGTCGTCGCCCGGGGCCCATTGCCCGGCCGCGACGTTCGCCGCGACCTGCTCGGGCCGGGTGGCGCCGGCGATGACCGACGCGACGGCCGGGCGGGCGAGAAGCCAGCCGAACGCGAGGTCGAGCACGCTGTGGCCGTGGCGCCGCGCCAGCTCGTCCAAGGAGGCCACCTGACCGAGCCGCTCGTCGGTGAGCTGGGTCGCCGCCCGGTCGCCCATGGCGGCGAGGCGGGTGCCCTCAGGGGGCGGCTCGCCACGGTGGTACTTGCCGCTGAGCAGCCCGCTGGCGAGCGGGAAGAAGGGCAGGAAGGCGATGCCCGTGCGCTCGCACTCGGCGAGGACGCCGTTCTCGGGCTCGCGGTGAAGGACGTTGTACTGGTTCTGCACGCTGACGAACCCCGGTCCGCCGGCCGGTGCGGCCGCCGCGGCCGCCGCGGCCTCCTCGAGCATGTCGACGGTGAAGTTGGAGCAGCCGAACTCCCGGATCTTGCCCTCGGCGACGAGCTCGGACAGCGCGCCGATGGTCTCGGCGATCGGCGTCTTCGCGTCGGGCATGTGCAGCTGGTACAGGTCGATGCGGTCGGTGCCGAGGCGCGCCAGGCTGTCCTCGACGGCGACGCGGATGTAGGCGGCCGAGGCGCCGCCATCGTGGCCCTCGTAGGGCGCGCCGAACTTGGACGCCAGGACGATCTCGTCGCGCCGGGACCCGAGCGCGGCGCCGAGGTAGGTCTCGCTCTTGGTCCCCCCGTAGATGTCGGCGGTGTCGAAGAGTGTGATGCCGGCATCGAGCGCCGCGCCCACCACGGCGTCGGTCTCCTTGCGCCCGATGCGCATGCCGAAGTTGTTGCAGCCCAGCCCGACGACGCTCACTTTGAACGAGCCGATCGTGCGCGTGTCCACTCTGTGCTCCTCCCGACCGCCCGTGCGCGCGGTTGCACCGGCTGCGCTGTACTGTACCGGCGACTTTGCGAGCGAGGAGGCAGGCATGGCAGAGGGCGCAGTGGACGTGACGGTGGGAGCGGCACCGGACACGGTGTGGGAGAAGGTCGGCGACTTCGGCGGTGTGGGGGATTTCTTCCCCGGCATCGACTCGTTCCGCCTCGAGGGCGACGACCGCATCATCGGGATGTTCGGCATGGAGATCCGGGAGCGGCTCGTCTCGCGTGACGACGCGACGCGCACGATCACCTACTCGGTCGTCGACGGCGTGCCCATCGATAGCCACCAGGCGACCATCACCGTCGAGCCCGAGGGCGAGGGCTCCAAGGTCACGTGGGCCTACGCGGTGACGCCCGACGAGATGGCGCCGATCTTCGGCGACACCTACAAGGCCGCGCTGGCCTCGCTGGAGAACGCGTTCTCCTGAACCGGCGCGCCCACCAGGCGATGGGTGGGCGCCACGACCGCTCGCCTACCCTGACGCCGTGACCTCGAGTGCGGCGGGTGCGGCGGATGCGGCGGATGGGGCGGATGCGGCGGATGCGGTAGCGGACGGCGCACTCCCGTTGCGCCGGACGCCCGTCAGACTGACCGAGGACGTGCCGCGGATTTACCCGCGCCGGCTGCCCGATCCGTCGCAACGCGACCTGCTGCGCCGCGGCCGCACCATCGCCAAGGTGGTGGCTGTCCACTTCACCCCGACAGCCGTCCGCCAGCTGCGCACGATCCGCCAGGGCGCGCTGCCGGCCGCGCAGCTCGCCCGCCCCCTGCGCAAGAGCTTCCAGGACCTGGGCGGGACGTTCATGAAGTTCGGGCAGATCATCGCCTCGTCGCCCGGGATGTTCGGCGACGAGGTGGCCGACGAGTTCCGGGCCTGCCTGGACAGCGGGCCGCCGGTGCCGTTCCCCGACGTCCGCCAACGCGTCGAGGAAGATCTCGGGCTCTCGCTGCGCGACGCGTTCGCCGATTTCGAGACCGAGCCCATCGGCACGGCGTCGATCGCCGTGGTGCACCGCGCCCGCCTCCTCGACGGGCGCGTCGTTGCGGTGAAGGTGCTGCGGCCCGACGTCGAGCACGTGGTGGCGACGGACCTCGACCTCATGCAACCGCTGCTCGAGATCCTCGTGCGCCAGACCGGTGACCAGATGGCCGGCAACGTCCTGCAGCTGCTCGACGGCTTCCGGGTCCAGATCGGCGAGGAGCTCGACCTGCGCAACGAGGCGCGCTCGCTCGTGCACTTCCGCCGGTTGCAGAACGAGTTCGACCTCAAGCTGATGGCGGTGCCCGAGCCCTACGTCGAGCTGTCGGGGCGCAACGTGCTCACGAGGGAGTTCTTCGACGGCGTGCCCATCGACGACCTGGCCAAGGTGGCCGAGCTCGGGCACGACCCGACGCCGTTGGTGCAGGAGGTGATGCGCGCCTTCTTCCTCACGACGGTGCGCTGGGGCGCCTTCCACGGTGACGTGCACGCCGGCAACATGATGCTTTTGCGCGACGGACGCATCGGCGTCATCGACTGGGGCATCGTGGGCCGGCTCGACCCGTCGACGCACCGCTTCTTCATCTCGCTGCTATCGGCCGCCATGGGCGACGAGGCGGCGTGGCCGGTGGTGACCAAGCACATCACCGACGTCTACGGCCCGGCCATCGGCGAGGCGGTCGGCCTCTCGGGCGACGACCTCACCGCGTTCTTCCGCTCCGTCCTCGAGCCGGCGTTGAACCGTCCCTTCGGTGAGGTCAGCCTGGCCGGGATCATGCAGACGATCCAGCTCCAGATGGCCAAGGCCCAAGGCGTGGAGGCGCAGCAACGCAGCGTGCGGGCGATCGTGCGGCGGCTCCGCACCCAGCGCCGGGTGCGGCGCATGGCGGACGAGTCGGGCGGCCTGATGTCGGACTTCGACCGCGGCACCTTCCTGCTGGCCAAGCAGCTCATGTACTTCGAGCGCTACGGCCGGATGTTCGTCTCGGAGGTCCCGATCCTCAACGACCGGGCCTTCATCACCCAGCTGCTGGCCGGCGTCGACCTTGGGGACGGGTAAGGCTCGGCCGGGTCGGGCACCTGGCACAGAACTGGAATCTGTTCTATTTTCACCCGGGGCCCGACAGGGCCAGTTCGGAAGCGGGAGGGGAGGTGCGATGGCTGACGAGACCGTGATCTACAGGGCCGACCATGTGCTCGAGTACCCCTACGTGCGCTCGGTCGGGCCGGTGGTGGGGGCGTTCCTGACCGGCCTGCGCGACGGCAAGGTGGTGGGGATCAAGGGGACCGGGGGCCGGGTCATCGTGCCCCCGACCGAGTACGACCCCGAGACCGGCGAAGAGACAGCGGGCCTCGTCGACGTGGGGCCCGAGGGCACCGTCACCTCGTGGTCGTGGGTGCCCCGCCCAAGGCCCAAACACCCGCTGGCCGAGCCGTTCGCCTGGGTGCTGGTCCGCTTCGACGGGGCCGACACCGCGTTCCTCCACGTCATGCCCGCGTCGTCGCCCGACGAGGTCTCGACCGGCATGCGGGTGCGGCCGCAGTTCGCGCCCGAGGCGGACCGGGTCGGCCACGTCAAGGACATCAGCCACTTCGTGGCGCTCGGGGGCGGGTCGTGAGCGAGCTTCCGCCGGTCACCATGATGGACGCGTCGACGCGGCTCGACTACGTGTTCACCGCCGGCGTGGCGATGAGCAAGAACCTGCACGGCTACGAGCAGGGCAAGTTCATCGGGCAGCGCTGCCCCAAGTGCAAGAAGGTCTACGTCCCGTCGCGGGGCTCCTGCCCGACCGACGGGGTGGCGACCGACGAGATCGTCGAGCTGCCGAACACGGGGACGATGACGACCTACTGCGTCGTGAACGTGCCGTTCGCGGGGCAGTCGATCGAGATCCCGTACATCTGCGGGCAGATCCTCTTGGACGGGGCGAACCTCTCGTTCATGGGACTGATCCAGGAGATCCCGACCAACGAGATCCGCATGGGCATGCGGGTCGAAGCGGTGTGGGAGCCGCCCGAGAAGTGGGGCCCGTCGCTGGCGTCGGTCAAGTACTTCCGGCCCAACGGCGAGGCCGACGCCGACTACGAGACGTACAAGGAGTACCTGTGAGCCCGAAGGGGTCGTTCCCCGAGCTGACGTCGGGGCGGCGGCCGGTCGGCGTCGTGTCGTTCGCGCAGTACGACAACGTGCGGCGCGAGGATGACTGTAACGAGGTCGAGATGCTCCTGCCGGTCGTGGGCGAGGTGTTCGGCAACATCGGCATCACCAAGGACGACGTCGGCTTCATCTGCTCCGGCTCGACCGACTACCTGATCGGTGGGCCGTTCTCCTTCGTCGCCGCGCTCGACGCGGTCGGCGTGTGGCCGCCGCGGGCCGAGTCGCACGTCGAGATGGACGGCGCCTGGGCGCTCTACGAGGCCTGGGTGCTGCTCCAGGAAGGCGAGATCGACGCCGCGCTCGTGTACTGCTTCGGGCGTTCGTCGATGGGCGACCTCTCCGAGGTCATGGCCGTCCAGCTCGACCCGTACTACCTCGCCCCGCTGTGGCCCGACCCGACGTCGTTGGCCGCCCTGCAGGCGCAGGCGATGATCGACCAGAAGCTGGCGACCGAGGCCGACTTCGCCGCTGTGGCCAGCCGGTCGCGGCGCTCGGCGCTGGCCAACCCCAAGGCGCAGGTCGCCTACGACCGTTCGCCGGAGGACTTGCTGCGCGAGGACTACGAGGTGGCGCCGCTGCGCCGCCACGCGCTGCCGCCACTGACCGACGGCTGCGCCGCCGTGGTGCTGGCCGCCGGGGACAAGGCGTACGAGTGGTGCGAGCGCCCCGCCTTCATCACGGGGATCGACCACCGGATAGAGACGCATGCGGTGGGGGCGCGGGACCTCGCCGCCTCGCCGTCGACCCGGCTGGCGGGCGAGAAGGCCGGGGTGGGCGCGAAGAAGGTCGACGTGGCCGAGCTCCACGCGCCGTACGCCCACCAGGAGCTGATCCTGACGGGAGCGCTGGGGCTGGGCGACGGGGTGTCGGTCAACCCCTCGGGCGGCGCGCTGGCGGCCAACCCGATGATGTCGGCCGGCCTGGTGCGCATCGGCGAGGCGGCGCAGCGGATCTGGTCGGGCGAGGCCGACCGGGCGGTGGCGCACGCCACGTCGGGCCCGTGCCTGCAGCAGAACCTGGTCTGCGTCCTGGAGGGGGTGTGATGGCGGAGCGCTGCGCAGTCATCGGGGTGGGCCAGACCGTGGCCAAGTCGAAGCGGGAAGACGTCTCGATCGCCGGCCTCGTGCGCGAGGCGGCGCTGGCGGCGCTCGAGGACGCCGGGCTGACCTTCGCCGACATCGACGCGGTGGTGGTCGGCAAGGCGCCCGACATGTTCGAGGGCGTGATGATGCCCGAGCTGTATCTGGCGGGCGCGCTCGGCGCGGTGGGAAAGCCGATGTTCCGGGTCCACACGGCCGGAAGCGTTGGCGGGTCGACGGCGATCGTGGCGTCGCACCTCGTAGCGTCGGGGATCCACGAACGCGTGCTGACGGTCGCGTTCGAGAAGCAGAGCGACTCGGACGCCATGTGGGCGTTGTCGGTGCCCCAGCCGTTCTCGGCGCCGCTGCTGGCGGGGGCGGGCGGCTACTTCGCGCCGATCATCCGGGCCTACATGCACCGCTCGGGCGCGCCGAGCGACATCGGCATGATGGTGGCGGTCAAGGACCGGCTGCACGCGTTGAAGAACCCGTACGCGCACCTGCACCTGCCCGACATCTCGATGCAGATGGTCGAGGACTCGATCATGCTGTGGGACCCGCTGCACTATTTGGAGTCGTGCCCGTCGTCGGACGGCGCGGCGGCGATGGTCATCGGATCGGAGAAGGCCGCCGGGACGGCGCAGGCGGCAACCGGGCGGCCGCCCGCCTGGATCCACGGCATGGCGATGCGCTCGGAACCCACCATGTTCGCCGGGCGCGACCAGGTGAACCCCCAAGCCGGACGCGATTGCGCGGCCGCGTTGTACAAGCAGGCCGGGATCAGCAACCCGCGGGCCGACTTTGACATGGCCGAGGTGTACGTGCCCTTCAGCTGGTACGAGCCGATGTGGCTCGAGAACCTCGGCTTCTGCGACGAGGGGGAAGGCTGGAAGCTGACGCAGGCGGGGGCGACATCGATGATCGAGGGGGGCGACATCCCGTGGAACTGCTCGGGTGGCGTCCTGTCGTCGAATCCGATCGGCGCGTCGGGAATGCTGCGGTTCCTCGAGACGGCGCTGCAGGTGCGGGGGCTGGCCGGCGAGCACCAGGTCGACGGGGTGCGGCGGGCGCTCGGGCAGGCGTACGGGGGTGGCTCGCAGTTCTTCGCCATGTGGGTGGTCGGCGCCGAGAAGCCCTGACGGGCGTCCGGGCGGCGTGGGGGCCGGCCGGTATGCTCGGCGGAGCCCATCCAGCCCTGACCAGGAGGTCTTTGTGAAGGTCGTCGTGGACTTCGACGAGTGTGCCAGCAACGCCGTGTGCATGGGCATCTTGCCCGAGGTCTTCGAGGTGCGCGACGACGGGTACCTCTACGTGTTGAACGAGAACCCGCCCGAGGAGTTCAGGGACCGCCTGCGCGAGGCGGTCAACGGGTGTCCGACGGGCGCCATCTCGATAGAGGAGGACTGACGCCGGGCCCGCTCCTGGTTCTCCGGGTGGCACCGGCGGCGCGACGGGCGCATCGCCGGGTCGCCCGCCTGCTTCCCACATCCTTGACCGCAGCCGCATGACGGACGCGCCGCGGGTGCGCTTCGCGCCGTCACCGACGGGCTACTTCCACGTGGGGAGCGCGCGGGCCGCGTTGTTCAACTGGTTCTTCGCGCGGCAGCGGGGCGGGACGTTCGTGCTGCGGATCGAGGACACCGACGAGACCCGGAACCGGACCGAGTGGACCGAGGGGATCATCTCGGCGATGTCGTGGTTGGGGTTGGCGCCCGACGAGGGGCCGTACTTCCAGTCGGCCCAGGACGACTCGCACCAGGCGGCCATCGAGGCGCTGTGGGCGTCGGGCGCGTTGTATGCGTGCGCGTGCACCCGCGAGGAGATCGACGCCCGGGTCAAGGCGCGGGCGGCGGCCGGCGACCCGACGCCGGGCTACGACGGGCACTGCCGCGACCTGGGGTTGGAACGGGGCGAGGGGCGGGCGTTGCGCTTCCGGACGCCCGACGAGGGTTCGCTGCGGGTGGACGATCTGGTGCGAGGGGAGGTGGACTTCCCGCTGCGGGCGCTCGACGACTTCATCTGCGTCAGGGGGGACGGCAAACCACTGTTCGCGCTGGCCAACGCGGTGGACGACCGCAGCATGGCGATCAGCCACGTGATCCGGGGCGAGGACCTCCTGCCGTCGACCCCGCGGCAGGTCCTGCTGTGGGGCGCGCTGAACCGGGCCGAGGCGCGGGAGCTGGCGCTGCCGTCCTACGCGCATCTGCCGTTGTTGGTGAACGAGCGAGGCAAGAAGCTCTCCAAGCGCCGTGACCCGGTGGCGGTCGAGCTCTACCGCGAGCAGGGCTACCTGCCGGCGGCGATGCGGAACTATCTGGCGTTGCTCGGCTGGAGCCCGGGGGACGAGGAGATCCTGCCGGTCGAGACTTTGGTGGAGCGGTTCCGGCTCGAGGACGTGCAGAAGTCGCCGGCGTTCTTCGACGTGCAAAAGCTCACCCACTTCAACGGCGTCTACATCCGGGCGCTGTCGGTGTCCGAATTCGTCGACGCGGCGCGGCCGTGGCTCGACCCGGTGCCGGGTGAATGGGCGCCGGCGGGCTGGCACGACCCGGACACGGGCGAGGCGGTGGTGGCAGGGGTGCCGTGGCCCCCGGCTCGTTACGACGCGGCGCGCTTCGGCGAACTGGCCGCGGTGACCCAGGAGCGGGTGGCCATGTTGAGCGAGGTCCCAGCGCTGGTCGACTTCCTGTTCGAGGAGGACGCACCGATCGACGAGGCGAGCTGGCAGAAGGCGATCGCGGGCGACGAGTTGGCGCCGCAGATCCTGACGGCGGCGCTCGCGGACTACGCCGAGTGCCCGTGGGACAGGGAGGCGCTGCATGAGGTGACGAAGGAGATCGCGGACCTGGCGGATCGCAAGCTGGGCAAGGCGCAGGCCCCCATCCGGGTCGCCGTGATGGGGCGCACGCAGGGTCTGCCGCTGTTCGACTCGCTGGCGGTGCTGGGGCGCGACGAGACACGCCGTCGGATTGGGGCGGCACTGGCCCGGCTGGCACCCGCCGGCTGATGCTCTTCGGGCCGCTCCGCTGGGCCATCCGCATTGCCCTGCTGCTGGTGGCGGCGATCGTGTTGTACTTCGCGGTGACGCTGGTCCAGGTGTGGCTGACATCGCGCCAGTACGACCCGCACCCGGCGGGCGCCATCCTGGTGATGGGGGCAGCGCAGTACAACTGCGTGCCGTCGCCCGACCTGCAGGCGCGGCTGGACCAGGCGCTGACCCTGTACCACCAGGGTTACTCGCATCTCATCATGGTGACGGGGAACAAGGAGCCAGGGGACAAGTGCACGGAGGCCGAGTCGGGTGCCCGGTATCTCGAGAGCAACGGGGTGCCGGCGGGGGACATCTTGGAGGCGGGCGGCGACACCACCTATCAGAACATCGCCGACGCAGCGCCCGCCTTGATGCGACGCGGTGCCGGTGTCGTGCTCGTCACGACGGACCCCTTCCACGAGGACCGCTCCATGGCGATCGCATCGACGCTGTCGTTGTCGCCCTCACCGACGCCGACGCAGACCTCACCGATCACCGGGTGGGCGACGGTGCCCTACTTCTTCAAGGAGACGGTGGGTGTCGGGCTCGGGCGCATCATCGGGTACAACCACCTGGAGTGGCTGCACGACGCGTGAGCCGCCGCGGTGCCCGGCTCGATCAGTGCGCGGTGGTCGTCGTGGTCGGGCCGGGGCTGGGCGGAGCGGCGAAGCTGATCCGGACGACGGTGCCCTGGCCGTTCACCGTCCCGATGCCGATGACGCAGGTGGTGTGCCCCCCGGTGCCGCAGTACCCGTCGCCGATGATGCCGCTGCGGACCCGGAATTTCATGGAGAAGGAGCCATTGCGGCTGACCCGGATGGCCTGGGCGTCGGTGACGTCGCAGTGTGGCGTGTCCGTGGACGGGTTCATGCGCCCCCGGACCGACGCCGTGCACTCCGTGGCGAACCAGGTCAGGCTGCCGCCGCCGTCAGAGCGGGTGAGCCCGTGGCCGCTGATCGTGACCGTCCGGCCGTTGACCAGGCCCCGGCTGGGAGTGACCTTGACCACCGTGCCCGGAGTGCCGGCCGAGGCCGACGCCGGGCCGGCGATGAGGGCGGCGGAAATGGTGACGCATGTGAACGCGGCGAAGGCGACGACGGCGCCCTGCCCATGGGCGTGCGTCCACCACCGGTACGCCGACCACCGGGACATGCCGCGACCTCCGAACCCGCACTCGTTCCCCGGGGGACCCCGGAGGTGGCATCTTCGCATCGGCCAAGGGCCGTATCAACGCGCCCCTGCTCACCCCGTCGAATCGGCACTCGGGAGGGCTCGGCTAATCTGAACGTCCACCCATTCGGGGGTGGTGTAATCGGCAACACGGCTGGTTCTGGTCCAGTTATTGAGGGTTCGAGTCCTTCCCCCCGAGCACGGCGGAGATCCAAAGCGCCCCGGCGCAATGGAACGCCGCTCGGCCCCATCGTCTAGAGGCCTAGGACACCACCCTCTCAAGGTGGCGACACGGGTTCGAATCCCGTTGGGGCTGCTTCACTCTTCCTGGTCAGAGAGTTCCGTCTCGGAACTCGATTCGCGTTTGCCCATCCATCGGACCAACTTGTCAGGGAGGTCGACGGACAAGGCGTTCGGAGAGTCGCTGATGACATAGACCGTGCTGATCGCAATGTCTCCACCCCCAAAGAGTGGCGACAGGTCGACGCGCCCGGGCTCGATGGAGTCCGACGACCGCATCAGCCCTCGCTCGGTCTTGTGTGTACGAAAGTCGTATGAATACCTACATAGATAACACCTGT
>DASZMN010000089.1:0-5755 GCA_035551835.1 Acidimicrobiales bacterium | reverse complement strand
TCAGGGTTCCTCTGCGTCGGGCCAGGCGGAGAGGACTTGCTGACCTACGCCGGCAGCACCGAGCTCACCGGGTTCGGCGGGTGGGGCCACGCACGGATCGGCATCGCCCGCAGCAACGACCTGGCGCTCTGGACGGTGCCGCCAAGCTGAGGCGACGTCTCGCCCGTTCGCCCGTTCGCCCGTTCGTCCGTTCGTTCGTCCGTTCGTCCGTCCGTTAGTTCAATGGGGGCTGCAGGACGGGGGAGGCGACGGTCGGGTTTCGGGCCGAGGCGGACTCGGCTGCGAAGACTGAGTCGGGGGTCTCTGCTGGCTCAGCCGCCCGCGCGCAGCCGGTCCCGCAGCACGAATTTCTGGATCTTGCCCGAGGGCGTCCGCGGCAGCTCGTCGACCACGCGCAACTCCTCAGGCCACTTCTGCCGGGCCAGGCCGGCGTCGGAGAGGTGGGCGCGCACGGCATCGAGGTCGGGCGCATCGAATCCCGGCTGCATGCGGAAGAACGCGCACCCGTGCTCGCCGAGGCGCTCGTCGGGCGCGGCGACCACGGCCACCTCCGCCACGCCCTTCATGTGGGCCAGCAATTGCTCGACCTCTGCGGCGCTCACGTTCTCGCCGCCGCGGATGATGATGTCCTTCAACCGGTCCGTGATGGTCAGGTAGCCGTCGGCGTCGATGATGCCGATGTCGCCGGTGTGGAGCCAGCCTTCGGCCTCGATCGCCTCGGCGTTGAGCGCGGGGTCCGTATAGCCGGCGAAACGGTCGGGACCACGCGAGATGATCTCGCCTGGCCGGCCGACACCGACGTCGTTGCCCTCCTCGTCGACCGTGCGGATCTCGACGCCCTCGAGCGGCCTGCCGTCGGTGTGGATGCGCTTTTCACGCGGCGCCTCGTGCTCGGAACCGGTGATGGACGGGTGCTCGGTGCTGCCGTACGAGCGCACGAGCGAGATCCCGAGGTCCTCGGCCCTTTCGGCGACCGCGTCGGGGATCGGCGAGCCCCCCAGCCCGATGAAGTGCATCAGCTCGACGTGCTCGGGCCTGAAGTCCGGGCAGTCGAGGAGGCTGGTGAAGAAGTAGGTCGAGCCGCTGCCGGCGGAGATGTCCTCCTCGACCATCGCCGCGAGCACCGTCGGCGGGTCCCACCCGTCGATCATGTAGATCGGCTTGCCGCCGACCAGCGGGCAGAGCAGGCCGCCGAGCATGCCGATGGCGTGGCCGACGGGCGCCCCGACCAGCGAGGCGCGGTCGCGGTTGGCCTGGTGCCCGCTCAGCTGGCGGACCTCGCAGCCGAGGGTGCGGTGCGTGTGCACGACGCCCTTGGGGTCGGCGGTCGTGCCCGAGGTGTACCCGATCACCGCAGGGCTGTCGGGGTCGACGGCGACTGGGCCGTCCATCGGCTCGGCGTCGCGCAGCGCGTCGAAGGGCACCAGGTCCGGCGCGCCGCCGGTGGCGCCGGTGGCGCCGCTGCCGCCCAGGCCGCCCATGTCGCCCATGTCGCCCACGACGAACACAGTCTCGAGGTCGTCCAGGCCGTCGCGGATGGTGGCGAGCTCGGCCAGGAAGTCACGCTTGCCGTAGGAGGAGACGACGACGAAGGCGCGGGCACCGCTCTGGCGGAGGATGAACCCGACCTCCTTCGGTCCGTAGAAGATCACGATCGGCACGATCGTCACGCCGACGATGGTGCAGGCGTAGAACGTCACGGCCGCCTCGAACCAGTTCGGCAGCTGGAAGGCGACGACGTCGCCAGGGCCGAAGCCCTGGGCGCGCAGCCCGGCGGCCACCCGCAACGCCTCGTCGTACACCTCCCCCACCGTGCCCAGGTAGGGGTTGGTCGGCGACCAGATCCGGAAGCGGCGCGTCGGGTCCTCGTGCAGCGCGTCGCTCAGGAGCTGCCCGAGCGTGCGGTCGTCCCAGAGCCCTTCGGCCAGGTAGCGCTCCCCGAGCTCGGCCGGCACGGGCCGCAGCTCGAAGCGGGGCGAGCCGGCAGCGGCAGCGGCAGAAGCAGCAGCCGCAGAAGCAGCAGCAGCGGCGACGGCGTTCGTGGTGTCAGTCACTCACGCAGACTCTATGAACATCGACGCCAGCCGGTGGAGCTGGGCGCCGGCGCCACCCGAGAGCACCGCGTTCTGCTTCACCCGCTTGAAGAGGAAGTGGGCGTCGTTGGCCCACGTGAAGCCCACGCCGCCGTGGAGCTGGATGTCGTCGCCGGTCACCCGGACGCCGGCCTCGGCCGCGTAGCTCGATGCCATCGCCGCCGATTGCGCCCGTTCGGGCGCCTCGGTGTCCGAGGCCCAGGCCGCGAACTGGAAGCCGGCTCGGGCCATCTCGACCTGCTGGTACATCTCGACCAGGCGGTGGCGCACCGTCTGGTAGGTCGCCACCGGCTTGTCGAAGACCACGCGCTCGGAGGTGTAGGCGATCGCCTCGGCCAGGGCGCGGTCGGCCGCGCCGACGGTCTCGGCGGCCAGGCCGATGGCGACGTCGTCCTGGACCCGTTGCCACAGGTGCGCCTGGTTGCCCGAGGGCCCGAGGGGTACCGCCGGCGTCTCGTCGAGCACCAGGCGGGCCAACTTGCGGGTGGGGTCGAGGGAGGGGACGAGCTCGACGGTGGTGGCGACGGCGGTCGACGGCGACTCGAGCAGGTAGGAGCGCACTCCCTCCTCGCTGCGCGCCACCACGATCACCCAGTCGGCCGTGTGCGCGTCCATGACGAACGGCTTCTCACCGCTGAGCACCCACTGCGCCGCCTTGCGGCGGGCCCGGGTGCGCACGGTGGCGAGCGGCTCGCCGTGCCCCTGTTCGCCGAGGGCGACGGTGCCACGTCGGGTGCCGGCCGCCAGGTCGCTCAGCAGCTCGGTGGCGCCAAGGGCGCGGGCGGCCAGGGTGGCGGCCACGGCCGAGGAGAAATAGGGCCCGGGGACGGGGATGCGGCCCATCTGCTCCAAGACGATGCTCGTCTCGAGCAGGCCGGTGCCGGTGCCGCCGTGCTCGGTGGGGACGAGGAGGCCGGTCCAGCCGAGGTCGACCAGGGTCGACCACAAGGCCGGGGTGATGCCGGCGGCGTCGTCGGCCAGCTCGCGCAGGACCTGCGGGCCGCACGTGCGCTCGAGCGCGCCACGCGCCGCTTCTTGGAGCGCCAGCTGCTCGTCGTCGTACGTGAAGTCCACGGCCCTCCCCTAGGGCATTCGCCGCGTGTCACGCGTGCGTCGTGGCGCCCCGCGGTTCCCTGACACGGGCGTCAGAGTACACGGTCGGTCGGCTACCCTTACCCCCCGTGGATTTCGCCCTGACACCCGAGGACGAGAAGTTCCGCGACGAGCTGCGCGCCTGGTTGGACGAGCACCTGCCGCCGTTCCTAGAGGCTGAGGCCCTCGGCGACGATGCGCAGCTGAGCGGCGAGGCGAGCCAACAACGGCGCCAGAAGTGGCAGCGCAAACTGCACGAGGGCGGGTGGGCCGCCATCCACTGGGGCCCCGAGTACGCCAACGGCCGGACGATCAACGCGATGCAGCGGCTGCTCTATTCGGAGGTGATGGCCGAGTACCGCACGCCGGGGATGTTCAACACCAACGGGATATGGCAGATCGGCCCGATGATCATCGCCTGGGGCACCGAGGAGCAGAAGGCGCAGTGGCTGCCGTCGATCCTCGAGGCCGAGGAGCATTGGTGCCAGGGCTTCAGCGAGCCGATGGCGGGCAACGACCTGGCCAACCTGCGCACGACGGCGATCTACGACGCCGAGACCGACGAATACGTCGTCAACGGGTCCAAGATCTGGATCTCCTCGGCGCACCTCGCCACGTGGGGACTGTTCTTGCTGCGGACGGACCCGACGGCGATCGAGCGGGGGAAGAAGCACGAGGGGATCACCGCGTTCATCATCAACATGAAGACGTCCGGCATCGACGTGCGGCCGATCCGCGACATGGCGGGCGAGGAGCTGTTCAACGAGATCTTCTTCACCGACGTGCGCATCCCGGCGGCGTGGCGCCTCGGCGACGAGGGCGCCGGCTGGATGGTGGCCATGGGCACCCTCGGCTACGAGCGCGTCGGCATCGCGTCGCAGATCGCCATCCTGGCCGCCGACCTGCGCGCCATGGTCGCGGCGGCGCGCTCGGTGAACCCCGGCGCGCTGGAGGACCCGTCGCTGCGGGACCGCATCGCGCACGTGTGGACCGAGATCGAGCTGGCGCGCCTGCTGTCGCTGCGGGCGCTCTCCAAGATCATGAAGGGCGAGAAGAACTGGCCCGAGGTGCCGTTCGCCAAGCTGTCGTGGTCGTCGATGGCGCAGACGCTGGCCGACCTCGCCGTCGACCTGCTCGGTCCGGCGGGGGTGGCGGCCAAGGGCGGGCCCGACTCGGTCGACCGCGGCAAGTGGACGCGGCTGTACGCGTTCCAGCGGTACTCGACCATCGGCGGGGGCTCGACCGAGATCCAGAAGAACATCATCGCCGACCGGGCGATCGCCATGCCCGGCAAGTCGCGCTCCTGACGGGCTGCGCCCGAGCTCGTCGCGTCGTCGTCGTGCTGGTATGAGCCCCGCCACCGACCCCCGCGCCGCCTGCATCATCGGCGTCGCCCGTCACACCTGGCACCCCTCCGACTTCGTCGTCGTGGCCAACGACGGTGTGGCGCCGGAGCCGCTCGACATGTGGGAGCGCGTGGTGCGCGAGGCGGCGGCCGACGCCGGCGGGCGCGTGACCGGCGCGCTCGGCGAGCTCGAGGGCGTCGACGTCGTCTACTCGCAGTCGTGGCAGTACGACGACGCCGTGCAGCGCCTCTCGGACCGGCTGGGCGCGTCGCCGGGTCGCCGTCGTTACTCGGGCATCGGCGGATCGGTCCCCCATGTGCTGGCCGTCGAGGCGGCGCGCTCGATCAGGGCAGGCGACCTCGACTTCTCACTACTCGTCGGCGCGGAGGCCCTCGCCACCGTCCGCCGCCTGAAGAAGGCGGGCGAGCGCCCCGCGTGGTCGTTCCGCCCCGACGAGAAGCGGCCGTTCCCCATGGACATGCAGTTCGACCCGTCGGAGATCAGCCACTCCGTCTTCGAGGCCTACCTGACGTTCGCGCTGTTCGACAACGCGCGCCGCGCGCATCTCGGGCGGGGGCTGGCCGAGCACCGCGCCGCACTGGGAAGGGTGATGGCCTCGATGACGTCGGTGGCGGCGGCGCAGCCCGAGCACGCCTGGTTCCCGGTGGTGCGCACGGCCGACGAGGTGGCGACGGCGACGCCCGACAACCGGCTGGTGGCCTACCCCTATACCAAGCTCATGACCTCGATCATGGACGTCGACATGGCGGCCGCGGTGTTGCTCGCGTCGGCCGAGAAGGCGGACGCGCTCGGCGTGCCCGAGGACCGCCGGGTCTACCTGCGCGGCTGGGGCTACGCCACCGAGCCCGAGCACGTGGCCGGGCATCCCGAGCTGTGGCGCTCCCCCGCCATGGCGGCGGCGGCGGGGGCCGCGTTGGCGGGGGCGAGGATCGGAGTGGACGACGTCGCGCATCTCGACCTGTACTCGTGCTTCGCCTCCTCCGTGTGCTTCGCGCTGGACGCGTTGGGCATCGCCGAGTCCGACGCGCGGGCGGCCGCGGTGACCGCGACCGGTGGTCTGCCGTACCACGGCGGCCCGGGGTCGAACTACGTGACGCACTCGCTGGCCGCGATGACGGAGCGGCTGCGCGCCGACCCCGGGTCCTGCGGCGTCGTGAGCGGCGTCGGCATGCACATGCAGAAGCACGCCTACGGCGTGTGGTC
>DASZMN010000088.1:0-2598 GCA_035551835.1 Acidimicrobiales bacterium | reverse complement strand
CATCGCGTCGGACCCCGAGTGGGCGGCCAAGTTCCGCGACGCCGGCGTGCCGATCGTGGGCGACGACATCAAGTCGCAGGTCGGCTCCACGATCGTCCACCGGATCCTGACCCGCCTGTTCGAAGACCGGGGGCTGGCGCTGGACCACACGTACCAGCTCAACTTCGGCGGCAACATGGACTTCAAGAACATGCTCGAGCGCGAGCGGTTGGAGTCGAAGAAGATCTCGAAGACGCAGGCCGTGACGAGCCAGATCGAAGACAACGTGCTCGACGCCGACGACGTCCACGTGGGCCCGTCCGACCACGTCCCGTGGCTCAAGGATCGCAAGTGGGCCTACATCCGCATGGAGGGGCGCAACTTCGGCGACGTGCCGTTGAATTTGGAGTTGAAGCTCGAGGTGTGGGACTCACCGAACTCGGCGGGGGTCATCATCGACGCGGTGCGCTGCGCCAAGCTGGCGCTGGACCGCGGCGTCGGCGGGCCGCTGCTCGGCCCGTCCGCGTACTTCATGAAGTCGCCGCCGGTGCAGTACCACGACGACGTGGCGCACGACATGGTCGAGGCGTTCGCGGCGGGCGAGACCCAGGACAGCTGGCCGCCGGCGGGCTGACCCGGACCGGGTCTGGTCTGGTGGTCAGACGAGGATGCGCTCGTCGGGCGCCCGGACGCCCACCACGGCGAGGGTCCGGCCCATGCCGAGGAAGCAACCACAGCAGATCGTGAGATCGGCCAGCTCGTCTTCGGAGTACGCCCCGCGGAGCCGGGTCCAGAGGTCGTCGTCCATCGCGAGGTGGTCGACGGCGAAGCGTTCGGCGAACTCGGCGGCGAGCCGCTCCCGGTCGGTCAGGGTGGTTGCGCTGCGCCAGTCGGAGACCTCGCCGTAGAACGGCTCGGTGGCGCCGGCGCTCGCCCCGTCCTTGGCCCTCGTGTCGCGGCACACGGCGCAGTCGTTGATGAGCGCGATCGTCCAGCGGGCCGCCTCGCGCTCTCGTACCGACAGCTGCGAGTTGCCGTAGACCGCCGCCGAGAGCTTGCCCATGCCGGCCGCCATCTCGGGGCGCAGCAACGCCCAGTCGATGTGCTCGCCGAGGCCGCTGTCCGGTGCCTGAATCCGCGTCATGACGACGACCGTAGCCCGCCTACTGGCCGCCGCGCTCCGCCCACCAGGCCCGCAGACGCCGGGCCGCCTCCTCCTCGCCGAGGGGGCCCTCGTCGAGGCGCAGCTCCATGAGGAACGCCAGGGCCTCGCCGACGGCACGTCCGGGCTTGAGGTCGAGCAGCGCCATGACCTGGTTGCCGTCGAGGTCGGGCCGGAGCGCATCGAGCTCCTCCTCGGCCCGGAGCTCGGTGATGCGCGCCTCGAGCTCGTCCATACGACGTGCCAGGGCCCGGGCCTTGGACGCGTTCCGGGTCGTGCAGTCGCAGCGGGTCAGCTCGTTCAGCAGGTCGAGGAGCGGCCCGGCGTCGCGGACGTAGCGGCGCACGGCCCGGTCGGTCCAGCCGAGCCGGTACGTGTGAAAGCGCAGGTGGAGCTCGACGAGCCGCACCACGGTGTCGACGTCGCTGCTCGGGTAGCGCAGGGCCTCCATGCGGACCCTCGTCATACGAGCTCCGACCACCTCGTGATGGTGGAAGCTCACGCCGCCGTCGGTGATGGCCCGGGTGCGCGGCTTGCCGACGTCGTGGAACAACGCGGCCAGGCGCAGCAACCGGTTCTTCGACGTCTTGTCGACCACCGCGAGCGTGTGCGCCAGCACGTCCTTGTGCCGGTGGATCGGGTCCTGTTCGAGCGCCATGGCCGGCAGCTCGGGCAGGAACTCCCCCGCGAGGCCGTTGCGCACGACGAACCACAACGCGTTGGACGGGACGTCGACCATGATCATCTTGTCGAGCTCGTCGCGGACGCGTTCGGCCGACACGATCGACAGGCGGCCGTGCATGTGCTGCACCGCCTCGGTGAGCGCGGGATCCGGTTCGAGCGAGAAGCGGGCGGCAAAGCGGGCGGCGCGCAACATGCGCAACGGGTCGTCGCCGAACGAGATGTCGGGGTCGAGGGGTGTGCGCAGCCGGCCGGCGGCCAGGTCGACCAGACCGGCGAAGGGGTCGATCAGCTCCATGTCGGGCAGCCGGAGCGCCAGGGCGTTGATCGTGAAGTCGCGCCTCGACAGGTCGACCGTGATGTCGTCCCCGAACGTCACTTCGGGCTTGCGGGAATCGGGGACGTACGCCTCGGCCCGGTGCGTCGTGATCTCGTAGACGCGGTCGCCTTTGCGACACCCGATGGTGCCGAAGCGGGCGCCCTGGGTCCACACGTCGTCGGCCCATCCCCGCACGAGCCGCTCGATCTCGTCGGGACGGGCGTCGGTCGTCAGATCGAAGTCGGACCCCTCGCCGGCGGCCCCGGGAAACAGCGCGTCGCGCACCGATCCCCCGACCAGATACAGGGTCTTGCCGGCCGCGGCAAACCGGCGCGCCAGCTCTTCGGTGGCCTCGACGTAGGGGCGGAACCGTTCGGGGACCGACGTGGACTGCACCCGCCTACGGTAGTGCGCCCTCTAGCCTCTCCCTGTGTCGATGCGCTGGGGCGGGACCGCC
>DASZMN010000087.1:0-53744 GCA_035551835.1 Acidimicrobiales bacterium | reverse complement strand
CGGTGATCATCGGCGGGTCGGGAGGCGCCAGGGTGTCGCTGCTCGCAGCAGCGCACCGGGGTGCGGCCCAAGGCCTCGCGATCTGGTGGATCAGTGGCGGCGTCTACGGGTTGCTGTCGCTGGCGATGCACTATTGCGGTGGATCGCTGGCGGCCGCCTGGACGTCCGGCGGCATGGAGGCCGTCGCGGAATTGCCCGAGTGGGCTGAGGTGATCGAGAGGAATCCCGGAAACCGCCAGCGCTTCTTGGACCAGGACCCGAAGGCCTTCATCGAGACGATGGAGCGGTGGATGCTGGCGTATTGCCCGGGAGACGACGAGCACGTGCCCGGGCTCCCCGATGCCGACGCCCGCGCCCTGGAGCTCCCGGCGCTCGTCTTTCGCAGCGGCGCCAGCGACGTCCACCACACGCGCGCCACGTCGGAGTTGCTGGCCGAGCTGCTTCCCAAGGCGCGCCTGGCCGAGCCGCCGTGGGGTGACCGCGAGTGGCTCGAGCGCCAGGCGGCGCACGAGGAGGGGATCTTCGCCCGCTGGCCGCTCCTCGCCCCGCAGCTGCTGGAGTGGCAGCGCGACGCCTTGGGCTGAGCGAGGCCCTCCGGGTCAGTTCTTCTGCATTGAAGGCGGGCGAGTGGCGCTGGCCCGCGGCAAGTCGCGCTCGCTCACATCGAGTCCGAGCGCCCGCGCAAAGATGAAAGTGAACTGCTCGAGCACATCGTCGAAGTCGTCGTCGATGACGTGCTCGACGAGCCAGGCCTCAGGAAAGCGCCGGGTCATGGCGCCGAGCGCGGCGGCGGTGATGGTGGGATCGAGGCGTTGGTCGATCAGCCCGCGTCGCTGCAAGCTGCGAATGGAGTGCGCCACCTCGTTGAGGCCGACCATCTGGCGCTCGAAGCGGGTGGCCGCCACCTCGGGGTCGAAACGGCAGACTTGTTCGATCACCCCCATGATGCGCCCCTCCTCGCGGTAGGCCTCGAGGTGGATCCGCATTGCCTCCTGAATCCGATCGAACGGGCTCAGGGGCGAGTTGGGATCGAGGATGATGTTCGTCATCGGTGCGCTCAGGCGCTCGTCGACTTCGGCCACGACCTCGCGGAAGACTTCTTCCTTTGACTCGAAGTAGTGGTAGAAGGAGCCGTGGGAGAGCCCGGCCTTCTCGGCGATGTCGGAAATGCGGGCGTCGAGAAAGCCGTCGCGCTCGAAGATCTCCTTCGCCGCCCCAACGAGGCGCGCTCGCGTCTCGACGCCCTTGCGGGATCGGGGCCCGCTGGGCTTGTCGGTACCGTTGATTTCCGGCCGCGCCGTCGGCACGCGCCTCTCCTTTCGTGCGGGCTCTCGGGCCGGGGGTCCCATCAATGTACCCGTGCCCCCGCCGTCAGCTGGTGGACGCCGCTGCGGTCCGACCGCATGTTCAGCCGCCCCTTCGCTGCAGGAGGAGGACACCCGAAGGGGTGCCGCCGCCCGAGGTGACCACAGCGGTCCGGGCGTTGCGGACCTGCCGGTCGCCCGCGTCGTGACGCAGTTGCTGCACCGCTTCGTAAAGGAACCCGAATCCGTGGGTCCGGCCTTCGGAGAGCTGTCCCCCGTGCGGGTTCACCGGCAGCTCGCCGTCGAGCGCGATCCGCCGCCCGCCGTCGAGCCAGTCGTAGGCCTCGCCGAACCCGCAGAAACCCAGGGCTTCGATCCACGAGATGGCGTTGAAGGTGAAGCCGTCGTAGACGAGCGCCAGGTCGACCTCGGAAGGTCGCACGTCCGTCCGCGTCCACAGGTGGGCCGCCTGACCGATGACCTGCGGTTCGTGCGTGAGCGTTCCCTGGTCCCACGACACCCGTTCGAGGATCTGCGTGCCGACGGCCTCAATCCGGACGGCCGGTCGGGGCAGGTCGTCCGCCACCTCGGCGGCGGAGACGACCACGGCGATGGACGCGTCGCACGGCACGTCGCAGTCGTAGAGGCCGAAGGGCGAGGTGATCGGACGGGCGGAGAGGTAGTCCTCCATCGTCATGGGGTCCCGGTAGATGGCA
Organism: Acidimicrobiales bacterium; assembly: GCA_035551835.1. Lineage (GTDB taxonomy): Bacteria > Actinomycetota > Acidimicrobiia > Acidimicrobiales > RAAP-2 > Bog-473. Next base: position 51,724 of record DASZMN010000087.1, on the reverse strand, counting down.
GCCGGGTTGCGCGCCGCGTTGGCGCGCCCGTTGAGCGCGATGAGCCCGAGCAGCTCACGGGGTGCGCCGTAGCGGTGGAGGTACTGGTGCGCGTTCATGGCGATCCAGTTGGCGGCGGACAACGCGCCGTACGGGGCGCGCCACTCGCGCATCGGGCCGGAGACCCGTTCGCCCGCACCCCCGCCACGCGCGACGCCACCCTTGCCCTGGGCGGCCAGCGTGGCGAACGTCGATTCCCAGACGGTGCGGAAGCACAACACGTGGCGGCAGAGCCCGCTGGCGACGGCCATGGCCGCGGCGATCACGGAACCCCCGGGGCCCGGCAGGTCGCCGCCGCCGTTGATCCACGTCGGGTGCAGGCGAAGGGCCTCCTCGATGGCGGTCGGGCCGCCTTCGCTCATGCCCATGCCGCCGGCGCCGGGGTAGGTCGACAATCCGTCGATGTCGTCAAGACTCAGTCCGGCGTCGGCAACGGCCGCGGTGCAGGCATCGACGGCCAACGAGAGCGGATCGACCATGAGCCGCCGGCCGATCTGCGAGCGCCCGATGCCGCTCAGGACGGCGCGGTGTTCGAAGCGCTCCTCGGTGGGCGGCCGGCGGGGGACCGGACGCGTCGGCTCGGGCACCCGATCGACCGGGTCCATCGCGCCGGTCGGCTCGAAGAGCGGTAGCCAGACGTCCTCGTACGGCTCGAAGAGGACCGCGACCTCCTGACCGATGGCGACGTCGGACGGCGCGCAGCCGACGATATTGGTGGTCAGGTGGACGCTCGGATCCTCGCCGAGGGCGATGTTGGCCACGACGTAGGGCGGTTCGAACGCAGGATGCCACCGATGCTCGTTGACGGTGAAGCCGACGACGGTGCCGCGACCGGAGAGCGCCACCGGTTTGGACGACCGGCTCCGACACGCGGGGCAGATCGGCGTCGGCGGGTGCACGAGCTGCCCGCAGTCCTGGCAACCCTGCACGCGGAGCACGCCGTCGGACCCCGACGTCCAGAACCATTCGTTGGCCGGCGTCAGCTCAGGAAGCGGTCGCATGATCCTCCCGGTCGGCATCGACACACTCGTCCACCTGCCTCGTTGGCCCATTGCCCAAGCTTCGACGCTACCCTAATATTGACGTCAATGTTGAAGGATATGCTGATCGTCGACGCCGACTCGCACTGGTGCGAGGCACCCGACCTCTTTACCAAGCGGGCGCCGGCCGCCTTCAAGGACCGGGTGCCTCGGGTCGAAGACGTCGACGGACAATTGATGTGGGTGTTCGACGGGCATCCGGTCGGTCGTTTCAGCGCCGGCGGCGTGATCGCGCGCGACGGCACCAAGGAGAGCTCGTTTCACGCGCTGATGGAGTGGGACCACGAGGAGGTCCATCTGGGCGCGCACGATCCCGTCGTCCGCCTGGGCGTCTTGGACGAGTGCGGGATCGACAACCAGATCATCTTCCCGAGCACGATCGGTCTCGGCGGACAAGATCTCGGCATGGTCGACGACCCTGCCCTGTGCCGGCTCGCGATCGAGATCTACAACGACGCCATGGCCGAGATCCAAGCGGACTCGGGCAACCGGTTGCTGCCGCTCCCGCTGATGCCGGCCTGGGACGTCGAGACCTGCGTGCAAGAGGCGCGCCGGGTGGCGGGTCTCGGGGCGCGCGGCGTGAACATGACTTCGGACCCGCAGGACCTGGGCGCGCCCGATCTGGCCAGCCGCGCCTGGGACCCGTTCTGGGAGGCGTGTTGCGAGCTGCACCTCCCAGTTCACTTCCACATCGGGGCGAGCATGACCGCGATGACGTTCTTCGGGCAGTACCCGTGGGAGTCGCACGCCGAGAACACCAAACTGGCCATCGGGGGCACGCTGCTGTTCATCGGCAACGCGCGGGTGGTGACGAACGTCATCCTCTCGGGCATGTTCGACCGCTACCCGGATCTGCAGATGGTCTCCGTGGAGAGCGGGGTCGGCTGGATCCCGTTCATCCTCGAGGCGCTCGACTACGAGATGGCGGAGAACGCGCCGCACGAGCTCTCGCAGTTGGAGAAGATGCCTTCGGAGTACTTCAGGACCAATCTGTTCGCGACGTTCTGGTTCGAGAACAGCCGCAACAAGTTGCCGGACCTGATCGAGGCGGTCGGCGAGGACCGCATCCTCTTCGAGACCGACTTCCCCCATCCGACCTGCCTGTACCCCCACCCGCTGCAAACCGTCGAGGCGAAGATGGAGACGCTCGCCCCCGATGTCCGCCGGAAGATCTTCGGAGAGAATGCCCGCGAGCTCTACCGCCTGTGAGCGCCGGGCAGGGCCGGTCAGCTGGGGATTCCGACCCCTGAGCTGGGCAATCTGATATTGACGTCGCAGTCAAAAAAGGGCTACCCTGCTGCCATGGCCAGAGCTTTGGACTTCCCGATCTTCGATGCGGACAACCACTTCTACGAGACGCAGGAGTCGTTCACCCGTCATTTGCCGGATCGCTACAAGGGCGCCATCGACTACGTCGACCTCCACGGCCGCACGAAGATCATGATCCGCGGCACGGTCAGCGAGTACATCCCGAACCCGACGTTCGACGTTGTGGCGCGTCCGGGGGCCCAAGAGGAGTACTTCCGCAACGGGAATCCCGAGGGCAGGTCGTACCGCGAGCTGATCGGCGAGCCGATGCGCAGCATCCCGGCGTTCCGGGAGCCCGCCCCGCGGATGGAGCTGATGGACGAGTTGGGCGTCGACCGGGCGCTGATGTTCCCGACTCTGGCCAGCCTGCTCGAGGAGCGGATGCGCGACGACCCCGAGCTCACCCACGCCGCCATCCATGCGCTGAACGAGTGGATGTACGAGGAATGGACCTTCAACTACCAGGACCGCATCTTCGCGACACCGGTCATCACGCTTCCCATCGTGGAACGGGCGATCGAAGAACTGGAGTGGGTGCTCGAGCGAGGCGCCAAGACGGTCCTCATCCGTCCGGCACCGGTCCCCGGGTACCGCGGCCCGCGTTCGTTCGGCCTTCCCGAGTTCGACCCTTTCTGGAAGGCGGTGGAGGAGGCGGACATCCTCGTCTCCATGCACTCGTCCGACAGCGGGTACACCCGGTACCAGAACGACTGGACGGGGCCGAGCGAGATGCTGCCCTTCCGGCTCGACCCCTTCCGCGCCATGAGCGTCGGGAAGAGGCCGATGGAGGACACGATGGCGGCCTACCTCTGCCATGGCGTCTTCTCGCGCTTTCCCAAGCTGCGCGTCGCGTCCATCGAGAGCGGCGGCGACTGGGTGGCCGGCTTCCTCGACCACGTCGCCGACACCTACAAGAAGATGCCGCACGCCTTTGACGGTGACCCCGTCGAGCAGTTCAAGAGCCACGTGTGGATCAGCCCGTTCCACGAGGACAACCTCGAACTCCTGATCGGCACGATCGGCGCGGACCAGGTCCTCTTCGGTTCGGACTACCCGCATCCCGAAGGCCTGGCCGAGCCGCGTTCGTATGCCGACCACCTGCCACCGGGCCTCTGCGACGAGGACGTGCGGAAGATCATGGGCGGCAACCTCGCCCGCATCATGCGGGTCGACGTGCCGGTCGGCGTCGCGAGCTAGCTAGACCACGCCCCGCAACACCTCGGGTTCTGACGATAGGGTCGGCCTGACCATCAACAACATCAGTTCACGGAGAGCCGGAGATGCCTGACTACAAGTTCGTGCAGTACGAGACACTCGACGAGGGGACGATCGCGCGCATCATGCTCAACCGTCCCGACTCCCGCAACGCCCAGAACCGGGGCCTGCTGGTCGAGCTCCACGACGCCTTCCTGCACGCGGAAGCCGACGACAACGTGCGGGTGGTCATCCTCGGTGGTACCGGGCCGATGTTCTCCTCGGGCCACGACCTGGGCTCGAAGGCGGCGCAGGAGGAGGGGACGCCCGGCCCCACCCTGCACCCGACCCGGACGATCAACGGTGCGACACGCAAGGCCGCCGAGTCCCTGATGTTGCAGGAGTGGCACTACTTCTTCGAGAACACGCGCCGCTGGCGGAATCTTCGCAAGATCACCATCGGTCAGGCGCACGGCCCCGTGTTCGCCGCGGGACTCATGTTGCTGTGGGCGTGCGACCTGATCGTGGCCGCCGAGGGCACGCAGTTCGCCGACGTCGTCGGGTCCCGGCTCGGGATGTGCGGCGTGGAGTACTTCGCCCACCCTTGGGAGTTCGGACCCCGCAAGGCGAAGGAGCTGTTGTTGACCGGCGACTCGATCGACGCGGAGGAGGCCCACCGTCTCGGCATGGTCAGCAAGATCTTCCCCGCGGACGAGCTGGCGGACCGCACCGTGGAGTTCGCTCGGCGCATTGCGCAGCTCCCGACGATGACGTCGTTGCTGATCAAGGAGTCGGTGAACCAGAGCGTCGACAACATGGGCTTCTACAACGCCCTCAACGCCTGCTTCACGCTCCACGAGTTGAACCACTCGCACTGGGCCTGGGTGAACGAGGACCACTATCCGATCGCCAAGGAAGACTCCGGCATCCCCAACTGGAAGGAGGCGCCGCCGATCGTACCGGCGGTCAAAGACAGGGTGCGCGCCGACTCCTGAGGCGGTCGGCGACCGCTCTTTTGGTCCATGCCGTACCCTCATGGTGGCCCGTCTACGACAATGAAGTCCCAGCTCAGTGCCCAGATCGGGCGCTGTGCACCGTGGCGGACGCCTCGTTAGTATCTGTATCGACGTCGATGTCAGAAATGCGCGGCTGATCCAGCCGGCAAGGGGGTGGCTTCCGCAGGATGCTGCAGTTCGTGATCGCCGGGTTGGTCCTCGGCGGGATCTACGCCATCGCCTCGGCCGGCCTCGTCATCACCTACACGTCTTCGGGGATCCTGAACTTCGCGTTCGGCGCCATCGCGTACTTCATCGCGCGCTTCTACTACTACCTGCACACCCAGCAGAACTGGTCGATCTTGACCGCCGTCATCGTGTCGGTTGTCATCGCCGCTCCGGCGCTCGGGGTGGTGCTCTACGTCGCCCTGTTCCGGTATCTCCGGCTGTCCTCGCCACTCATCAAGGTCGTCGCCACGATCGGCCTGCTCGTTGCGTTCCCTTCGCTGGCCACGCTGATCTTCGGCAACGAAGCGATACAGACTGCGCCCGGCCTGGCACCCGAGCCGGTCGCTGTGTACCACTTCCTGGGCGTCCCGGTCACCCTCGACCAGATCATCGTCTACGCCTGCGTCCTCGTCACGGTGTTGGCCGGAGCCGTCGTGCTGCGCTACACCGAAATCGGCCTCAAGGTGCGGGCGATGGTCGACTCCCCGGCCATGACCGACTTGTCGGGCACCAGCCCGACCGCCATCTCGGTCGGCGTCTGGGCGGTGAGCACATTCTTCGCCGGGTTGTCCGGCGTGCTGGCCGCTCCGATCATCGGACTCGACCCCAACCAGTTCGTCGTGGTGTTGGCCGCTTCCTTCGCGGCCGTGATCGCCGCCAAGATGCGCAACCTGCCCGTGGCGGTGTTGGTGGCGCTCCTGATGGGGGTCGCCACGTCGCTGATCCAGCGGTACCTCCCGTCGAACAGCAGTTGGACGACCGAGGTGATCGACGCCGTCCCCTTCATCGTGATCGCGCTGTTCCTGATCTACACGTTGATCCGCCGAGGAACCATCGGCCAGGGCGAGGGATGGGGGGGCGCACTCGATCGCGCCATCACGCCGCAAGGCGAGAGCCGGCTGGCCGGCTCGACCAGCAGCGTGCTCGAAGAGGCCCAGCTGAGCTTCGCCGGCAAATACGTCGGGCCGCTCGTCCTGATTGCCATCGTGGGGGCGCTGCCGCTGATTCTGCAGGGATACTGGGTCGGACTGATGGCCCAGGCGTTCGCCTACGCCATCATCTTCCTCTCGTGGACGATCGTCACGGGGGAGGGCGGCATGCTCTGGCTCTGCCAGATCACGTTTGCCGGTGTCGGTGCGCTCACCACGGCCCAACTGGCGAACCACTACGGGTGGCCGGTCCTGGCCTCGGTCCTCGTGGGCGGGATCATCGCCGCCGCCATCGGGGCCGTCGTCGGCTTCTTGAGCATCCGCCTCGGCGACCTCTACGTCGCGCTCGTCACGCTGACGTTCGGGCTCCTAATGGAGAATCTCGTCTTCACGCTGCCCAGCTTCGTGAACCAGGGCCTCGGTCTCACCATCAACCGGCCCCAGTTCGCAACCTCGAACCTGGCGTTCACCTACCTCTGCCTGGTCGTCTTCGTGATCTTTGCTCTCTTCATCGTGAACTTCCGCCGTTCGACCACGGGCCTCGCGCTGAACGCAGCGCGGTGGAGCGAAGCCGGGGCGAGAACCTCGGGCATCAGCGTCGTCCAGATGAAGGTGATCGCAGGCTCGCTTGCCGCGCTCATTGCCGGCGTCGGCGGCGGGCTGCTGGCCTTGGCGCAAACCTCGTTCCAGCCGAGCGAGTTCGCGACGTTCCTCGGCGTCGTGTGGTTGGCCGTGCTCGTCACCATTGGTGTGCGTTCGAACGCGGCGGCCCTGATCGCCGGTATCACGTTCGTGTTCCCGGCGGCGCTGGCGCAGTACTACCTGTCGACGTGGACCTGGATTCCGACGGCGCTCCCAGTGCTGTTCGGCCTCGGTGCGATCTCCGCGGCCAAGTATCCCGATGGTGCCCTGGCCGAGAACAGCCGCAAACTTCGTGGTCTGCTCCTGCGCCTGACGTCGACCCGCTCGGGTGGTGGCCCGCTGGCTGATGACATCGGCTTGCCGCCGACGACCCCACCGGTCGAGGCGGTGCCCAAGGTGGCGGGGCGCGTGTCATGACCACCGCCGCGGCTCCGGCCGCCGGACCCGGTACCCAGCCGCCGGACGTGCCGCTGGCACTGGAGGCGGCCGGCATCACGGTTCGCTTCGGTGGGCTGACGGCGCTCTCGGAAGTGTCGATCGAGGTCAAGCCCGGTGCCATCGCCGGACTCGTCGGCCCCAACGGGGCGGGGAAGTCGACGTTGCTGGGCGTGCTCTCCGGCCTCCAAAAGGCCAACGCCGGGCGGGTCACGCTGCAGGGCGAGGACGTGACGCATGCGTCGCCGCGGGCGCGGGCGCACCTGGGGCTGGCGCGTACGTTCCAGCAGCCCGAGCTGTTCTTGGGGCTCACGGTGCGCGAACACCTGGTCGTGGCGCACCGGGCGCGGAGCGCACCCAGACGTCTGTGGCGCGACATGTTCGACCCCCGGTCGCTCCTCCCACCGGCAAAGGAGGAAACCGACCAGGTCGACGGGATTCTCGAGCTGCTCCGCCTGACACGGGTGGCGAAGGCGCCGGTGGCGGCGCTGCCGCTCGGCGTTCTCCGACTGGTCGAGGTGGGTCGCGCCCTGGCGTGCCGGCCACGCGTGCTCCTGCTCGACGAGCCGCTCTCGGGTCTGGACCTGAAGGCGTGCGAGAACGTGCTCGGGGTCTTCCGCCAAATCGTCGACGAGTCGGACCCCCCCCTGTCGCTGGTCCTGGTCGAACACGACGTGGCGGCGGTCCTGTCCCTGTCGGACACCGTCTTCGTGCTCGACTTCGGCGAGCGGATCGCAGCCGGCACGCCCGAGGTGGTCCGGAGGGATCAGGCCGTCCGCTCGGCCTACCTCGGTGACAGCGAGCCGCAGCAGCGCGCGACCGCGCCGACGAAGGCGCCGGCTCCGTGAGCGAGCCGATGCTCGAAGTGGAGGATCTGGACGTGCGCTACGGCACGTCGCAAGCTCTTTTCGGTGTGTCGTTGACCGTCGCGCCCGGGACGGTGCTGGCGGTACTCGGTACGAACGGTGCGGGGAAGAGCACGCTGGCCCGGGCGGTCTCGGGTCTCGTATCGCCGAGCGGCGGGCGCGTGCGCTTCGAAGGTCGTGACGTCACGGGGCTCTCGGCCCATCGCATCCGCAAGCTAGGCCTGACCTACATCCCGGAGGGCCGGGGCATCTTCCCCGGTCTCTCGGTGATCGACAACCTGCGCATGGCGGTCGCGCAGGAGCGGCGGGCCGACCGACCCGGCGCCATCGACCGGGCGATTGAGCGCTTCCCCGTGCTGGGCAATCGGCGCAGCCAGCGGGCCGGGAGCCTGTCCGGAGGCGAACAGCAGATGCTGGCGTTGGCCCGGGCACTCGCCGTGTCGCCCAAGCTGGTGATCGCCGACGAAATGTCGCTCGGGCTCGCCCCGCTCGTCGCAGAGTCCGTCTTCGAAGGGCTCGAAGAGGCCCGGCGCTCGGGTATCACCATCGTCCTCAGCGAGCAGTTCGTCCACCGGGCCCTGGCCATGGCCGACAGCTGCGTGATCCTGAACCGAGGGCAGGTGGGCTGGTCCGGATCGGCTTCCGATGCAGGTCAGGAGGTCATCGACCGCTATCTGGGCGAAGCCGAAGCGGCGTCCACTACTCCCGTTACGAACCGGTTACAGTAACGCCACTGGCTCAGTTCGTACTGACCAGTCGTTACAAGTAAACGATCGTCACCCAAGCCGAAATTGGCATTCTCACAAACCTCATAGCGGGTTAACATGCCTCCGGCTTTGGGATTCCGACACGGATCTGGGGAGGAACCGACAGTGCAACTGGAAGTGATTTCGAAGACCGGACCTCGGCACCACCGCAGCCGCCGGCGCCGATCAACTGGTACGACACGGACCCGGACGGCTGGCGCCGTGGTGGCAGCGACCCTGGCCGGCCTTCCCCTCTCGCTTGCCCTCGTCGCCACGACCCCGGCGCCTGCCGGCGCATCGGGGTCGCCGATCACCATCGCCTACGTGACCGACCTGACCGGTGAGGGAGGCTCGGAGAACTCGTCGTCCCCCGCCGGCTTCAACGCGCGTCTCGCCCTGCAGAACGCCGAGGGGGGAGTGAACGGCCACAAGCTCGTGCCGCTCGTCATCGACGACCAGACAAGCCCGACCGAGATCGCAACGGCGGTCCAGGAGGCCGATTCGAAGGCCTTTGGCATCGTGTCGCAGAGCCCCCTGATGTTCCTCGCCGCCAAGGTTCCCCAGGCGGCGGGGGTCCCCGTCACCGGCACTTACGACGACGGTCCCGAGTGGGGCACGCAGCCCTACACGAACATGTTCGCCTCCGACGAAGGCAGCGTGAATCCCAAGTACCCCGTGAACACGCAGATCGGCGACTTCCTGAAGGCGCACGGAGGCACCGTGCTCGGTTCGTACGGGTACGGGATCTCGCCGTCGTCGGCTCGGGCCGCGGTCCAGACCGCCGACTCGTTCCAGCACGCAGGCGGAAAGACCGGAGTGCTCGACACCTCGGTGCCCTTCGGCAGCGTCAACTTCACCGCCGCCGCGCTCGTGGCGAAGCAGAAGGGCGTCAACGCGATGGTGCCGGCCATGGACGCCAACTCGAACTACGCCCTCGCCACGGCGCTGAAGCAGTCGGGCGTCAAACTGAAGGCGACGCTCTACGCCACTGGGTACCAGCCCGACGCGATCAACTCGCCATCCTGGTCGACCTTGCAGGGCGCCTACTTCCTGTCCCCCTTCCGTCCGTGGTCGCTGCCGAACGCCGGGACACAGCAGATGCAGTCGGCCATGCAGAAGTACGCGCACTTCACCAAGACCCAGTTCCCGACGTTCGGCCAATACGAGGCCTGGGCGGGGGCTGACCTCATGATCAAGGGCTTGCAAATGGCTGGCAGCAACCCGACCCAGGCGACGGTGATCAAGGATCTCCGTGGGCTCAAGTCATACAACGCCAACGGCCTGTTGCCCCAGTCGATCAACTACTCGACGATCTTCGGGCATGACCTGTCGAAGCAGTGCGCCTGGGTCATGCAGGCTGAGAAGAGCGGCTTCAAGGCCGTGTCGTCTCAGCCGACCTGCGGCACCGATATCCCCGGGACGTCGACGGCGAGCACGTCGTAGCGGGGAGGGGGGCGACGCCCGACGCTGGCTCAGTCTTTGCAGCTGGCATCCGGGGTCCGCTCGGTTTGCGGCTCAGGCTTCGGCTTGTGATGCGCTGACAGCAGGTTCGCCTGGGTGTGCGTTCGGCACCTCGCCCGCGGGAAGAGGCAGCCGCCGCACGCCCTTCGCCGTCCACGTACCCACCGCCACGATGCCGGTGAGCACGGGGATCAGAAACAGGGCGGTGCGCAGCGTCGTCGATGATGCGATGGCACCGATCACAACCGGCCCGGCGACGAAGCCGGCCCAACCGAAGCCGGCCACCGACGCGACCGCTTTTCCAGTATCCACGTTGCCCACCGCCCCGGCCGCGCTCAGGGCCATCGGGACGACGCATGCCAGCCCGGCCCCGAGCAAGGCGAATCCAACCAACACGCTCACGGGACGGGCGATGACGAGACCGCCGGCGAATCCGAGTGTGGCGATGACGGCGAGCAAAGGGAGCAAGCGGTGGGCCGCGAACCGCGTGAACAGCCGATTCCCGCAGAGCCGAACGACCAACATGGCGAGGGCATAGAGCGCGAAGCCCATTCCGGCGACAAGGGGCACGGAGCGCAGCGAGTCGTGGAGATAAACGGCGGCCCAATCGGCTACGGCACCCTCGCAGAGCATGTCGGCAAAGGCGATGCCCCCAAGGACGATGAGCTGGCGCTGCAGCATGCCGTGGCGCCCCTCCCCAAGGCTCGTTGAAGATTCGGGTTCATCGCCCGGCCGCTGGTCCGGGATCATCTGGGTCGTGAGCCAGCCAACGACGAGGAGGCACGGTATGGCCAAGACCAGCAGCTGCTCGCTCAACGAGACGCCCAGCCCCACCGCAGCCGCTCCGACCACCGCACCGCCCAGGGCCCCGCTGCTCCACGAACCATGGAAACCTGGCATCAGCACCCGGCCGGAGAAACGCTCGACCGCGATTGCCTGGGTGTTCATCGAGACGTCGAGCATCCCCTGGAAGAAGCCCCAGACCAAGAACGCGACAAAGAAGGTTCCGAACGAACTCGTGAGCCCGATGAATGGCCCAGAGACGCAATAGCCGAGCAGGGCCAGACGGACCACGGGGCGGCTCCCCACGCTCGAGAGGATGCGACCCGCCACCACCAAAGCGAGGACCGAGCCGAGGGGGGCCCCGAGCAAGACGAGCCCGAGACGGCCGTCGCTGAGACCAAGGTGGTGCTTGAGCTGCGGTATGTGGGCCGTCCAAGAGGCGAACAAGAAGCCCTGTACGAAGAACACGGCGATGACGGCGACGCGGGGCCAGCGGTCCATCGACGCGGGTACCCCTCGTCGGTTCATTTCCGGACCCAGGGTCAGACGCAGCGGACGTCGACTCCCATCGCTCGCAACTCCTCGACCTTCTGCTCTTCGGCTCCGGCATCGGTCAGGACGATGTCGATCTCGTCGAGGTCGCAGACATGGCCGAACGCCACCCGCCCGAGCTTCGAGGAGTCGGCCACCGCGATGACCCGTTGCGAGGATCGGGCGGCGGCGCTCTTGACCGCTGCCTCGGGCAGAAAGTGGGTCGTGATCCCCGCCTTGGTGTCGATGCCGCACGGGCCCAGCACGCACGTGTCGAAACGGAGCTGGGAAAAGGGAGCTTCCGTGAGACTCCCGGTAAACGACAGCTCTCCCGGACGGACTTCGCCACCCGGGAGGAGGAGCTTGATGCCGGGGCACTCGTGCAGCTCGAAGACTGGCCGAAGGGCGAGCGGCATGACGGTCAACCGCCGGCGTCGCAGAGCCCGTGCCACCTCCATGGCGGTGGTACCACCGTCGAGGATGACCGTCTCGCCGTCGGCCAAGAGACCGGCCGCAGCGGCGCCGATCGCCGCCTTCGCCTCGCTGAATTCGAGGGCCCGGATGCCGTACGGGGTCTCCTCGGCGCTGAGGGAGACACTCGCCGCGCCACCGTGCACACGCCGCAGCCCCCCGCTGCGCTCGAGCGATTCGAGATCACGACGCACCGTCATCTCAGAGCAATCCAGGGCGGCGGCCAGTTCCCCGACCAGCACCGGACTGCGTTCGCGGAGGGCCTGGAGGATGACCTGGTGCCGGGTGAGCACATCCATGGTGTTCAAACTAACATAATCGTTGTGCGTTCCCTCAGCCGCCGCGAGCACCCAGATGTCGAAGCGGTGGTGTTCGACTTCGGCGGAGTCTTGCTCGATTGGAACCCCAGCGCGTCGGGGATCCAGACGGCCTTGTTCCGCTCGGCCCGCGCTCTCCGGGAGGAGCTCGAGGAGGCGGGACTTGGGGCCCGATCTCTCGCCGCGACGGAACGGGAGCCGTGACCGTAACGCCCAGCGCAGTGCCATCGGTGGTGAGACGCAGAAATGACCCCATATATGCGAAGAGCACCATTCGAACCCCTGGGTACGGCGGTTCGGCGCGCCTTGGCCGCCTGCGCCTTGTCGCGTGGTACAAAGTTTGATACGAACTCACCATGGACTGGCTGAGGCTCGAGAGCCACTCACCGGTACCACCGTTCGAGCAGGTGCGCGCGCAACTTGCCGCCGCCATTGAGAGTGGGCGCCTCGAGCAGTCCGTCAGGCTGCCGACGGTGCGGCAGTTGGCCGCCGATCTCGGCTTGGCGGTCAACACTGTCGCGAAGTCCTATCGACAGCTCGAGCGGGCTGGACTCATCGAAACGCGGGGCCGGCACGGGACCTTCGTAGCCGGAGCTCCAACTGCGAAGCGGGCTCTGGCGATGCAGGCAGCGAAAGAGTTCACGACACGCATGCGTGAACTTGGGATCGGGAACGCGGAGACCCTTGCGATCCTCAACCGGGAAGTAGAACGCGCCCAGCCGTGACCGCCACGCCCACGTTCGGGTCTCCTGGCCCGGCTGCCATATGTCGACGTGATCCATTGTGGACGGGACCGCTGACAGGGCCGAGAATCGCCAATCTTGCTCGAAGCGCGCCCCATGAGTTGGAGTGAGGGCATGGATTTCTCCACTATTGATGTGAGCTTCAGCAGTACGCGGGGCGTCATTACTCTGAACCGACCCGAAAAGCTGAACCCGCTCGGGACGGTCACTCTCACCGAGCTGGCCGACGCGGCCCGGCTCTTCGACTCGAGGCACGAGGTGAAGGTGGTCACCGTTCGTGGCCGCGGGCGGTCGTTCTGCGCAGGTGCCGACCTGGCTGCGTTCTCCACCGGTGACGGTTCGGCGCTGTCGGCGAGTGCTCAGCGCGAAGCTGCTGATGCCGGGCGAACCATGGCCGAGGCCATCGAGTCGATGCGAGCCGTTACGGTGGCGGCGTTGCACGGCCACTGTGTCGGTGGAGGGCTCGTTCTCGCCGCCGCGTGTGATTTGCGGGTCGCCGCTGACGACACGTACTTCTCGATCCCGGAAGTCGATCTCGGGATACCTCTTGCCTGGGGCGGGATCCCCCGTCTTGTCCGAGAGATAGGGCCCGCCATGACCAAGGAACTGGTGATGACCTGTCGGCCCTTCACGGCAACCGAGGCACGCGCCGCGGGTTTCCTGAACCGGGTGGTCCCCGCTGCTGACCTCGACGCGTCGGTGGAGGCCCTCGTCGGTCAGCTCGAGAGCAAGTCGCTGCTCACCCTGTCCGCGACCAAGCGGCATGTGAACGCCGTCTCCGAGGGTATGGTCGCCACAGCTCGCGCCTGGAACGACGCCGACTCGCTGGTGACGGCGCTCCGTGATCCCGAGTCACGAGCCGTGGCGGCGGCATACCTGAATCATCTGCGGAGCACCTGACCAGTTGGCCAATGTGACTGGTCCGTTTCGGGCGCGCTAGATGGAGCTCTCAATCCAAACCTCATGTACACGGTGGCGATCAGCGAGCACATGCTCCAGCAGGTTCGACGAAAACTGCCCAATGTTCAGGTTCACTGGCGACAGCGCCATGACCTCCGCGGCCTAGATCTGGGGGAGCGCCTCGATCATGGCGATGACAGCGTCTCGGTGATAGCCCTGAGTCCGGGCGAAGGCCAAGAGCTCCCGGACTCGCGAGACGACCACTCCTTTTTCGGGCGTTCCCGAGACGGTGATGCCTAGCCCGCGTCCGAATTCCACCAGGCCCTCTTCCCGGAGAATGTGCATGGCACGGAGCACCGTGTTCTTGTTCACGCCCAACACGGCGGCGATGTCCTTGGCCAGGGGGAGGCGCTCGCCGGGACCGGCTTCGCCCTCCGCGATCGCCCGGCGGATCTCCGCCGCAACCTGATCGTGTAAAGGAAGGGGATCTGAGCGGTCCACGTTGACGGTAATCATGGTCCTAGTCATAGTAGCTCTATGTCGGCGGGAATGCCGGAGGCGCCGGACGTTTCTTTGGAGGACCCGGCTCCTCGTCGAGCGGCCGAGGGCATTCCACGGTTCCAGTCGTTCACCCCCTACCAAAACCTGTCGGACCGGCACGAGGTGTTCCGAACATGACAGGACAGTCGGTCTGTAGCAAGACGGCACTTCCGAAAGCTCCCCTTGGCTCCGGACCGTCCGCCACGTTGCCCCCTTGCTACAAGCAGATTGCCCTGCCCGGAGCAATGCGAACCGTTTCTCCATAGAGGCCCGAACTCTGCCGGGTTCTACGGGATCCAACAGACGGTGCTGAGGTCGTTCCAAGAGCGCCCGTTCGCCGGGCCTTGGCACGGCCCGTAACGTGTCGAGATGGCGCTGGTCGTCGAAGAGATCGTTGCAAGATGTCAAGAGGCGCTGACCGAACACACGCCCCCGTTGGCCGTGCGCGACGTCCTGGCCGAGCTTGTCTCTGAGGGCAGCCACCTCGAACGGGCGCTGGGTCCGGTGGGGCGTGGCGGTATCACCACCCTGCACCACGCCGCCGACCTCACGGTGCTGCATGTGGCGTGGACGCCGGGCATCGTCCTGTATCCCCACGAGCATCGGATGTGGGCCGCAATCGGCATGTACGGCGGGCAAGAGGACAACGTCTTTTTCCGTCGAGCGGATGGGGGACTCGAACGAGCAGGTGGCCGAGCGCTACCGGCGGGCGAGGTTCTCGTCCTGGGTGACGACGCGATCCATTCGGTCGCCAACTCACGGAAGGAATTCGCGGTGGCGCTTCACGTGTACGGAGGGGACTTCTTCTCGGCGGAGCGTTCGGAATGGGACCTCGAGACCCACCAGGAGCGCCCGCGTGATCTCGAGCGCACGCAACGGCTCTTCGACGAGGCGAATGCCCGCTGGCTCGAAGGCACTTGATCCAGCTGCCGGTCCTCATCCTCGGCCGCCCCGACTGCGTCGAGAGCTCAGATCGACGACGTTGAACGGAGATATTCGGCCGACACGCTCTTGGGCACCACCATCGCCCACGCATCCAAGACGAGCTCGCGCCTTTCGACTGGATCGATGGCTTCGAGTCGCACCACGAGCCAGTTGAGCCGACGCGTTGCCGTACCGGGCGGCATGAACTTGGCGGGCTCGGAGGCGATCAGCATCTGGCGTTCCTCTTTCGGGAAGGCAAAACCCATCAACCGTTCGTCGCGCGAGAAGCCGAGGTAGACGATCCGCCCGACAAGAAATCGGACTTGGTCTCGAACCAGTGCTTCGTGGGATCGAGGCAACGAAGTCGCAAGCGCCCTCACCTCCGCGACCGTCACCATGCGCCAAGTTTGCCCGGACCTAGGAGCATCCCGATTCGCAAGTCGGAGACCTTGTCGTCTCGCCTGGTCGCGGGGTGTTCGGGCATCCCGCGATGGCAAGGCCTCGCGTATCGTGTTCTTCGGTTCCGGGCTGGCTTTCGACGCCCGCCAACTCCAGGATCACCCGCGAGGAGAGGATGAAGTGGACGACATCGAGGAGATCCGGCAATTGAAGGCCCGGTATTTCCGCACGATGGACACCAAGGACTGGGAAGCGATGCGCCGCGTCTTTACCGACGACGTCCTCGTTGACACCAGTGCCGCCGGGGGCAACGTGATCAGAGGTGCAGAGGAGTTCGTTGCGTTTCTCCGAGAGACATTGAGTGGAGCGGTGACCGTGCACCAGGGTCACATGCCAGAGATCGACATCACCTCGTCGACCACCGCCACTGGGATCTGGGCCCTCAACGACCTGGTGATCTGGCCAAATGGTCTGAGGCTCAATGGCTACGGCCATTACCACGAGACCTACGAGAAGGACCAGGACCACGGTGAGTGGCGGATCAAATCATCGACACTCACTCGACTGCATATGGACTTGGACTCGCCGGATACAGGGTGACCATCGGAAGAGGGGTCGACGCGACGGTTCGGCGCTCAGGTGGCATCTTTGGACACCGCGAACGCGTCGAGCCGCTCGAGTGTCTCCTCCATCCCGTCCAGCCAGATTTTGCCGTTGTCCATGCCTCGCCGAAAGTCGGCCGGAGCACGTGAGCAATCGTAAAGTTCGGTGACGACGGTGGCACCTGGCCCTTCGGGGGTCAGGAGGAAGCTCCAGCGATGACCGACCCTCGCGCCCACCTCGGGGTGCCCTCGTCCCGCTACCGGCTCCCAGCCGATGCGTCGTTCGAGCTCGAACTCCACCACGTGGTTGTCCATCTGATACGCACCGATCGCTGAATAGTGCATGTTCATGACGAAGACCTCGCCGACACCGGTTATGAGGTCCTCTGTCTCAGCTCCGCGCAGCATGCCCGAACCGTCCAGGAGCGTGTGCGTCGTGGGATCACTGAGAATCCGGAAGATCTCCGAGACCGGAGCTTCGATCCGCCTCGTGACCAGGAGAGGCGGGCATCCTTCGTGCTTCACGCTTGATCCTCAGGTTGCATTCGGTCAGGTGCTGATCGGCAGGTCGTGCCGGAGGGTGACGCGGGACTCGTCGAAGCTCAAGAACCCGCGCAGCGGGGTCGATTCGGGCAGCGGGTCCTCGTAGCTCCAGGCGACGTCGGCCACGACCTCGTGACCGATGCGGGTCGACCAATAGGAGGCCGTGCCCTTGTACGGGCAGTAGGTCTGGGTTGTGCTTCGTTCGAGCAGGTCCATGCGGACGTGGCGCGGATCGACATAGAAGCGGGGGGCGAGCGACGTCTCGTAGACGATCAGGGTCTCAGAGGTGTCGACGATGGTGGGGCCGCCCGCTTCGACCACGAGCCGGCGCTCGGAGCGTACGCAGTCGATCCGGTGGTAGGGGTTGCGGGGGTGGCCGAAGACCTCTTCGGCCTCTTCGAACCAGGCGTCGACGGCGTGCCAATCGACGGTCACATAATCGGGGGTATCGGGTTCGGGCTGCGCGCGGACGCCATGCACATCGTCCTTCGGAAAGGCATAGGACGGTGGTCGGCCTGGCCGGTGCGCCAGCAGGACCCGTTCGCTGTCGATCACGGTCGCCCCGTCCTTGAGTGCCCGCACCCGCCGCAGGAACGGCTCGAGGTAGGCGACCTCCGCCGGCATCGGCGCGGTGAACCGGCCCGCTGGTCGAGCGCTCAGCGGCCCGCGTCCCGTGCTCAGGCTCACAGCGCCGTCCGCTCATCCCGCGCGCCGTCGCCGCGCGGGAACGGGCGCACCATCGCGTCGACGGTGAACGAAGCCAACAGATCACCGCCTTCGGAGAAGACGCGGCACTCGGCATGAGTCATGCCGTCGCCGGCGAAGGCCGAGTGATGGTGGTACAGCATCCATTCATCGGCGCGCACGCATCGATGGAACGACAGGTTAATGGCGTTGATGCCCATCGAGAGCGACCGGTGCGCCTCGGACTGTCCGATCCCTTCGTGCGGCCGCAGCGCAGTGGCGATCGGCATGTGTCCGGTGAACTGCGCCAGCAAACCGGCGTGCAACGGCGGGTCGTCGGGGAGCCGGGCGAAGCGGACCCAGCAGTCGATCGTGGGCGGGCCGGCCGGGGCATCGGGGTCGTTGGTGTAGGCGCCGTCGACCACCCTGATGTCGCGCCCGGTGACGCCCATGTCGAGCGGCGGGCAGTCGTAGGGACCGGGGACGTCGGGTGGCGCGACCTCGTGCCGGACGATCTCTGGCGCCGTGACGTCGAGCAGCAGGTTGCCCGCCGCGCAGCGACCGCCCTGCTGTGACACCTCGACCGTCAGGGCGGTGAAGGACCTCCCGGCGCTCAGTTCGGACAAGGCGAAGTGGAGCGGTCGGCCGGCGTCGGCGGATCGGAGGAACAGCATGGTGGCGGACACCACCCGGCGCTCGGGCGCGTGGCGGCCGGCGGCAACGACGGCCTGGCCGAGCATCTGGCTCCCCTCGACGACGGGGCGTCGGCCGTCGGTGTGGGCGCCGCCCACGAACCCGAAGTCCCCCTCGGGCTGGACGTCGAGCAGGCCCACCAGGTGGGTGGCGTCGCCCCAGGTGGGGAAGCGCTTGGTGGTGACGGCGCGAGCTTCGGTCTCGGGGGCACCGTCGAGCACCTCGACCCGCGCCCGGTCGGGGTCGAACCGACCGTGGCCGCGCAGATCGTCGAGGCCGGGTCCGGCGGCGGTGACGATCGACAACACCGCCTCGCCGTCGGCCGATTCGGCGCTCCAGGTTTCGGACGCACCACCATCGGGCCCCGGCGTCGCGGGGCCGGTCAGCGCCAACCGCGTCAGATCGATGTCGCCACGCGGAAAGTAGAGCAGCGCCGGCTCGCCCGCACGCTCGACGCAAACGCAGGCGTCGGACTCCGCGACCAGTGCTTCACCGAACCACACACGTGCCCGATACGGGTAGCGCTGCAGCTTCACGGCCTCATCGCCGCTCGGTCACGAGCCCTGGGGGTCGAACTCGACCTCGAGGCTGGGCGACGGTGCTGCGCCGGGCACGGTGCGCGGCGCCACGGTGACCGAGTGCAGGCTGAGGCTGTCACCGTGGCCGATGATGGCGTCGATCACGGTGACCAGCTCGTCCACCTCGATCAGGCTGTCGCTCAGGTACTTGCGTTCCGCCCACTTGGTCCCGAACTCGACGGCCCGCTCGTGGTCCCAGTCGTTGGCGAAACCGGTCATGGAGTCACCCTCACCGCCGGCGCAGTCCCCCACGATCACGCGCGTGAAGCCGACCGCGGGGTGCTCCGCCCGCCAGGCCTCGACGAGCTTGTCGAGGGCGGCCTTGCTGACGGCGTAGGCGCCGAGGCCGGGCCAGGGCGGCGTGAGCGACGCGCTCACCGAGGACAGGTAGATGGCGACGCCGTTCGTCGCAGCCAGGTGGGGGAGTGCGGCCGCCGTCACGAGCGACGCGCCGATGACGTTGGTGTCGAACACGCGCCGCCACGTCTCGGCGTCCATGTCGACCAGACCAGCGAGCGGCCCGATCGCGGGAGTGTAGACGAGCGCGTCGATCCCGCCGAGTCGCTCGGCCGCCTCGTCGATGGCCGACCGGCACGACTCGGTGTCGGTGACGTCACAGGCGAGCGCCACCGTGCCGGGCCCGGCCTCCTTGGCCGCCGCCTCGAGCCGTTCGAGCCGGCGTGCGAGCAGCGCGGTCTGGGCGCCCCGTTTGGTCAGGCCGACTCCGATGCAGCGGCCCAGCCCACTCGATGCACCGACGACAACCGTCCTCATCCGAAGATCCTCCCCTGACGCAGTGGCAAGGATGCTAGGCGACCCGCGGAATTGTCGTTCTCGGCCGCGAACTGGGCCGATGGATCGGGGAGGCGGTCCGGCGGCGCGCCCGGTGGGGGCCGGCGGCCCGTCGGCCGCCCTCGGGGACGGGCCCGGCGGATCCGCCGAGGCGGCATCCGACCGGATGGAACCGGGCCGGAAGAGCGCAGGTCGAACTGATACTCTCCCCGGTGAGAATGACGTTCTCAGCCGGTCCGGACCGCCGGTGGGCTGCACGAAGGAGCGCTGATGGGGGAGTTCGACGGCATCGATTTCTTTCGGGGCAACGAGCTGGTGGCCAACCCGTACCCGTACTACGACCACCTGCGCGCCCAGTGCCCGGTCCGGCACGAGGCCCAGCACGACGTGGTGATGGTGACCGGCTACGACGAGGCGGTCGCCGTCTTCACCAACACCGCGACCTTCTCGTCGTGCAACGCGGTGACGGGCCCCTTCCCTGGGTTCCCGGTGCCGCTCGAGGGTGACGACGTCAGCAACCTGATCGAGCAGCACCGCGACGAGCTGCCCTTCAGCGACCAGATCATCGTGATGGATCCGCCCAAGCACAAGGCGCATCGCGGCCTGATGATGCGGCTGATCACGCCGAAGCGGCTGAAGGAGAACGAGGACTTCATGTGGCGGCACGCCGACCGCCAGATCGACGAGTTCATCGAGCGGGGCGAGTGCGAGTTCGTCCGCGACTTCGCCGGGCCGTTCACCCTCTACGTCATCGCCGACCTCCTCGGCGTCCCCGAGGAGGACCACGAGTGGTTCCGCGCGGAGCTCCAGGGCGGCGGCTCGCACCGTCCGCAGGGGCTCGGCAGCACCGGGTCGGCCTCGCTCAGCCACTCGCCGCTCGAGTTCCTCTACGAGCGCATCACCGCCTACGTGGAGGATCGCCGGCGCGAGCCGCGCGCCGACGTCCTGACGGGGTTGGCGACGGCGACGTTCCCCGACGGGTCACTCCCCGACGCGATCGAGGTGGCCCGGGTGGCGGCGAACGTCTTCTCGGCCGGGCAGGAGACGACGGTCCGCCTGCTCGGGACCGCGCTGCAGACCATCGGCGAGCACCGCGACATCCAGGACCGCTTGCGCGCGGAGCCGGCTCTCGTCGCCGGCTTCGTCGAGGAGTGCCTGCGCTTCGAGAGCCCGGTGAAGGGCGACTTCCGACTGGCCCGGACCGCGGTCAACGTCGGGGGCGTGGACATCCCGGCCGGGACGACCGTGATGGTGCTCAACGGCGCCGCCGGCCGCGACCCGCGCCGCTTCGACGAGCCCAACGAGTTCCGCCTGGACCGGGGGAACGCCAAGGAGCATCTGGCCTTCGGCCGGGGGCCGCACGCGTGCCCGGGCGGGCCCCTCGCCCGCGCCGAGACGCGGATCAGCATCGAGCGGCTGCTCGAGCGGATGGCCGACATCCGGATCGCCGAATCGGCGCACGGGCCCGCCGGGGCGCGACGGTACGACTACGTGCCGACCTATATCTTGCGCGGGCTGACGCGGCTCCATCTGGAGTTCACGCCGGCGGGCTGAGGCTGCCGATCACCTCCTGGCCGAAGGCCTCGAGGGTCTCGACCGGCGCGAAGTCGGTGAACCACACGTAGGCGCGCTCGACGCCCCTGTCGGCCAGGCCGCCGAAGTAGTCGACCAGCTCGGGTGCGGTGCCGAGGACGTGGCCGCCCCAGAAGCGCCGGCGGGCCGTCTCGTCGACAGCGTCGCGATCAGCGCCCGGCGCGACCAACGCCACCTGCACCTGGAGCGAGCAGCGCGCCGGCCCGGCCCGGTCGCGCATCTCGTCGAAACGGTCGAGGATGCTCACGTGGACGTTCCACCAATCGGCGTGCGCCGCCACGAGCTCCATCGTCTTGCGGCCGGCGCCGCCGATGACGATCGGGATGCGCGCCAGTGGCGTCGGCTGCTGCCGGGCGGCTCGGAGGGTGAAGTGCTCGCCCTCGTAGTCGAAGGCTTCGCCGCGCCAGAGCGCCTGCATGATCTCGAGCGACTCCTTGAGGCGGCCGACGCGGTACTTGGGGTCGGTCGAGCCCACGCCGTACGCCTCGAACTCGTCGGTCACCGAGCCCCAGCCGATGCCGAGCTCGAAGCGGCCGCCCGAGGCGCGGTCGATCGTCACCGCCTCCTTGGCCAGGACCACCGGGTGGCGGAACGAGTCGCACAGCACGAGGGAGCCGACGAGAAGGTCCGAGGTCTTGGCCGCCACCCAGGCGTTCGTGGTCATGGCCTCGAACATCGGGAGCGACTCGGCGGCGGGTGGGGCCAGGTGGTCCATGCCGGCCATACCGCGGAAGCCGGCCGCCTCCGCCGCCCGGGCGCGGGCGGCGATGTCGTCCATGCCGAGGCGCATCTGGGGCAGGTAGAGCCAGAACTCGAGGGGGGCGGTCATGGGGCCATTAGATCGTGCGCGCCCGGTGCCGGGGCAAGGTGAGGCCGGGGTTAGTCAGGCGAAGCGACGGGCGATGGCGCGCGCCTGCGAGCCATAGCCGCCGCCGAAGAGGACGGCGTGGACCAGCAGCGGGGAGAGCTGGAACAGCGCCACCCGCTCGGGCCAACCGTCGTGGAGCGGGCGCACGTCCTGGTAGGCGTCGAGCAGGTGGTCGGGGAGGGCGCCGAACAGGGCGAGCATGGCCAGGTCCTCCTCGGGGTGGCCGCCGTGCACCGACGGGTCGATGAGCCAGGTCCGCCCGTCGAGCCCGAAGAGCACGTTGCCCCACCACAGGTCGCCGTGCACCAGCGCAGGGCCGCCCGGCGGCAGCACCTCGGGCAGTCGGGTCACCACCCGAGCGACCACATCTTCGAGCCCGCAGCGTGCGGCCAGCCAGGTCCAACGGCCGCCGTAGAAACCGGCGCCGTCGGCCCACGTCGACGGGTCGACCGCGCAGGCGCCGACCCACGACGACCCGCCTCCCCACGCCGGGAGCACCGACGCGTGCAGCGCGGCCAGCGCGTGGCCGAGGTGCTCTTCGTGTGCCGGCGTGCGCGCCACCTGGTCGATCGCGACCGTGACGAGCACGGTGTCGTCGTCGAACACCACCGCGGGGACCGGTGGCGCGCCCGTCACCGCGCTGAGGCGCCGCAGCCCGTCCGCTTCGTCGCGGGCGCCCGGGCCGACCTTGGCGACCAGCCGCCGCCCACCGGCCTCGACCAGCCAGGCGTTGGTGCTCAGCGGGTGCGCGGCGTCGACGGGCCCAGCGATGCGCTCGACGCGACGGCGCCAGTCGGTGGGATCCTCGAGTGCATCGGCTGGCCCCGTCACAACGACACTCTCGCACCGGCCGCGTCCGGCCGTGAGGGACGCGTCGCCGGCACCCCAGCGGCCCGCTCGGCCAGACTGGGTGGCATGCCCACCGCCCCCGTCGCCGGCCTCGTCGTCACGCCCGGCGCGAGCGCGGGGCGTGACCATTCCGGGCTGATCGCGATCGAGGACACGGTGACGCCGGTCGGCATCGCCGTGGAACGGGTGGAGTTCCCCGGGCAGGCCGCCGGCAAGCGCCGCACCGACCCGCCGGCGGTGTGCATCGAGACCGTACGGCTCGCGACGTCGGCGCTGGCGGCGCGCCTCGAGGTGGCCACGGGCCGCATCGCCGTGGGCGGCCGGTCCTTCGGCGGGCGCATGTCCTCCCTGGCGGTGGCCGACGGCCTCGAGGCGGCCGCGCTGGTCCTCGTCAGTTACCCGTTGCACCCGCCGGGGAAGCCCGACCGGCTCCGCACCGAGCACTTCCCCGCGCTGGACCTGCCGTCCCTGTTCGTCTCGGGCCGACGCGACGCCTTCGCCTCGCCCGAAGAGCTGGAGCGCGAGACCGCCGCCATCCCCGGCGACGTGACGCTCGCCTTCGTCGACGGTGACCACTCACTGCGCAAGAGCGAGCGGGAGGCCGCCACCGTGGTGGCGTCCTGGCTGGCGGCCGTGGGCTGAGTCGGTGCCGCGGCCACCGGCGGCGGGGGTCGCCCCCACCGCCGGTCAGCCGGGCGATCAGGCCGTCGACGACAGGCTCTTGGGCGGGGTCGACGTCGGGCCCGTGTACTTCTTGATGGGACCCTTGCCGGGATTGGTCACTTCGACGGGGCTGACGGGCACGCCGCCGATCCAGGTGCCGGTCGGCGTCACCGCCGGCGGGGCCGAGCTCTCGAGCTTGATGACCTCTTCGCCCTCGAAGCCGAAGTGCACCGAACTCGAGTACGAGAGCGGCACGAATCCGGGCGTGACGAAGCTCTTCCCGTCGGCGTTGATGGCGGCCATCAGGCTGCTCCTCGTCAGGTTCTTGCCGGCCTTCTGCAGCGCCTGGACGAACGTGTAGGCGAGCGCCACCCCGTATTGGGTGTTGCCGTCGAGACCCTGCTTGGCGTAGAGCGTCGGCGCGTACTGCTGGAGGATCTTCTTCTCCGTTTGCACCCACGAGTTCGTGGTAGCCGACTCGGGAGCGAAGTACGCCGTCGTGATGACGTTGTTCAGCAACCCACCGGCCGCCGCGGCCTGCTGGGCCGTGCCGCCGCCCTTCTGGGTGAAGGACGAGAGCAGCGGCCCGACCGTCGGTGCGTCCGCACCCACGTTGTCGACGACGTACTGGGGCGAGTAGCCGATCACCGCGGCCGGCAGCATCGCCAGCGCGGTGGCCGCCGGGATGGTCGCGAGCACCACGACCTGCGCGCCCGCCGCCTTGAGGGCCGCCATCTGGTTGGAGAGCGGACCGGCCAACGTGGCGGCGTCGTAGGTCTGGCGCGACACCACCGAGGACGAGGGGATCTCCAGGTCGAGCCCCTTGACCACGTCCTGGCCGAACTCGTCGTCCTGGTAGAGGTAGCCGATCTTCTTCCCGGCGAAGTTGGACTTGATGTAGGAGCCGAGGATCTTGCCGTCGATGGTGTACGGCGGCTGCCAGCCGAGGCTCAACGGGTACTTCGGGTTGCTCCAACAGTTGCACCCGGACTCGATGAACAGCTGGGGCACCTTCTGCTGGTTCAGGAACGATTGCACCGCCGACTGGGTGGGGGTGCCGAGTGACCCGACGTCCGCGAAGATGTTGTCCTGCAGGACGAGCTTGCGGGTCAACGTCGCGGTCTGGGCCGGGTTGTAGCCGTCGTCTTCATAGATGTAGTTGATCTTGCGACCGTCCACGCCACCGTGTGCATTGACCCAGTCGAAAAGCGCGTTCATCGCGGGCGCGATCTCGTCGTAGCCCGGTGCCGCCGGACCGGTGAGCGGGACCGTGGCGCCAATCGTGATCGACGAAGAGGTGACGCCCGGCGTGCTCGCCGCACCGGCCGTCGCCGGCAGCAACATCACCCCCAGCGCACAGCCCATCGAACCGGCCACGAGCGCACGGGCCCACACGGCCCAACCCGTCCTTCTCCTTGCTTGTCGTCGCATAGCTTCTCCCTTTCTTTGGTTCCACATTGCGTCAGTCACCCGCCGACACCGGGACCGCCGCGGGCGCCTGGTGATCACCGCCACCCGGATGCGGGCGATGGGCCCACAGCCACCGCAGTCCGCCCTGGATGCCATTGGGCGCGGCGAGCATCGCCACGATGAGCACCACCCCGAAGATGATCGTGGCCATGTAGGCGTTCGCCCCGCTGCCCAAGTTGAAGTCCGACGACAGCGAGGTCGACCACTGCGGCAGGTAGACGAGCAGGATGCCGCCCCAGACCATGCCGATGAGCGTCCCGGTGCCGCCGAGCACCATCGCGGCCAGCAGCTGGATCGACAGCGTCAGCGGGAACTGACCGGTGTTCACGACGCCGGTCGAGAGGGAGTAGAGCGCGCCGCCGAGCCCGGCGCAGCCCGCGCTGATGGCGAAGGCAAGGACCTTCGTGCGCGCGACATGGATACCGGCCAGCGACGCGGCGATCTCGTCGTCGCGCACGGCGCGGAACGCCCGTCCGTAGCGGCTCCACAGCAGGTTGGCCAGGAGGACGAGCACGATCAGCGCGGCGAGGATCTGGATCCACGCCAGCCACTCCTCCTGGCCCAAGGTCCCCGGCGCGGTCGGCGCGCTGACCGTCAGGCCCTGGTCACCCCCGAAGGTGGTGGACCACTTGTCGGCGATGGACGGCACGGCGAGCGCGAACAGCAACGTCATGCCCGCGAGGTACGGGCCCTTGAGGCGTGTGGCCGGCAGGCCGATCACCACCCCGGCCACCGCGGCGACGGCGGCCGCGGCTGCCAACTCGAGGACGAAGTTCGTACCCGTGTGCGTCATGAACAGACCGAGGGTGTAGGCGCCGACCGCCATGAAGCCGCCGTGGCCGAGCGAGATCTGGCCGTTGGCGCCGGTGAGGAGGCTCAGCCCGGCCAGTGCCACGACGTAGGCCGCGATCTCGCCGACCTGGTAGTCGTTGTACGTGGACAGCCGTACGGTGACGAAGTAGAGGACGATCCCGGCGACGGCGGCGACGAGCAGGTGACGCACCAGGGGCTGGCGTGGCAGCCGCAGGAACTTGGTCACGGAGGCGGCGTCCACGTCAGACCCGCCTGGCCGGGGGCCGGGCGAAGATCCCCTCGGGACGCGCCATGAGGGCCACCATCAGGAGGGCGAGCGCGCCGAGCGGCTCGAGCCCGGACCCGAGGTACCCGCCGACGTAGGAGATGCACAGGCCCGAGATCAGTCCCCCCACCAGTGCGCCCACCGGGCTCTCGAGCCCGCCGATCACGGCGGCCGTGAACCCGTACACGAGGATCAGGTCCATGTAATAGGGGCCGAAAGCGCTCGTCGGCGCGACCAGCAGGCCGGCCAGCGAACCGGCGATCCCGGCCAGGCCCCAGCCCAGCGTCAGCAGCATGCCCACGCGCACACCGAGCAGGCGAGCGATCTCGCGCGAGAAGGCGGTCGCCCTCATGCGCAGACCCAGCGCGGTGAAGCGGAACAGCACGAGCGTCCCCGTCATGAGGATCAGGACGGCGATCAAGATGAAGACGTCGAAGTGGGAGAACGCGATCGCCGTGTGGCCGATGCGCAGGCCACGCTGGGAGAATGCCGCCGGGAAGCCGCGACTCGCGTTGCCGTAGATCGCGCCGGCCAGCCCCTCGAAGACGACCAGCAAGCCGATCGTCACGATGACAGGGTTCAACTCCGACTTGCCGTGCAGCGGGCGGATGAGGAGTCGTTCGGTCACCGCGCCCAGGGCAAAGCCGATCGCGAGCACCGCGACGAAGGCCCACCAGTACCCCCAGCCCCGAGAGAGCAAGCTGAACGCGATGAAGGTGGTGAGCATTCCCGCCGCGCCCTGGGCGAAGTTGATGATCCGCGTGGCTCGGTAGATGAGGACGAGGGCCAGGGCCAACGTCGCGTAGATCATCCCGTTGGCGATGCCGTCGAGCGTGTAGTCGAGGAAGAGGGTCATCGCGCTAGAACCCGAGATAGTGATGGCGCAGGGCATCGTCCGCCGCCACCGTCGCGGCGGCGTCGGAGACGACGACCTGTCCGAGGTTGAGGATCACTGCGTGATGCGAGACGGAGAGCGCGCTGCGTGCGTTCTGCTCGACCAGTACGACCGTGATGTCCTTGCCCTCCGTCTGCTCGCGCAACAGGGCCATCAACTGGGCGGTGATGAGCGGCGCCAGGCCCAGGCTCGGCTCGTCGAGCAACAGGAGCCGCGGTTTGGAGATGAGGGCGCGCCCGAGGACCAGCATCTGGCGCTCGCCTCCCGACAGCGTCGACGCGTGCCGGCGCCGGAAACCGCGCAGCCGTGGGAAGACCTCGAAGATCCCTTCGATGGCGGCCTGGCGCTCGGTGCGCTTGAGACACCACAGCGTGGCGAGGCGGAGGTTCTCCTCCACCGTGAGCTCTTCGATCACCCCTCGGCCCTCGGGCACGTGGGCCACGCCCATGCGCGCGATGGATTCGACATTGCGACCCACGAGGGCTTCGCCGTCGAACGACACCGACCCGCCGAGGGGCTTGACCAGTCCCGAGATCGTTCGAAGCAATGTGGTCTTGCCGGCGCCGTTCGCACCGAGCACAGCGGTGACGGCTCCCGGCTCGGCGTCGAAGGAGACCGAGCGCAGCGCGCGTACCGCGCCGAAAGACACGGAGAGGTCGCGCACCTCAAGCATCGTGCCCGCCGTCCCTGTCGTCGCGGCTCACTTCCTCGACCTCTTCACCGAGATAGGCGGTCGCGACGTCGGGGTTGGCCCGGATCGCGTCGGGCGTGCCGTGGGCGATGACCCGCCCGAAGTTCAGCACCACGATCCGGTCGCACACCGACATGACCAGGTCCATGTGATGCTCCACCAGGAGCACCGACATGCTCGCGGTCAGGGCGCGGATGCGTGACCCGAGCGCGCCCATCTCGGTTTCGGAGAGCCCGCTGGCCGGTTCGTCGAGGAGCAACAACTGTGGCTCCGCCATCAGCGCGCGGGCCAACGCAGCTTGCTTCTGGACGGCGTACGGAAGGGCGGGGGGCAGCCGGTCCGCGTGGGCCGCGATGCCGAGGTCGTCGAGGATCCCCATGGCCCGGGCCGAGGTTCGACGCTCCTCCCCGCTCGAGCGGGGCAACCCGAGTAAGGAGGACGCCAGGTCACTGCGCAACCCCGGCTCTGCGCCGAGCAGGACGTTCTCGCGCACCGTCAACCCGGCGCAGAGCCCGACGCCCTGGATCGTTCGGGCGATGCCGAGCTTGGCCAGGTCGTGCGGGTGATGCCCGTGCAACTCGCGGCCACGATAGGTGAGGCGGCCGGAACTGGGATGCACGAAGCCGCAGATCACGTTGAACAACGTCGTCTTGCCGGCGCCGTTGGGTCCGATGACCCCGACCACCTCGCCCGCCCCGACCGCCATGGAAACCTCGTCGAGCGCGAGGACCCCACCGAAGCCGATGGTGATGCCGTGTGCGGCCAGGACCGGCTCGTCCTCGCTCGCCGTGCCGTCGGCGGGTTTTGCTCCGGCCTCGAGGATCGGGCCCACGGGTTGGCCCCTACGCGGGCATGGGCGTAGCAGGCGCCCACAGCGGGCGCGCCCCCCATGCGTGCATGCCTACCAGCCCCCCGGCATCGCGTCGGACGTTACAACGTCCGCAACACGAGCGCATGAGAACCGCGCGGACGCGTCGATCCTCGCTGGCGGCCTTCCGGTGGCCCGGTCACCCCGCGTCGAAGGCGGGTTTACCCCTGCTTCTTGGGGAACGGCAGGAACAACAGCCCGCCCTGGGGCACGAAGTCCGCCCCGCTCACGGCCAGCTGCGTCACCGTGCCGGTCCCAGGATCCAACGAGCCCAGGTAGTTCGGGGGATCCCCGGCGCGGGGCAGGTGGCGGGGCGCTGTTTCGAGCCACACGGCGTCGCGACGACGACGGGACCCTTCGGGAAGGCGCCTCCGACGACGTCAATGGCGTCGTTGGTCGAATCGGTCCCGTAGAGGACGCCGGGACCCTCGGCCCACGCGGTGTCGTCGACCGACTGGGATGCCGTGAGGACCGACAAGGCGCTGAAGGGCGCCCAAATCCATGAAATCCGATTGACTTAGTAGTGTTTCTCGGCTACCGTCGTCCTGATGTACCCCCCGGGCCACCGCTTCGCCGGCGTCGACCGTCCCGGCCGGCGCCGCGCCGATCGCCACGTCGATCCGGCCGCCGTGGCCCGGCGCCTCAGCGGCGTCGTCCACTGGCCCGGCGCGCGCGACGTCCCCGAGCGCGCGTGGAGGCTCGTCGCACAGGCCCCCGACTTCGACGCCTGGCTCATCGCCTGGCCGGGCGGGGGCACCGTCGACCTGCACGACCACGGCGGCTCGCGGGGCGCGCTGCACGTCATCCGCGGCTCGCTGACCGAGACGATTCCTTGCCGCGATGCGGCCGGCCGGGTCTCGTTCGCCCATCGGGAGCTGCACGGCGGGGTCACGCTTGCCTTCGGCGCGGGCCACGTCCACGATGTGCGGAACGAGGCGTACGCCCACGCGCTGAGCCTGCACGTCTACAGCCCGCCCCTGACGTCCATGACCTATTACGACTGTTTCGAAGGCCGCCTGGTCCGGCGCGCGCGCCAGTGGGGCGGCACGGACGACGACGAGCCCGGACAGGTGTCGCCGTCGGGCGGCCCGGGCCTGCGCCTCGTGGCGCCGTGAGCGGGCGATCGGTCGAGGAGCTCTTGGCCGGGGCACGACGCCAGATCGATCGGGTGGGCCCCGAGGAGCTCGAACGGTGGCGCGCCGAGGGTGCGCTGCTCGTGGACATCCGTCCCGAGAGCCAGCGGGCCGCCGAGGGTGGGTTCGACAATGGGGTCGTCGTGGTCGAGCGCAACGTCCTCGAGTGGCGCTTCGACCTCACGGGCGACCACGCCCTGCCCGAGATCACCGGCTACGACCAACCGGTGGTCGTGGCGTGCTCGGAGGGGTACGCCTCGAGCTTCGCCGCGGCGTCGCTGCGCAGCTTGGGCTTCAGGCGCGTGGCCGACCTCGACGGCGGCTACTGGGCCTGGCGGCGCTGGCGCGACGAGTTGGACCGCACCTGAAGGCGGATGCGGCCGTTCAGCGCTGCGTGAAGCGCACCGCCGCTTCACCGCGCAGCCGCCCCGGCGGGAGGAGCCGACCGCAGGCCACCAACGCCAGGGCCTGGGCCGACCCGCTGACCGGCGCCCCCGCCCCGTAGGCCCATTCGAGGTCGTCGGCGCGCAGTTCCACGCCCGAGAGATCGGTGCCGAACAGGTTGGGCGTGCCCGGGCCGGCTACCAGCGACAGGACCCGGGCGATGCGTTCGTCCGGCACGCGCCGGGGGAGGGGAGCGGACTCGACGATGTCGAGCTCGTGGACGACGCAGTGCGTGAGCGCGCCGTCCATCCCGCCGCCCGGCGGCCGCCAGGCGTGGAGCACTTCGGAGCGCAGGTCGGCCAGCAGGCGCGAGACGGGCAGCGCGCCGTCGCGCGCGGCCACCGTGTCCGACAGGCGGGTGAAGTCGCCGCCCGCGGCTTCGAGCTCCGCCATGAAGGCGGGCCCCGCATAGCGCACCGGCATCGTCACGTGCGCGACAACCTCCCTCGTGCGCCAGCCCGCACACAGGGACGGGGCGACCCACGCCGCCGGTCCCGCGGCTTCCAACAGGTCGGCCAGCGCGAGATATTCGTCGGCGATGTCCCTGCGCAGGTCGTCGGCTGCGTTCACCAAGGCGTCGGATGGCATCGTGGTCCTCCTGTTCTCAGGTCGGTTGATCGGGTTCGGTTCGGGCTGGCGGCGCCTCGACCCGCCCGAGGTGGGCGGCCAAGCGGTCCAGTGAGGTCAGGAACCCCGCCTGCGCCTCGGGCGCCAGGAACGCCTCGGGGACGTAGCGCTGGTGGATCCGCACCTCGGTGCGGTCGGGGCCGAGCGCCACGAATTGGGTCGTCACCTTCATGCCCGAGTGCGACTCGGTCCACGACAGGAGCTCGGGTGGGCGTACCTCGTCGTAGACGGCGTGGGTCGGGAACCGGCTGCCGTCACGGTCATTGACCATCACGGTGGCGAACACGCCGCCCGGCCGCGCGTCGACCGTGATGTGCTCACGCGGCGCGCTCGTACCCGATGGCCCCCAAAAGTGCGTGAGGTGGTCCGGGTCGATCATGCAGTCGAACACGAGCTGGCGCGGCGCGTCGAAGACGCGGGTGAAACGAAGTTCGTGCCCGGGGGTGGTCATCGGGCCGGCGCCTTCTCGCCGCGCCGTTCGGACCGCACCGCCGCGAGATGGGCGTCCAACTTGTCGAAACGCTCGTCCCAGATCCGCCGGTGCGCGCTGATCCAGTCGAGTGTCTGGTCCAGCGTCTCGACCTCGAGGTGGCAGGGCCGGAACTGCGCGTCACGCCGCCGCGAGATGAGGCCACTGCGCTCGAGCACCTTGAGGTGCTTGGAGACGCCGGGCAACGACATGGCGAACGGCGCGGCCAACTCGCTCACCGTCGCGTCGCCCCGGGCCAGCCGCCCGACGATGGCACGCCGGGTCGGGTCGGCCAGTGCGGCGAACGCAGCGTCGAGGTGCTCCGAGGCCAGGGTCGGCATGGGGTGTATTTAACCAAGGAGTTAGTTAACTGTCAAGTTAATCAAGAACCCGCACGTTCCGGAGCGGAGGTGATCCCGCTAGAACGCGGGCATGGACAACCCGCTGCCTCCCCTGACCGCCTCGGTCGATCGACTGCGCGCCCTGGTGGAGGGCTACGACGTCGAGCAACTCGAGCGCCCTTCGTACAGCCGGGACTGGACGATCGCCGACGTCCTCTCGCATCTCGGCTCGGGCGCCGTCCTCATGGCGCGCCGGCTCGAGGCCGCCGTCGCGGGCGCACCGCTCCCCGATGACATCGCCCAGCCGGTCTGGGACGAATGGAATGCGAAGTCGCCCCGGGCGAAGGCGGACGACGCCCTGGTCGAGGACGAGCGCCTCGAACGGGCCTTCGGGGCGGTGGGCGAAGCGGATCGGGCCCGCATTGCGTTTCCCTTCGGTCCGATGTCGGTGAGCTTCGACACCGCGGCCGCGCTGCGGCTGAACGAGCACGCGTTGCACACCTGGGACATCGAGGTCATGTCAGATGCGGCGGCGCGCCTCCCGGCGGACGCGGCCGACGTGATCGTGGACAATCTCGGCCTGATCGGTCGCTTCGCGGCCAAGGCGACCGGCGACGAGCGCGAGATCCGTGTCCGCACGGCGCACCCGGTGCGACACTTCACCGTGCGCCTGACGCCCGACAGTGCGGAGCTGCTCGACGGTGACGGCGGCATCCCCCCGGACCTGGAGCTGCCGGCCGAGGCGTTCTGCCGGCTCGTGTACGGGCGCCTCGACCCCGACCACAGCCCCCCGGTGCGCGCCAACGGGGAACTGCTCGCCACGTTGCGCCGGGTCTTTCCGGGGCTGTAGGGGCCCGCCGGCCCGCGTCTCCGTGTGCGCCGGCGTCAGCCCGGGGACCGGGCTCCGGCCAGCGCCCGCCGCGGCAGCGCCGCCATCCGCCGGACGTGCCCGCCGATGCCGTGGCCGGAGGCCAGCAGGACGAGCAGGATCTTGACGCGCTGGGCGCGGTCGTCGGTCAGCGCGTAATTGAGCTGGTAGCCGGGCAGGCCGAGATGCGTGAGGGGCCACTTCACCGAGAGCAGCTGGGCCAGGGCCTCGCCGCGCCAGCCCCGCGTGGGCACCGGGAAAAGGTCGGACGGCGCCCGGACACCGACCCGCCGCGCCATGGCGAGGGCGGCGCCGACCACCGTCAGGCAGTGGGCGGACCGGGCGACGCTGCGCACCCGCGCCCAGTCGACCGGATGGCCATCGGCGTCGGCGGCCTCCACGATCATGGCGAGGTCGGCGATCCACACCAGCCGGACGAACCCGTGGTGCGGCTTGCCGGCGTGGGCGGCGAGCACCACCAACTCCTCGTCCTGCGGGAGCACGAAGGCGGGCGTTCCCGCGACCTCCGCCGGCTGACGACGGGCCCACAGCTGCTCGGGGTCGAGCGCGGTCACGCGTTGCGACGCGGACTCGAGGCCGAAGTGAAGTTCGAGCAGCAGCGACGGCACCTCGTCGTGTGCGAGGACGGTGTCGTACTGCTCACCGTCGGCCCGCCGCTCGACGCGCCACCCCGACGAGGCCAGGGCCTCGAGGGCGCGGGCGTGGTGGGCGCGGGGGAGGAGCAGGTCGATGTCCTCCATGGGCCGCAGGCCCGGCCGGGGGTAGCGGGCGGCCACGGCCGGGCCCTTGAAGATGACCGGCTCCAGCCCAACGTCGGTGAGCGGGCGCACCGCCAGGGCGACGGCCCGCGGGATGAGGAGCATGGCCTCCATGGCGAAGGCGTCCGCCGTCCCGCGCAGCGCGGCCCGCTCGGGACCGAGCGCGTCGAGGCCATCGGCTGCGCCCAGTGCCCGCCACAGCAGCGGGCCGATCCGGTGCTCGTCGGCGGCCGTGACGGCGAGGGCCAGGTCGGCGCCGCCGGCCAGGGCCCGCCGCACCTCGGTCGCATCGGGTTCCGGGCGGCAGGCCTCCCAGAGCAGTCGCGCCGTCGGCTCGATCGCCGCCTCGGTGGCCGGTGCCGCTCCCCTCATCTGCTCATCATGCCGTCCGGGTCGCGCCCGTGAGCGCAGGGCTGCGGCTCCCGGCGACGCCGGGTGACGGGAGGTCGAGGGGTGTGGCCAGGGCGGGAGCCCGGTTCCCGGGCACGGCGACCGGCCGGGGGCCGCCGAAGAAATGTCACAACGATTGCACAATTGACGGACTGAGAAGCGGTAGTAAACGGTCTGCTGGGGCGTTATCTAGGCACTGGAGGTCGGGCGGCCCCTGGATCAAGGCATCGGGGTTGCCCAAAAGCAAGCGAAAATATGCGGTCTAGGTGGGAGAACAGCAGTAAAGTCTCCCCGACAACGACAGAGGAACGGACGGACGACATGCAGAGGGAACGGTCGAATCGAGATGTGGGGGCATCTCCAGTTGCACCGGGCGGAGGCTCTGGGCGCACGTTTTCCAGGCGCCAGGCCCTCGGGCGGATGTCAGCCGTGGCCACCGCGGGAGCGGCGGCGTGGGTCGTCCCCGAGATCCTGACCGCCAAGCCGGCGGCCGGGGCCACCCTGTCGGGGACGACCAGTGGCGGTGGCGGCACCACCGGCAGCGGGAGCAAGCCTGTCACGAACC
The DNA here is from genome assembly GCA_035551835.1 of Acidimicrobiales bacterium. Classification (GTDB taxonomy): domain Bacteria; phylum Actinomycetota; class Acidimicrobiia; order Acidimicrobiales; family RAAP-2; genus Bog-473. Next base: position 17,750 of record DASZMN010000087.1, on the reverse strand, counting down.
CCTCGACGACGTCGGGGACGCCGGGAGGGACCGCCGGCACGCTGACGGCCGCCACCTCGCCGACCACTCCCGGCTCGACGCTCGCCTTCACCGGCATCGACATCCAGCGCGACGCCGAGATCGGCGCGGCGCTCATCGCCGGCGGTTGGGCGATGCACCACTGGGCCAGCCGGGCGCCGAAGCCGGCGGCCGGGGGGCACGAGGCGGGGAGCTCGGACCAGCCCGTCTAGTCCGGTGCCGCACGCGCACGACCGGGCGCACTGCACCCCCAACCTGAATGCACTCTCCTACCGCTTCGCGGTCTGCTGCGACGACGAATCGATGGGCGCCCACGTCAATTCGGTGCTGGCGGGTCTGCGCGACCACAGCGCCGAGGGCGAGGGCGGCGCCGACCACAGCGCCGAGGGCGAGGGCGCACGGGCGCCCCACCGGTACTCGCTGACGGCGTCGCCGGGTCGCGACGGCGCACTCGACCTCGCTCGCGACGGCGAGCTGGTGGAGCCGGGGCTCGGGCCGGCGGACGCGGTGGGCTGGCTGGTGTGGGACGTCAACCGGCTGGCCGCCGAGCAGAGCGGCCAGCATCTCCTGTTCCACGCCGGCGGCCTCGAGGCGGACGGCACCGGGGTCCTGGTGCCCGGGGCCTCGGGGTCCGGCAAGTCGACGCTGACCGCGGGGTTGGCCCGGGCGGGCCTCGGTTACCTGAGCGACGAGCTCGTCGCGCTCGAGCTCGACGGTGCCGTCCCCGGCCGGCTGTTGCCCTACCCCAAGGCGATCACCCTCAAGCCGGGCAGCTTCGCGGTGCTGGCCGAGATGGGCCCCGACCCGCTCGGCGAGGGGCGGGGCGGCGAGTGGCAGGTCCCCGTGGGCGACGGCACCGGGCGGCGCGTCGGGGAGCCGTGTGCCCCGGGCTTCGTCATCGCCCCGCGTTACGACGGCGCCGCCGAGACCGCGCTCACCTCGCTGAGCGAGACCGAGGCCTTCTTCACGCTGGCGCTGCACGCGGTGAACCTCTTGTCCCACGGCGCGTCCGGGAGCGCGGCCCTGGGCCGGCTGGCGGCGGACTGCGAGTGCTATGCCCTCACGTTCTCCGACCTCGACGAGGCGTGCGCCCTGGTGCTCGGTCTCGTGGACGCCCGCGTCGAGCCAGGGTCGAGACGCCGGGGCACCGGCTGAGGGAGTCTGTGGGGACATCGTTGGCCAACGGGAGGAACGGGCATGGACGCTGAGTGGCCGCAAGCGGGTTCGGTACCGGTGCGCCGCCAGGGCGCCTCGGCGGTCGAGCTGGACGAGAACGTCGCCGTCTACGACGACGTGGGCCAGTTGCTGATCCTCCTCAACTCCAGCGCCGGGTCGGTGTGGAAGCTCTGCGACGGCTCCACCACCGTGGACGAGATCGTCGAGGCGCTGGGCGAGGCCTTTCCCGACCAGGCGCCGGTCATCGGCGACGACGTGTACGAGACCCTGCGCAAGCTGGCCGACATGGGCCTGGTCGCCGAGGCGCCGGGGGCGCCGGGGGCGCCGGGGGCGCCGGCCTGATGCCCATCACCCGCCTGCGTGCCGACGCCGGCACCGACGAGGTGGCGGCGATCGTCGGGCGCGACGGCGCGGTCATCGTCGAGGGGGTCGCGGACGCGGGATTGCTCGAGCGGATCGAGGCGGAGTTGGCCCCCTTCCTCGACGCCACGCCGACGGGGCCGGACGACTTCAGCGGCCAGCTGACCCGCCGCACCGGGTCGCTCCTCGCCCGCTCGCCGGCCTGCCGGGACCTCGTCATGCATCCGTTGGCGCTGGGCGCGGCGCGGGCGTTCCTGGGCCACGCGACCAACATCCAGCTCCATCTGACCCAGGCCATCGCCATCGGGGCCGGCGAGACGGCCCAGCCGATCCACCGCGACCAGTGGGCGTTCGACTTCTTCCCCTTCCCGGCTGGCTACGAGGTCCAGTGCAACACCATCTGGGCGCTGACCGACTTCACCGAGGCCAACGGCGCCACCCGGGTCGTGCTCGGGAGCAACGCGCAGGACGACCGCCTCGCCTTCGGCCCCGCCGACACAGAGCCCGCCGAGATGACACGGGGGTCGGTGCTGCTCTATTCCGGGAGCGTCTACCACGGTGGCGGGGCCAACGACTCCGCCGGGACCCGGATCGGGCTCAACATCACCTACGCCGTGGCCTGGCTGCGCCAGGAGGAGAACCAGTACCTCTCGGTGCCACGCGAGGTGGCCGAGACCCTGCCGGTCGACCTCCTCCGCCTGATGGGCTACGACCGCGGGGCGTACGCGCTGGGCTACATCGACGACCTGCGCGATCCCATCGAGGCGGTGCGCCCCGGCATCGGGACGACCGGCTTCGCGGCGCGCTGACGCGCGCTGACGCGGCCGATCCCGCGCCGGAAATGGCCCAAGACGCGTGGTCCGCGCCAGTACCGTGGGTGTCGTGCCCGTGGACATCACAATGGCCACAGTCGACGACTACGACGAGCTGTTCCTCGCGTTCAGCCGCATCGTCAGCGCCGGCGACGGGTTTCCGCATTCGGCGCCGATCACCCGGGACGAATTCGACGAGTACTGGGTCGAGCACGCCTCTGCCATCTCGGTCGCCAAGTTCGGCAGCTATCTGATCGGGGCCTATTACATCAAGCCCAATTTCGTGGGCCGCGCGGCCCATATCGCCAACGCCGGCTACTTCGTCCTCGCCGCCTACCGCGGCACCGGGGTCGGGCGGAGCCTGGTCGAGCACTCGCTGCTCGAGGCACGCCGGCTCGGCTACGACGCCATGCAGTTCAACCTCGTCTTCGAGTCCAACGCCGCCCGCGGCATGTACGAGCGCCTCGGCTTCACCGAGGTGGGCCGGATCCCTCACGCCGTCGACGGTGAGGACGCGTTGATCTACTGGCGCAGCCTGGAGGACATTCCCCTGTGAGTAGCCCTGTGAGCGACGACGTCTCCGTCGAGCAGCACGGTGAGTACGTCGGCGTGGTGCGCCTGCGCCGGCCACCCAACAACTTCTTCGACACGGCGCTGCTGACCGAGGTGGCCGACGCCTACGAGGAGCTCGACGGCGGCGGTTGGTGCCGCGCCATCGTGCTGGCCGCCGAGGGCCGGCACTTCTGTGCCGGTCTCGACTTCGGGGCCAACGCGGGACAGGACATCGCGGAGCTGTACCGCCAGGCCCTGCGCCTCTTCGCCGCCCCGCTCCCCGTCGTGGCGGCCGTCCAGGGCGCCGCCATCGGGGGCGGCCTCGGCCTCGCGCTCTCGGCCGACTTCCGCCTCTGCACGGCGGCGAGCCGCTTCAGCGCGAACTTCGCGCGCCTCGGCTTCCACCACGGCTTCGCCCTTACCGTCACCCTGCCGGCGGTGGTCGGGCGCCAGGCGGCCGCCGACCTGCTGCTCACCGGGCGACGGATCGGCGGCGAGGAGGCGTTCGCCGTCGGCCTGTGCGACCGCCTGGCCGGCGACGCGGAGGGCGACCTGATGACCGACGCGCTCGCCTACGCGGGCGAGCTGGCGGGCTCGGGCCCGCTCGCGGTGCGCGCCATCAGGGCCACCCTGCGTCTCGGCCTGGTGGAGGGGACCCGCGTCGCCATGGAGCAGGAGTGCGCCGAGCAGCTCCGCCTGCGGACCACCGCCGACTTCGCCGAGGGCCTGCGGGCCACCGCCGAGCGCCGCGCCCCGCGGTTCACCGGGACGTGACGGCGACCGCCGGTGGCGGCGCCGGCGTGCCGTCGCGGCAGCCGCGGCATCCGCTGCACGCGCTGAACACCGCCTTCGACTGGCGCGACCACACCGGCTCGTGTCGCGTCGTCGCGCCGGCGCAGGTCCGCCAGTACGACGAGCTCGGCTACTTCGTGCTCGAGGACGCGCTGGCGCCCGCCGAGGTGGACGAGCTGGTGGCGGAGATCGACCCGCTCGAGCAGCGGGCGGAGGAGGCGCTGCGCGAGATGGAAGGTGGCCGCTTCTTCATCGCCCGCGCCGACGAGATCACCTTCACCACGCACTTGGTGGTGCGCTCGCCCCGGCTGCGCCGCTTTACCTCCTCCGCACTCCTCGCCGGCGTGTGCGCCGACCTGATCGGGCCCGACGTCCGCCTCTACTGGGACCAGGCCGTGTACAAGAAGCCGGGCACGGACTCGCCCTTCCCCTGGCACCAGGACAACGGCTACGCGTTCGTCGAGCCTCAGCAGTACCTGACCTGTTGGGTCGCGCTGACCGATGCCACCGAGGAGAACGGCTGCCCGTGGGTGGTGCCGCGGCTCCACCGCCTCGGCACCTTGGCCCACGAGTACTCCGACATCGGCTTCGTGTGCCTGGACGAGCCGGCCGACGCGGTGCCGGTGCCCGCCACCGCCGGCAGCATCGTCGTGTTCTCGTCGCTCACCCCGCACTCGACCGGCCCCAACCGCACGGACCGGGTGCGCAAGGCGTACATCGTGCAGTACGCGCCGAGCGGCGCGGCGGTCATCCGGCCCGAGCCCGGTGGCGCCGGCCTCCGGGTGGCGGCCGACGACGGGGACCGCCAGTTCGAGGTCCTGCGGGCCGGGCGGCCGGTGGCCCCGTAGGGCGGCGCCAGCCCCGCACCGGACCCCTCCTGGGCCTGGCGGTAGTGTGACCCCGGGCGGGCAGAGAAGATCACGGCGACGCCTGCACGCAGCACGCGCACCGAAAGGGGGCTCCCGATGACACACACCGCACCGGTCACCGACTGGGCCGCGGACTTCGACGTGATGGACCCGAAGTACCTGGCCGACCCGTTCAGCATTTGGGACGACCTGCGCCAGACCTGCCCGATCCCGCACACCGACCGGCGCAAGAGCAGCTGGATGCCGTTGCGCTACGAGGACGTGACGGCGATCGCCCACGACATCGACCACTTCAGCTCTCTGAAGGTGGCGGTCATCCCTGCCGACGAGGACGAGGAGCCGGACCCCAACTTCGCCGGACCGAACCTCGAATACGGCCTGCCGCCGATCTCGGCCGACCCGCCCCTGCACACTTGGACGCGCCGCCTCCTGCTGCCATGGTTCTCCCACACGCGGGTCGACTCCTACGTGCCGCTCACGCGCGAGCTGTGCAGCGGCCTGCTCGACGGCTTCGCGGACAAGGGCCACGCCGACGCGGCAGCGGACTACGCGCAGCAGATCCCGGTCCGGGTCATCGCGCGCATCCTCGGGGTCTCGACCGACCTGGCCGACACGTTCACGGGGTGGGTACGCGACGTCCTCGAGTTCGCCGACGACCAGGAACGCCGCCTGCGTGGCGTCGAGGGACTGCTGATGTACTTCGTCGAGCAGCTGGCGTACCGCAAGGAAAACCCGGGCGAAGACCTGATGAGCGAGCTGCTGCACACCGAGGTGGACGGTCAACCGGTGGACGACGGCATCGTGCTGGGCATGGCTGCCCTCGTCCTCATCGCCGGCGTCGACACGACCTGGAGCGCCATCGGCTCGTCGCTGTGGCACCTGGCCGCGCACGCCGAGGACCGCAAGCGGCTGGTGGCCGAGCCTGCGCTGATGTCCACGGCGGTCGAAGAGCTCCTGCGGGCCTACTCGCCCGTGACCATGGCCCGGGAGGTGACCGAGGACATCGACTACGCCGGGTGCCCCATGAAGAAGGGCGACAAGGTCCTCATGAACTTCCCGGCCGCCAACCGCGACCCCGAGGCGTTCGAGCACCCCGAGGTCGTCCAGCTGGACCGGGCCCACAACCGCCACGTCGCCTTCGGCTCGGGCATCCACCGTTGCGCCGGATCGAACCTGGCGCGCATGGAGCTGCAGGTGGCGCTCGACGAGTGGCTGGCCCGCATCCCCGAGTTCTCGCTCGCCCAAGGCGAGGAGATCACCTGGGCTGGTGGCCAGGTGCGCGGCCCCCGTATCCTGCCCGTCGTATTCCCATGAAGATCCGCGTCGATCCTGACAAGTGCCAAGGGCACGCCCGCTGCTACGGCCTGGCGCCGGAGCTCTTCGACGTGGACGACTACGGCCAGGCGTCCGTCATCGTCGACGAGGTGCCGGCCGAGTTCGAGGACAAGGCTCGCCTGGCCATCGCCAACTGCCCCGAATACGCCATCGAGATCATCAGCGAGTAGCCGGCCCCGGCGGGCCCCTCGCGTACGCCTGCGCCGATGACCGTCCCCCCGCTCCTCCCGGACGCGCCGCGCTGGTTCACCCGCGCCGTGGCGGTGCCCTACGGCCACGGCTGGGTCGAGGTGCTGGGTTGCCCCGTGCACTACCTGCACTGGGGGGAGCGCGGCCGACGCGGGCTCGTCTTCGTGCACGGCGGCGGCGCCCACGCGCACTGGTGGACGCACGTGGCGGCGACCTTCGCCGGGGAGTTCCGGGTGGTGGCGATCGACCTGTCCGGCCACGGCGACAGCGGGCACCGGTCCGAGTACGACCCCGAGCAATGGGCCGACGAGGTGGTCGCCGTCGCCGGTGACGCCGGGATCGACGGCTTGCCGGTCGTGATCGGCCACTCCATGGGCGGCTTCATCACGATCGTGACGGCGGCGCACCACGCCGACTTGGTGGCCGGGGTGATCGTGTGCGACTCCCCGGTGACCGAGGCCGACCCCGAGATCAGCGCGCACGATGCGTTCGGGCGGCCCCGCACCTATCCGACGCTCGACGCGGCCATCGGACGCTTTCGCACCGTCCCACCCCAAGAGCACTACCTCGACTATGTCGTCGACTTCGTGGCCCGCCATTCCCTCAAGGAGGTCGACGGCGGGTGGCAATGGAAGTTCGACCGGCGCATCTTCGAGCAGTTCGCCCGCGGCGTGCGCGGCCTGGCCGTGCCCTATCTGAGCCAGGTCGACTGCCGGCTCGCCCTGCTGCGCTCCGAGTACGGGCTCGTCACGCCCGAGATCGGAGCCTTCATGTACGAGAAGTTGGGCCGGGTCACGCCGGTGATCGAGATCCCCGAAGCGGGCCACCACGCCATGCTCGACCAGCCCCTGATTCTGTTGACGGCGCTGCGCACCCTGCTGGCCGACTGGGACCACTCAGAGCCGCACCGGCGCTGAGGGCGCCGGTGCGGCTGAGGGTCTCCCTTGGCAGGGGCGGGAGATGGTTGAGTGGCCCGTCTCGCCGGCTGGAGCTGCGTTACACGGGGGCCAGTTCGAGCGCTTCGGCCTCGGCCTCCGCCAGGGTCACCGCGTCGAGTGCGCCGACCGGCTGCTCCTGGTGGCGCGCCCGCCGGATGAGGCCGAACGTGGCGACGGCGGCAACTGCGAGCACCACACCGCTGAAGGTGAACGCCGTCGTGTAGCCGTGGATGGAACCGGCCTTGAGCGCGGCGGGCGAGTGCCCGTGGGTCACGAGGTAGGTGGCGGTCGCCGAGGTGGCGATCGTGTTGATCAGGGCGGCGCCCATCGACCCACCCGTCTGCTGCGTCGAGTTGACCAGTGCGCTGGCCACGCCGGCGTCCTCGGGGCTCACGCCGATGAGGGCCGTGCTGCTCAGCGAGACGAACGCCATCCCCATGCCGAGGCTGATGATGAGTTCGGCCGGCAGCACGATCGACATGTAGGTCGAGTTCACCCCGAGCGTGCTGAGGAGGAAGAGCCCACCCGTGCCGAAGACCAGCCCAGTGACCATGACCATCCGAGGGCCGAAGCGGGGCAGGAACCGGCTGGCCACCGTCGCCCCTGCGATGATCCCGAGCGAGAACGGCAGGAAGGCGAACCCACTCTTCAGCGCCGAGTAGTGCAGCGTGCCCTGGAAGTAGTAGGTCAGCGACAGGAACGTGCCGAGCAGGCCGGTGCCGACGAGCAGCGAGGCGAGGAACGAGCCGCCGCGGTCGCGGTGCAGCACGACCCGCATGGGCAGGAGCGGGTGCTCGGCCCGCAGCTCGATCACCACGAACGACACCAGCAGGACGGCCGCGCCGGCGAAGCACGCCACCGCCGTCGACGAGGCCCACCCGTCGGAGCCCGCCTTGGTGAAGCCGTAGACGAGGGCGAGCAGGCCGCCGGTGACAGTGATCGCACCGGGAAGGTCGTAGCCGTGGTTGGCGGCGCCGCGGCTCTCGCGCACGGTGCGCAGCGCGGCCAGCGCAGCGAAGACGGCGAACGGCACGTTGATGAGCAGCGTCCAGCGCCACGACGCGTACTGCGTGAGGAAGCCGCCGAGGATGAGGCCGATGGCGGCGCCACCACCTGAGATGCCGCCGTAGACGGCGAAGGCGCGGGCCCGCTCCTTGGGCTCGGTGAACGCGACGGTCAGCAAGGACAGGGCGGCCGGCGCCATGATCGCGGCGAACGCACCCTGCAGGGCGCGGGCGCTGAACAGCATGGCGGCGTTCTGCGCCAGCCCCCCGAGGGCCGACGCGGCCGCGAAGCCGATCAGGCTCACGACGAACATGCGCTTGCGGCCGAAGTAGTCGGCGATGCGGCCGCCCAGCAGCAGGAGGCCGGCGAAGGCGAGCGTGTACGCCGTGAGCATCCACTGGCGGTTGGCCGTCGAGATGTGCAGGGCCCGCTGCGCGGACGGCAGGGCGATGATGACGACGGAGGCGTCGAGCACCACCATCAGCTGGGCGACGGCGATGATGCCGAGGGCCCGGAAGCGCTTGGGGTCCAAGCCTGCGTCGGCGCCGGCTGCAGCGGCGCCGTCGGGATCCCGGTTCGGGTGATCGAGGGTCGAGGTCATTGGAGGGGTCTCCCGTTTCCTGGTAGTCGGTGGTCCGGTCGTCCTTCGCATCCGGTCCCGACCCGGTCTCGCCGGCCCCTCCCTGCCCCTGAATCACCTCGATGACCAGGAGAGGGTGGATTTGGCGCCCGGATCGGCCTACAATCGGAAGCGGAGTTCTGGTTCCACTTAGACTATACGGAACCGAAGTTCCGTTTGTCAACCGGGGAGGAAGTGAGAATCCGTGGGCGCGAAGGCGAAGATAGCGGGAGGCTGTGACGAGCCGACCGGAGAGGAACGCCCGCAACGGGCGGACGCCGTCCGCAACCGCGGCCGCATCCTCGAGGCGGCCGAGGTGGTCTTCGCCTCCGAGGGCATCGAGGCCCCCGTCGACCTCATCGCCGAGAAGGCCGGCGTCGGCGTCGGCACGCTGTACCGGCACTTCCCGACCAAGGAGAGGCTCTGCGAGGCCATCCTGCTCGAGCGCCTGCGAGAGCTGACCGAGGACGCCCGCGCCCAGGCCGACGCCGAGGACCCGACGGCAGCGTTCTTCGGTTTCCTCGACCATTTCGTCGTCTTGGGCGAGGCCAAGCGCGACCTGATCAACGCCGTCATGGGCGCGGGATTGGAATTCGAGGTGTCGGCCGCCCCGGTCAAGGCGGACCTGCGCGAGGCGGTCGGCGTCTTGTTGCGCCGGGCCCAGGACGCCGCGGCGGTGCGAGGCGACGTCACGCCCGACGTGGTCCTCTCGCTCGTCAGCGCAACCTGCCAAGCCGCCGGGCATTCGGACGGGACCCCGGCCTGCGATCTGCTCAGCATCGTCTGCGACGGGTTGCGCCCTCAGACTGCCGGCTAACGGTCGCCGCGTCGCACCTTTTGCGCGGCCGAGATTCGAACTTTTCCTCAATCGCTCGCGCCGCGACCAAGGCGATCCCTCTCGCGCGATTGACTATGGCGGAAGTGCAACTCTGCCTCTGCCCGCATAGGGGCTAGTCCTTATCTTCATAAGCACATCCGCCTGGGCGGTTGACCCGAACATAAGGAGCTGTGCATATGCAGGCGCGGTGATCGCCGGGCGCTCACCGATTCAGGAGTTCGCTCGAGACGCCGACCCCCTCGTCGCCTGGGCGCGCAAGCCCTCGCCGTAGGAGTCGATCGGGCTGCGCAATGACAGGCCGCCGTCGCACTCGATCACCTGGCCCGTCACCCAGCCCATCCCATGGACGGCCAGGATGACCTGTGCCACGTCGGCCGCTTCGCCGAGGCGGCCCAGGGTGGTGCGCTCGGCCACCCCGGCCAGCCAGGGCGAGCCCTCCACGCTCACCGCAGGCCCGCGCCCGAGCATCGGCGTTCGCGTCACGCCCGGCGCGACGGCGTTGACCCGGAGGCCATCGGGACCCCACTCGTCCGCGGCCACCCGCACCAACATGGAGAGCGCGGCTTTCGAGGCGCAGTAGACGCCCATGGCACGGTCGGCCAGCCGCGCGCTGATGCTCGACACCGCGACGAGGGAGCCGCTCCGTCGCTCGGCTCGCAGGACGCGGGCCCACCCGCGCAGGCACAGCAACGGCCCGCGGGTGTTCACCGACATGACCCGATCGAACTCGGCGGGGTCGACGTCGAGGAGCGTGCCCCCGTGCCCGACGCCAGCGGTCACCGTCACCCAGGCCGGCACGCCGAACCGCCGCTGGGTCTCGTCGACGGCTGCGTCCACCGCGGCGGGATCGGCGACGTCGCACGCGACGTCCGGTTCGCCGGCCACGTCCCACGTCGCGACCGGTGTGCCTTGGGCCCGGTACGCCTCGACCAGGGCGGCCCCGATGCCCGACGCGCCCCCGATCACCACCGCGAGACCTTCGCTCGCGTCGCCCATCTGCCTCCCTTCGAACCCATGTCCGATATCGCCCGGGGTATCTGGGGCCAGACCGTACCCGGCGAGCGGTGACAGACTCTGGGTCTCGTTCCCCAAGCCCGGAGGCCCAGTGGCGAAGGTGCACCACTCCGCGATCGTGACGCGTGACGTCGAAGCCAGCCTGGTGTTCTGGCGCGACGGCTTGGGCCTCGACGTCATCATGGACGAGACGTTCGAGGGCCCGTGGCCCGAGCTGTTCGGGACGGCCTCGACGAAGTTGCGCTCGGTCTTCCTCGGCGACGTGGCTGCGGGGGACAGCGGCGTCGTCGAGCTGGTGGCGACCGAGGGCGCGACGGCGACTGACGTGGGTGTCCCGCGCCCGGCCGAAGGCTTCTTCCTGCTCTCCCTCTTTGCCGACCTCGACGAGGTCCTGCCGCGGCTCGCCGCACTCGGCGTCGGGGGCGAGGCGAAGGTGGCCGACCTGGGTCCGACGCGCCTGGCCGTCGTGTACGACCCCGACGGCGTCCGGGTCGAGCTGATGGACACGGCGGCCCGATCCACGCTCGACCGACTCACGGGGGACGACCGGTGAGCGCCACCGACGCACCCGGAGGCGAGGACGGCACGCCGCACTGGCGGGTGGCGATCATCGGCGCGGGGGCCGGGGGGTTGGGCCTCGCCATTTCCCTGGTGGAGTCGGGCCGGCGCGACTTCGTGGTCTTCGAAGCGACCGACGGCGTCGGCGGCACCTGGCGGGTGAACACATATCCCGGTGCGGCCTGTGACGTGCCCTCGCACCTGTACTCGTATTCCTTCGCGCTGAAACCCGATTGGAGCAAGACGTACGCCGAGCAGCCCGAGATCCTGCAGTACTTCGAGGAGTGCGCCGACGGCTGGGGCGTCCGTCCTCACCTGCGGATCGGTGTCCGGATCACCTCGGCGCAGTGGGACGCGGGAGCCGGGTGCTGGCGGCTGCGCGACGACGAGGGCCGCCGCTACAGCGCCGATGTCGTGGTGAGCGCCATCGGGACCTTCACCACGCCGTCGTATCCCGACCTCGCCGGCCTTGATGCCTTCGACGGCCCCTGCTTCCACTCGGCGCGCTGGGAGCACGAGCACGACCTGTCCGGTCGACGCATCGCGGTGATCGGCACGGGGGCGAGCTCCGCCCAGATCGTGCCCGAGTTGGCCAAGCTCGCGGATCGGGTCGACGTGTACCAGCGCACGCCGCAGTGGATCCTGCCCCGGCGCGATAAGCCGTTCAGCGAAGAGGAGAAGCAGCTCTTCGCCACGAACCGCGAGGCGATGGAGAAACACCGCGAGGAGATCTTCTGGGCCTTCGAGAACACCATCGCCTTTCGCCTCGACGACCCCACCGCCGACGGTCTGCGCGAGATCGCCCTCAGCCACATCGACTACCGGATCAAGGACGAGGCGCTGAAGGCGAAGCTGACGCCGGACTATCCGTTCGGCTGCAAGCGGACGCTGGTCTGCAGCGACTTCTACAAGGCGGTGCTCCGCGACAACGTCGAGGTGATCACCGTGCCCATCGACCACGTGACGCCCCGCGCCGTGGTGACCGCCGACGGGACCGAGCGCCCGGTCGACGCCATCGTCCTGGCCACAGGCTTCAAGGCGACCGAGTACCTCGAGGGCATCGAGGTCGTCGGCAGCGGCGGACGCCGCTTGCACGACGACTGGGCCGAGGTGGCCCACGCCTACCTGGGCCTCACCGTCTCGGGGTACCCGAACTTCTTCATGATGTACGGACCCAACACGAACCAGGGGGGCAACTCGATCATCGTGATCCTCGAGGCGCAAGCCACCTACGTGGTCAGTGCGCTCAATGCCATGCGCGACGCCGGGGTGGCGGTCGTCGACGTCCGACGTGGGGTGATGGCTCGCTATAACGATGAGCTGACCGGAGCTCTCGAAGGCACGGTCTGGCACCACGGCTGCCAGAGCTACTTCAAGAACGCCAACGGAAAGATCGCGACGCAGCTGCCGCAGACCTCACTGTGGTATGCCGAGAGGACGAAGCAATTCGAGATGGAGGACTACGAGCGCGTATGAAGGCCGCGGTGTACTACGAGACGGGGACGCCCGACGTCTTCCGCTATGAGGACGTGCCCGACCCGGTGGTCGGTCCCGGTGACATCCTGATCGACGTCGAGGCGGTGAGCATCGAGGGCGGTGACACGCTCAACCGTTTGGGCGGCGTCATGAACCGGGTGCCGCACATCGTCGGCTATCAGGCCGCGGGCCGGGTGGTCGATGTGGGAGCCGACGTGCAGGGCTTCGCGGTGGGGGACCGTGCCGTGACGGTGGGAGTCGACGGGTCGCATGCCGAGCACCGGGCCGTGCCAGCCGGCTTCGCCTGGAAGATTCCCGACGGCGTCAGCACCGACGACGCGGCTTGCGTGCCGGTACCGTTCGGCACCGCCGACGGGTGCCTGTTCGAGTTCGGCCGGCTGCAGGCCGGGGAGACGGCGCTGATCCACGCCGGCGCCGGTGGCGTCGGCATCGCGGCGATCCAGATGGCCAAGCGCGCCGGCGCGCGGGTGTTGTCGACGGCGTCGAGCGACGATCGCCTTGAGCGACTGAAGGAGCTGGGTCTCGACGAAGGTATCAACTACGTCACGCACGACTTCGTGGCCGAGGCCCGACGACTGACCGATGGTCGCGGCGTCGACGTGATCGTCGACTCGGTGGGCGGGGAGACGTTGCAGGGAAGCCTCAACGCGTTGGCGTACCGCGGCCGCTGCGTGACCGTGGGTGACGCCGGCCGGGCGCCGGCCGAACAGGTCGACATCTCGAACATGCGGCCCAATAACCAGACCCTGTCGGGCTACTTCTTGGGCGCCGAGCTGCTCCTCGTACCGAAGACCCACGGCATGATCGCAGGGCACCTCGACGCCATCGCCCGGGGCGAGCTGAAGGTGGTCATCGACCGCACCTTCCCGCTGGCCGACGCGGCGGGGGCGCACGCCTACATCGAGAGCCGACAGGCCTTCGGGCGGGTCCTGCTCGTTCCCTGACCCTTCGTTCCTGAGGATCATTTCCGCCCGGCCGGTTCGGGTCGAGGTGGAAACGTCGAGAAAAACCCTGTTCACAGCCCTACTTGCAATTCACGCTTAATGCGTTAGTCTGCACTAACATGTTGGATGGTGAGCCAAGGCGAGACCCCCACGACGCCCGACCTGTTGTCGGTGCTGGCCGAGCCGAACCGGCGACGCCTGCTCGAGCTGGTGCGCGGCGGCGAGATGACGGTCACCGAGTTGGCCGCGCACTTCACCGTCACCCGTCCGGCGATCTCGCAGCACCTGGGCGTGCTTGCGGCGGCCGGCTTGGTAGAGGTCCGGCGGGACGGCCGGTTCCGTCGCTACCGGGTCCGTCCCGACGGCATGGCGGCATTGCGCAGCAGCCTCGACTCCTTCTGGAGCACCGAGCTGGAGCAACTCGCGACGGCGCGGCCGGCGACTTGTTCGGCGACGAAAGGAAGGCCCGATGACCATTGACAAGACCGTGCTCGTCCCGTTGAGCGCGGACGAGACATTCGCCCTGTTGACCGAGCCCGAGCGCCTGCGGCGCTGGCAGCTCGTCTCGGCGCGGATGGACCTGCGGGCGGGTGGCGACTTCCGCTGGACCGTGGTGCCGGGCGCCAATGCGGCGGGGACCTTCCTCGAGGTCGAGCCGGGCAAGCGCGTCGTCTTCACGTGGGGCTGGGAGGGCGGCGGCGAGCCAGGGCCGGGGAGCTCCACGGTCACCATCACGGTCGAGCCGGCCGAGGGCGGGACCACCGTGCGCCTCGTGCACGAGGGGCTGACGCCCGAGCAGGACGAGCAACACACTCACGGGTGGGAGCACTTCATGGGCCGCCTGGTCGTCGCCGCCACGGAGGGCGACGCCGGGCCCGACCCGACCCTGCAGCGACCGGCGGAGGACTGGGATCCGCTCGGCGCGGCCGAGGCGTCGCTGGCCATGTGCCAGTGCGTGCTGGCGCAGATGGGCCCGGGCGACGGGAAGGCGCAGACGCCGTGCGCCAAGTACGACGTGGACCAGCTGGCGGAGCATCTCTGCCGCTCGCTCGTCAACCTGGGCGGGTGCATCGGCGTGACGGTCGAGCCCGACGCCGACGCCACGCTCGAGGTGCGCGTGGCCGACCTGGGCCAGCAGGTGCTCGAGGGGTGGCGCCGCCACGGGCTCGAGGGCGAGGTGACGCTCGGCGCCGGGCCGTTCCCGGCCGAGGCCGCGTGCGGGATCTTGTCGCTGGAATTCCTCGTGCACGCGTGGGACTTCGCGCAGGCGACCGGCCGCACGGTGCCGGAGAACGACGGGCTGACGGCCTATGTGCTCGGGTTGGCGCACGGGTTGATCCCGCCCTCGTTGCGCGACGGGGAGCAGTTCGGGGACGACCTCTCGGCCGGCGCCGGCGCGGCGCCGATGGACCAGCTGGTTGCCTACACGGGCCGCCGGCCCTCTTGAAAGGAAGCGAACCAATGACCGACACCACCGACACCACCGACACCACCGACACCACCGACACCACCCACGCCGTGCGCCCCGATTTCACGTTGGCGGATTTGAGCCCGGACTATGAGAAGACGCTGCGCGTCCATGCCGCACCCGACGCGCTCTTCGACGCGCTCACCACCGTCGACGGGCTCAGCGCCTGGTGGTCGCGTGCCGAGGGAACAGGTGAGACCGGCGGCCAGCTCAAGTTCTTCATGAATGCCCCCGAACCGTGCGTGATGCGCGTCGTCGCCGCGGCACGACCAGTCTCGGTGCAATGGACCGTCACCGCCTGTGACTTCCTCCCCGACTGGGTCGGCACCCGCCCGACCTTCACCATCACCGCCGTCGACGGCGAGACGACCGAGCTCCACTTCCGCCACCGGGGGCTCACGGAGGAGTTGGACTGCATCGAGATGTGCACCCGCGGCTGGGATCACTATCTCCCGAGCTTGCGTGCCTACGTCGAGACCGGTACCGGCAGCCCCCGCGGGAGCGCCGGGGACCAGGCCCGGCGCACGAGGGAGCCCAGCGAGGCCGGGTAGGTATCGGGGCCGGAGTCGAATCCGGGCGCCCAGGCCAGGTCAGGTCAGGTCAGGTCGTCGACGAGCGCCAGCGCCGCTCGAAGGGCAGGCGCCAGGTGCTGGGCGCGATGAGGTCGTTGATGGCCGGTGGCCCCCAGCTCCCCTTGGCGTACGGCTCGACGGGAGGCGGGTTTTCGAGGAGCGGCGTCGAGATCTCCCACAGCCGCTCGATCCCCTCGGCCGTGTTGAACAACGTGTGGTCCCCGACCATGGCGTCGTGGATCAGGCGCTCGTACGCCTCGAGCACGTCGGCGTCCTGGCCGGTCTCGTGCAGGGCGAACTGGAGCGACAGCTTCTCGAGGCGCATGCCCGCGCCGGGCCGCTTGCCGTAGAAGGAGAGCGAGAGCTTGGACGAGTCGGCCAGGTCGAAGGTCAGGTGGTCGGGGCCCTGGGAGCCCACGCCCGAGCTCGCCGAGAACATCGACTTGGGGGGCTCGCGGAACGCGATCGAGATGATGCGCTCGCCGCTCCCCATCTCTTTGCCCGTGCGCAGGTAGAACGGCACACCGGCCCAGCGCCAGTTGTCGATCTCGCAGCGCAGCGCAACGAAGGTCTCGCAGTCGGAGTCGGGCGCCACGCCGGGGATGTCGCGGTAGCCCTCGTACTGCCCGCGCACGACCTGGGTGACGTCGAGGGGGAGCATGGAGCGGAAGACCTTGTTCTTCTCCTCACCGATGGGGTTGGGCGCCAGCGCCGTCGGTGGTTCCATGGCCATGAATCCCAGGATCTGGAAGAGGTGGGTCACCACCATGTCCTTGAACGCGCCGGTCGCCTCGTAGAAGGCCACGCGGTCGTCGACACCCAGTGTCTCGGGGACGTCGATCTGCACGTGGTCGATGTGGTCCCGGTTCCAGATCGGCTCGAAGAGACCGTTGGCGAAGCGGAAGGCCAAGATGTTCTGGACCGCCTCCTTGCCCAGGAAGTGGTCGATGCGGAAGATCTGCTCCTCGTCGAAGTACTGATGAAGCATGTCGTTGAGCGCCACCGCCGAAGCCAGGTCGGTGCCGAACGGCTTCTCCATCACGACGCGGGATCGCTCGACGAGCTTGGCGTCGGCAATCATCTGGATCACGTCCCGGTCCGCCCCCGGGGGGATGCTCAGGTAGTGCAGCCGGCGCACGTTGTCGCCCCCGATGGACTTCTCCGCCGCCGCCACGTGGTCGGCCAGTTCCTGCGCGCCGGCCGACGTCGACACAAACGAGAGCCGCTTCTCGAAGTTGGCCCACTGGAGCAGCGAGATCTTGCCGGTGAAGTACTGGTCGCAGGCGTGCCGGGCCAGGTGCCGGAAGTCCTCGTCGGTCAGCTGGCGCGTCGAACTGCCGACGATGCGGAACTCGGGCATCATCCCCGACATGGCGAGATGGAGCAGGCCGGGCAACAGCTTGCGCGCCGCCAGGTCGCCCGTCGCCCCGAACATCACGATGACGTACGGGTCGATCTGCGCGCCCATCGGCGGGTCCGCCGTCTCGTTCGTGTCCACCACCTCGTTGCGGTCCACCACCTCGGTCATGCCGGCCTCCGGACGTTGAGCTCGGACGTGTTCGTCCCCATGATCTTGCCCACCGCCTCGGGGGGGAGCTTCTGCAGCTCGGTGGCCCAGTCGGTCGGCTCGGGCAGCCCCTCCACGTGGGGCCAGTCCGACCCGAAGATGACGCGGTCGTCACCCACGAGACCCACGATCTCGTCGACGTCGTCCTCCCAGAACGGGTTGATCCAGACGTGGCGGCGGAACGTGTCGACCGGGTCCTCGGCGAAGTAGCCGGGCATGCGACGCGCCGTCGTGCGCAGTTTGCGGAACAAGGGAGCGAGGAACTCCGAGCCGTTCTCGACCGAGGCGACGCGCACGTTGGGGAAACGGTCGAACAATTTCTCCAAGATGAGGGTGGCGAGCCAGTCGTGCGCCGCCCGCTCGATGGCGAACATCTTGATGCTCGGACGCCCGGACCCCCCGCCCTTGAACGAGGCCGAGAACCCGTCGGGTGCGTAGCCGTTCGAGGGCAGGCCGGCGTCCCCGGCGTGCACCACGACCGTGATACCCGACTCGTTGACCCGCGCCCAGAACGGGTCGAACTCGTCGGCCGCGGGTGAGCGCGGGCCCGTCGCGGTGATCGGGGCGGCGGCGCGCAGCACGACGGTGCGGGCGTCCTGGTCGAGCGCCCACTCCAGCTCGTGCACG
>DASZMN010000086.1:0-8720 GCA_035551835.1 Acidimicrobiales bacterium | reverse complement strand
TCTACGGCATGTACCGCGCCTGGGGCCGCATCATCGCCGCCAACGGCGTCGCGGTCGTGATGCCCGACTTCCGCAACTGCGTCTCCCCCTCCTCCACGCCGGAGGTGGCGCCGTTCCCGGCCGGGCTCAACGACTGCGTGTCCGGGTTGCACTGGGTGCTGGCGCACGCCGACGATCTCGGCGTCGACCCCGGGCGGATCGTGGTGGCCGGCGAGAGTGGCGGCGGCAACCTCGCCCTCGCGACCGGCCTCGCACTCAAGCGCGACGGGGACCTCGGCCTCATCAAGGGCCTCTACGCGCTGTGCCCGTACATCGCCGGGGAGTGGCCCGCCCCCAACGCTCCGTCGAGCATCGAGAACGAGGGCATCCTCTTGCGTCTGCACAACAACCGAGGCCGCATGGGCTACGGCATCGAGGCGTTCGAGGCGCGCGACCCTCTCGCCTGGCCGTCCTTCGCACAGGTCGACGACGTCCACGGCTTTCCTCCCACCGTCATCAACGTCAACGAATGCGACCCGCTGCGCGACGAGGGCATCAACTTCTACCGGCTCCTGCTCGCGGCCGGCGTGCCGGCGCGCTGCCGCCAGATGATGGGCACCATGCACGGCACCGAGATCTTCGCCATCGCCTGCCCCGACGTCAGCGCGGACACGGCGCGCGACATCGCCGCCTTCGCGACGGCCTGACCCACCCCGGTCCGGACTTGATCGGTCCGGCGGCCGCGGCGCCGTTAGGCTCCCCCGCCGTGAACGGAAACCTTCTGCCCCCTGTGACGCGCCGCGCCCTCATGGCCCTGGCCGCCGGCTGCGCCGTCACCATCGTGCCCCTCGCCTCCGCCGCACCCGACGCCGGCGCCCACACCGCCGCCCACACCGCCGCCACCGTGACGCGGGCGGCGCTGCCCCCCGGGAAGATCAACCACATCCTGGTGATCGAGTTCGAGAACGAGGGCTTCAACGCCACGTTCGGACCCGGATCGCCTGCCACCTATCTCAACGGCACCCTGCGCAAGAGGGGCGAGCTGCTCCAGAACTACTACGGCACCGGGCACGTCAGCCTCGACAACTACATCGCCCAGGTGTCCGGCCAGGCCCCGACCCAGACCACCCAGGCCGACTGCCTGTCCAACGGGTCACTCTTCTCCAACGTCACGCCGGGCACCGCAAACGCCGATCAGAACCTCAACCCGGGCCAGGTCGACGGGCAGGGCTGCGTCTACCCGGCGGCGGTCAAGACGCTCGCCTCGCAGCTCGACGCCAAGTACCGCCCGAACCCCAAGACCCACGTTGCCGCCTGGCGGGCCTACGAGCAGGACATGGGCAACACGCCGGCGCGCGACGGCGGGACGCCCGACCCCACGGGCGGCACCGACTGCGCGCACCCCGCCATCGGTGCCCCGGTGACCACGAACGTGGCGTCGGCCGCGGACCAGTACGCGACGCGGCACGACCCCTTCGTGTGGTTCCACTCGGTGATCGACGGGGCCGCGGAGTGTGCCGCCAACGTGGTGCCGCTCGGGACCCTCGGTGCCAACGGTGCACCCTCGCCGTCGGGGCACCTCGCCCGCGACCTGCGCAGCGAGAGCACCACGCCGCGCTTCGGCTTCATCACGCCGAACCTGTGCAACGACGGCCACGACGGCACCTGCGCCGGCCCGAACAGCATCGGCAGCCACGTCGGCGGCCTGACCGCCGCCGACCAGTTCCTCCAGGCGTGGATGCCGCTCATCCTGAGCTCTCCCGCCTACAAGCACGGTGACCTCTTGGTGGTGGTGACGTTCGACGAGTCCGACCTTGGGGGGACCGACTCCGACGTGGCGTGTTGCAACGAGCAGTCCGGGCCGAACACGCCGGCCCCGGGCAACGCCGGCGCCACGTCCGACACCCAGGCGCCCGGCGGCGGCCAGATCGGTGCCCTGCTCCTCAACGCCGAGTACGTCGCCGCCGGCTCGACCGACACGACGGGCTCGTACAACCACTACTCCGCGCTGCGGAGTTACGAAGACCTCCTCGGCCTGACGACCGGCGGCACCGACGGCGAGGGCCATCTCGGCTTCGCCGGTGCCAAGGGGCTCGCCCCGTTCGGCCCCGACGTGTTCCCCACCCGGCTGAACGGCCAGAAGAAGTAGGGCGCCGGGGCGCTCAGTCGACCCGGCGCAGACCTTCGCGATAGCGCTTGGCGTTCATCAGGTACTGGTCGGCCGACAGGCGGATCATGGGCACGTCGGAGCGGCCCTCGAAGATCTTGGCCGGCACGCCCAGGGCCAGGGCCCCGGGGGGCACCACCATGTTGTTCGGCACGACCGCGTTGGCGCCCACCGTGGCGCCGGTGCTGATCACCGCGTGGTGGAGCACGACGCTCCCCGAGCCCGCCAGCGACTCGTCCTCCAGGGTGCAGCCCTCGAGGTGCGTGATGTGCCCGATGACGCAGCGGTCGCCGATGACCGTGGGGAACCCGGGACCGGCATGGATCACCGTCCCGTCCTGAATGGACGTGCCGGCCCCGACGGTGATGGTGCCGTAGTCGCCCCGCAGCACGGCCTGCGGCCACACGCTCGACTCGGCCCCGATGGTGACGTCACCGATGACAACCGCGTCCGGGTGGACGTAGGCCTCGGCATCGATACGCGGCGTCCATCCGTCGAGCTCGTAGATCGGCACGGCGCAGGACGCTACACGTGCCCGGCGACCCAGGTCACGCCCTGGTAGCCGCGGTAGCCGAGGTAGACGACGCTCGCCACCAGCATCAACTTGAAGTACCAGGGGATGGGCTGGCGCTCCTGCTCGGCGAGGATCGTGCCGCAGGTCGGGCACTCGCCCTCCTCGCCGAGGTCCTCGTCCTCGACGAGCGCGTCGCACTCCTCGCACCAGGCCATCAGTGCCCGGGCCTCACTTGCCGCCCAACCGCACGCGCAGCTTGATCGGCGTGGCGCCCAGGTCGAACTTCTCGCGTATCCCGCGCTCGATGTAACGCAGGTACGTCTGGTGCAGGCGCCCGCTCGCGAACAGCGTGAAGGTCGGCGGGTCGATCGCGCCCTGCACGGCGTAGCGGATGCGCGCCCGCGGCGCGGGGGCACGGCTCTGCAGCTCTTGCACCGTGCGGTTCAGCACGCCGGTGGGCACGCGGTGGTGGTAGGCCTCGACGGCGTCGCGCAACGCGGGGAGGATGTGGTGCACCCCCTTGCCCGAGAGGGCCGAGATCTTGAGCACCGGTGCCGCGCCCAGGAAGGCCAGCCGGTCGCCGACCCCGGCCATGACGTCGTCGCGCTCGTCCGTGGCCACCTGGTCCCACTTGTTGAGGGCCACGATGGCCGGGCACCCCGACACGCCGATGCGCTCGGCCAGGCGCTGGTCCTGGTGCGAGGCACCCACGGTGGCGTCGATGACGAGGATGGCGATGTCGGCGCGCTCGAGCGCGCGCAGGGCCCGCAGGGTGGCGTGCTGCTCGGTGCCGTGGTCGGTCTTAGACGGCCGCCGCAGCCCGGCGGTGTCGATGAAGCAGACCGGCCCGTCCGGCGTCTCGACCACGGTGTCGATGGCGTCGCGCGTCGTGCCGGGCATGTCGTGCACGATCGAGCGCTCCTCGCCCAGCAGCCGGTTGAACAGCGTCGACTTGCCGACGTTCGGCCGCCCGATGATGGCCACCCGCGGCGTCCCCGGCGCCAGGTCCGCCCCCTCGCCGCGCAGGCGCTCGCGCACGATGACGTCGTCCGCCCCCTCCTCCGCCTCGGCCGCCGGGAAGAGGCCGACCACCTCGTCGAGTAGGTCGCCCGTCCCGCGCCCGTGCAGCGAGCTGACCGGAAAGGGGTCACCGAGGCCGAGCGAGACGAACTCCCACGCCTGCGCCTCGCGCCCGGCGTCGTCGACCTTGTTGACCACGAGGCGGACCGGCGGCCCGGAGCGCTGGATGGTCTTCGCCGCGGCCAGGTCCTCCTCGGTCACCCCCGTCGTCACGTCGACCACCATGAGCACGACGTCGGCCTCGCCAAGCGCCCGCTCGGCCTGCTCGCTGACCTTCGCCTCGAGGGAGCTCCCCCCGGCCAGCCAGCCGCCTGTGTCCATGATGGAGAAGGGCACGCCGGCCCAGTCGGCCGTGAGTACCTTGCGGTCGCGCGTGACCCCCTGCTCCTCCTCGACCACCGCGGCCCGCGAGCCCACGATGCGGTTGACGAGCGACGACTTGCCCACGTTCGGGCGCCCGGCCACCACGACCATCGGCAGCGTCATGCCGCGCAGGCCGGTGCGAACGTGGTCCCGTCGAGCGCGAGCCGCAGCGACGCGCCGTCACAGGGCACCACCTCGACCGGGCGGGGCAGGTCGGCCAGCGTGAGGCCGTCGAGGAAGCGCCCCTCGTTCAGGCAGGCGTCGGGCACCAGGCACCGCCGGCCCTCGGGCACCTGGCGCAGGGCGCGGCCGAGGTCCTCGCCCGTCAGCAGCCCGGCCACGCCGATGTTGCCGCCGAAGAAGTCGTTCGCCACCGGGTGCACCGCGACGTCGTCGCGGCCGTGCGCGGCCACCAGCGGCTCGAGCACGCGCGCGCCGTAGGCGCCGGTCAGCACGGTCACCGGGCGGTCGTCGTTCCCCGCCGGCGCTGACGGCAGGCGCGGCGCCCGGTAGCCCTCGGCCGGTGCGGCATCGACCGACGCGAAGAAGCCGTGGCGGACGCCGCCGGGGCCGGCCGACACAGGACGGGCGAAGGAGGCGGCGAACGAGCGCGCCATGCCGATCCCGTTCTCGTGCTGGGGGTAGCCCTCGTACTGGCTGGGGGCCGGGAAGTCCCGCCCGGCCAGCAGGTAGTACTCGTCGGCCGCGAAGACCATCCGCCGGCCCAAGGCCCGCCGGTACACCGACTGCCATTGCCCGATCGCCTCGACGACCGCAACGGCCTCGTCGACGGTGTGCGGCCGCATGTCCGGCTCGTTGGAGTAGCGGCTCACCCCGAGCGGCACCGCGCCGACGCTGGCCAGCTGCGGGAACCGGTCCAAGATACCGGCCAGCGTGTCCTCGAGCGCCGTCCCGTCGTTGACCCCCGGGCACACCACGATCTGGCCGTGCACCTCGATCCCGCCGTCGAGCAGGACGGACAACCAGCGCAGGCTCGTGGCGCCCTTGGGGTTGCGCAGCATCGCGGCGCGCAGGTCGGGGTCGGTTGCGTGGATCGACACGAACAGCGGGCCCAGCCGCTCCGTCAAGATCCGCTCGGCATCCAGCTCGGTGAACCGGGTCAGCGTCGTGAAGTTCCCGTAGAGGAAGGACAGCCGGTAGTCGTCGTCCTTGAGGTAGAGGCTGCGGCGCATCCCCTTGGGCAGCTGGTAGATGAAGCAGAACGCACAGTGGTTGTCGCAAGTGCGGATGCGGTCGAAGACGGCCGAGGACACCTCGACCCCGAGCGGCTCGCCGGCCCCCTTCTCCACCCGCACCAGGCGTGGCAACGGGCCGCCGGCGCGCCGGACCAGGAGGCCCGGGTCCGCGCCGTCGGTGAGGCGTTGGAAATCGATGACGTCGCGCGGCTCGTGCCCGTCAATGCTCAGGAGCTCGTCACCCACGGCCAGACCGGCCCGGGCTGCCGGCGACGCCGCGGTGACCGAAGTCACCGTGGGAGCTGACATATGCCTCAGGTTACCGCCGATAACCTGGACTTAATGTCCGGAGTGGATCGAGTCATGCTCGCCGAGCCCCGCGGCTTCTGCGCCGGGGTGGAAAAGGCGATCAAGGCCCTGGCCTGGATGGTGCGGGTCTTCGAGCCGCCCGTCTTCTGCTACCACGAGATCGTGCACAACCGGCACGTCGTGGACCGCTTCCGCGCCCAGGGGGTGGTCTTCGTCGACGACGTCGCCGAGGTCCCGCTCGGCGCCCCCTTGATGCTCAGCGCCCACGGCTCGGCGCCGGCGGTCGTCGAGTCGGCCCGCGGCCGTGACGGCGTCGTGGTCGATGCGGTCTGCCCCCTCGTCACGAAGGTCCACCACGAGCTGAAGGTGCGCAGCCGCAAGGGCTACACGGTGCTCTACGTCGGCCACGCCGGGCACGAGGAGGCGGTCGGCACCATGGCGGTGGCCCCCGAGTCGGTCCGCCTGCTCGAGCACGAGGAGGACCTCGAGGCGCTGGGCGATCTCGATCCGACCCAGGCCCCCGTCGCCCTCCTCGCGCAGACCACCCTGAGCCACGACGAGTGGCGCGACCTCATGGAGGCGGCCCGCCAGCGCTTCCCCGACCTCTGGATGCCGAACCGGAGCGATCTCTGCTTCGCCACCACCAACCGCCAGGCCGCGCTCAAGGCGATCGCCTCGGAGTCCGACGCCGTCGTGGTGATCGGCTCGGCCAATTCCTCCAACACGGTGGCCCTCGAGAAGGTGGCCCGGGCCGGCGGGTGCCCCCGCGTCCTGCGCATCAACGAGGCGACCGAGCTCCCCGACGACCTCACCGGCACCGTCGGCGTCACCGCCGGCGCCTCGGCCCCCGAAGCCCTGGTGGAAGCGGTCATTGCCCGGCTGGCCCCGGCCCATGGCGTCACCCACGTCACCGTCACGACCGAGGACGAATACTTCCCGCCACCCCCCGAACTTCGTGAGCTCCTGCGCGCCGTGGGCTCGACGTTGGCCCTTTTGGCCGGCCGCCCCGGTTCGGGCCGAACCGATCCGGCGGGCCAGGATCGGGCCGTGTCGGCAGCCGACGTTCTCGACCTGCTGGCCTCGTGACCCCAAGAAGGGCGATAATTGCCTCATGACGTTCACCCGCATGGACCAGTCGACGGCCGAGCAGTGGCAGCACATCATCGTCGAGTCGATCGAGCACCAACCCCGAGTGGGCGATCGGGTGCTCGCCATGCTCGCCTCCCTCGAGGAGATCACCGACGGTTTCGAGGTCGATCAGCTGGTCCACTCGCTGCAGACCGCGACCCGCGCCGAGGAGGCGGGGGCCGCCGACGAGGTCGTCGTCGCGTCCCTCTGCCACGACATCGGGAAGGCCGTCTCGGTCATGAACCACCCGATGATCGCGGCCGAGATCCTGCGGCCCTACGTGAGCGACGACACCTACCAGATGATCCGGGCGCACCAGGACTTCCAGGGACGGCACTACTACGAGTACCTGGGTCAGGATCCGAACGCCCGGGACAGGTACGTCGGCGCGTCCTGGTACGCGTTGGCCGAGCAGTTCGCCGACGAGTGGGACCAGATCAGCTTCGACCCCGACTACCCCACCAAGCCGCTCTCGCACTTCGAGCCCCTGGTCCGCCAGGTCTTCGCAACGCCGCGCTCGTTTTGAGCCGGCGCGGCGCCACCTCGGGCGCCAGCATTCACACCGACCCCGATCTCGCGCGTCGCGTCATCGAGGCCTCGCGCCAAGAATTCGACACGCGCCACGCGGACCTCAAGCTCTCGCCCGTCGTCGCGCTGATCTGCGCCTACGAGGAAGAGAACAACATCGGCCCGGTCCTGGCCGCCGTCCCGACCGAGGCCTGCGGCCTGGCGGTGACGACGCTCGTCGTGGTCGACGGCGGCCGCGACAAGACCGACGAGGTGGCCAAGGACTCTGGTGCCGTCACCTTCGTCCTGGACGAGAACCTCGGGCACGGCTACGCGTTGCGCGTCGGGTACGCGCTGTGCATCGAGCTGGGCGCCCAGTACGTGGTGACCCTCGACGCCGATGGCCAGAACGACCCGGCCGAGATCCCGGTCATGCTCCAGCCGCTGGTCGACGACGAGGCCGACTTCGTGGTGGCCTCCCGCGTTCTCGGCCGCGACACCACTACCGACCGCTTCCGCAAGGCGGGAGTACGGGTGTTCTCGTGGACCATGAGCGCGATGGGGCACACGAAGCTGACCGACACCTCGAACGGCTACCGCTCGTTGCGCGTCAGCATGCTCGACGACATCGCGTACCGGCTCATCCAGCCGCAGTACCAGACGGCCGAGCTCCTGATCATCGCCATGAAGCGCGGCTGGCGCGTCACCGAACGGCCCACGGTCTGGTTACCCCGCGCCTCGGGCACCACGAAGAAGGGCAAGAACTGGCTCTTCGGCTTTCGCTACGGACACGTCGTGCTCGACACGTGGTGGAAATACCGGCGCGCCCAGCCACACCCCTCCTCGTCCTGACGCGACCTGGAGCATCGCCCGGTAGGAACTCGACCACCGCCGATCCAGGCGCGCCGCAGGTTCCGAGGCTGCGCACGTCGTGACTTCACCGTCCTGACCTGATGGCTGTCCGGATCGCTCGGTGAGTCTTGGCGTCAGGCTCAATGCCCGGGTTCCCTCATTTCTCGTCTGCGTGTTCTCGGCCCTCGTCCCGAAGGGCCGGATGCATCTCGATGTCCCAATCCTCGACTCCAAGGACCCGGAGCTGTCACGCCGCGATGCGCCATCCCTCGGGGAGTCGGACGACCGAGTCGTGGTAACAGCCCCACAGGCGCGGTGTGCCACCGTCTGTCTGCTCGTGCCAGGCGTACACCGATGTGCGCACGGAGGCATGCTCAAGGTCCTCGAAGGTCCCCAGTACATTCGCATTGTGGTGGCTCGTGGCGACAAACCCGCCCTCCGGATGCCCGAACATCTCCGGAGACGGAACCGTGACTGCACGGTGTATCCGGTGCCAGGCCCGTAATCAACCACACAGTCTTCGGTGAACAGTTCGACCACCTCGTCGTAGAGGCGGTGATCGACGCAGTACGAGTAGCGGTGGACGAGATCGACGATCTCGTCCTTGTCGATGAGTCGCCGCATG
>DASZMN010000085.1:0-3247 GCA_035551835.1 Acidimicrobiales bacterium | reverse complement strand
GACGAGCGCCTGGTGGAGCGGGCCGACGCGACCGGCAAGGCGTTCATGTCGGCGCTCGAGCCGATGGTCGAGAAGTTCGAGCTGGTGCGCGCCGTGCGCGGCAAAGGCCTGATGATCGGCATCGAGTTCGGCGAGCCTCGGTCGCTCAAGCTGCGATCGAGCTGGCGGATGATGGAGCGGCTCAGGCCCGGCCTGTTCACGCAGATGATCGTCGTGCCGATGCTCCACCGACACCGCGTCCTCACCCAGGTCGCCGGTGACAACATGAACATCCTCAAGATCCTCCCTCCGCTGGTGGCGGGGCAGGAAGAGGTCGACCACTTCGTCGACGCCTTCCAGGACGTCGTGACTGATGCGCATCGCTACCCCGGACTGGTGTGGGACTTCGGGCGGACGGTCGCCAAGAGCGCGCTCAAGCGTGAGTCGGTCTGAGCAACCAGCCCCATGACGATCCCGCTCGGCGACTCCGACCCGGTTTGCGTCACCGGTGCCACCGGCTTCATCGGCTCGGCCATCGTGAGGGCGCTCGTGGGCCGGGGCTGCGCCGTGCGGGCGATGGTGGAGCCCACCGTCGACCGGACCAACCTCGAGAAGCTCGACGTGGAGGTGGTCGAGGCGGACGTTCGCGACGGCGACGCCGTTTCTCGAGCCCTGACCGGCATACGTGTCGTGTTCCACACCGCCGCGCTCTATCGCTTCTGGGCGCGCCGGCCCGAGCTGTTCTACGACGTCAACGTCGGCGGCACCCGCAACGTGCTGGCTGCGGCTGCGGCGTCGGGGTCCGGCGTCGTCTACACCAGCACGGTGGGCACGATCGGGCTGCGTGCGGACGGCGCGCCGGCCGACGAGGAGGTCGTGGCCGACATCGAGCACCTCTTCGGCAGCTACAAGCGCTCGAAGTACGTGGCCGAGCACGAGACCCTGCGCCACGCTGCTGCGGGCCTACCGGTCGTCATCACCCATCCGACCTTCCCCCTCGGCGAGGGGGATCGGGCCCCGACCCCGACGGGTCAGCTGATCGTGGACTTCCTGAACGGACGCGTACCCGCCTACGTGAACACCGCGCTCAACGTCGTCGACGTCGACGACATCGCCGGGGGCCACCTCCTGGCCGCCGAGCGAGGCCGGTCGGGACGGAGCTACATCCTCGGCGGCGAGAACATGGAGCTCGTCGACATCCTGGGCGTGCTGGCCGACCACACCGGCCTGCCGCGCCCTCGGGGGCGGATCCCCGCCGCCGCCGCCCTCGGCGCCGGACGCGCCAGCGAGCTGGTCCAGGGTCGGCTCCTCCATCGCTCGCCAGCGATCCCGATGGAGGCGGCACGCATGTCCACCACCAGGATGGTCTTCGACGACTCGCGGGCCCGTCGGGAGCTGGGCTACACGACCGCGGCAGCCGCCGAGGCCATCCGCCGGTCCGCCGACTGGTACGTGGCCGAAGGCTACGTCCGACCCGAGCGCCTCCGGCGGATGTCACCGACAGAGAGTCCCGACCGCCGGTCGTAGCGGAGAGCGAGGACCCCAGCCATCGACCGACTGGTTGCCGAGGGACGGGGCTGAGGGGCGACGATGGATCGCCACGTGGGCCCAGGCCGCCGGTCGCGACGCCGGCGGGTCACGCTCGTGGTGCTGGCCGCCGTCGTGGTGACGGTGCTCGGCCTGGGCGCCGTGGTGATCGTGCTGACGTCGCACCGCAAGGTGCTGCTGGTCGGCGATTCGATCATGCAGTCGGCGGGCCCCGCTGCGACGGGCGACCTCCAGCGCCAGGGCTTCCAGGTCCAGGTGGTGGCCTACTTCGGGACCGGTCTGCTCGATACGAAGTTCGACTGGTTGGCGCGGATGCGCCAGCTGGTCGCCCAGGACCACCCCGACATCGTCGTGGTCGAGTTCGTCGGCAATTACGGCCTGTTCGGGACGCGGCCCGGTATCGCCGACATGACGCCACAGTTCTTTGCCGCCTGGGCGGCGGCGGCGCAGCAGGCGACCGACATCCTGAGCTCCGACCACGCCCAGGTCTACTGGGTGCTGGGACCGCCGATGGCCAGGCAGGCGATGGAGCAGAAGCTCACGACCCTGGACATGATCTACACGGCCCTCCGGGCGCCGCTCTCACCCGCCCACCGGCCGCTCTTCGTCGACGAGGTCAAGCCGTTCGTCGACGCCCAGGGCCGGTACCTGCCGTCGATCGTGGGCCCGGACGGCAGGCAGGTGCCGCTGCGCCTGCCCGACGGCGTGCACCTCGCGGCCCCCGCGGGCACGCAACGATTCGCCGACGCCATGACCGCCTCGCTCACGGCCAACACCGGCTGATCTGCCTGTGCGGTCTGTGGTCGGGCCCTGCCGTCGAGCGACATCGGCCGACATGGACCGCTCGACTAGAGACACAATGGCTGAGCACCCTTCGTCCCGTCAGGAGGCTTCCTGCATGACGGCCGACCGCAGCTCGCCCAGCACCACCCGGAAACAGCCGGCCCGGGGTTCGACCGCGAAGAAGAAGGCGCCGGCCCGGGCGAGCGCGGCCAAGAAGCTGGCGACCCTGGCCATCGACGTGGGCGGCACCGGCCTCAAGGCCTCCGTCCTCGACCCGGCCGGGGCCATGGAGGTGGACCGCGTCCGGGTGGCCACGTCCTACCCGTGCCCGCCCACCAAGCTCGTCGAGACCCTGCGCCAGCTCGTCCAACCGCTTCCCGTCTACGACCGGGTGTCGGTGGGTTTCCCGGGGATGGTCCGTGACGGGTGCGTGCTGTCGGCCCCGCACTTCGTGACCGTGTCGGGTCCGGGATCAAACACGGTGGCCGATCTGGTCGAGGAGTGGAGCGGGTTCGATCTCGCCGCCGCGCTGCAGGCCGCGCTCGGCAAGCCCACCAAGGTGGTCAACGACGCGGACCTCCAGGGCGCCGCGGTGGTGAAGGGAAAGGGGCTCGAGCTGGTCGTGACCCTGGGCACCGGCGTCGGCACCGGCCTGTTCTTCCACGGCCGGCTGACGCCGCACATGGAGCTGGCGCACCACCCGCTGCACAAGGACGAGACCTACAACGAGTACATCGGCAACGCCGCCCGCAAGAGCGTCGGCGACAAGAAGTGGAACAAGCGGGTGAAGTTCGCGGTCGACACCCTCGACGCGCTGTTCTTCTACGACCACGTCTACATCGGAGGCGGGAACTCGAAGCGCATCACCGCCGACCTGGGCCCCAAGGCCACCATCGTCGACAACGAGGCGGGCATTCTCGGAGGGATCAAGCTCTGG
>DASZMN010000084.1:0-82218 GCA_035551835.1 Acidimicrobiales bacterium | reverse complement strand
GCGTTGGCGGGCCGCCACAGCTCCCCTTCGCCCAGCCGGCCCCGCCCGTGGCTCCGCTGCGACGCGAGCACGAGGCCGACGGCGAGGGCACACCCGATGAACAGGCACTGCGACCGGGTGTCGGTGCCCAGGTAGGCGCGGTTCGTGTTCAGGCCGTTGTCGTAGACGACGTCCATCCACACGGCGGAGCCGATCGCGGCCGCCAGGCAGAGCGCGAACAGCGCGTTGAGGCTGCGTGTGAAGTACAGGACGCCCAGGACGACGAGCGGCCAAATCAGGTAGAACTGCTCCTCCACCGCGAGCGACCAGGTGTGCAGGAGCGGTGACGAGGCGGCGCTCTCGTTGAAGTAGTTGGAGTTGACGAGGATGAAGTGCCAATTGCTCACGTAGAGCAGCGTGGAGAGCCCGTCGAGCCGGAGCGCTCCGTAGGTGCCCTTCGGGACGATGATCGACGCGAAGAACGCGACGAAGAGCAGCATCATCAACAGCGCCGGCAGGAGTCGACGCGCCCGTCGGGCCCAGAACGCGCCGAGCTTGATGGTGAGCGTCTGGCGCCACTCGCCGATGAGCAGTGACGTGATGAGGAAGCCGGAGAGGACGAAGAAGGCGTCGACGCCCATGAAGCCGCCGTCCATGTGCGGGATGCCGCCGTGGAACATCATCACGGCCACCACCGCGAAGGCGCGCACCCCGTCCAGCGCCGGCAGGTAGGCCAGACGAGTGTGCGAGACCGCGCTCTCGTCGTCCTGCATCCGTCCCTGCCCTCCGGTTCGGTCAAAGTGGGCTCCGCCAGCCGGGCGCCCGAGGAGCAGCCATTGTCGCAGACTCCGGGTGACCCCTTCCGGCGCCGTCGGGGCGCCCCCAGCGGCCGCGGATCCGTCGCTACCCTGAGGCACCCTGAGCCCCACTCGACCCCTCGCCACCCCCCTACCCCGACGCAGGCGCCCGGCGCGGCAACGCCGCTTCGTCGCGTTCGTCCTGGTGGTGGCCGTCGTCGGTGGCGGCATCGCCGTCGCCATCGCCGTCAACCACTCCGACGGGGCCCCGGGCCTGAGCCCGCTGCGGGCGGGGATCGTGGCGGCGGCGCAGGGTCAGGTGGGTTACCGCACCGACCCCTCGGACACCTACTGCAACAAGTTCAGCGCCTACTGGAACGCCGGGACCGACGACTGCGGCAACGGCAACCTCGACGAGGAGTGGTGCGCCGACTTCGCGGCCTGGGCGTGGAAGCAGGCGGGCGCCCTGGTCTCGTACCAACTGGCGCCGGGCTACCTGAACGCCGACTCGGCCAGCTTCTACGTGTGGGGGACCAACCACGGCACGTGGCACCCCGTCGGCTCGGGCTACGTCGCCCAGCCCGGCGACGTCGCCGTCTATGGCCTCGACACCACCGCAGTCACGGCCGTGCACGTCGCCGTCGTCATCGGGGACGGCGGAAACAACGCCGCGCCCGACGTGGTCAACGGCGACGGCGACCGCACCGGGTACAGCGTGGTCGAGGTCGGCGACCACCAGGCCTACGCGGACGTCAAGGGCAAGGGCGCGCCCCTCTCGGGCTACGTGTCGCCGTCGCCGGCGCCGTCGCCGGCGCCGTCGTCCGGCTCCTCCGCCGCGTCCTGACGACCCGCCGCTTCGGCGGCCGCGTAGGCGGCCTCCTCGGCCTGGTTGGCCGCCATGGCCAGCACGACCGCCTCGAACACCTTGGCCGCGTCGTCCTCGATGTGGGTCCGGGCCAGGAGCAGGCACGCCGCGCCCAGGTAGGCGATCGGCAGGATGATGAGGAAGGCGGTCCGGTAGTTGTTCCCGAACGCCCCGGCGATCGCGGAGGTCACGAGCGGGGCCGCCGCCGCGCCGAACACGACCGAGGCCAGGTTGAAGGCGCCGAAGCCGGCACCGCGGACGCTGGCGGGCGCCGCGTCGGAGAGCCCGGCGCGCAGGGCCGGGACGCAGGCGGTCGCCGCGAGGAACCCCGCCAGCTGGAGCACGAACACCCCGGCAAAGGGCATCGGGATGAACGAGAGCGTGAACAGCGCCGCGCTGATGACGATGCAGACGGCGGGGATCACGACCCGCGCCCCCATGAACTTGGTGACCCAACGGTCCGCCATGCGCCCGCCGATGATGGTGCCGGGGATACCGCCGAGGATGGCCAGTGCGCCGAACGTCCCGTTCGCCCCCTGCTGCGTGAGGTGGAGCTGGTTCTCGTAGAAGTTCGGCATCCAGGTCGCGACGGCGGTGACGACGAACCCGACCGTCGAGACGCCGACCAGCGCGTAGCGCATCGTCGGGATCCGCAGGATCGTCCCGACGTCCTTGTGCAATCCCTCCACCATGTCGCCGAGGAAGTTGCGGAAGCCGCGGGGGAACAGCGGCGGGCTGTCGTCCTCCGCCAGTTCCATCTCGTCGCTCTGCGTGACGTGGGCGCGGTCGGCCGTCCCGCGACTGGGCTCGGGGAGCCGCCAGCACATGTAGGCCACGAGGAGACCCGGGAACAGCGAGACGAAGAAGGCGACGCGCCAGCCGTGGCCCTGGAAGAGCGGGCCGATGGCGCCGCCCAGGGCCAGGCCCATGCCGAGGCCGACGTAGCTCAGGCATTGCTGAATTGAGAAGGCCCGCCCCCGGCGCTCGGTCCCGTAGTAGTCGGCGATCACGCTGCTCCCCGACGGGTCGGTGATCGCCTGTCCGAAGCCGAGCGACGCCCGGATGACCACGAGGAGGCCGAAGGCCGTCGTCGGGACCAGCCCGCCGAGCGCACTGATGATCGACCAGGCGACGATGGTCACCGCCATGGCGCGGGTGCGGTTCCAGCGGTCGGCCAGATAGCCCGCCGGCATGGTGACGACGCCGTTGACCAGGATGAAGGCGGAGAACAGCAGGCCGATCTGCCAGTCGCCCACGCCGAAGGCCGTCTTGATCTGGTTGGAGCTGCCCCGGACGATGTACTGGTCCATCCCGTCGATGAAGAGGGTGAACCCGACCACCCACATCGGCCAGTTGGACACCACCACCCGCCGCGCCGCCGCGGCCGGGGGTTGGCGCGTCGGCCCCGTCGCGTGGGCCGGCGGGGTGCCGATGGCGCCGATGCCCGTGGCGCCCGTGCCCGTGCCCGTGGCCGCAGTCGCGGGCGGCTCGCGTCGCGCCTCGGCGGTGCTCAACGCCCGGCACCGCCCGCCATCGCCCCGCCGACCTCTCAGCTCTGTTCCGCCCGCCCGCCCGGTCCGGTCCGGTCCTACGCCCCCGGCGTGTAGTCGGCGGGCAACCCGATGGACTTCATCTCCAGGAAGCTCGACAGGCCCTCGGGCCCGAACTCGCGCCCGACGCCGGACTCCTTGAAGCCGCCGAACGGCGTGGCGAAGTCGATCGGGGCGAACGTGTTGAGCATGTAGGTCCCGGTGCGCACCTGGCGCGCCACGCCGAGGCCCCGGTCGTTGTCGTTCGTCCACACCGAGCCGCAGAGGCCGTAGCTCGAGTCGTTGGCGATCTCCACCGCGTTGTCGTCCCCGTCGTAGGGGATGACCACGAGCACGGGCCCGAAGATCTCCTCCTGGGCGATCCGCATCTTGTTGTCGACGTCGGTGAAGACGGTCGGCTCGACGTACCAGCCCGTTGAGATGTCGGGACGCCCGCCGCCGAGCGCGACGGTTGCCCCCTCCTCGCGCCCGCTGTCGAGATAGCCCTCGATGCGCGCCCGCTGCCGTTCGGCCACCACCGGTCCCACCTCGGTGGCCGGGTCCATCGGGTCCCCCACGGACATGGCGGCCACGCCCGAGACCACGGCGTCGACCACCTCGGCGTAGCGGGCCCGCGGCGCCAGGATGCGGGTCTGCGCGATGCACGCCTGCCCGTTGTTCATGATGGCGTTGGGCAGCAGCGTCGGGATCGTCGTCGCCAGGTCGGCGTCGTCGAGGATGATGGCGGCCGACTTGCCGCCGAGCTCGAGCGTGCAGCGCTTGAGGCGCTCGCCGCAGAGCCCGCCGATGCGCTTGCCGCCGACTCCCGAGCCGGTGAACGAGACCTTGTCGACCCCGGGGTGCGTCACCAGGTGCTCGGAGACCTCGCGGCCCGCCGGCACCACCGAGAGCACGCCCTTGGGGAGCCCGCACTCCTCGAAGATCTCGGCCAGCCGGAACGCGTCGAGCGGCGTCTCCGGCGCCGGCTTGTAGACCACGGTGCAGCCGGCGGCCAGCGACGGCGCCAGCTTGGCCGCCGCGATGAACAGCGGCACGTTCCACGGCGCGATGGCGCCGACCACGCCGACCGGCTCCTTGGTCACGAGCACCTTGGGGTTCAGCAGGCCGTCGCGCACCTCGTCGAAGGCGTACGTGCCGGCCAGGTCGGCGTAGTAGTTGAAGATCATCGTGGGCGCGAGCACCTGGCCCAGGTTGGAGAAGGTGATCGGCGCGCCCATCTCCCGCGTGATGATCTCGGCCATGTCGCCCATCTCGGCGGTGATCTGCGCGGCGGCCTTGCGCAGGACCTCGCCCCGTTCGGCCGGCGACAGGCGCGGCCAGGGCCCGCGGTCGAAGGCGTTCCTCGCCGCGGCGACCGCCTTGTCGATGTCGGCCTCGGTGCCGTCGGGCACCCGGGCGATGACCTCTTCGGTCACCGGCGACACGATGCCGATGGTGTCCGTCCCCTCCGGGGCCACCCAGTCGCCGCCGATGAACAAGCGGTCGTAGTCCCGAATCGCCATGCGTCCCTCCCTGGGTGTTCGTGGGCCCGCGCCCCGGCCTTCGGCCTTACCCGACGGCGCCACAAGGGTAGCGGCGCCCGTCCCCGGCGGGACAGTCCCAGCTCATCAGCCGCCTTCGATGTGGGCGACGATGCCGCCGTCGGCCTCCATCCAGCCCTTCTCGGCGGCGTACGCGCACATGGCGGCGAAGCCCTCCTGCCACTCGTCGGTCGCTGCGGGACCGGCCAGCGCCCGCAACGCCACCGGGTCGACGACGACGTGCGCGCCGTCGTCCTTGAGCCGGCCCAGGCCGGACTGGCGCACCACCTCGGTCAGGTCGCCGTCACCCTCGGCCGCGACCGAGAAGCGGGTGAAGTCGGTGGGGTCCTGGAGGAGGACCCTCGACTCGGCGAGGTCGATCACGATGCGCACGGCGGGGTCGACGCTCCCTATTCGCTCTTTGGGATCGCGGCGAGCCAGGTGTCGAAGTCCTCTTCGTCCTCCTTGATCGCCCGGGCCAGCGCCGCGAGCGCCGGCGCGCGGGTGCGCGCCTTGCTCGCCGCGTGCGCCCGGGCGTCGAGGGACAGTGCCGCCCGAGCCGCCGCGGTGGCCCTCGCCACGACATCGTCGGCGGGGACCAACTCGTCGAGATACCCGCTCGCCAGCGCGTCGGCGGGCCCGAATTGGTGGGACAGGATGATGGCCTTGTCGCAGGCCGCGGGCGTGAGGCGCAGGCGGACCAGCTCGATCGCCGTCCTTGGCATCGTCATGCCGATCGCCACCTCGTTCGCCACCCACCTGTAGGAGCCGGCATCGGGGCCGATCCGGTAGTCCCCGGTCAACAGCAGAAACGTGCCCATGGCGATCGCGTGGCCGGTGCACCCGACCACGACCGGCCGCGGATAGCTCAGGATGCGCTCGGCCAGCCGGAAGCCGCCGATCACCATGGCGGCGGTCTCGGGCCCACCCGCGGCGATGGTCCGCAGGTCGAAGCCGGCCGAGAACATGCCCGGCCGGCCCGTGAGCACGATGGCCGCGCCATCGGCCTCGGCGCGGCCGAGGGCCTCCCCGATCGCCGCCTGCATGTCGAGGCTCAGCGCGTTGACCTTCCCGTCGTCGAGCCGGATGGTCGCCACACCGTCGCTGAGCTGGTAGTCGATGAGGGTCACGAGGTTCCTTCGGTGGTCGGGGGGCGCGCCCTGCGGAACTTAGCGCCGCAACGTCGAGCGAGGACACTGCGGTGCCGGGGCCCGGTCGTCGGTAGAGTGCCGCCCCGTGCCCGACATCGACCAACGCGACCCCGACGAGGTGGCGGCCATCCTGACCCGCTGGCTCGCCACCAAGTCACCCGGGGCGGACGGTCCCGAGGTCTTCGGCGTCGAGGCGCCGGCCTCCAACGGCTTCTCCAACGAGACGATCCTCTGCCGCACCCGGGCCGCCGACGTCGGGGAGCGGCGCCTGGTCGTGCGGGTGGCGCCGACCAAGCACCTGCTGTTCATGGACGCCGAGTTCTCCACGCAGTACCGCGTCATGAAGACGCTGGCCGACGGGGGCTCGGCGGTGCCCCTGCCCCGGCTCGGCTTCTACGAGGAGGACCCGCAGTACCTGGGCGTGCCCTTCTTCACCATGGACCACGTCGAGGGGAAGGTCCCGTCCGACAACATCCCCTACACGATGGAGGGCTGGGTCATCGAGGCGACGCCCGAGCAGCAGGCCCGCATGTGGTGGAGCGGTCTCGATGCGCTCGCCGCGGTGCACAGAACCGATTGGCGCGCCCTCGGCCTCGACTGGCTCGGTATGGCGGGGCGTGGCAAACCAGGGATCGGGCAACAGATGTCGTACTACCGCGACTTCCTCGACTGGGCGGCGCAGGGGACCCGGGTCCCCGTCCTCGAGGCGACGTGGGAATGGCTGGTGGAGCACCAGCCCGACGAGCAGGGCGAGGTCGTGCTCAGCTGGGGCGACAGCCGCATCGGCAACATCATCTGGGACGACTTCGAAGCCGCGGCGGTCCTCGACTGGGAGATGGCGTCGCTCGGACAGCCCGAGATGGACCTCGGCTGGTACCTCTACTTCAACCGCCAGTTCGCCGAGCCGCTCGGCGTGCCCCGGCCGCCGGGCTTCGGCTCCCACGACGAGACGATCGACCGCTACGCCGAGCTGCTCGGGCGCCCCATGAAAGACGTCTTCTTCTACGAGATCTTCTCGGGCTTCCGCTTCGCCGTCGTCATGCTGCGCCTGTC
This sequence comes from Acidimicrobiales bacterium, assembly GCA_035551835.1. GTDB lineage: Bacteria > Actinomycetota > Acidimicrobiia > Acidimicrobiales > RAAP-2 > Bog-473. Next base: position 75,303 of record DASZMN010000084.1, on the reverse strand, counting down.
GGACCTGTTGGTCGGGAGCGACATCTTGCCCCAGGAGTCCGACATGGGGACCAACAACATCGCGACGCAGCTGCTCACCACCATGCTGGAGCTGGACCTCCCCGCCTGACGCGGGATCAGTCGCCCGGGCCGTCGGGTCCGTCGTCGGCGATGGCGTCGCTCGGCGGGCCCACCAGCACGCCGGCCGCACGCAGCTGGTCGCCCAGCCATCGCGGCCCGTCCGGGCTGCTCATGTGGTCCTGCCACCCCCGCAAGATCCGGTGGACGTCGTCCTTGGTGGCGATGTGCGCGATGACGTGCACCGTCATCTTCTTGTCGTAGCCCGCCGGCACGGAGATGTGGATCCCGCCGAACGGGTCGCTCGTCTCGTGCGGCGCCGGCTCGCGCAGCACGTAGAGCTCCCCGGTGTCCTCCACGTAATTCAATTCGTGGCGGACATTGTCCGCGTCGAGCCATTCCCCGCCCAGCTCGAGCTCCGCCGACGCCCGTCGCCGGGGATCGGCCTCGTAGAACTCATCGATGTCCATCGGCGGCACACTACCGCCGACCTGGGCCGTCACCTCGGACGGGCGAGCGGGGCCGCAGTGGGAGCAATTGGGGGAAGCCCAACGCCCACCGTCACGCCATGCCCACCTCTCGCACCGGTCCCCGCCGCTCGCAACGTCCCCGCGCCGCCGTCATCGACCAGATGGCGGCCGAATGGCGCACGATCGGCCGCACCGCGGACGCGGTCCGGGCGTTGCAGGCCGTGGCCGTTCGCGACCCTGGGCTCGCCCTCCTCGTCTTCGGCGACGAGCGAGGCGGCCCGCCCCTGTGCCGCACGCCCTGCGACCTGGTCGCGCACATGCGGCGCGCCTCGGGCCGCGCCGCGCGCGACGAGGCGGCGCGGCTGGTGCGCGTGCTGCTGCGCGAGGCCGGCACCGACCCGTTCGTCCTGCGGCTGCTCGTCCAGGTCCTGGTGCCCGGCCTCGTCGCCGTGGCCGGGAAGCTCCGCTGGGGCCAGGGGGGCGACTGGCAGGACGGCGAGGAATTCTTCGGCGAGCTGCTCTCCACGGCGTGGTGCGTCGTCACCGAGTGGGCCGGTCAGGACCGTCGCTACGCGGTCCTCGATCTCCTCTCGGCCATCCGGTGCCGCCTGCGCCGGCAGCTCTTCCGGAGCAAGGACCTCGCGGCGCGCATCGTCGCGAGCGGGAGCCCCGAGCGCTCGGCGCCCTCGGAGACCCTCCTCGACGAGCTGGCCCGGGCCGTGATCGACCAGCACCGCGACGGCGCGCCGGCCGAGGAGCTCCAGGTGCTCTACGGCCACAGCGTGCTCGGCTACTCCATGGCCGAGCTGGCCGACCTGACCGGACGCGACCGCCGCGGTCTCTACACCCGACGCGACCGGGCGCGGCGCCGCCTCTGCGCGTGACGACCCCTGTACGGCCGGGATGACGCGTGCGTATGGTGGGATGCCAGTGGTTGAGGGGATCAGGACGACCGAAGGTCGGGGTCCGCGCCTGGCTCGCGGCCGTCCGAACTGGTGGGTGATCCTCGCCGTGTCGCTGGCCCTGATGGCCCTCCTCGTGGCGACCGCGGGCACCCCCACCCGCACGCCGCGCGGCACGCCGGCGCTGGCCAACGACGCACCCCACGGCGCGGGTCCGGGCGTGGCCGCCGGGTCGACGACCACCACCACGCCGCCGACGCGCGCCCGGACGCCGCCGACGTCGCTGCTCTCGGCGCGCGGCGGCGGGACGGGCGCTGGCGGGGGTGTCGGGACGCCGACCACCGTCGCGCCGGCCACGACGGTCCCCACCACGCCGGTCCCCACGACCACCACGACGACGGCAGGGGCGTCGGCGTCGGCGTCGCAACCGTCCGATCGCATGCAGTCGCAGGGGGTCATCGAGCCGCCGCAGCAGCGCTCCAGCTCGGTCGGGTTCACCGGCGCCGGCGCCACCGAGGTCTCGGTCGTCTGGTCGGGCTCCACCTACCTGACCATGGAGGTCAGCTGCCCGAACGGCAGCCAGAGCGTCGGGGGGAGCTCCGCCATGGCGGCCTCCCTGCCCGACGCCAGCGGGAGCTGCCTGGCCACGGTCAGCGAGCCCTCCTCGGAGTCGACCGCGCTGACGTACACGATCACGATCGGCCCCGCCGGTGGGTAGCGGACGTCGGCCCGGGCGTCGGCCCCGGATCGCCGACGTCGCCGGCGCGGCCGTGGCCGCGCTCCTGGCCTTCACCGCCGTCCCCGCGGTCCTCGTGCTGATCGTCGGCAATCCCCTGGCCGGCGGCCTCGGGCACGCGTGGCAACCGGCGCCGCGCGACGCGCTGTGCGCGCTGGCGCTCGCGGCCTGGGTGGCGTGGGCGGCCTGCGTGTCGCAGCTGACCCGCGGCGTCGTGGTGCACGTGCGCCGCGGCGAGATCCGCCCGCTCGGGGTCATGTCCCCGCTCGACCGGGTCGCCGCCCGCATCGCCGTCGGCGTCCTCGCCCTCACGAGCGCCGGCGCCCCCCTCGTCCTGGCGTCGGGAGCCGGCGCCGGCGCGTCGGCGCCGGTGGTCGCGGCGGCGCCCGCCCACCACGAGCGGTCGTCCGACGCGGTGCACACGGTCCGTCCCGGCGAGGGCCTGTGGCAGATCGCCCACGAGCGCCTCGGCGACGGCGCCGACTGGATGCAGGTCGCCGCGCGCAACCTCGGCCACGACATGGGTGGCGGCCAGCGCTTCGTCGACCCCGACCAGGTGCGGGCGGGCTGGCGGCTGCGCCTGCCCGACGAGGCGCAGCACCACCGGGCCACCGGCCGGCCCGCCCAAGCACCCGACCACCTGCCCGAGCTGCTGGCGCTCGGCATCGGCTCCCTGGCCTGCGCCGCCCTGGCCCGCCGCACCCGGGGCCGCCGCCGGGCCGCACCGTTCCCCGCCGACCTCGAGCTGCCGCGGCTGTCCGAACCCGCGGTCGACGCCGCCACGCTGGTGCAGCGCTTCGGTGACGTGCCCGCGCTCGATGCGTTCGAGGCCGCCAATCGCCTGCTCGGGCGCATCCTCGGCGAGCGCGCCGCCCCACCGCGCATCCGGACCATCTGCGTGGCTCCGTCCGGCGTGACGTTCGCCCTGGCGGGCGCCCACGACGACGCGCCCGCGCCGTTCGCCGCCGTCGACGGCGGTGCCGCCTGGCGGGTGAGCCACGCCGCGCTCGACGATGTCGACGACGACCTGGAGCTCGAGCCGTCGTTCCCGCTGTTGCCCGTGGTGGTGCCCGTCGGCGACGACCAGGACGGCACGTGGCTGGTGCCCCTCGGCCCGGGCGACGTCCTGCCCGTCCTCGGCGAGTCGGCCTCCTCGCTCGTGCGCGCCGCCCGGACCGCGCTCGAGTCGTGGGCCTGGTCCGACCTCGTCGTGGTCACCGACGACCCGGGCCACCCCGCCCTGCGCCCACGCGCGGGCGGCCGGCCCGGCGCCGACGTGGCCCTGTTCGTCGGGGATCCGGCGACGCTGGCGCCCGAGGTGGCACGGCACGCGTCCGTTCTCACCACAGCGACCGTCGCGGCCAGCGACCTCACCGTCCTGGTCGATCGCCAGGCCGCCACGCTGCACCCGGTGGGCCGGGTGCTCCGGCCGCACCTGCAGTCGGCGGGCACCGACCAATTGCTGGCGGAGCTGGCCGCACCGCCGTCCGACGACGTCGGGGCCGAGGCCGTACGCCCGCCGCCGGCTGCGGCGCCCACCGGGTCGGCGGCGATCACCCCCGGACCGGTGGACGTGCGGCTGCTGACCGTCACGCCCCGCCTCGACGGGCTGGTCGAGGAGCTGCCGCCGAACCGCGCCCGGCGCTCCGTCGAGCTCGTCGCGTATCTCGCCCTGCACCACCCCGACGTCATCACGAGCGACCGGCTGCGCACGCGCGTCCTCGGCTCGTCCGACGCCGACGCCGCGGCCAAGACGCTGTCGAACACGGCGTACGCGGCGCGGCGTGCCATGGGCGCCGACCCCTCGGGCCAGCCGCTGTTCCCCGCCGGCAACCGCAACGGGCTCTACCAGGTCTCCCCGTGCGTGACCGTGGACGTCGACCGCGCCATTTCGCTGGCCACCGAGGCGAAGGTGCACGCCGACCCGCAACTGGCCATGGCGCACTACCGCGCCGCCCTGGACCTGGTCGAGGGCGAGCCGCTCGCCAACGCGCTGTCCGGGTACTCGTGGTGGGAGGCCGAGGGGCACGGGGCGCGCATTGCGGCCGTCCTGGTCGACGCCGCCTGCTGCCTGGCCGCGCTGGCGGCCGAGGCCCACCTCTTCGACCTGGCCCGCTGGGGCCTCGAGCGCGCCCGCCTGGTCGAGCCCTACAGCGAGGCCCTCTCGCGGGCGGCCATGGAGTTGGCGGCGGCCGAGGGGGACGCCGACCGGCTCCGACTGGAGTGGCGCGACTGCCAGCGGCGCGTCGACGCGCTCGATCCGGGCGCCACGCCCTCGCCGCGCACCGAGACGCTCTACGGCGAGCTCAGCCGGCGGGTGCTCGTGTCGGGCGCCTGAGCAGGCGGAGCCAAGCGAGACCCAGTCGCTCATGTAAGGGAATCAGACCAAGAAGTTCGAGATTGCGATGGCGAGCGCCATGGCGGCGTTTTGCTGGAACGCCGCCGACGTCAGCAGGGCCACGTCCGTCGCGTTCTGCATGTTCCCGCACTCAATGAGGACCTTTGGGACCGTGGTCAGGTTGAGCCCGGCGAGGTCGTCGCGGAAGACGAGCCCGTTGGTGCCGTCGTAGGTGCTGACCGGCATGCCGGTCGTGGCCAGGAAGCTGGCTCGCACGTCGTCGCCGAATGCCCCTGAAGACGAGATCACAGCATCGTTGGGGCCGTCGGCCACCGGTTCGAGGACCGCAAACCCTCGACCATTCGCCGGTCCTCCGTCGGCATGGATGTCGATGGCCACGTCGGCCTGGGTGGCATTGATGATCTCGGCCCTTTTGTCGACGCAGGGCCCGACGCCCGAGTTGTTCGGACGGGTCAGCACGACCTGAGCCCCCTCCTTCTGAAGGTCGACTGTGAGGTACTGAGCCACGTTCCAATTGAATTGGGCTTCCGTGTATCCCCCGGCTGTTTCGGTCCCGGTGGTGTCGCAGTCCTCTTCGGTCCGCCCGTTGAAGACCTGGCTGTTCAAAAAGCTGGGGTTGCTGTAGTTCAGCCCGTTGTGTCCAGGGTCGATCCCGACCACCTTGCCAACCAGAGGCCGGCCGACCGGCAGCGTCGGGACGGCCGTCGTCGTCGTGGGCGGTGTCGTGGTGGTTGTCGTTGTCGTCGTGCTGGGACCGGGTGCCGTTGTCGTCGTGGTCACATGGCTCGCCACCGGCTGCGCGACGGACGCACTGCATCCGGCGAGCACCGCGAGGGACGCCAGAGCACCGACAGCGAGGGTGCGACGTCGCGTCGGAGCGCCGGATCGCGCCGTCGGCGGTTGGCTGGGCATCAAGTCGCTCAGATGAATGAGCGCAGCTTTAGAACTGCACGCTCGTCGGCGGTTGGCCAACGCTGGCTCGCAGTGCGTTGTAGGCGGTGAGGAATGTGGCCTTATCCGCCGAAGCCGTGGCGTTGTCCGAGCTCGAGGCGGTCAGGCAGCCCTGGAAGATGAAGGCTTCCGTACCGTCGTTGGCTTCGTTCAGGCAGGTGGCCAGGTCATTGTCGTCCTTGAGACTGTCGTTGAACGCGGTGACCAGGTCGGTGCTGACCGTCTGGCTGGCGGGTGTCGGCGCGTTGAGTGCTTGGGCCGCGGCGGCGAGAGAGGTCCGACTGGCCACGATGGTAGTGATCTGCTGCTCGAATTCCGGCAGGGAGAGATCGCTGAAGCCGCCTTGGGCCACAGTCTGGAGTTGGGCGTAGAACGTGTTGACCGATTGGAACGTCGAGGTCGACTGGTTCAACAGCGCGAGCACCTGGTTGGCGAACGTGGTGTTCTGTGCATTGGCCTGCGTGCTGGCGTTGCTCGCCGAGGCAAACGCGACGACGTTGGCTGAAGATGGGAAGGGCGCTCTGGCGGCAGCACGCAGGGTCGGTCCCAGGGCGGCGAACTTGTTCTGGGCGTCAAGTCCGATCCCCGAGAGCTGGGAGACCTGAGGACTCGACGTGTTGGCGAGCACCGCACCCGCGGTCTGGAGCCATGCGCCCTCCGCACTCAGTGCCGCGTTGATCTCGGCAGCGAGGGCCTGGTCCGATGTCGAGGTCGCGTCGAGAGCGTCGACGTTCTGTTGTGCGTTCTTGGTATCACTCTGGGCCGTTGTGATCAGAGTGGTCACGCCCGATGCGTCGCCGCCGGGCTTCAGCAGCGACAAGACGTAGGCGATCTTTGTGTTGTCGGTCAGCACCGGGGCGATGTAGCGCGCTGTCTGGGTGCTGTACGTCGGACCCTGCGGCGAGGTCTTCGACAGCAGCAACGTCGCGCCGACCGCCGCGCCGATGAGGATGACGGCCGCGCCGATAGCACCGCCGATGATCAACCCCCGACGCGAGTTCCGCTGCGTTGTGAGCGGAACACTCCGCACTTCAGGAGTGCCGCTCGGTGGAGTATCGGGTTCTTGGGGTGCGTCGGCCACAGCTGCCGGAGCCAACGTCTCGGTGGGGGCTACCGCGGCGCCGGATGTCGCGCTTGAGGCCGCCCCGGATGCCAGGGCCACGACGGGCGCGTCCTCGGCGGCCAAGCTGGCGCCGCAGCTCTGACAGAAGGCTGTCCCCTGCGCCCGGGTGCCGCAGTGCCCACAAAACGCGCGCGAACCACCAGAATCCCCGCCTTTTACTACCGCCATACGGATTAGCTTAGGCGGTGGGCCTTTGCGGGTCCATGGGTCCGTGCCTGCCCGATTGGAAATTGTGGCGCGAGTCCCCGCCCTTCGGGGTGAACTTCGGATCAGCTTCCGGCCTCGTAGGCGCGCACGACCTCTTCGAGCCGCGCCACCCGGCTGCCCTTGACCAGCGCGGCGTCGCCCGGGCCCGACGTCCGCAGCAGCGCCGCCGCCTCGTCGACCGTGTCGACCCGGGCCGCGCCGTAGAGGTCGGTCCGGTACCCCACGACCTCGAGGCCCAGCTCCTCCGCCAGCTGCGCCAGGCGCCGGTGCTCGGCCTCGGTCGCCGCGCCGAGCTCGGCCATCAGGCCGAGGAGGGCGAGCTTGCGATCGGCCGCCAGCGCGGCGAGCGACCGCAGGGCGGCCTCGGTCGACTCCGGGTTGGCGTTGTAGCAGTCCACGATCAGCAGCGGGCCGCCGGGCTCGCGGCGCACCTCCATGCGCAGCGCGGGCGCGTCGACTTCCGAGAGCGCGTGGGCCACGGCGTCGAAGGGCACCCCGGCCCACAGCGCCGTCGCCGCGGCGGCCAACGCGTTCGCCACCTGCTGCACCCCGTGCAGCGCCAGGCGCACCTCGCCGCCGCCCCACGGCGAGGACAGCGTGAAGCGCGGCCGCAGCTCGTCGTCGAGCGTCACGTCGTGCGCGCGCACGTCGGCGTGGGCGTGCTCGCCGTACCCGACGACCGGGCAGCGGCACACCGCGCGCATGGCCGCCACGCGCGGGTCGTCGAGGTTCAGGACGGCGACGCCCGAGGGCGGGAGCGCGGCCACCAGCTCGCTCTTGGCCCGCGCCACCCCGTCGAGGTCGCCGAGATACTCCACGTGCGCCATCGCCACGCGCGTCACGATCCCGACCTCGGGCCGCGCCACGGCGGCGAGCCTCGCGATGTGGCCGATACCGCGCGTCCCCATCTCCAACACCACCCAGCGCGCGTCGTCGGCCGCGTTGAGCAACGTGAGCGGCAGGCCGAGCTCGTTGTTGAAGGACTGTTCGCTCGCCGCGGTCGGGAAGGCCGCCGCCAGGCAGTGGCGCACCAGGTCCTTGGTCGTCGTCTTGCCCACCGACCCCGTGATACCGATCACGCTCCCCCGGGTCCGGTCGCGCGCCAGCGTCCCCAGGCGCAGCAGCGCGGCGGCCGTGTCGTCCACCTCGATCGCGGTCGCCCCCACGGGCTCGTGCGAGGTCAGGTAGGCGGGCGCCCCGGCCTCGAGCGCCGCGCCGATGAAGGAGTGGCCGTCCCGCTCGGCCGTGATCGGCACGAAGAGCTGACCCGCCACGAGCGAGCGCGAGTCGATGCTCGCACCGTTCACCGTGACATCGGGCCCGGTCGGCGACCCGCCGAGATACGTCGCCAGCTCAGATGTCGAGAAGCGCACGCATCGTCTCCGGCGAGTGATTGTATAGCCTCGTCCGATGCCTGAACCCCGGGAGCTGGCGGTGATCTACGGGGGGCCCTCGGCCGAGCACGAGGTGTCGTGCGTCTCGGCGCGCCGCATCGTGCAGACGGCGTTGGACGGTGGGTGGTCGGTGTCCGTCCTCGGCCTCACCCGCGACAAGCGGTGGGTCGACGCCCGCGCCGTGCTCGTCGACGTGGCGAGCGGCGACGGCGGCGCGCTGACGTCGCCCGACGACCTCCTCGCCGACGCGCCCGACGCGCAGCTGCCCGGGCTCGAGGCCGCCCTGCCCCCCGACGCCGTCGCGTTCCCCGTGCTGCACGGTCCCTTCGGCGAGGACGGGGTGATCCAGGGCCACCTCGAGGCGCTCGGGGTCCCCTACGTCGGCGCCGGCGTGCTCAGCTCGGCCATCTGCATGGACAAGGGCATCGCCAAGTCCGTGCTGCACGACCACGCCGTCCCGGTGGCGGCCTGGCGGGTGGCCGAGCGCGCCACGTGGTCGCGCGACGTCCTCGACGAGGCGGTGGCCGCGCTCGGGCTCCCGCTCTTCGTCAAGCCGGCCAACCTCGGCTCGTCCATCGGCGTGTCCAAGCCCACCGGCGCTGCCGCGCTCGGCGACGCGGTCACAGCAGCGTTCGAGTTCGACGACCACGTGCTCCTCGAGGAGTTCGTCCGCGGCCGCGAGCTCGAGCTCGGCGCCCTCGGGAACGAGGACGTCCGCGTCACCAGGGCGGGCGAGATACTGGCCAGCCGCGAGTTCTACGACTACGACGACAAGTACGTGCTCGGCCTCGCCGAGACCATCGCGCCGACCGACCTCACCGACGCCCAGCTGGCGCACGCGCAGCGCGTCGCCACCGCGGCCTACCGGGCGCTCCGCGTCGAGGGCCTGGCCCGGGTCGACCTCTTCCTGGCCGACGACGACGAGATCATCGTCAACGAGGTCAACACCATGCCGGGCTTCACCCCCATCTCGATGTTCCCCATGCTCTGGGAGGCCGAAGGCCTCTCCTTCGCCGCCGTCCTCGACGAGCTGGTCCGCCTCGCCCGGGCCCGCCACGCCCGCCGCAAGGCCCTGCGCACCCACCGCCTCGCCTGACTTCCTGCTGCCTCCCGCCTCCGCCGGCCCGCGCCGCCAGCCCGCTCCGTCACTTTGCTTGCCGGCCCCGCCCTTTGCTTGCCGGCCCCGCCCCTCCGCCGCACTCTTTCCCCGCGGCCTCCCGACCCGTCCCAACAGCCCGGCAGGCGCCCGAGGGCTCCGGTCGGCCACCATGGATGCAGGCCCGAAGGGTGGCTCCGAGCACCCCTTCTGTACCGTGCGGAGTGTGGTGATGACGTTCGAGGGCTTCGAGACGGACACCTGGGAGGCCCTCCCCGGCGCCAAGCGTCTCACCATGGCCCAGCGAGAGGCGATCGAATCGGACGAACCGCTGCTCTGCGTCGTCGCCGGCGCCGGCGCCGGCAAGACGAGGGTGCTCACGCTCCGCGTCGCCCGCCGCGTCCGCGAGGGGACTATCGAAGGGGACCGCACCCTGGTCACCACGTTCAGCCGCAAGGCCGCCGAGGAGCTGCGCACGCGCCTGTGGTCCCTGGGCGTCGCCGGCGTGAAGGCCGGCACCTTCCACCGCACCGCGTTGGGCCTCCTGCGCGAACACCGCGAGCTCCGCAACCGCCCGGCGCCCCAGCTCATGACCGACCGCCGCCGCCTGCTGGCCGAGGTCACGAACGGCGATGCCCGCCGCACCCGCGCCCTCGACAGTGAGATCGGCTGGGCCAAGGCGCGCCTCGTCTCGCCCGACCACTACGAGAACGAGGCGCGCCGGCACCGGCGCCGCAGCGGCCTCAGCGCCGAGCAGGTCGCCGACGCCTACGCCCGCTACGAGACGGAACGGACCCGCCGCCGCCTCCTCGACTTCGACGACCTGATCGTCGCGTGCGCCGACGCGCTCGCCGGTGACGCAGAGTTCGCCGACTCCATCCGTTGGCGCACCCGCCACCTCTTCGTCGACGAGATGCAGGACGTGAACCCGGCCCAGTTCCGCCTCCTCACCACGATGCTGGCCGACGAGCCGGACCTCTTCGTGGTCGGCGACCCCAACCAATCGGTCTACGGGTTCAACGGTGCCGACCCCACGCTGCTCGGTCGCCTGCCCGACCTGCTGCGCGGCACCAAGGTCATCCGTCTCGACGAGAACCATCGCTGCACGCCACAGGTCGTGGCCGTCGCGACCGCCGTGCTGCAAGAAGGCGGGTCGTTCTCCGAGGACGGCGAGGTCGTGCCCCCCCACACGACGCGGGTCGACGGGCCGGTGCCCCAGGTCATCGCCCACGCCACCGACGACGACGAGGCGGCTTGGGCCGCGAGCCAGGCCAAGATGTCACGCACGCCCGGACGGCGCTGGTCGAGCATCGCCGTCCTCACCCGAACCAACGCCCAGCTCGTGAAGGTCCAAGCCGCCATGGACGCGGCCCGCGTGCCGAGCCGCATCGCCGGGTCCGACCTCGGCCCGGCCAGCGATCTGCGTGCCGAGGCCGCCGACGCCAAACGGGGCGCCATTAGCGACGCCGACCTCGACGCGACCGACGGCCCGGCCACTGATGTCCCGGGCGGCGATGACCCCGCGGCAGGGGACCACGTCGTGCTGACGACGTTCCACCGCGCCAAGGGTCTGCAGTGGCCGACCGTCATGGTGCTCGGGCTGAGCGCAGGGCTGATGCCGATCGCCTCGGCACAGACCGACGCTGCGGTGGACGAGGAGCGCCGGCTCCTCTACGTCGCACTCACCCGTTCCGAAGACGAGCTGTGGTGCAGCTGGTTCGAGCGGGCGGGCGACGCACCGTCGTCGTCCGGGCGAGGACCGAGCCCGTGGCTGGCGGCGATCGAGCGGACGGTGGCCCAACTCCAGAAGGAGGCGGCGCCGACGGCGGCATCCGAAGTATCGGCACGGGTGGCCGAGCTGCGCCGAAGGCTGGCCGAGGGAACCGAGGGTTCCGACACGACCCGGTAAGGTCAATCCGCCCGATCGACCGAGGTGGGGGGTGGCCGTCGTATGTCGGATCTCCTGGAACAACTGCGCAAGGCCGTGGGTGAGAGCCACGTCCGCGTCGGCGAGGCCGTCCACGCCGACTACACCCACGACGAGACGCTGAACGTCTCGCCCGTCGTCCCGCTGGCCCTCGTACTGCCGGGCTCGACCGACGAGGTCTCCGAGGTGCTGCGGGTGGCCTCCGAACACCGAGTGTCCGTGGTCGCCCGCGGCAGCGGGACCGGACTCTCGGGTGCCGCCGTGCCGGTGGCCAACGGCATCTTGATGGCCTTCGACCGGATGAACCGCATCCGCGAGATCGACACCGAGAATCAGGTCGCGGTCGTCGAGCCGGGCGTGACCCTCGAGCAGCTCAACGCGCAGCTCCTGCCGCTGGGCCTGACCTATCCGGTTTCCCCCGGCGAGCAGAGCGCTTCGCTCGGCGGCAACGTCGGGACCAACGCGGGCGGCATGCGCGCCGTCCGCTACGGGGTGACGCGCCACCACGTCCTCGGGCTCGAGGTCGTCCTGGCCGACGGCCGGGTGCTGCGCACCGGCGGCAAGTTCGTGAAGTCCTCCACCGGCTACGACCTGACGCAGCTGCTCGTCGGCTCGGAGGGGACGCTCGCCGTCACGACCGAGGTGACGGTCAAGGTGCAACCCCGGCCCACCGAGACCACCACCGTGCTGGTCCCCTTCGCCACGCTCGTCGAGGTGACCCACGCCGTGCCGCGGATCGTGGCGAGCGGCGTGAACCCGACGATCCTCGAGTACGCCGACGCCCTCGTCCTCGGTGCCATCACCCGGACGGCGGGCCTCGACCTCGGCATCCCCGACGACGTGCAGCAGGCGGCGCTCGCGTACCTCGTGGTCGTGCTCGAGCAGACGTCGGAGTCCCGCCTCGACGAGGACGTCGAACAGCTGGGCACCTTGCTCGGCGAGCTCGGCGCCATCGACGTCTACGTCCTCCCGCCGCAGGCTGGCGCCGCCCTCATCGAGGCGCGGGAGCGCCTGTTCTTCGTGAGCAAGGCCGCGGGGGCGGACGACATCATCGATGCGGTCATCCCCCGCGCCGCCATTCCCGAGTACCTGGCCAAGGTGGCCGACCTGGCGGCCGCGCACGAGACGTTCGCGAGCGGGTGTGGTCACGTGGGCGACGGCAACGTGCACCTCGCCCTCTTCCAGCCCGACGTGGCCAAACGTAAGGCGCTCACCCGCGAGATCTTCCAGGTGGCCATGGACGCCGGCGGCGCAATTTCGGGAGAACACGGCCTCGGGACCGAGAAGGCCCCCTATTTCCTCGAGATGGCGGATCCGGCGGCCGTCGAGCTCATGCGTTCGATAAAGAAGGTGTTCGACCCGCTCGGCATCCTCGGCCCGGACCGGATGCTCGGCGCGACCCAGACGGGAGAGACCCCATGAACGGAGCACGCGCCCTGCTCTCGACGCTGGTCGACGCCGGCGTCGACGTGTGTTTTGCCAACCCCGGCACCTCGGAAATGCACTTCGTGGCGGCCCTCGACGACGTGCCGTCGATGCGCGGCATTCTCTGCCTGTTCGAAGGCGTCGTCACCGGCGCGGCCGACGGCTACGGCCGGGTGGCGGGGCGCCCCGCGGCAACGCTGTTGCACCTGGGCCCCGGACTCGGCAACGGGTTGGCCAACTTGCACAACGCGCGGCGCGCCCACACCCCGCTCGTGAACATCGTGGGCGATCACGCGACCTATCACGCCCGCTACGACGCGCCGTTGCAGTCGGAAATCGCGTCGATCGCCGGCGCGGTGTCGGGCTGGTACCGCTCGACCGCCCGGTCCGACGACGTGGCGGCGGATGCCGCCGATGCGGTGGCGGCGGCGATGGGCCCACCTGGATGTGTCGCCACGCTCGTCCTACCCGCCGACGCGTCGTGGTCCGAGTCGTCGACGGGACCCCGCCCGCCGCGGCCCGTCGGGCGGCGCTCGGTCGTGCCCGCCGACACCATCGAAGAGGTCGCAAAGGCGCTGCGGTCGGGCGAGCGCACGGCCCTCCTCCTCGGTGGCCGCGCCCTCCGCGCCGACGGCCTCGAGGCCGCCAGCCGGGTCGCCGTCACGACCGGGGCCGAGCTGTTGGGCGAAACGTTCCCGGCCAACCTCGAACGCGGCGCCGGCATCCCCGCGGTGGAGCGCCTCGCCTACTTCGCCGAGATGGCGCAGGCCCAGCTCGACGGGGTGCGCCACCTGATCCTCGTCGACACGACCTCCCCCGTCTCGTTCTTCGCCTACCCGGACAAGGCCAGCGACCTGGTCCCCAAGGGGTGCACCGTGCACACGCTGGCGCGTGGGAGCGAGGACGCGACCGGCGCGTTGGAGGCCCTCGCCGAGGCCGTGGGCGCCCCGGCCGGTGCCGCGGCGCCTGCCCCGGCCGACCGACCGGACCGCCCGAGTGGGGCGCTGACAACCGAGACGCTGGCCGCCGCGGTAGGGGCGGTGTTACCCGAGGGTGCGATCGTCGTGGACGAGGGCAACACCGCGGGCCTCTTCGTCTCGGGAGCGACGGTGGGTTCGCCGCGTCACGACTGGTTGACGCTCACCGGTGGCGCGATCGGCATCGGGCTGCCGATGGCCACCGGGGCCGCAGTGGCCGCGCCGGATCGGCCCGTCCTGTGTCTCCAAGCAGACGGCAGCGCGATGTACACGCCGCAGGCGTTGTGGACGCAAGCGCGCGAAGGCCTCAACGTGACGACCGTCGTCTTGTCGAATCGGAGCTACGCGATCTTGAACATCGAACTGCATCGCGTCGGTGCCGATGCCGGTGGCCCACAGGCGCGCCGGCTGCTCGACCTGACCGAACCGGATTTGGACTTCTGTGCCCTCGCGCGCGGGATGGGCGTGCCGGCACACCGGGCCGAGAAGGCAGAGGACCTCGTCGCCGCGCTCGAGACCGGAATGTCACAATCCGGTCCCTCTCTCGTCGAGGTTGTGCTGTAAATCCACCTTCAGATGAGGGTGCCCTCTTTGGGGGGGATCCGACAAGCTACGCACAATCCCCTGGTGCACGATCCGAATAGGGCAGAACGGCTCTAAAGGATTCCCGAGCGGCGTGTCAATATGCGACCGTCGACGGTGTTCTTCGTACATCCACCGGCGATCATCCGAGAGGGCACGAGATGCAGACGGAAGCTGAGGACACGAGCTTCAGCGCTGAGCGGTTCGACAAGGGTCTCGCGTCTCTGCGTAGCGCCGTGCTCGAAGCGCCCCGTGACGTCGTCGAAGACGCGGACTTCTCTGCGTGCGCGCCGATCGACTACGCCTCACTTGAGTTCGAGGTGGAGCGGATGCGGCAGCGGCTCTCCATTTGGGAAATCTTCCTCCGCTACGCGAGGGACGGCGCTCGGACGTGGACCGAAGTCCAAGGCGCAATGACGCCCGACGACCTCAACGAGATCATCCGCATGTGTGACGGCATGTCCGTACGCGACGTGCTGTTGGACCTGCGCTAACTCCTGCATATCGGGTGCTTGGCCGGTCAGCGCTTCGGCGCTGACCTTGGCGACGGCCAAGCACCCGATCAGGACGAGGCGAAGTCGACGACGACGGGTGCATGGTCGGAGGGTTTCTTTCCCTTGCGAGCGTCACGATCGCGGTAGGCGCCCGTCGCGCGCTCGACCAGATCGTCGCTCACCAGCACCAGATCAATGCGCATGCCCTTGCCGTTGTGAAAGTCACCCGCCCGGTAGTCCCACCACGTGAAGGTCCCGGGCTCGTTGAAGCGGCGGAAGACGTCGTCGAGGCCCCAGGCCTCGATCTTTCGCAGCGCCGCGCGCTCGGGCTCGCTGACGTGGGTGGCGCCAACATAGGCGGCCGGGTCCCACACGTCGCCGTCGTCGGGTGCCACGTTGAAGTCGCCGACGAGGGCCACCGACGATCCCGGCGGACACGCCTGATCGAGCGTGGTACGCAGTTGCGCCAGCCAGGCCAACTTGACCGCGTAGAACTCGTTGTCGAGGGACCGTCCGTTGGGTACGTAAACCGAGAACACCCTCGTGCCCGCGCACATGGCAGAGATAACTCGCCGGCCGTGCTCGTCGTCCGCAGTGCCGAACCCCCGGGTCACGTCGTCGATCCCGACCTTGCTCGCGATGGCGACCCCGTTCCAACGACCGTCGCCGTTGTGCACCGCCTCGTATCCCAGCTCGGCGAACTCTTTCTCCGGGAACTTGTCGTCGGCCAGCTTGGTCTCCTGCATGCAGAGCACGTCCGGCTGGTTCGCCTCGATCCACTCGGTGACCCTGGGCAGTCGCGCCGCGAGCGAGTTCACGTTCCACGTGGCGAGCCGCATCAGCCGGCACTCTCCGCGCCGTCCACGATCACGAAAAGCAGGTCCGCCTCGCACGCGGTCTGGCCGGCAACCGCCGCCCTGCCGTGTCCCTTGCCGGCGCGGGCGGACAGGCGGTCCATGGTGACCTCGAGCTCGAGCTTGTCGCCCGGAACGACCTGGCGGCGAAAGCGCGCTCGTTCGATTCCGCCGAAGAGCGGCAGCTTGCCGGTGTAGCGCGCGTCGAGGAGCACGGCGATACCTCCCAGCTGCGCGAGGGACTCGACCATCAGCACGCCGGGGAGCGTCGGTCGCCCGGGAAAATGGCCGGCGAAGAACTGCTCCTCCCCCGTCAGCTCCCAGTAGCCGTGCGCCGACACGCCGGGCTCGACCGCTGTCACCTCGGAGACGAAGAGGAACGGTGGCCGGTGTGGCAGCACCTCCCCGGGGCGCGGCGGCGTGCTCATCGATTGAGGGTATCGAGAGGCCGCGACTTCACGCTCACCCCTGGGCCGCCTTCTTGGCGGGGGCCTTCTTCGCTTTGGTGGCCGTCTTCGCGGCCTTCTTGGCCGGCGCCTTGGCGGTGGCGACCTTGCCGGCCTTCTTCGACTTCGCCGCCTTCTTGGCGGGAGCCGGACGGGCGGGCGCCTTCTCGGCTGGGGCACCCGCCTTCGTCTGCTTCTTGGCCGCCTTCTTCGCGGGCGCTCCGGCCTTCTGGGCCCCGGCCAGGTCGCGTGCCGGGGCCTTCTTCGCCTTCTTGGCCGACTTCTTGACGGGGGCGGGTTGCGGCGATTCGGCCGTCGTCTCGGCACCCTTCTTCTTCGACTGCTCGGACCGGGGCAGGGCGAGCTCGGCCACCCGGCGCTGCGGATCGAGCCCGGCCAGGACGAACGGGCGCACCTCGCCCTTCTTGAGCACCTGGCGCGCCTTGGTCGGAGGCGGCGTCCCCATCGCGCTCAGCGGGATGTAGCAGTGCAAGACCCCGCCGCCGGGGAGGGGCACATCGACCATCGCACCGTGCGACGTGAAGGACACGACCTCGCCGTGGATCGTGGTCCCGACCGTGAAGGCGGCCACGAAATTGATGAAGTCGAGCGGTTCGTTGACGGCCGGGGGCGGCGCCGAAGGCTTCTTTCGCTGCTTGGACTCGTCGGGCTGCCCGTCGGCCGACGCTTCGCCCTTGGCGTGCGACCCCTTGCCGTCGCGGCCCTTGCCACCCGACGCGTCCTTCTTGGTCTTGGCGCTCTTCTGGGGCGATGCCTTCTTGGCCGCGGCCTCCCGGCGGGTCGAGCCGCGTGGCTTCTCGGGCGCCGCAGGATGCAACACCTCCTCCAACGCCTCTTCGATCGCGCTCGAGACGACGGGATCGACCTTTGCCCGTCCCGGCGGGGGTGCGGTCGGAGTGATGGGCCAGGAGGTGTCGACGCCGGGTGCCACCTTCTTCGATGCCTTCTTCGATTTGGCCGACCGCTTGGCCGCCTTCTTCGCCGCTCGCGCCAGCTCGGCGGCCTTGGCCGGGGCCGAGGCGTGGTCCCCGTTCTTGGCCTTGGCTTCGGCCGTGGCCGCCCGGCTCTTCGGTCCGCGGATCGGAAGGCGCGGCGTGAAGATCCACCCGACGCCGGGCACCGGCTTGCCGCCGATCAGCCGGCCGTCTTCGAAGAGCCACGGGTGCTCGCCGTGGAACTCCTGGAACGAGTCGTTCGAGAGCACGGTGGCTCCGGTCCGTTCGGCAATGCGCAGCACGAAGGCGTCGCCGCGTCCAATGGCGCCGGCGGGAGGAGAGATGATCTCTCCGTTGAGCATCGCCGTGCGCACCTCGTCGCGTTCTGCTTCCGACACGCGGTGCTCGAAGGTGGCGTCGACCACCACGATGATGTTGGCGTCGGGGTCCTCGGACGCATAGGCGCGGACGGCCTCGTCGAGCTGCTTCAGGCTCGGAGAGCTTCTGCCTTCGGTGGCCAGGTTCGACCCGTCCACGACGACATGGTGTTGTTCAGCCAATGGCACGCCGCAATAGGTCCGCCTGCTCCAGCTGGTGCAGGGCTGCGCTGCCGATGGCGGGACTCGCCGACTCGGGCCGGCTCACGTGGCGGAGCTTCAACCGATCGGGCAGACAGGCGTGGAGGCGGGAGTGCACGAAGGACCAGGCTCCCATGTTGTCGGGCTCCTCTTGCAGCCATACCACCTCGGTCGCCTGGTCGTAGCGCTCGAAGATGGCGGTCAGAAGCTGGACGGGCCACGGGTAGAGCTGCTCCACCCGGACCAGCGCGACCTGGGCGCCGTTCTCGGCGGCGAGCTCGGCCCGACGCGGTTCGGCCTCGTGGGCAATCTTCCCGCTGCACAGCACGATGCGGCGCACGGCGGAAGGATCCTCCACGCTGGCGTCGTCGATCACGTGCTGGAACGAGCCCGACTCGAGGTCCGTGAGGTTCGAACGCGACGCGTGTGCCCGCAACATGGACTTGGGTGTCACGACAATGAGCGGGCGTTTGGGGCTGGTCAGGGCCTGCGAGCGCAGCAGGTGGAAGTACTGGGCGGCGGTCGAAGGGTTGGCGACCCGCATGTTGCCGCGCGCGGAGAGCGACAAGAAGCGCTCGAACCGGGCCGACGAGTGCTCCGGCCCCTGGCCCTCGTAGCCGTGCGGCAAGAGGAGGACGAGGCCGGCGAACTGGCCCCACTTGTTCTCGGCCGCGACGAGGAAGTTGTCGATGATGATCTGCGCCCCGTTGACGAAGTCGCCGAACTGGGCTTCCCAAGCCACCAGGGCCTCCGGCGCCTCGACGGCGTACCCGTACTCGAAGCCGACGGCGGCGTACTCGGAGAGCAGCGAGTCCCGCGCGGTGAAGTTGCCCATCTCCCCCGAGGGCTCGAGGGAGGTGGCACCGATGCGGCGCAGGCTGTCGCGGATGTGCGCCAGCGGGACGTACTCCTCGCCGTTGGAGTAGTCCACCAGCACCGCGTGGCGATGGCTGAACGTGCCGCGCCTGGTGTCCTGGCCGGTGAGGCGCACGTTCACGCCCTCGAACATCAAGGAGCCGATGGCCAGCGCCTCGCCCAGCGCCCAGTCGACCTGCCCGCTCGCCACCAGCTCGTCGCGCTGTGCGAACTGGCGCAGCAGCTTGGGGTGGACGGTGAAGCCGTCGGGCACGGAGCGGACCACGGACGACAGGGCCCGCAGCACGTCGGGCGCGACGCCCGTCTCGATCGAGGGGGCGTCCACCGGGAGTGGGTGCGCCTCGGGCAACTCGGTCGGGGCCAGCGAGGGCTCGCCGCGCACCTCGTCGAGCACGGTCTGCAACTTGGCGTTGAAGTCGTCGAGCGCTGACTCGGCCTCTTCGAGGGTGATGTCGCCCCGGCGGACCAGCGTCTCGGTGTACAGCTTGCGCACCGAGCGCTTGGCGTCGATGCGCTGGTACATGAGCGGCTGGGTGTAGCTGGGGTCGTCCCCCTCGTTGTGGCCGTGCTTGCGGTAGGTGACGAGGTCGATGACCACGTCCTTGTGGAAGGTCTGGCGGAAGACGAAGGCGAGGCGGGCGGCGCGGACGCATGCCTCGGGGTCGTCCCCGTTGACGTGAAAGATGGGCGCCTGGACCATCTTGGCCACGTCGGTCGGATACACCGAGGTGCGGGCGGACGCGGGCGCCGTCGTGAACCCAAGCTGGTTGTTGATGACGACGTGCACGGTGCCGCCGGTCCGGTAGCCCGAGAGGCCGGAGAGGTTGAGCGTCTCGGCCACCACGCCCTGACCGGCGAAGGCAGCGTCGCCATGGACGAGGACGGACATGCACGGGAACCCGTCGGCACCTTCGGCCGCCGCGGCCGGGGTGCCGTCGGTAGGGGGAGAGAGCCGGTCCTGCTTCGCCCGCGTCATGCCCTCGACCACGGGGTCGACCGCCTCGAGGTGCGAGGGGTTCGACGCGAGGGTGATCGGCAGCTCCTCGCCGGCGCTGCCGTGGAACACGCCGTGGGCGCCCTTGTGGTACTTCACGTCGCCGGAGCCCTGGACCGACTCCGGGTCGAGGTTGCCCTCGAACTCCTCGAAGATCTCGCGGTACGACTTCCCGACGATGTTGGCCAACACGTTGAGCCGGCCGCGGTGGGCCATGCCCATGACGACCTCGGCGACGCCGGCCCCGGACGCCGCGTCGAGCAACGCGTCGAGCAGGACGATGGTCGACTCGGCGCCCTCGAGGCCGAAGCGCTTCTGTCCGACGTAGCGGGTGTGGAGGAAACGCTCGAAGACCTCCGCCGCATTGAGTCGGTCGAGGATGTGCCGCTGCTCGTCGAGGTTGAGAGTGGTGGGCTGGCCCTCGACGTGCTGTTGGATCCAACGCTTCTGCTCCGGATCCTGGATGTGCATGTACTCGATGCCGAGCGTCCGGCAGTAGGCGTCGCGCAGGACGTGGAGGATCTCGTCGAGGGTGGCGACGTCGCGCCCGGCCAGGCCGTCGGCGACGAACTCGCGTGGCAGGTCCCAGATGGTGAGCCCGTACGTCAGCGGGTCGAGCTCGGGGTGGATGTGCGGGGGCTCGGCGTCGAGTGGGTCGAGATGGGCGATGAGGTGCCCGCGTACCCGGTACATGTTGATCAGCGTCTGCACGTGCACCTGCTTGACCAGGTGCTGCGGGCCGGTCTCGCCGATGCCCGCGTTCGAGTCGACCTGCCAGCGCACCGGTTCGTAGGGCACGGCCATCGACTCGAAGAGGTCCTCGTAGAAGCCGTCCGCCCCGGTGAGCAGCGCCGCGACGCGCCCGAGGAACAGGCCGGACTCTGCGCCCTGGATGATGCGGTGGTCGTAGGTCGACGTGAGCGTGACGACCTTGCCCAGTCCGATCTGGGCGACGACGTGCGGGTCGGCCGCCTCGAAGCCGGGCGGATAGCCGAGCGCGCCCACGCCGATGATGGCGCCCTGGCCCGGCATGAGGCGGGGCACCGACTGCACCGTCCCGAGGGTGCCGGGGTTGGTCAGCGACACGGTCGTGCCGGCGAAGTCGTCGGGCGTGATCTTGCCGGTGTGGATCTTGCGGATCAGCTCCTCGTAGGCGAGGACGAACGAACGGAAGTCGAGCATGTCGGCTTCCTTGATGCACGGGACGAGCAGCGTGCGCGTCCCGTCACTCTTCTCCTGGTCGACCGCCAGCCCCAGTCCGACGTGCTTGTGATGGATGACCCCCGGCTTGCCCGTCCCGTTGGCGTCGGCCACGAAGGCCGAGTTGAGGGTGGGCACGTCGAGCAGGGCGCGGACGACCGCGTAGCCGATGATGTGGGTGAAGCTCACCTTGGCGCCGGTGGTCCGGGCGAGCTGGTTGTTGAGGATGAGCCGGTTCACCTCGAGCAGGCGAGCCGGCACGGTGCGGACGCTGGTCGCCGTCGGGACGCCCAGGCTGGCTTCCATGTTGGCGACGATCCGGGAGGCCGCCCCGCGCAGCGGCGTGGCCTCCTCGCCGCCCGCCGCAACGGTGGGAGCCGGAACCGGGGCGGCGGCCACCGACGGCGCGGGCGCGGGCGCGGGCGAAACGGCGGGTTGGACGGGCTGCGCGGGGGCCGGGACGGATCCGGGTCGGTAGTCCGTGAAGAACTCGCGCCAGCTCTCGGAGACCGAGTCGGGGTCGGCCAGGAACCGGTCGTACATGTCGTCGACCAGCCAGGCGTTCGGCCCGAACGAGCCTCCTGAGCCACCGAATTGGGTCACGAGCCGACTCTACCGGCGGAGGTCAGGGGTGCGAGGCGGGTTGGTAGCGTCTGGCCTGCGCTCATGAGCTACCCGGTCGCCCTCCATGTCACGTCCCGGCCGGCGACGGGCGACGGGGCGGCGACGGTCGTCTTCGTGCACGGCTCGCTCGACCGGGGTGAGAGCTTCCGGCGGGTGATGCGGCGCCTCCCCGACGTGACGGCCGTTGCGTACGACCGGCGCGGCTACCAGGGCTCGCGCGGCGGGGGCGTGGTGGACTTGGGTGGGCATATCGAGGACCTGTTGGCCGTGATGGAGGAGGCTCGTGCCGGGACGGGTCCCGGGCCGCTCGCGTGCGTCGGGCACAGCCTGGGCGGCGACGTCGTGATCGGGGCGGCGCTGGCCGAGCCGTCGCTGTTCGACGCGATCGGGGCGTTCGAGCCGCCGATGCCGTGGTTGGGGTTTCGAAGGGACGGGACGGGGTCGGCGGCGGGTCCGCGGTGGGGCGCCGGGGTGGTGGACGACCCGGGCGAGGAGGCCGAGCGCTTCTTCTCCCGGATGATGAGCCCGGGGGCGTGGGCCCGCCTGACCGACGAGGGCAAGGCGGCGCGGCGGGCCGACGGGCCGGCCCTGGTGGCCGACTTCCGCAGCCTGCACGCCGAGGGCGCGCCCTTCGACGTGACGGCGCTGTCGATGCCCTCGGTGTTCGGGATGGGTGGGCCGACGTCGCGCCCGCATCACCGCCGCACCGTCGAGTGGCTGGGTGCCAATGTTCCCGGCGGGGTCGTCTATGAGATCGAGGGAGCGCAGCACGGCGCACACCTCTCACACCCGGACCACTTCGCGGCGATGACGCGGCTGGTGATCGAGCGGGCGGCGACCACGACTCTGTAGGAGCCGTCAGGTCGCGTCAGGTCAGCGGTTGGGGGCCGGCGTGCTGGGCGCCATGGGGGTGCTTGAGTCGGCGCGAGAGCATCTCCTCGTACTCGACCCCCTTGCCCTCGCTCTTCATGCCGGTGATGAGCGGCGAGTTGGAGAGGAAGACCGCACCCATGAACATGACCAGCAGCGAGAGCGCCTCGAGCGGCCCGTAGGGACCCGAGGTCCGCAGGCTGTCGCCGTAGAGCGCGATGCCCAGGCAGATACTGACGAGCGGGTCGACCAGGACGAGGGTCGATTGCGATGCGGCCAGCGGACCCGCGTGGAAGGCGTTCTGGGTGAGGAAGAGCCCCAGCAGCCCGAAGACGGCGACGGCGTAGGTCTGCCAGTGGCCGAACATGGTCACCCAGTCGTTGGCGGCGAAGTTGCTGACCGTCTTGATGAGGGCGGCCGTGAAGGCGAAGGCGATGGCGGCCGAGCTCCCGAACATCGCCGCCTTCCACCAACGTGGCCCCCACCGGGTGGCGATCACGGTGACCACGATCAGGCACAGGCTGGCGCCGCCGACCACGATCCAACCCAGGTTGGTCGGCACCTCTTCGCCGCCACCGGGCGCGGCGAAGTAGAGGAAACCCGAGAGCCCGAAGGCGATGGCGGAGGCGCCGACCCACTCACGGATTGAGATGGAGAAGCGGAAGTAGGTGCCGAGGATGAAGACGAGGAACAAGAGCTCCATGGTGAGGATCGGCTGGACAACCGAGAGGCGGCCGATGTGCAGGGCGAACGACTGCAGCAGGAACGAGCAGATCATGAAGCCGAAGCCCAGGAGCCACACGCCGCGACGCAGTGCGTGCGTCAAGAGGCTCAGGCGCATGGTGGATTCCTCAGGGGCGTCCTCGACGCCCATGCGCTGGAACACGCTGGTGAGCGCGTTCGAAAGTGCCGCAGCTACTGCAAGGACATAGACCATCGCCTCACACCGAATGCTAATTGGCGGGCGTCACAGAGCACGCAGTCGGCTCACAGCCGGGGCACAGGTACTGTTCACTGCGCCAGACAACCCCTATGACGCGGAAATCGTGTGCGAGGCGTCGCGATGCACCGATTCGGACCTCTCCTCGCCGCGTTCTTGCAGAATTTCTCAGCAGCTGCCCTATCCAGAATGTGGCAGTTAGGTTACGTTTACGACATCTTCCGCCCACCCCGAGGGGGTGTGGGGAAGGTGGGTACCGGCCGTCACCGGGGCAGCCGGCAGAAAAAGGGAGTGTTATGGGACTGCAGGGGAAGCGCAGCTTTCGCCCGTCTGAGCCACTTTCGGACACCCTTCCGAAGAAGGGCCGGGCGATGCGGATAGTCCGGACTCTGGGAGTGGCGGGAGTCACCTTCACGACGATGGCCCTGATGCTCGTGAGCACGGGTGGCACGACGGCCGGCGCCAGCAGCATCCCGACCGGTGGGACGAAGGTCGCCGGCGGCACGGTCCGCTGGGCCGAGCCCCCTTCGACGCCTCCGACCTACATCTTCCCGTTCATGAGCCCGCAGGAGAGCAGCGTCAGCAACATCAGCCAGTTCCAATACATGATGTACCGCCCGCTCTACATGTTCGGGTCCCCACAGAAGAACTCGCCGACGCTCAACCCCACGCTGTCGCTGGCCTCTCTGCCGCAGTACGCGAGCGGTGATACCGGTGCCACGATCGGCCTGAAGACCTACAAGTGGTCCGACGGCGAGACCGTCACGGCCAACGACGTGCTCTTCTTCATGAACATGCTGCACTCTGAATCGGCGAACTGGTTCGACTACGTGCCGGGATACTTCCCCGACAACGTAAAGAGCGTCACGGTCAACAGCCCGAGCTCGCTGACCTTCGACTTCACCAAGTCCGTTGACCCGACCTGGATGACATACAACGAATTCGGGCAGATCACCCCGTTCCCTGCGGCCTGGGACGTGACGGCAGCAGGTGCCGCGGCCGGCTCGGGCGGGTGCTCGACAGGCGCCTACGGAGCGGCATCCACCGACGCCGCGTGCGCCAAGGTGTGGACGTACCTGACGGGCCTCGCTTCGGACCTCACGAGTTACGCCACGAACCCGACATGGGGGATCGTCGACGGCCCGTACACGATCGCAGCCTCCAAGGGCGGCTCGTTCAGCCCGTCGGGTCAGGTGCTCCTCGTGCCGAACACCTCGTACAGCGGCCCGCAGAAAGCGACCGTGAAGGTGCAGGAGCTGCCGTTCACGACCGATGACGCAGAGTTCAACGCCCTGGTGGGCGGTGCGCTCGACGACGGCTACCTTCCGCAACAAGACGTCACCAGCGCGGCCAGCAACGCCACCTCGGGGGGGAAGAACAATCCGCGCCTCTCGAAGTTCTACCTCACGCCGTGGATCCTCTTCGGGTTCAACTACGCGGTCCCGAAGTTCGAGTCGACGGGTGACGGTGGCAACGCCGGCGCGATCTTGAAGCAGGCGTACTTCCGTCAGGCGATGCAGAGCATGGTCGACCAGCCGACGATGATCTCGAAGTTCCTGAAGGGGTACGGGGTGCCGACCTACGGCCCGGTGCCCGTGCTGCCCCAGAACGACTTCGTCGACAAGTTCGAGCAGTCGAACCCGTTCCCGTACAACCCGTCGCACGCCAAGAGCCTGCTGACCTCGCATGGTTGGAAGGTCACGCCCAACGGCACCGACACCTGCCAGAAGGCCGGCAGCGCGAAGGGGGACTGTGGCGCGGGCATCCCGAAGGGCGCCCAGGCCAACTTCACGATGGCCTACGCCAGCGGCACCGCCTGGCAGAAGCAGGTCGTCCAGGTCGAGCAGTCCGCCTGGGACTCCATCGGCATCAAGACAGCGCTCGTGGCCAACACGTTCCACACGGTCGTGTCGACCTATGCGCCGCCGTGCGCAAGCGGTACGCCGTGCACCGAGGAGTTGGGCTGGTGGGGCGGCGGCTGGGAGTACAGCCCCGACTACTACCCGTCCGGTGAGACCCTGTTCTCCACCGACGCGGGATCCAACGCCAGCAACTACACCAACGGCAACGCGGACTCGCTGATCACCGCGACGACCGACACCAACGTCAGCCTGAGCAAGTACGAGGACTACCTCTCGAAGCAGCTACCGGTGCTCTGGGAGCCCAACGCGGACTACGAGATCAGCGAGATTGCGAACAACCTCCGAGGCGTCGCACCTCAGAACCCGTTCGCCAACCTCTTTCCCGAGTACTGGTACTTCGTAAAGAGTTAGGACGAATCATCTGAAAAGGACAAGGGCCGGTCACGGGTGCGCAGCGTGCAGCGTGCGTAGCATCGCCCCGTGACCGGCTTCCTCGTCCGCCGCCTCCTGCAGGCGGTGGTGGTCATCATCGGGGTGATCGCCATCATGTTCGTGCTGATCCACCTCATTCCCGGCGGTGAGGCGCGCTCCGTTCTCGGCCCGCGGGCCCAGCCGATCGCCATTGCGCAGTTCAACAGGGCGAACGGTCTGAATCTGCCGCTCTGGGACCAATTCGCCCGATACATCTGGAACGTCGCCCATTTCAACCTGGGACGATCGGTAACCCAGAACCAGACGGTCATCGCCCTAATCGGACAGGCACTTCCCAAGACGCTCGTGCTGGTGGGTCTGGCGACCCTCCTTGCGATCATCATCGCCATCCCGCTCGGGGTCTACCAAGTGGTCCGGCGCAACAAGCCCGAGGACTACATCCTCACCGGTTTCACGTTCGTCCTGTACGCGATGCCTGCATTCCTGCTGGGCACGCTGCTCATCTTGTGGTTCGCGATCTACCTCCCGATCTTCTCGACCGAAGCGTCGCAGGCCGACACCGTGCTCGGGATCCTTTCGGACCCGCGGGCCATGGTGCTCCCCGTGGTGACCCTGGCCGCCATCAGCATCGCCTCGTTCAGCCGGTACATGCGCTCGTCGATGATGGAGACGATGACCGAGGACTTCATCCGGACGGCACGAGCGAAGGGGGCCGCCCCGCGCCGGGTCCTGTTCGTCCACGGTCTGCGCAACGCGATCATCCCGATCATCACCCTGGTCGGCCTGTCGCTCGGGACGATCGTCAGCGGGGCCGTCATCACCGAAAGCGTCTTCAACTATCCAGGCATGGGGCTCCTGGCCGTGAATTCGGCCTTTCGCGACGACATACCCACCCTGCTCGGCGTGACCTTCGTCGTGACGATCGCGACGATCCTCGGCAATCTGATGGCGGACATCCTGTACGCGGTCGTCGATCCAAGGATCCGATATGCAAAATCCTGACGACCTCGTACGCGCGACCGAGAGCGAGCTGAACGAGCCCGTCACCGAGCCGCGCTCGGTCGACGAGCCCGCCGTTTCGCAGGAGCTCACGGATGATGCGATTGCGGCGCCGTCGGGCGGCGACGTCGTCTCCCACGGTGGTCTGGGGCGTCGGATCCTCGGCGTGTTCCTCGAAAACAAGCTCGCCGTGGTCGGCGTCGGGGTGATCGTCTTCTTCGTCTTGTTCTGCTACATCGGCCCGTTCCTGTACCACACGAACCAGACCAACGCGAGTACCGCGCTGTTCTCGCCGGATAATGCGCCGCCGGGCAAGGGACACCCACTCGGGACCGACTCGAGCGGCTTCGACATCCTCGGTCGCCTGATGTACGGGGGGCAGGTGTCATTGCTCGTCGGCTTCGCGGCGGCCGGCATCGCCACGGTCTTCGGCTCCCTCTACGGGGCGATCTCCGGCTTCTTCGGTACCTGGCTCGACGCCTTCTTGATGCGGGTCGTCGACGCCTTCCTGTCGATCCCGGTGTTGTTCTTGGCCATCGTCCTGGCGACGGTCTTCCGCCCCTCCCTCGTCGTCTTCATCTTCGTCATCGCCTTCGTCTCTTGGCTGATCCCGGCACGTCTCATCCGGGGGCAGGCCCTGTCGCTCCGGGTGCGCGAGTACGTACAGGCCGTGCGAGTGATGGGCGGAACCCGCAGGCGCATCGTCCTGCGGCACATCATCCCGAACAGCATCGGGACCATCATCGTCAACGCGACCTTCACGATCGCCGACGCCATCCTCCTGCTGGCCGCACTGGGCTACATCGGGCTGGGCGTCCCTTCACCGCAGACGGACTGGGGCTCCATGCTCTCGAGCGGGACCACCTATGCCCTCGACGGCTACTGGTGGGAGATCTACCCGGTGGGAATCTGCATCGTGCTCGTCGTCGTCGCGTTCAACTTTATCGGCGACGCGCTCCGCGACGCTCTGGAGGTGCGGCTCCAGCAGAGGTAACCCGCTAGGTGGGGTCGGCTGACGTCGAGACGAGGTCGTCGACCGGATCGCGGGTCGGCGTCTGCAGCGGGAAATGGCAAGCGGCGACGTGACCCACGCCGAAGGGGCGCAAGAGGGGTTCCTCCTCGGCGCAGCGCTGCTGGGCAAAGGGGCAACGCGTCCGAAACCGACAGCCCGAAGGCGGGTCGAGCGACGAGGGGAGCTCGCCGCGGATGTGACGTCCCTGTTCGCCCCGCGACGTCGGGTCGGCGACCGGGATGGTATCGATCAGGGCCTTCGTGTAGGGGTGGGCGGCCTTCTCGTAGAGCTCGCGGGCGGGGCCGAGCTCGACCAGCTTCCCCAGATACATCACGCCGATCCGGTCGGCCATGTACTTGACCACCGCGAGGTCGTGCGAGATGAACATGTAGGTCAGCCCGTGCTTTTCCTGCAGGTCCTTGAGCAGGTTGAGGATCTGGGCCTGGATCGACACGTCGAGCGCCGACACCGGTTCGTCCGCCACGATCAACTTCGGCTCGAGCGCCAGAGAGCGGGCAAGGCCGATGCGCTGACGCTGGCCGCCCGAGAACTCATGGGGGTAGAGCTCGGCGGAGCGAGGCGGGAGGCCGACCTCCTCGAGCATCTGTTGCACCCGCGCCTGCTGTTCCTTGCCGCTGCCCATCTTCTGGACCTTGAGAGGCTCACGGAGGATGGTGCCGACGCGCATGCGGGGGTCGAGCGACGCGTAGGGATCCTGGAACATCATCTGCAGGTCCCGTCGGCGTCGGCGCAGCGCTCCGCCGCTGAGATCGGTGATGTCTTCACCTTCGAATTCCACCGCGCCCGACGTCGGGTGCTCGAGCGCGACCACCAGCCGGCCCATCGTTGTTTTGCCGCAGCCCGACTCCCCGACCAGGCCGAAGGTCTCGCCCTGGCGGATGGTGAGGGAGACGTTGGTGACGGCCTTCACCGTCCCGATCTTCCTCTGGACCACGGCGCCCGACGTCACGGGGAATTCCTTCACCGCGTGGTCGACCCGGACGAGCACCGGCGCTTCCGCGAGCGCCTCGGCCCGCGACTGATGGCGGGCCAGCCCGACCTCGTCGACCTTCACGGTGAGGTCCGCCGCCATCGCCACGGCTTCAGGCCGGTTGGCAATCGTCATGGGGTCGACGCCCACCTGGTGGAAGCAGGCGGCCAGGTGTCCGGGCTGGCTGTTCGCCGCCGGCTGAAGCTCGGGCTCGCGTTCGCGGCAATCCTGTTGCGCATAGCGGCAGCGCGCGGCAAAGCGGCAGTGACCGATGGGCTCGGAGAGGTCGGGCGGCAGCCCGGCGATGCTCACGAGGCGCACGGAGGGGTCCTGGTCGAGCTTCGACACGGATGCCAACAGGGCCTCGGCGTAGGGATGCCGCATGTCGGTGAAGAGCTCGGTCGTCGTGGCCGACTCGGCGATCTTGCCGGCGTACATCACCAGGACGCGATCGGCGCGCTCGGCGATCACCCCCATGTCGTGGGTGATCAGGACGACGGACATCTGGAGCTCATGGCGCAACCTGTCCAGTAGGTCGAGGATCTGGGCCTGGATCGTGACGTCGAGGGCGGTGGTCGGCTCGTCGTCGATCAGGAGCTTCGGCGAGCAGACGAGCGCCATCGCGATCATCACACGTTGACGGAGCCCTCCGGAAAGCTGGTGGGCGTAGGTGTCGAGGCGCTCCTCTGCGTTGGGTACCTCGACGAGCTTGAGGACCTCGAGCGCCCGGCGGCGGCCCTCCGCCTTGGACGCGCCCTGATGCAGACGGGCACTCTCCGCGATCTGGTCCCCCACCTTCATCGTCGGGTTGAGGGAGGTCAGAGGGTCCTGGAACACCATGCCCACGTCGTTCCCCCGGACCTTGCCCATCTGCTTCTCGTTGAGCGGGGCGAGGTCCTCACCGAGCAATTTGATGGTCCCGCCGACGACATGGCCCACGTTGGGCAGCAGCTTCATGACGGACAGCCCGACCGTCGTCTTGCCGCTCCCGGACTCCCCCACCACGCCGACGCACTCCCCCTGGTCGACGTGGAAGGAGACGCCGTCGACCGCGACGACATTGGCGTGCTTGAGACGGAACTCGGTCCGGAGCCCGTCGATCTCCAGTACGGGCGGCGTCACCGGGCGTACCGTTGTCGCGCCGAGTGCCGCAGACGCCGAGCCACAAGACCGCGGTACACGATCGAGAACGCTAACCCGATTCCGGCTTCGACGACGGTCAAGACGCAGCGAAGAGTTGACCCTGGCGGTCGTCGACGCACGAAATCTGCGTGCGGACGGGACAGGGATGACCGCGCCAGGGGAGCTCGCCCATGAAGGCCCAACTTCGCCGGTGGATGGCCGACGGTCCGTACCCGCGCAGGGCCGTCTGGTGGACGAGCGACGGGTACCCCTTGTTCCGTTCGAACGCGTACGCCGGGAAGTGGCCCGCCTCGTCTCGCATGATGCGGTCGCGCACGACCTTGGCCAGGACCGAGGCGGCGGCGACCGAGACGCACAAGGCGTCGCCGTCGACGATGGGCCGGACGACGCCCCCGAACGGCTGGGGGTCGGCGTCGAGGTCGGGGTCGTCCCGTTGGCGCAGCAGGTTCACCGGCCCGTCGATCAGCAGGGCATCGGGTGGCTGGCCCAGGCCGGCCAGCGCCCGCTGCGCCGCCACCCGGAGGGCCTCGGTCATGCCCCACTCGTCACATTCGGAGGACGTCGCGTGACCGACCGACCACGCCTCGCACCACTTGCCCACCGCGGCGAAGATCTCCTCGCGCCGGGCTTCGCTCAACATCTTCGAGTCGCGCAGCCAGGCGGGGACGGTGCGGATCTGCACGCGGGGGCGCACGACGGCGATGCCGACCGTGAGCGGCCCCGCCCAGGCACCGCGGCCGACCTCGTCCAGCCCGGCCACCCACTCGTGGCCCTCGCGACGGAGCCGCCGCTCTTCCTTGAGGTCGGGATCGCAGACCGTCACGGGCGACGACCCCGGTCGCACGTCTCAATACGATGGGGGGCGTGAGTATTGGCGGGGGGGATGCACTCGATCAGAACGTCCGGTCGCCGCTCGTCCCTGGGACCAAGGTCGACGTGCGCAATCGCTATCAAGGGACGTGGGTCAGGGGATTCGAGGTGGCCGAGGCCACCCTGGACGGGTACCGCATCCGCCGGCTCTCCGACGGGAGCGTCCTGGGCGACCTGTTCTCCCGGGACGACGTTCGCCGGGAGCGCAGCCGCCAGGGCTTCTGGTGGCACTGACGGCCTCAGTCCTGCCCCGCCTTCAGCACGGTCTCGATGTATTCGTCGATGGGGATCGCCGACAGCGTCAGCGTCTTGAGCGTTCCGCGCGAGCCCAGGACCAACGCGACGCGGGCCATGGTCGGCTCGTCCGGCGCGTCGAGGACGGTGCAGAAGTCGTAGGGACCCAGCAGCGCCCATTGCGCCACGACGCGCACGCCCATCGCCTCGACCTCGGCGTTGACGGCCTTGAGCCGGTCGGGGTTCTCGGTCAGCGTCGCCGCGCCGTCGGGCCCGACCGTCGACAACATGAGGAACGTCGCCATGGGTTCACGCTACCCCAGGCCCGCCGGCCCGCTCCGGCTCCGGTCCGCGCGACCGGAGGTCACCCCGCACCACCTTGCCCAACGCGTTGCGGGGCAGCGCCTCGACGACATGCACCTGCCGCGGCCGCTTGAACGCAGCCAATTCGTTCGCCGCCAGGTCGTCGAGTGACGCCAGGTCGGGGTCGCCGACGACGAACGCCTCGACCGTCTCGCCCCACTCGGGGGACGGCACCCCGACCACGGCCACTTCGCGCACACCGGGGTGACGGGCCAGCACGGCCTCGACCTCCGCGGGGTAGACGTTGTGCCCGCCGGTGATGATCAGCTCGGTGCGCCGTCCCCGGATGGTCACGTAGCCGTCCGCGGCGAGCGAGACCAGGTCGCCGGTGGCGAACCACCCTTGGGGCGTCGTCGTCTCCTCGGGGCGTCGCCAGTAGCCGCGGCACAGCGGTGCGCCGCGTACGTAGAGCTCGCCCACTCCGTCGTCATCGGGCTCTTCGACCACCGCGTCGACACCGGGGAGCGGCCGTCCCACCGAGCCCGGTCGCCGTTCGCCGTGCAGCGGGTTCGACAGCGTGAGCAGCGTCTCGGTCATGCCGTAGCGCTCCAGCACCACGACGCCCTCATTGGCCAACCGGTGCCAGAGGTCGGCCGACAGGGGCGCCGAGCCCGAGACGCACAGGCGCAGCACGCCGAGCTCGCCCGCCCGTCCGGTGGCGGCGAGCCGGTGGTACATGGTGGGAACGCCGAAGAACATGGTGTGGGTGCCCGCGGCGGACAGCACGGACACCTCGTCGAAGCGATCGAAGATCGAGGCGGTTGCGCCGGCGCTCAACGTGCCGAAGAGGCCGGCGACGAGCCCGTGGACGTGGAAGAGCGGTAACGCCAGGACCAGCCGGTCCTCCGGCTGCCAGCCCCACGCGGCCCGCAGGGCACCGACCCCGTTGAGCACCGACGCATGGGTGTGGACCGCACCCTTGGGCCGTCCCGTGGTCCCGGAGGTGTAGACGATGAGCGCGTCGTCATCGGGGCCGAGCGCCGGGTCGGCGAACGACAGGGCGGTCGCCGGTGACTCGGCGAGGTCGTTGACCGACAACGTGGGCACCGAGGACCCGAAGGCGCCAGCGCCGCCGGGCTGGTCGGTCACGATGACCGCCGGGTCCGCGTCCTCGACGATGTGGGCGGCCTCGGCGGGGCCCGCCGCGGGGTTGACCGGCACCAGGGTGGCGCCGGTCCGGATGATCGCGAGCAGCGCTTCGACCGAGTCGAGCGTGCCGCGCGCGGACCACACGACGCGGGCGCCGCGGGCGGCCCCATGGCCGGCCAGAACGGTCGCGAGCCGGGCCGTACTTTCGGTCAGGCGCGCACCGTCGGCGACGCGGGTCGGATCGCGCCCATCGGTGAGGACGACCCGATCGCGCTGGGCCGCCCAGTGGGCCAGCCACAGGCCGGGGAGCGTCGCGTCGGGCGGGAGGCGGGGCACGTCGGGCCAGTGCCCGGGAGGTATGGGCGCCCTCACCGCGTCATAGTCTGGCCGTCATGACCGCCCGCCGGATTTCCATCGTTCCGCACACGCACTGGGACAGGGAATGGTACAAGTCCTACCAGGACTTTCGCCTCGCCCTGGTGGAGATGATCGACACGCTGCTCCCCCTGCTCGAGCGCGACGCGAGCTATCCCTACTTCATGCTCGACGGGCAGATGGCGGTCGTCGACGACTACCTCGAAGTGCGCCCCGAGAACGAGGAGCGGCTGCGGGTGCTGGCTGCGGCCGGGCGGGTGAGCATGGGCCCCTGGTACATCCTGATGGACGAGTTCCTCGCCTCGGGCGAGACGATCGTGCGGAACCTCCAGATGGGGATCCGACGGGGGGCGGCCTTCGGCGGCGTCATGGACGTGGGCTACCTGCCCGACATGTTCGGCCACATCGCGCAGATGCCCCAGCTCCTCCGGCTCGGCGGCTTCAGCGACACCGTGGTGTGGCGCGGCGTGCCCTCGCAGGTCACGTCGAGTGCGTTCGTCTGGGAGTCCCCGGACGGGTCCGCGGTGCGCGCCGAGTACCTCCCCGTGGGGTACGGCAACGGCGCCGCGCTGCCCGACGACGCCAAGGCGCTCGTGCGCCGGATCGAAGACCACCTGCAGGAAGTCGCCGAGTTCGTGCCCGGCGACCTGCTCTGCATGAACGGATCCGACCACCTGATGCCCCAGCCGTGGCTCGGACGCGTCGTCGCCGAGGCGAACGACCTCCAAGACGGCCTGCACTTCGAGGTGACCTCGCTCTCGCGGTACCTGTCCGCGCAGAGCCGGGACGGCCTGACCACGGTCCAGGGCGAATTGCGCTCGGGCTACCGGGCCAACATGTTGATGGGCGTCACCTCGAACCGGGTCGACGTGAAGCGCCAGGGCGCCCTGGCCGAACGCGAACTGGAGCGGCGGGCCGAGCCACTGTGCGCGCTCTTCGAGCCGGCGGACGCGTACCCGTCGCGCCTCTTGGACATCGCCTGGCGCGAGATGGTCCGGAACTCGGCCCACGACTCCATCTGCGCCTGTTCGGTCGACGACGTCGTGGACGCGGTGCTCCACCGCTACGCCGAGGCCCGCACCATCGGCGCCGGGCTGGCGGAGCGCGCCGTCAAGTCCTTCGCCCGTTCGCTCGCCCAGCCGAGCCCCAGCGTGCTCAACCTGTCGCCCCGCGCGCGATCGGGGGTCGTCGAGCTGGTCGTGGCGGCGGACGGGCCGGCTCCCGACGACGTCCAGGTCCTGTCGGAGCGGAGTGGGCTCCCGGGATCGATGGTGCTCGATGCCGACACCGTCCGCACGATGATGGGCATGTTGCAGGGCCCGCGGATCAGCGACGACGCCTGGATCCACGACGTCGTGATCGTCGAGAACGACGAAGAGATCGACGTGACGATCGCCGTCGGCACCGAGGAGAAGCCGAACGTCCCGATCGCCGAGGCCAAGCAGGATCTCTTCACCAAGCTCGGCGCGAGGCCCGACGTGGCCGTCCGGGTCGCGATGGATCAGCCCTCGACCCGGCGCATCGTCGCCCGCACGGCCGAGATCCCCGGCTACGGGTGGAGCTCCTTCGCCCCGGCGCCGCTGGCCCACCCGGTCGAGGCCACGGGCTCGGAGGATGCGCCCGTCGTCCTGGCCAACGGGCTGGTCCGAGTCGAGATCGACCGGTCGAGCGGCACGTTCGCGCTCGACGGCGTGGGCAGCTACGGCCGGCTCGTCGACGGCGGCGACCTCGGCGACTCCTACAACTACTCGCCGCCGCGCCAGGACTCGTTCGTCGACACGCCCCGCTCGGTGGCGGTGCTGCTCACCGAGCGCGGGCCGGTGCGGGGTCGGGCCCGGATCACCGCGACCTACGCGTGGCCGGACCACGTGGACGGCTCGTCCCAGGCGCGGGTCGGCGAGCACCTGGTCGAGGTGGTGACCGACGTCGAGCTGCACGCCGACGACCGGACCGTCCGGGTCGCGACCAGCTTCGTGAACCCCAGCGGCGACCATCGCCTGCGCGTGCACCTTCCGCTCCCCGAGCCGGCCACCGAGTCGCACGCCGAGAGCGCGTTCACCGTGGTCACCCGCGGCCTCACCGCCGAGGGCCGATCCGACGAGTTCGGGCTCCCGACCGCGCCGGCGCAGCGCTTCGTGACGGCCGGGCGACTGACCGTGGCTCACGAGGGGGTCTGCGAGTACGAGCTCGTCGACATCGAGGGCGAGGCCGCCCGCACGATCGCGCTCACCGTGGTGCGCTCGACCGGGATGCTCTCGCGTCTCGGCATGACGTACCGCCCGTTCCCGGCCGGTCCGATGACGCCGGTCGAGGGCCTGCAGATGCGGGGGAAGCGGGTGACGCTGCGCTACGCGCTCGCCGCCGACTGCGACGAGCCGTACGGGTTGGCCGACGACGTGCTCCTCCCGCTCGAGGCCACCGCCAGCTTCGGCGGCGGCACGCGGCCCGCGTCGGGCACCGCGCTGACGATCCACGGTGCCGAGGTGAGCGCGGTGCGCCGCGAGGCCGGCGCGCTCGAGGTGCGCGTCTTCAATCCCACGGCGCAGGGCACGGTCGTCTCGTTGCCCGGCCGCTCGGGGTGGCTGGTCGACCTGCGCGGCTACCCGACCGAGCCGTTCGAGGGCTCGTTCGAGCTACGGCCCTTCGGCATCGCCACGGCCCGGCTGCGCAGCGACTGACTCGTCGGCGCGGTTGGCGGTGAGCAACCGCTCGCCGACCCCGCGCAGCTCCTCCAGGTCGCGCAGCACCTCGCTGAGCCGCTCCCAGCGCACGTTGCGGCGGCGGTCGGCCGCTGCCCCGGTGCCATCGGCCTCCTGGCCGGTCCGACCACACCACCACAGCTGGACCCGTCCCAGGTCCTTGAGGAGCCGCGGCCGCAACGGCTTGCCCGTGAACTCGCCGGGCGCCTCCAACATGAGCACGTGGTGGAACTCGTCGGACATGAGCACGGTGCCCGGGTTGCCGATGTTGACGATCCGGTGGGCCAGGTTCACGGTCGGGCCGAAGTAGTCGCCGTCGCGCAGGAGCACCGGTCCGAACCCCAATCCCACCCGCACGTCTGACAAGAGGTCGTCGTCGGCGTACGCGTCGGCCAGCCCGAGGCCGATGCGGGCCGCGTCCTCGGCGTTGTCGACGACGAACATGACCTCGTCGCCGATCATCTTGACGACCCGGCCCCGGGCGTTCGTCACGATGTCGTGCGAGATGTCCTCGAACCGCCGCACCACCGCCGCCAGCTCCTCGTCGCTCAGGTGCTGGCTGAGGAGGGTGAAGCCGACCATGTCCGCGAACCCGACGGCCATCACGGGGCTCTGTCCGGGGGCGAGGCCGTGGTTGCGCAGCATCATGCTGCGCTGGATCCCCGCGGCGACCTGGCGGCGCCAGACGAACTCGAGCAGCTTGGCCATGGCCGGGATGGTCACGTCCGCCACGCTGGCGAACGCGTCCGCCGAGATGATCGGGTCGACCTCGGTGCTGACCAGGTTGCCGTTGCCGAGCTCCGCCTCGGCGATCCGGGCCATGGAGGATCCGATCACGCGGGCCAGCTGGACCGAGGTGTCGACGTCCGCCGCGCCCAGGGCCTGCATGCCCTGGTAGATGCGGACCGCCTCGAGGTCGAGGTCGGTGAAGACGGTGTCGGCGTCGTCGACCCCCGGGAAGCCCAGCGCCCGCCAGAACCGCTCGAGCTTGTCGATCGTGACGCCCGTCAGCTCGGAGACCTCCATGCGGGTGTAGCGGCGGCGGGACGGGACGAGCATGCGGTCGGCCACGAACAGGTCGATGACGCCGTCGGCCACCGCCGACTCGATCTCCTCTTGGGTGGCGCCCCGCATGAGGAGCAGCTCGGTGACGTGGGCGAGGGCGGCGGCGCGACGCGCCCCCTCGTCCGCGCCCTCGGGCCCGTCGTCGAAGCCGTGGAACAGGCCGGTCACGTGGGGAGGCCTCGCAAAAGCGTTTCGTCCCATTCCGCTCGTGACGGCCGCGCCATCAGCGACATCAACGCCTCCGCCGGCGAGCACTGCCCCTGCACGATCGCGTCGACCTGCTCGGCGATCGGCATTTCGACACCGGCGGCGCGGGCCAGGCCGACGAGCGGTCCCGCGCTCTTCACACCCTCCGCCACCATGTGCATGCCGCCGATGATGTCGTCGAGCGATTTGCCCTCGCCGAGGGCGAACCCGACCATGCGGTTGCGGCTCTTCGGGCTGGCGCACGTCGCCACGAGGTCACCGACGCCGGCCAGGCCGCCGAAGGTCAGCACCTTGCCGCCCAGCGTCACGCCCAGGCGGCCCAGCTCGGCCAGGCCCCGGGTGATGAGCACGGCCCGGGTGTTGTCCCCGAGGCCGAGGCCGTCGCCGATCCCCGCCGCGATGGCCATGACGTTCTTGGTCGCCCCTGCGATCTCGCAGCCGACGACGTCGGTGCCCGTGTAGGCGCGGAACGTCTTCGTGTGGACGAGCTCTTGCACCCGGCAGGCCAGGTCCTCGTCGGGCAGCGCCACCACACACGCGGCGGGAGAGCCCTGCGCGACCTCGCGGGCCAGGTTGGGCCCGGTCAGGACCCCGGGCGCCACGCCCGGGAGCACCTCGGCCACGACCTGCGACATCCGCAGGTTGGTTCCGATCTCGATGCCCTTGGAAAGGCTGACGACCGCCTCCACGTCGTCGGCCAGGGGGGCCAGGTCACCGAGCACGGCGCGAAAGCCGTGCGAGGGGACCGCCATGAAGACGACGGTCGCGCCGTCGAGCGCCTCCTCGAGCGACGACGTCACCCCGAGGCCCTCGGGGAACCGGATGTCGGGAAGGTAGGTCACGTTCTCGCGCGTCTCACGCATGGAGGCCGCGAGGTCCGGCGAACGGGCCCAAAGAGACGTCGGGTGCGTCGCCCCGACGAGGGTTGCCACCGCCGTGCCCCAAGAGCCGGCCCCGATCACCGCCACCCGGTCGCCCTTCATGTCAGAACAGACTACGGCGGCCCCGCAGCGCGCCCGGCCGACGCCCGTACACTGTCCCGGTGTCGATGCCGAGCGCTCGGACCGCCGGCGCGAGCGTGACGGACCCGTCCCTCGGTCCCGAGGTCGTCCTCATCCCTGTCAAGGCCTTCCACCAGGCCAAGCGACGGCTCGACCGCGTCCTGGCGGAACCGGACCGGGTACGGCTCGTGCGCACCATGGCGGCGCACGTGGTGGCGGCGTGCGCGCCCGTCCCCGTCGCCGTCGTCTGTGACGACGAGGCCGTCGCCGCCTGGGCCGTTGACCTGGGCGCCACCGTCCTGTGGGAGCCCGGGCAGGGGCTCAACGGCGCCGTCGGGGCGGGCGTCGGGCGGCTCGCGGCCTCCGGCGCCCGGTGGGTGACCGTCGCCCACGGGGACCTGCCCCGCGCCCACGACCTCGGGACCCTGCCTGCCTTCGACGGCGTCACCCTGGTGCCGGACCGGCGCGACGACGGCACGAACGTCCTTCGCCTGCCCGCGGGCTGCGCGTTCCGCTTCGCCTACGGCCCGGGCTCGTTCCGCGCCCATTGCGCCGAGGCGACGCGCCTGGGCCTGGCCGTCCGCGTCGTGCGCGACCCCGACTTGGCGTACGACGTCGACTGGCCGGCCGACGTGGCCGAGCTCGGCCCGACGCCATAGCGCGGAACCGGGGGCCCGTAGGCCCCCGGTCTCACACGTTCCAATTGGAACTGGCGTCTAGCGCCGCTTCGCCGCCTTGCGGGCGCGAGGACGAGCCGCCTTCTTGGCCGGCGCGCGCTTCTTCGCCGCACGCCGCTTGGCCGGAGCCCTCTTCTTCGCAGCCTTCTTGGCCGGGGCCCGCTTCTTCGTAGTCCGCCGCTTGGCGGCCTTCTTGGCGGGAGCCCGCTTCTTCGCCGGTGAACGCCGCTTCGCGGCCTTCTTTGCCGGCCCGCGCTTCTTTGCCGGTGAACGCCGCTTCGCGGCCTTCTTGGCGGGAGCCCGCTTGACGGCACGCTTCTTCGCGGTCCGCTTGGCGGCCTTCCTGGCGGGAGCCCGCTTGACGGCACGCTTCTTCGCGGTCCGCTTCACGGCCTTCCGGGCCGGGGCGCGCTTGACTGCTTTCTTTGCGGGACCCCGTTTCTTTGCGGCCTTTCTGGCCGGGGCCCTTCTCTTCGCGGCTACTGCCACAGGTGCACCTCCCTAGGAGCATGGTCACTGAATAGAGGTGAAGCCTGCGTCACGTCGAGGACGAACGCCCCACGCCGTGCGCACTGCCGCACCGATTTCCTTTTCATTTCCAGCGGATGCCGTATCAGTGCTGACGTCATCAACGTCCCCACGTCACGCCATGCCGCCTTCGTTGCCCGAACTGCGACGTCGTGTTGACCCACTGCGATGCGACGCGAGACGCGCAGAAAGCGATCCGACAACTTTCGCTTTGCGCGCCACACATTGCCGTGTCGCAGCACATATCAACCCTCCCTCACACTTGGGGTACACACACATTCTTCTGTTGTTAACACGCTCAGGTCAAGCATTCTTTGTTCGCGCGGCATTTTCGGATCGACAACGACCTCCGATTGAGACCGTTCTACGCACGCAATTGATGCTCACGCTGCACATGCGTGATGTGTCAGACAGTCGCTCATCGCTGCATTGATGGATATGTCTCAATGAGAATCTGTGTTCCCCAACACAAACACCACACGCATGGAACGCACTGATCCGTTCGTGCATTCGAGTGCTGCATTGCATGAGGTCCACCGTTTTGCGCGCCACAGCATCTATGTTGGAGAAGGCACCCACGGGTGGATGTGGGCCGGCGCGCAACGTTCCACGCTCGTCCTCGGCCCACCACGGTCGGGAAAGACATCTTCCCTGGTCATACCCAATATTTTGCTGGCGGGCGGGCCGGTGGTTTCGACGTCCACGAAGCCGGACGTGATGCGGGCAACGGCGTCGGCGCGCTCGAAGGACGGGTGGACCTTTCTGTACGACCCGAGCGGTGAAGTGGAATGTCCGCCCGGAGTTGAACGTGTCGGGTGGTCGCCGCTGACGACCGCGTCGTCGTGGGACGCGGCCGTGGTCACCGCGGACACGATGGTCGGCGCGACGAGAGCGCAAGGCCCGTGGAGCGGCGAACATCATTGGACCGAGCGCGCCAGTGCCCTCCTCTCCACGCTGATCCATGCCGCCGCGCTCGGTGAGCACCGCATGCGGGACGTCCTCCGCTGGATCGACCGCCACGACGGCGCCCCGGCCCTCGAGATCCTCGACGGGCACGACGAGGTGGCCGCCGACCTGTTGTCGGGCATCGTGGCGACCGACCCGAGGGAGCAATCGGGCATCTGGTCCACGGCCTCGGGCGTCCTGGACGCCTATCGCACCGGGGCCGCCATGGAGTCCACGAGCACACCACCCCTCGACTTCGACGCGTTCTGCTCGGGCCCGAACACGCTCTACCTGTGCTCGGCCGGGCGTCGGCAGCGCCAGTTCGCTCCGTTGGTGGTCGCCAGCATCGGCGACGTGCGAGATGCCACCTACGCCCATGCTCGGGACGGGCGCGCCGGGGCGCCGACGCTGATGGCCCTCGACGAGGTCGCCAACATCGCCCCCATTCCGGACCTGCCGGCCATGGTGAGCGAGGGCGCGGGGCAGGGGCTGCTCGTCCTGGCGTGCCTGCAGGACCTGTCCCAGGCGCGGGTGCGCTGGGGGCAGGCGGCCGACGGGTTCCTCTCCCTCTTCGGCACCACCGTCGTCCTGCGCGGGATCGCCGACACGGCGACGCTCCGGGACCTCAGCGCGCTCGCCGGCGAGCGCGTGGTGACGGCGACGACGATCAACCGCTCGGTCGACCACTGGGGACGGATTCGCCCGTCGTCGTCGGTGAGCCCGTCACGCGAGGCCCGACTGCCCGTCGACGTGGTGGCGCGGGGCGCCGACGGGCGGGCGCTGGTGATCGGGCCGGACAAGGTGGTGACGCAGGTCACCCTGACGCCGGCCCACGAGCGAGCGCCGTGGCGCGACATGGTGGACCGGTCGCTGCAGCGGGAGGCCCCCGGCCTCGGGCGGTGAGCGTGGCGTCAGCGGCCCAGCCCGAGCTCCATCTCGGCCGGGGCGCGCCGGCCGAGGCTGACGCGCGCCGCGTCGAGCTGGCGTGCCACGCGGAGGTGGTCGGCCAGTCGGGTCGCCGGGAGCGACGACAGGGGTTCGGCGCCCAAAGGCTCGGGCGCCCGGCCGATCCCCCACCGTTCCCGGTAGGCGTCGATCGCGCGCGTCGCCCCGAGCCAGGTCCGGTGGTCGGCCGGGTCGACCGGGCGGGGACCCAGGGCGCGGAGATGCTCACCCGCGGGCACGACGGAACGGCGGGTGAGCAGGTCCTCGGCCACGCCCACCCGCTCGGCCGGCGGCGCCCACAGGTCGGTCACGCGTTCGAGCGCCGCGGCGGGTGCACCGTCGGGGGCCGACACGGCAAAGGCGCCCACCACGTCGCGCCGGTGCGCCCCGCCGTGCGGCGTCAACGAGATCACCCCGGCGTAGTGGTGCTCGTCGAACGACGTCGACGGCGAGGTTCGTGCCCGGTCGATCGCCACCTCGAGCGGCGGGCCGGCTGCGGCCGCCCGGCGGGACCAGTCCGCCGCCAGCTCGGCGTACGACGTCCCGGTCACCTTGGCCGGCCTCGTCGCCGCCCACGCGACGTGATGGCCGCTGGCCGTCTCGAACGCGTGGCGCCGGACGTCGGCGCCCCGTGAGGAGAACTCGCCCAGCACGGCCGGCGGCACCCCGACGATCTGGGCCGTGCGGCCGTCCCAGCGCACGCCGAGCGACGCCGTCAGCGCCCAGCGCAGATGGGCGTCGTAGAGGTCAGAGGCGGCGCGGCGGTGCGCGTCCAGGCCCCGGCCGTCGCACGCACTCCACCGCCCGTCGGCGCCGTGGACCGCGTTGACCACGACCACGTGGCTGTGCAGGTGCGGGTCGAGATTCCGGCTGACCCCGTGCGTGAACCTCGCACCGGCGAAGCCCGACGTGGCGACGACCTCACGCGCCCCGCCCGCGGCCCGTCGGACCGCGCCCAGGGCGTGCGACTCGAGGTAGCGCACCGCCCCGTCCACCGCCTCGTGGTGCGCCGCCATCACCGCGTGCGCCACGTCCTCGCCACCCAGCGCGAACAGGACGCTCGCCGACTTGGGCGCGCTGAAGGTCAGGTCGAACCCCGCCACCCGCACCGCCGACGCGAGTGGCCGTCCCGTCCGGGGATGCTGCCCGCGCAGCAGCGACCGGAACGCCGCGTCGTCGACCGCAGCCGCCCCGTCGAGCCCGAGCCCCCCGGCGGCGCGCCCGACCCAACGGGAGGACCCGTGCCAGCCCGGTAGGGGCAGCTCCGTCGCGAGGTCCGAGAGGTAGTAGTCCGCCCGCCCGGCACCGATCCGTCGGATCCCTGTCGCCATCGACCGTCGAACGGTCGGCCGCTGCGCTAGTCCTTTCGGCGCAGCTCCACGACGGGGATGACCCGCTCGCCGGCGCGGGCCTCGTAGTCGGCGAACCCGGGCATTTGCGCCACCTGGGCCGCGAAGAGCCGGTCACGCTCCGCCCCGGTCACGACGTGCGCCTCGGCGTCGAACTTCTCGTGGCCGATCTCGACTTCCACCTCCGGATGCGCCACCAGGTTGTGGTACCAGTCCGGATCGGTCGGCGCACCGCCCTTCGACGCCACGACGTACACCGTTCCGTCCTGGACCAGTGCGACCAGCGGGTTCACGCGCTCGGCACCCGAGCGGGCCCCCGTCGTCGTCAGCAGCACCACGGGGGCCCCGTCGAAGGGGCCGCCGACGACCCCGTGGTTGGCTCGGAACTCGTCGATGATCTTGGCGTTGAAGTCGTTCATTTCGCTCATTCGTTGGACGCTACCCGTAGCGCGCCAGCACCCGTCGCGCCGCGTCCGCCGCCAGCCCGGTCAACTCGGCCGGCCGCACCACCCGGGCGGCCGGCCCCAGCTGCAACAGCAGCCGCTCGAACCACGCCATGCCGGCCACGTCCAAGACGACGTCGGTCACCCGCCCCTCGCCGTCCCGGGACAAGGCCCGCACCGGTACCGACTCGGGCACCCACTGCGCCGAGGGCCCCAGGCGCACGTGGACCTCGACCGCGCCGGGGCCCGGCACGAACATCTCCTCCAGCGGCCGCACCGGCACGGTCGCCGCGACCCCATCGGACGAGGTCGCCGTCGCCGTCGTCGGCGCGTCCCGCACCGAGATGATCCGGTCGACCCGGAACCGCCGCATGTCCCCCGCTCGATGACACCAACCGTCCAGATACCAATGCCCGTCGATCGTCATGACCTGCACGGGATCGACCACCCGGGTGGTCAGCTCGTCCCGCGAGCCCGACAGGTACTCGATCTCGATCGACCGCCCCGCCTCCGTCGCCTCCCGCACCGCCCCCAAGAACCCGGGCGCGTCGACGTCGAGCCCGACGGCGGCCCGCGACCCGAGCGCGGCGTCCAGCTTCGCCAGCGCCCGCCGCAACGCGTCGTCGTCCGAGCCGGGCACGGCCAGCAGCAGCCGCGCCGACGCCGCGACGGCGAACCCCTCCGCCGGCGTGAGCGGCCGCGGCCGCCCGTACACCTCGGGGAGGAACGCGCGCACCGACGACTCCGACACCTCGATCTCCATCAGCGTGTCCGGCGTGTACGGCGGCGTCCCGCAGCACGCCGCCAGCTCCAGCTCGGCCACGAGCTCCTGCTCGCTCATGCCGAAGCGCCGCGACACCTCGGCGATGGGCGCCTCGCCCACCTGCGCCAGCCACCCGATCACCGCGAGCAGCCGTCGCAGCCGCCGGCTCGTCTCTGCTCCTGGCGCAGAACGAGGTCCGCCCGCCGCCCCGGTGCTGCCCTCATCGGGTGCGGCGGCCATCACCATTCCGCCCGACGTCGCCGCGGTCGTTGTCTCCGTCTCCGCCGCCGTCTCGGTCTCCGTCAGCGCGGTCAGCCACTCGACGAGCTCCCGTCGAAAGCTGGGCGGTTCGAGCACGGTGGCCCGGTCGGCCAGGCCGAGCACCCACGAGCGGATGGAGGCGAACGACGACACGCCGAGGACGAGCTCGATCGAGCCGTCGTCGAGCCGCCGCACGACCTTGTCCGCGCCGACCTCGTCGGCGACGCGCCGGGCTTCGAGGGCGTCGACGCAGATCCGCATCTCGGTGCGGTCCGCCCCCTCGGCGTCCCACGGCTCGTCGGGCAAGGCCCGCTCGACGTCGATGTCGTCGGGGACGCCGTTGCCCGCCGTGCTGCCGGCCTCGCCCCGCGTGACGTCGCCCTCGATACGGTCGACCCGGAACGTACGCACGGCCGCCCGGTCGAGGTCCCACGCCACGAGATACCAGTGGCCGAAGCGGAACCACAGTCCGACCGGGGCGACGTGGCGCCGCGCTGCGGCCGGCGCTCCCCGGTAGGCGAAGTCGGCGGTCGCTCTCGTGCGCACCGCCTCGAAGAGGTCGATCAGCGCGGCGGTCGGGACCATCGATGCGATCGGGCGCACGTCGCCGAGGCCCGCCGCGCCCAACTTCAGCAGCGCATCCCTCCCACTAGGATCGCCCAGGTGGACGCCGGCCACGGCGAGGTGCAGCGCGACCTGCTCGTCGGGCTCGAGCGCCAGGTCGGGCAGGTAGAACTGGTCGCGGTCGATGCGATAGCCGTACTGCTCGTTACCGGGCAGGCGCTCGGTGAGGACGGGGATGCCTTCATCTCGGAGCAGTCGCTTGTCACGTTCGAAGGCCTGACGGCGCGCCGCGTGCTCGGGGGGGTACCCCGGGACGTGGTGCGCGATGGCATCGAGCGTCAGGGGCTGCTGGGTCTCGAGCAGGACCAGGACGAGGTCGGTGACGCGCTCGAGACGGTCGAGCTTGGCGGGGGCGGCGGTGGCGGGG
Source organism: Acidimicrobiales bacterium (assembly GCA_035551835.1). Taxonomy (GTDB): domain Bacteria; phylum Actinomycetota; class Acidimicrobiia; order Acidimicrobiales; family RAAP-2; genus Bog-473. The sequence continues at coordinate 31,021 of DASZMN010000084.1, read as the reverse complement.
GTCGGCGTGGCGGGGGCGGCGGTGGCCATCGTGACGAGCCTAAGACACGCGCCGGGACGTCCGTCACGCCATGACGGTCGTCGGACATCCCTTCGACTGGCACCCGCACGTCGTCTGGCTGCTTGCGGTCGTGGCCCTGGTGGCGGGGTATCTGTGGGCGACGGCGGCGGGCGGTCGCTGGCCGTCGTCGGGTCGCCAACGGGGCGTCTTCGTCGCCGGCGCGGTGCTGCTCGGCGCCGCGGTGACGTGGCCGCTCGGCGACCTGGCCGCGCACTGGCTGCTGGTGGCGTTGGTGCTCCAGCGACTGCTGCTCATGCTGGCCGTGCCGCCGCTCCTGGTGCTCGGGACGCCTCGACCGCTCCTGGTTCGTCTGACGAGGCCGGTGCCGGTGGACGCGGTCCTGCGCGTCGTGGTCCGGCCGATCCCCGCCGTCGCGATCGTGACGGTGGTGGCGGTGGCGACGTTGACCACGGGGGCGGTGAGCCTGGCCGCCCGGTCGTCGGTGGCGCAGGTCGTGTTGGAGCTCGTCGTGCTGGGTGCGGGGTTCGTCCTCTGGGCGCCGGTCCTCCACGAGCTCCCCGGGGCGCCGAAGCTGTCGGCGCTGGGGCGGGGGGCCTATCTGATCGTCCAGTCGATCGTGCCGAGCTTCTTGTCGATCGTGTGGATCTTCGCCCGGCATCCGCTCTACCCGGCCTATGCGCACTCGGGGAAGGTGATCGGGCTGTCGCCGCTGCTCGACCAGCAGCTCTCGGGGTTCGTGGCGAAGCTGGGGACCATCGCCGTGCTCTGGACGGTGGCCTTCGTCGTGATGACGCGGGCCGACGCGTCCGACACTGCGGGCAAGGACGCGGAGCCACTCATCTGGTCCGACGTCGAGCGCGAGCTCGAGCGGGCGGACCGACGCGAACGCCGTCACGGCTGGCGCGACCTGCTCCCACCACCACAGGACCAGTCGTGATGGCGCCGGGCTTGTTCCCGGTGCACAATGGTGCCCTATGGGTGTGACGGTGATGGTCCGTGTCCGTGCCCGCGGACAAGCGGACGCGACGGGACGAGCGGCGACGCAGTCTCGGACAGAACTTTCTTCGGCCTGACCTGGCCGCCTCGCTGGTCGCCGGTGCGGCGTTCGTCGCCGGCGACCGCGTCGTCGAGATCGGTGCCGGCCGTGGCGCGCTGACCTACGCGCTCGCTCGACGTGGCGTCCGCGTCGAGGCGCTCGAGAAGGACCCGCGCTGGGCGGCGTCGCTGCGTCGGGGGGTGAGCGAGCGCGGTCTGCACGACGTGAGCGTCGTGTGTTGCGACGCGCTCGACTACCGCGCGCCCCGCCGACCCTTCCGCCTCGTGGGCTCGCTGCCGTTCGGATCGACGACGGCGATCCTGCGCCACTTCCTCGACGACCCGGAATCCGCGCTCGTCCGCGCCGACCTCATCGTCCAATGGGAGGTGGCGCGCAAACGCGCCGTCATGCCGCCGTCGACCCTCCTCTCGGCGACCTGGGCGCCGTGGTGGGTCTTCGACATGGGCCGCCGCATTCCCGCCGCCGCCTTTCGTCCCGTCCCCTCGGTCGACGCCGCCGTCCTGCGCGTGACGCGCCGCGACCCGCCCATCCTCCCGCTGCGGATGGCAGGCCCCTATGCAACCTTTGTGCGCCGCCAGTGGCAGTAGCGTCTGCAGGTCATATGGAGGACGAGGAGGCGTGGACCGTTCCTGACGTCTACCTCTTGACGGAGGGCACCGACGGCGAGATCGCCGTGCCCCGCCTCACGCTGACCTTCCGCGACAGCGGCCTCGAGCTCGACAAGGCCGATGGCGAGTCGGTCTGGGACTGCGACTGGTCGGAGCTGCAGGAGATGACGCCGGTCGAGCGATCGGTCCTCCCCGACGGGAGGGAGGGCGTGGTCATGGTCGTCGTCGAGCGCGACCGGCGCCGGCGCCACCGATTCGTCCTCGCCACCGACGACGCCGAGGCGACCGAGGGGTCGATCCGGGGTCGGGCGGGCACCTACGGACTGCGGACGCGGTGGCCCCGTCCCGCTGTCTCGCGATTGCTCATCGTCGCGCTGGTCGGCGCGGCGAGCGTCACGCTGGCGCTGCTCCTCCTGTCGGCCGACCACGTGATCCACTTCTGACCGCAGGACTCATGCGGACGCGGTCCGCGTCAGTCAGACGTCGCAGGGTCGACCCGTCGGGCGCTCAGGCCAGCGAGGCGCTCCGCAGCTCGTCGAGCGACAACTCGGCGGTCTGGTTCCCGCCGCACTGCGGGCAGTGCTCCACATGGCGCCACGAACGGAGCAGCCGAGTCCCCTCGGCGTTGAGGATGACGACGAATGACTCGGAAATCGGGTCGATCTCGAGGCCGTAGTACGCCCGCCAGGCGGTCGTCGCGGAGGGGGCGTCGAGCGCCAGCCCCTTCAGGACGCGCCGGAAGCGCAGGCGGTCCGTGTCGAAGATCCAGGTGCTGTGGCACGACTCGAGAATGAAGAGAGAATCGCCTGTGGGGGGGACCACATCGCTGATCATGCCCGATCCCTTCCCGCATTCAGCGTCGAATGCACCTCAGGATCGTTACGAATTCGTGACAATTCGCGTCGTCCCTGGCGGAGCCCCCTATTGGGGCCCCGAATCGTGCTTCCGACCCACCACGAACTCCCGTTTCGTCGCGAGCTGTCCGAGGACCGAACACAGGGCAATCCGGCTGTCCGCCGGGTCGATGACCTCGTCGACGAGCCCCCGTTCCGAGACCGGCCAGGGGTTCAGGTAGGCCTGCTCGTAGGCCTGTTCCCGGTCGCTCCGGGCCCCCGGTTCCAGCCCCCGGTGCAAGATCTGGACCGCCCCCGACGCCCCCATCACCGCCACCTCGGCCCCCGGCCACGCCAGGCAGACGTCGTTGCCGATCCCCCGGGAGTCCATGACGATGTAGGCCCCGCCGAACGCCTTGCGCATGATGAGGCACAGGCGGGGCACCGTCGCCTGCGCATACGCGAACGCCAGCTCGGCCCCGTGGCGGATCATCCCCCGCCACTCCAGGTCCTTCCCGGGCAGGAACCCGGGCGTGTCGACCAGGCTGACGATCGGCAGGTTGAAGGCGTCGCACAGCCGGACGAAACGCGCCGCCTTCTGCGACGCCGCGATGTCGAGCGTCCCGGCCAGTATCCGGGGCTGGTTGGCGACGAACCCCACGGGCATCCCGCCCATCCGGGCGAACGCCGTCACGATCTGCCCCGCCCATCGGGGCCACAGCTCACGGAACTCGCCGTCGTCGGACACCGAGCGGATGACCTCGCGGACGTCGTACGTCGCCGCCTTGCGCTCGGGGATCACGGTCCGCAGCTCGGGCGTCGACCGCTGCACCGGGTCGCCGAGGGGCGCCAACGGCGCCAGGTCGTCGGTGTTCGACGGCAGGTACTCGAGCAGCTCGTCCACCGTCCCGTCGACGTCGTCGGACTCCACGGCGCACAAGCCGCTGGCGGTCGCGTGCGCGTGCGTCCCGCCCAACTGGCTCAATCCCACCTCGATCCCCGTGAACTCCCGCACCATCTGCGGCCCCGACACGAAGGCGACCGCATCCGAGCTCATCACGACGAGGTCGGACAGTCCGAGCAGGAGCGCCGGCCCCGAGACCACCGGCCCCGTCGCCGCCGCGATCACCGGCACCCGTCCGCTGCAGCGGGTCAGGGCCGCCGCCGCCTGCCCCCATCCGTGCAGGGCGGCGATGCCGTCGTTGACATCGGCCCCGCTCGATACGACAAAGAACACAAACGGAATCCCCAACTCCCGCGCCTGGTCCGCCGCCTCGGCCAGCCGCACCCCGTCGGCGTGGGTGATCGCCCCCCGGCGCATCGAACCCAGCGCCCGGCAGATGACCACGTTGCGGCCGCCCATCCGCCCGACGACCGACGTGACGGCTCCGACGATCCCCTTCCCGACTTGCGACGCCTCCGTGATGCTCACTCATTGCCGAATGTAGACGACGATCGACGACCGACGACCGACGACCGACCGTTCCCCTCCGATGATCCCGACGATCTCCTCGGTGGCCAAGCTGTCCACGACCGAATTGATGGACGAGGCCGCCGAGACCTCCCGCCAGCTGGCCTCCCTGGCGGGCCGCATCGTCTTGTTGGGCGCGGAGCTCGATCGCCGCGAGGGCTGGCGCTCCGAGGGCGCGACGTCCCTCGTGGCCTGGCTGACCGAGCGCTGTGCCGTCGCCCCGGCCACGGCCCGGGCGTGGGCCCACGTCGGGGCCCGGCTCTTCGACCTGCCGCATCTGGCGGAGGGTCTGACGAGCGGCGAGCTCAGCTTCGACCAGGTGCGCGCCGTCGTCGACGTCGCCACCCCCGAACGCGACGCGGCGTGGCGGGCCCAGGCCACCGAGTGTTCGGTGCGCCAGCTGGTCGACCTCGCCAAGAGCGAGGCGGCCGCCACGGCCCCGCCCGACTCGGGCGGCGCTGACCACGAGACCCGCGCCGTACGCTTCAACGACGGGGCGCGCACGATGACGGCCAAGCTGGCGCCCGAGGCCTACGCCGAGGTGCGCGCCGCCGTCGAGGACCGCGCTCGGCAATTCCCCTCCGACGGCGAGACCCGCTACGACCAGCGACTGGCCGACGCGTTGGTCTCCCTCGTGCGCGACCACGCCCGCCCGGGGGCCGCCGACGAGCCGGCCCCGAGCCCCTACGTCGTGGTCGCCCACGTGGCGCTCGCCACGCTGATGGACGAGGACACCACGCTGGGCGGTGAGCTCGAACGGCGCGGTCTCCTCGACGCCGCGGTCGTCCGCCGCCTGGCCTGCGACGCGACGATTGTGGTGGGCGTCGACGACGACGTGGGCCGCACCATGTACGAAGGGCGGGCCCGCCGAGATCCGACCCCCACCCAGCGCCGAGAGCTCTGGCGACGAGACCGCCACTGTCGCTTCCCCGGCTGCGCCAACGCCATCTTCGTCAACCCCCACCACATCCGATGGTGGCGGCGCGACCGCGGCCCGACGGACCTCGACAATTTGGTGCTGCTCTGCGAGCACCACCACCATCTGGTGCACTCCAAGCAGTGGCGACTGGCGGGTGACGCCAACGCAGAGCTGAGCTTCGTCGGACCGAGCGGACGGGTGATGACCTCGCGCCCGTCGCCGCTGTGGACCAGGATCAGAGGTGGTTGACCTCGGGCCGGCGCCAGGGACCCGAACGGCCGCCTGACTTCTCCCACAGCGCGAGGTGGTCGACGGTCATCGTGCGGTCGGCCGACTTGCACATGTCGTAGACCGTGAGGGCGGCCACGGCGCAGGCGGTCATGGCTTCCATCTCGACGCCGGTCCGGTCGACGGTCTCGACCTGGGCCTCCACCTCGACGTAGTCGTCGCCGATGGAGAAGTTGACGCCGATGGAGCCGACGAGCACGGGATGGCACATCGGGACCAGCTCGGCGGTGCGCTTGGCCGCCTGGATCCCGGCGATCCGGGCCGCCGCCAGCACGTCACCCTTGGTGATCGCATTGTTGGCGACCTTGGTCGTCGTCTCGGGCAGCATCGAGACCCGGCAGCGAGCCAGGGCCCGGCGGTGGGTGGGCTCTCGAGGCGTGACATCGACCATTCGGGCACCGCCCAACGGGTCGAGATTGGCCAGCATCCGGTCGGTCACGAGGGGTGAGTCTACGACCTTGGGGCGGCCTGAACGGCGGGGAACCCCCCTCCAGCGGGTACACTTGGCAGTCTCAGGTGGTGAGTGCCAGCGAGCGCTGCAGGAGGAATCCATTGCCGACCTATGAATACGCCTGCACGGCGTGCGGGCACCGGCTCGAGGCCGTCCAGAAATTCTCGGACGAGCCCCTGACGGAGTGCCCCGAGTGCGGGAGCGCGCTCCGCAAGGTCTACGGCGCCGTGGGCATCGTGTTGAAGGGCAGTGGCTTCTACAAGACCGACTCCCGGGCGGCCGCCGGCGCGACCAACGGCAAGAGCACCAGGGACAAGGACAAGGACACCGAGTCCTCGAGTTCGTCGACGAAGACGGAGAGCTCGCCGAAGTCCGACGGCGGCGACGGCGGCAGCGCCGGTGGCGGTGGCGGTGGCACTGGTGGCAGTGGCGGTGGCAGTGGCGGTGGCAGTGGCAGTACTGGTGGCAGTGGCAGCAAGGACGCCAAGCCCGCCGCCGCTGCAGCTACCTGATCAGGTCAGGTCAGTCCCCGCTGAGCTGCATGTCGGCGACGGCGAGCGTCTGACCCGCCGCTGATCCCGGTAACCAGCGCAGGTCGCCGCCGATCGCCACGACGGACTGCAGCATGCGCTGAAGGGTCGACGCCACGGTGATCTCGCGGACCGGTTCGGCCAGGGTGCCGCCCCGGATCATCAAGCCCTCGGCGCCGACGGAGAAGTCGCCGCTCACCGGGTTCACGCCCGAATGGATGCCCGTGACGGACTGGACGTAGAGGCCCTCGCCCACCTCGGCCAGGATCTGTGCGGGCGTGGCGTCGCCCGGCGTGAGCACCAGGGCGCGGCAGCCGGCGCCGGGCGTGCCGGCGAAGCCGCCCCGCACGGCCGACCCCGTGGACGACGTGCCGGCCCGGCGGGCCGAGACGGTGTCGTACACGAACATGCGCAGCACCCCGTCGGAAATGAGGACGTTGCGGCGGCAGGCCAGCCCCTCGCCGTCGTGTGACGCCGCCCCGAAGGCGCGGGAGTCCGTGGGGTCGTCGACGAGGGAGACCGTCGCGGCGGCGACCGTCTCGCCGACCCGGCCGGCGAAGAACGACCGGCCCTTCACGACGGCATCGCCCGACAGCGCCGACGACACGACACCGATGAGGGTGGAGACCACGCGCGGGTCGAACACGACGGTGCAGCGACCCGAGCGCGCCTTCTGCGCGCCGAGCATGCGCGTGGCGCGCAGGACCGCGTCGTCCATCGCTTCATCCGGCACGAGCTCGCCCGGGCCACGTCCGACGCTGAAGCCGGTGCCGGTCTGCGTGTCGGCGCCCTCACCCGCGATGGCGTCGACGGAGAGAAAAGCCGACGTACGCCTCCGGTACGACGAGATGCCGGTGGTCGAGGCCAGTGCCACCTCGGTCCGACTGTCCGAGTAATCGGCCGAGGACACCTGGCGCACGCGGGGGTCGGCGGCCCGGGTGGCGCGCTCGAGCTGCAGCGCCAGCTCGACCTTCTTCTCCATGGGGGTGGACGCGACGCCGTCGTCCCATAGGTCGAGCTCGGCGGCCGTGACGCCGTCGGGGACGGCCAGGACGACGTCGGGGTCGGGGGTCGCGAAGCGGGCGTTGTCCCGGGCGTCGGCGAGCGTGGCGGCGATGACGTCGGGATCGAGGGAACCGGCCCACGCAAAGCCCACGCGGCTGCCGACCGCCTCGGCGTCGGGGCCGTCGCCGTCGAGGAGGACGCGGATGCCGACGCCGGACGAGTCGGCGGAGGTCAGCGACTCGACCTCGCCCTCGTAGGCGCGGACCTCCGAATCGGTCCCGCGGCCGACGTAGACCTCGAGGCCCTCGCCGGGCTTGGCGCGCTCGACGACGGAGGTGGCGAGTGCGAGGAGATCGGTCACGCCGTCCCTCCGAGCGTGACGCCGGTGATGCGCAGCGTGGCCTGGCCGCAGCCGACGGGCACGCTCTGGCCGTCCTTGCCGCAGGTGCCCGGCGTCATGTCGAAGTCGGTGGCGACGGCGTCGATGCGGCGCAGGACGTCGGGGCCGTTGCCGATGAGGTTGGCGTCCCGGAGCGGCTCGGTAATGCGGCCGTTCTCGATGAGGTACGCCTCAGTGGTGCCGAACACGAAGTCGCCCGTCGCCGTGTTGACCTGGCCGCCGCCGAGCTTCTTGACATAGACGCCGTGGGGAGTCTGGGCGACTATCTCGTCGGGGTCGTCCGTGCCGGCGAGCAGGTACGTGTTGGTCATTCGGACCATCGGCAGGTGCTGGTAGCTCTGGCGGCGCCCGTTGCCCGACGACTTGCGTCCTTCCTTTCTGGCGCGGAGCCAGTCCCACATGTAGTCGGTCAGGACGCCGTTTTCGATGAGGACGTTGCGGGCGGGCAGATTGCCCTCGTCGTCGACGGCGAAGTTGCCCCACTCGCCCAGGACGGTGCCGTCGTCGACGAGCGTGACGAGGGGGCTGGCGACGAGCTGGCCGACCTGGCCGGTGTACACCGACGCGTCCTTGAGGATGTGGTCCGCTTCGAGGCCGTGGCCGCACGCCTCGTGGAACAGGATGCCGCCGGAGCCGCCAGCGAGGACGATGGGGACCTCGCCCGAGGGGGCCGGGCGGGCAGAGAGCTTGGCCAGGGCGCGGGCGGCGGCCGTGTGGGCGATGTCCTCGACGCGATGGCGCTCGAAGATCTCGAAGCCCTCAGTACGGGCCAGCGACTCGTAGCCGGTCTGCATCCCGGTGTCGCCGTTGGCGACGCACTGAACGTTGAAGCGGGTCCTGATTTGGTCGTCGGTGGCGAGGAGGCCGTCGGAGTTCGCGATGAGGACGCGGCGCCGGCTGTCGCCGACACCAACCTGGACCTGGGAGATGCTGTCGCCGGCGGAACGGGCGGCGTCGTCGGCCCGGGTGAGGAGCTCGAGCTTGCGGGCCTTGTCGACGGTGGTGGGAAGGGTGCGCCCGCCCCGGTCGTGGGCGGACAAGGGGCCGAGGGCGACGGTGCGGACGTGGTCGCCGCCTTCCTTGGCGACGGCGGCGGCAGTCCGGGCGGCGGCCAGCAGGCCGGACTCGGTCAGGTCGGCGGTGTGGGCGAACCCGGTGGTCTCGCCGTCGACGACGCGGATGCCGGCGCCCCGTGAACGGCCGGAGGAGAGCTCCTCGATGCGACGGTCATCGAGCATGGCGCCCGAGGTCACGGCGTCCTCGGCGAACACCTCGGCCATTTCCCCGCCGGCCTGCAAGGCGGTCGACAGGACGCGTTCGAGCACGTCGGGTTCGATGAGGGCGGTGTCAGTCACGGCGGTATCGTAATCGTCGTGCCCGAAACTTCCTCCAAGACGCTCGCCGGACACGGGCCGCACGCCGGGCTGAGCGCCCAGCTCGAGCTGATCGTCGGCGACGAGGACACGGCCGAGCGGTTTCGCTCCGGCGACGTGCCGGTGCTGGCGACGCCCCGGCTGATTGCGTTGTGCGAGGAGGCCACCTGCCGGGCGACCGACGGGCATCTCGAGGACTCGCAGGCGAGCGTCGCCACCCGGGTGCAGTTCGACCACCTGGCGCCGGTCGCCGTTGGGTCGGTGGTGCTGGCCGAGGCGACCCTGGTGAAGGCGGAGGGCCGCCGCCTGACCTTCACGGTGTCGGCGGCGCGTCTGGAGGGCGAAGGAGGTGGGCTCGTCGGTGCGGGCCGCGTGACGCGGGTCGTGCTCGACCGCGCCACGTTCCTGGCCAAGGCGGGCGCGACGGGCAAGTCCTGAGCGATCTGCCGACCTCGTCTACGGCGTCGGGGTCGGTGCGGACGGCGGGACCATTGGCGGGGGCTGGGCCGGTCATCGCCGCGTTCGTCACCTTCGGGGTCTTCTGGGGGAGCTGGGCGGTGATGCTCTTCTACATCCAGCACGCCTTTGCCTTGTCCGACGCGGAGCTGGGCTTGGTGCTGGCCATCGCCATCGCGGTGGCGGGCGCGTCGAGCGCCGTGATGGCACACCTGGCGGACCGTGTGGGGGCCCGGCGGATGCTCTGGCTGGCGCTGTTCGCCTGGGCGGCGCTGCTGTGCGTGTTGGCGCTGACCCGGGAGCGGTGGGCCTTCGTGACGGTCCTCGTCTTGACGGAGGTGGCGGGGGGCAGCATCGACACGGCGATGAACGCCGAGGCGTCACACCGGCTGGTGGACCACCCGTCGATGCTCGTCCGGTTGCACGCGCTCTTCAATGCGGGGGCGCTGGCGGGGGCCGCGACGGCGGCCCTGGTGATCCACGCGGGCGTGTCGTGGCGATGGATGTGGCCGGCGATCGCCGTCGTTGCTGCGGCGGTCGGCGCGTGGGCCGCCGCGACCGACTCCGGCATGGCGTTGGCGGCGGCCTCGCCAGATGAGGCGGGACGCATGACGACATCGCATCCGTTGCGGCGGTTGCGCCGGGACGGGTTGCTCGTGTTGCTCGCCGTGTTCGCCCTGGCCGAGGTGACCGAGGGCGGGGTGGACACGTGGGGCGTGCTGTTCTTGCGCAACCACCTGGCGACGGGCGTCTTGTTGGGGGCGGGGGCGTACGTGGTGGGGCAGTTGATGGCGGCGACGACGCGGGGCGCCGGGGGGCGGCTGTTGGGGCGGATGTCGAGCGGGACGGCGTTGGTGGTGGGCGGGTGCGTGGCGGGCGGGGGGATCGTGCTCGAGTCGGTGGCGCCGGCGGCGGGACTGGCCGCGGTGGGGCTGGCGCTGGGGGCGGGCGGGGCGTCCCTGTTCTGGCCGTTGGTGATGAGCTCGGTCAGCCGACAAGCCACGTTGGTGGTGAGCGCCGTGGGGACGTTCACGGCGGCGGGGTACGTCGGCTGGGTGGCGGGGGCGCCGATCGTGGGCTGGGTGTCCGAGGCGTTGGGACCGGCCCGGGGGCTCCAGGTCCTGGCGGTGGCGGCGTTCGGGGTGGCGGCGCTGACCCTCGTCCGACAAGGTCGGGGGCGACTTCGTCTACGACTGCGACGGGGCGGGGGCAGCGGGTAACGTGACCTCACCCGTCATGATTTTGCAAAGTATCGAGACTCCGGCCGACATTAAGGGTCTGACCAGCGAAGAGCTGGCTCAGCTGTCCGAGGAGATACGGACCTTCATCGTCGAGACGGTGACGACGACCGGGGGGCATCTGGGGTCGAACCTGGGCGCCGTCGAGCTGACGCTGGCGTTGCACCGGGTCTTCGACTCACCCCGTGACGTCCTGCTGTGGGACACGGGGCACCAGGCCTACGTCCACAAGCTGCTGACGGGGCGCCGCTACGGGTTCAAGAACCTGCGGCAGGCCGGCGGTTTGTCCGGCTACCCCAACCGGGCGGAGTCCGAGCACGACTGGATCGAGAACTCGCACGCGTCGACGGCGCTGTCGTACGCCCACGGGATCGCCTCGGGGTTCGCCCTGCGGGGGGTGGACGGCGAGCGACGGGTGGTGGCGATCGTCGGCGACGGGGCGTTGACCGGCGGGATGGCCTACGAGGCGCTGAACAACCTCGGGCACTCCCGCCGTCGCGTCGTGATCGTGCTGAACGACAACGGGCGGTCGTACGCGCCGACGGTGTCGCAGCTGTCGCAGTCGTTGACGACGCTGCGCCTGAACCCTACGTACACCGCCGCCCGTGAAAGGTTGCGGCTGCGCCTGCGCGAGCTGCCTGCCATCGGGGAGCTGGCGTACTCGAGTGCGCACTCGTTGACGAGCGCATTGCGCGAGATGGTGGCGCCGCACACCTTCTTCGAGGCGTTGGGGGTGCGGTACGCGGGACCGATCGACGGCCACGACATCGAACACATGGAGCAGGCGTTCGCCCACGCCGCCGAGTGGGGCGGGCCCATCGTGGTGCACGTGTTGACCCAGAAGGGGCGGGGGTACGCGCCCGCCGAAGAGGACGACATCCAGCGGCTGCACGACTTCAAGGTGCCGGCGACGCCGGCGGGCACGGGCACGGGCACGGGCACGGGCGATGGAGCTGGAGCGGCTGAGGCGGTGGCGGCTGCGGCGGCGGCGTCGAAGAACACCGTCGGGTCATCGGCCGGGTACGCCGTCGGCGGCCCCACGAGCACCGACGGCGGTGGCCTGTCCTCGCCGGGGTCGTTGCCCGAGACGGAGGCGGAGGTCGACGGGTCGCCCCGGCGCGCCGCGACGTATGGCGACGCGTTCTCGCGGGCGCTGCTCGCGGTGGCCGAAGAGGACCCTCGGATCGTGGCCTTGACGGCGGCGATGCCGGGGCCGACCGGGTTGCTGCCCTTCCAGGCTCGCTTCCCCGACCGTTTCTACGACGTCGGGATCGCCGAGCAGCACGAGGTGACGTCGGCCGCCGGGATGGCGATGGCCGGGCTGCGGCCGGTCGTCGCCGTGTACTCGACGTTTCTCAGCCGGGCCTTCGACCAGGCCAACCTCGACGTGGGCCTGCACGGAAGCCCGGTCGTCTTCGTGCTGGACCGGGCGGGGATCACGGGCGACGACGGGCCGAGCCACCACGGCATTTTGGACCTCGCGCTCGCGTTGTCGATTCCCGGGATGACGGTGTTCGCCCCCTCGGCGGCCGAAGAGGTGGAGCCGATGCTGCGCACGGCGCTCTCGCTGACCGGCCCGGCGGTGATCCGCTTCCCGAAGACGGCGCCCCGCCACGTCGGACGCGACGAGGTGGGTCAGGGGCTGGCGGCCCGTCAGCTGCGGCGCGGTGACGGCTCGGTGTGCCTGTTGGGCGTCGGCAAGTTGGTGGGGCCCTGCCTGGCCGCAGCGGAAGAGTTGGCGAACGACGGGATCGACGCCACGGTGTGGGACACGCGGGTGATCAGCCCGCCGGACGTCGCCATGTTGACCGACGCGGCTCGTCACCAGCTGGTCGTCACCGCCGAGGACGGCGTGCGCCACGGCGGGGCGGGATCGTTCCTGATCGACGCGATGTCGGCGCAGGTCGACTCGGAGGGGCTGGCCAGGCCGGCGATACGGATCCTGGGGATCCCTCGGCAGTATCTCGCTCAGGGCAAGGCGGATGACATCCTCGCCAGCCTGGGCCTCGACGGTGCCGGCATCGCCGAGAGCGTGCGACGCGTCAAGCTCGAGGTGTCGGCCGAACCACCACTCTGACGACGGGCTGGACGTCTCAGGACGAGCCGACGGCCGCCCTCGGAGCACTCTGTCGTGGCCCCCGGTTCCGCAGGTCGCGCAGGCTGACGCGTTGTCCGGAGCGGAGCACCGCCCGCCGGTAGATCCCCGTGGCGAACCACGCCATCACCGCGGTGCCGGCGATCGACAGCACGACCGAGATCAGGAACTGCCACCAGGCGACCAGGCTCAACCCGACGAGCACCGGCATGGCAAAGGGCGCCGTCGGGGGGAAGTAGGCGAGGACCTTGAAGAGGAGGCTCGGGTTGCCCGAGCTCGCCACGGTGATGGAATAGATGTAGGCGACGAGAATGGGGATGCTCAGCGGGAGGGCGAGCGTCTGGACCTGGTCCTGTCGCTCGGCCGTCGAGCCGGCGGCCGCGTAGAGCCAGCAGTAGAACGCGTACCCGAGCACCAGCCAGACCAGTTCGCTCAGGAGCAGGACCGGGCCCGTGCCGTGCAAAAGGTCGGACCCGACCGCCTTGCTCACGGCGAACGCGAACCCGACGATCAGCACGGCCTGGCCCATCGCGACCAACCCGATGCCGAGCACCTTGCCGCCGAGCAACTGGGCCGGCCGCACGGCGGCGAGCAACACTTCGACGACGCGGCTCGCTTTCTCCTGCATGACGCCCATGAGGATCCAGGTGTTGTACTGCGTGAGCATCAAGAAGATGAGGACGACCCCGATCACCGACGTACCCTTGGTGACCCCCCTCACCGGGGTCGCCTGCAGGCTCTGGACGGGGACCGCCCGGGCCTGCGCGACGTGCTCGATCTGCTGCAGCGACAGGCCGGCTTGCTGATAGGCGTGGAGGACCCCGAGCTCGGGAGCCAGGACCTGGACCAGGCTCGCCGTGTCCGACGAGCTGTTGGCCGAGAAGGGTTGGTTCACGATGATCCTGTCCCCGTTGACGATCGCGACGTCGAGTGCGCCCGAGCGGACGGCCGACTCTGCGGACGCCAAGGAGGGTTCCGCGATCATCTGCACCGCCGTCTGGCTCTGCTTGCCGCTGTACCTGACGAGCTGAGTGAGCGTGGGATCGGGCGCACCGACGATCCCGACCTTCTGCGGCGCCGTCGTGCTGTTGCTGTGGATCTTAGGAATGAGGATGGCGGCCCCCACGATGAGGAGGATGATGATGGTCCCGATGCGGAAGATCCGCCCCCGCACGCGTTCGAGCACCTCGCGACGCGCCACGAGGCCGACACTGCCAAGGTGGGCGCCGCTCCCGAAGCCGTCGCGCCGTGGCGCGACGGACGCACGCCCGTCGTCGACGGCTTCGGACGGGCCGGCCTGCTCGGCCGAGGTCGCGGCCGAGGTCGCGTCCCGCCGGTGTCCTTGACGTCGTCGTTGTCGGAGGAAGATCCGTAACGCGAGCACCACCGCGACGACGATCAGGATGTAGATGGCCCTCACTGCACTGCCTCCCGGAACACCTCGGACAACCGTCGGCGCTCGAAGGTGAACTGCGTGACGCGCCCGGCTGCCATCGCCGCCCGGAGGACGACGTCGCTGTCGACCTCGTCGCCGAGCACGAGCCGGGCGGCACCGCCGGAGACCTCGGACACCGAAACGCCGGGGACGGTGCGCGTCCACTCGGCCGCCCGGTCGCCCTCCACCCGCACGACCAGTCGGCGGGCACCGTGGCGGGCCAGGTCGTCAACCGTCCCGGTGACGACCAGTCGGCCGTGATCGATGATGATGACCTGCTCGCACAGGTCCTCGACGAGGTCGAGCTGGTGGCTCGAGAAGAGCACGCAACAGCCGGCCCGGGCCCGGTCGACCAGGACCCGCCCGATGGCGTCAATGCCGGCCGGGTCCAGACCGGCCAGCGGCTCGTCGAGGACGAGGAGGTCGGGCTCGTGGACGAGCGCGGCGGCCAGCTGGACCCGTTGCTGGTTCCCGTGCGAGAGGGCCTCGACCTTGCTCATGGCCCGGTCGGCGATGCCGAGTTGCTCGAGCCACTTCTGCGCCGCCGACTGCGCGTCGTTGGGGCTCATCCCGTGCAGCCGGCCGAGGTACTCGACCTGCTCGCCCACGAGCATGCCGGGATACAGCCCGCGCTCCTCGGGCATGTACCCGAAACGCTTCCATTGGGCGCGCCCGACCGGGGTCCCGTCCCAGCGCACCACGCCGGCCTCGAGGTCGGTGAGGCCGAAGATGGCGCGCATGGTGGTGGTCTTGCCGGCGCCGTTGGGGCCGAGAAAACCCACGACCTGACCGCTCGGCACCGTGAAGGAGAGGTCGTCGAGGGCGACCAGCGAACCGTAGGTCCGCCGTAACGCTTCGAGCTCGAGCAGTCCGCCCACGTCAAAGCAGGCTAGGCCCGACGGCGAGCCCCGCCCGGGACCACGCCATCAGCTCGGGTTGCGCTACGCCAGGTTGGCGCCGTGCTCCCGCACGAAGTCGTTGACGGCGTAGTACGCGTCGATCGACTCGCCGGCGTCACCCCAAAAGCCCTCTTGGACGTCGTGAGCCATCTGCGCCTGGCCGACGTAGTGATTGTTGACGTCGGTGATTTCCAGCTCCCCGCGACCCGACGGTTCCAAGTCGCCGACGATGTCGAAGACGCCGCCGTCGTAGCAGTAGATCCCTGTGACGCAGTATTCCGAGGCCGGATTCTCGGGCTTTTCCTCGATATGCGCCACCCGGCCGTCCTCGCCGAAGACCGGGACGCCGAGGTGACGGAGGTGCTCAGGCTCGCTGACCGGCGAGAGCAGGATGCGCGCACCCACGGGCTCGGCGCAGAACGCGTCGACCATCGGCTTGATCGACCGTTCGACGATGTTGTCGGCGAGCATGACCAATACCGGGCCGCCCCCGGCGAAGTGGGCAGCCAGGCCGAGCGCCTCGGCGATCCCGCCCGCCTTCTCCTGGTAGCCGTAGGAGAGCTGGTTGATGCCGTACTCGTGGCCGTTCCCGAGCAGTCGCAGGAATTCGCCGGCGTGGGTGCCGCCGGTGACCAGCATGATCTCGTCGATGCCGCTCTGCACCACGGCTTCGATCGCCCACGCAATCATGGGGCGGTCGTAGATCGGCAGCAGGTGTTTGTTGGTGATGCGCGTCAACGGGTACAGGCGCGAGCCGGTCCCGCCGGCGAGAATGACTCCCTTCACCGTCGTGCTTGCGCCTGGACGTGTACCTGCCGCTGCGCCTTGTCGGCCGATTGCATGGGGTCTGTCTAGTCGAACGTGAGGACGCCACGCGCCACGCGGCCGGCGTGCATCTCGTCGACCACTTCGCCGAAGCGGTCGAGCGGACGGGTCAGCGAGACCAGCTCGTCCAACATCAGCTGCCCCGACTTGTAGAGGTCCACCATCAGGGGGATGTCGTGGTGCGGTCGAGCGGAGCCGTAGCGACAGCCGAGCAACCCGCGGTCGACGTAGGCCAGGGCGTTGACGTCCACCGCCACCTCGGTTCCCCGGGGCGGAATGCCGATGGCCACGGCGTTCCCACTCCAGTCCAGGCAGTCGAGGGCGCTGCGGAGGACGGCCGGATGCCCCACGCAGTCGAAGGCCCACGTGACGCCGCCCAGCGGGAAGAGCGCGCCGGCGGCGGACTCGCGGTTGGCCGGCACCAGCTCACGCACAGCGGCCGCCGCGTCCCCGGTGCTCGCATCGACGAAGTGGGTGGCTCCGAACTGGCGGCCGAGATCCTCCTTGGCGGCCACCGTGTCGACCGCCACGATCCGGGTCGCCCCGGCGATGCGCAGGCCCTGGATGACGTTCAGCCCGACCCCCCCCACCCCGAACACCGCGGCGGTGTCGCCCGGACGCGCCTTCGCCCGGTTCAACACCGCCCCGACGCCCGTCAGCACGCCACAGCCGATCAGGCACGCCGACGAGAGCGGGACGTCCTTGGGGATGCGCACGGCCTGGACTTCGCTCACGATGGTCACCTCGGAGAAGACCGACGCCGCAGCGAAGTTCGACGCGGGTTCACCCTTGTAGGTGAACGGCGTCGAGATGTTCCCGAGCGAGCTCTTGCACCATGTCGGGTGCCCGGTGCCGCACGCTCGGCAGGCACCACAACTGGCGAGCGTCGCGATCACCACGTGGTCGCCCGGCTTGACCGACCGCACGGCGTCGCCGACCGCCTCGACGATGCCGGCACCCTCGTGGCCGAGCACGGCCGGCGCGGGAAACGGGATGGTCCCGTCGATGACGGAGAGGTCCGAATGGCAGACGCCCGCCGCCTGCATCCGCACCTGCACCTCGTTCGGGCCCGGCCCGCGCACCTCCAGGGCGTCGGTGACCTCAACCCCTTCTCCGGTGTAGACGATGCCTCGCACTTACTCGCTCCTCTCAATGGTCACCACCCGGTCCGTTCCGGACGCGTGGCGATCTCGCAGCTCTCGTTTCAGCACTTTTCCGCTGGCGTTGACCGGGAGGGCGTCGACCAGGACCACGCTACGGGGCACTTTGTAGTTCGCCATCACGCCACGGGACCAACTGAGGATGGCTCGCCCCAATTCGTCGGCGGCCGCCTCGGTGCCGCCGGACCCGTTCCCGGCGGCCGGGACGATGTAGGCGCAGCCCACCTCCCCCATCCGCTCGTCGGGCACCCCGACGACGGCGGCCTGGGCCACCGCGTCATGCTGCCGCAGGATCGCCTCGATCTCCGCCGGGTAGGCGTTGAACCCGCCCACCACGTACATGTCCTTGACCCGGTCGGTGATCGTGACGTTTCCATCGACGTCCAGGACGCCAATGTCGCCGGTATGGAGCCAGCCGTCGCCATCGATCGCCTCCGCCGTCGCCTCCTCGTTGCCCCAGTAGCCGGACATCACCGTGTACCCGCGCACGACGATCTCGCCCGGCTCGCCGGGCACCGTTGCGCCGCCGTCGGCGACGGCACGCACCTCGAGTCCGGGAATGGCCCGCCCCGACGTCCCGGCGACGATCCCGGGCGGATCGCTGCGTCGGCACATCGACACCGTCCCGCAGGACTCCGTGAGCCCATACGCGGTCAACACGGTCGCAAAGCCCAGCTCGTCGCTCATGGCGTGAACGAGCTCGACGGGCACGACGGCGGCGCCCGTCACGCCGAGGCGCAAGGAGGACAGGTCGTGCTTCTCCCTCTCGGGGTCGGTCAACAGCGTCTGGTACAGCGTGGGGGGCCCAGGGAGGACAGTGATGCGCTCCGCTTCGATGCGACGCATGACGGCGGCCGCATCGAACACCGGCTCAGGCACCACCGTGGCCCCCGCCATCAGACAGGCCAGGATCCCGGCCTTGTACCCGAAGGTATGGAAGAAGGGGTTGACGATCAGGTAGCGATCGCCAGCGCCCAGACCGACGATCGACGACCATGTGCCGAACGTTCGCAGCGATTGCGCGTGGGTGCTCACGGCGCCCTTGGGATGCCCGGTGGTCCCCGACGTGAAGATGAGGTCCGACAGGTCGTCGGGGCGAACGGCCGTGGCCCGGGCACTCGTGTCGACGGTCCGGCCGCCGGCGAGGAACTCATCGAGCCCGACGATCGGGGCGGGGGTCCCCCCGCCGACAACTTCGTCACGAAGCAACAGGACCTTCGCCAACGAGGCAAGTTCCTCGCTGGCCAACATGGCCGGATAGTCGAAACCAAGAAACCCTCGGACCGTCGCCAGCAGGGTCGCGCCGGCGTTGCGCAGGATGTAGGCCGCCTCCCCGCCCTTGAACCTGGTGTTGAGCGGAACCACGACGCCCCCGGCCCGGAGCACGCCCAACGCGGCGAGCATCCACTCGGCGCAGTTCGGGGCCCAGAACCCGACGCGGCCCCCCGGCTGCAAGCCCGCCGCCACGAACCCACGGGCGTAGCGGTCCACCTCGGGTGCCAGTTGGGCGAAGGTGAGCCGGACGTCGCCGTCCACCAAGGCCTCCGTGGTGGCGTGGCGCACCGCGGCGTCCTCCACCAGGGACGGCACCGTGCCCCAGATCAGGTCCGCCCTGGGATCCTCCTGGTCGGCCGGCGCGCCACCGATACCGGTGCTCACGGGTGCTGGCTGCTCACGGAGATGACCTCCCCGGAGAGGTACGAGGAGTAGTCGCTGGCGAGGAACACGATGACGTTGGCCACCTCCCAGGTCTCGGCGCCGCGACCGAACAACTCACGGCGTCGCAGCACGGCGAGATCCTCCTCGGGGATGGACCTGTTCAGGAACGGATGCTCGGCCAGACTCGGCGACACGGCGTTCACCCTGACGCCGGCCGGCGCTGCCTCGGCGGCCGCGCACCGCGTGAGGGCCATGACGCCCGCCTTCGCCGCGGCGTAGTGGGCCTGGCCGGGCTGGGCCCGCCACCCCAGCACGGAGGCGTTGTTGACGATCACGCCACGTCGGGAAGGAAGCATGTGACGCAACGCGGCACGGGTGCAGCGAAACGTGCCGGTCAGCGTGATGTCCAACACGGTCGACCACTGCTCGTCGGTCATCTCTGTGAGCGGGACCGTCCCCCCGAGGCCGGCGTTGTGCACCGCGACGTCGATCCGACCGAAACGTTCGATCGTCCCGTCATAGAGCGCGCCGACCTGAGCCTCATCGCGGACGTCGCACGCCAACGCGTGGACCCGCGTCGCCCCGCCGACCTCCTCGGTCAGCTGTTCGGCCGTCTCGGCGAGACGACGTGCGTGCGCGTCCGACACCACGACGTGCGCGCCCTCCTCGAGGCAGCGACGGGCCGCGGCCGACCCGATCCCCGTGCCGGCGGCGGCGGTGACGACGACGACCTTTCCCTCCAAGAGGCCATGGCCCCCCGGAGCGGACGGCGGTGGCGGCGGGTCGAAGGCCGCGCCCAGGCTCGTGCTCGTCACCTGACCCCTTTCGGTTCCGACGGGAGTCCCAGGACACGCTCGCCGATGATGTTGCGTTGGATTTCGTTCGAGCCCCCGTAGATCGTCTCAGACCGAGCGAAGAGAAAGGAGCGCTGCAGCTCATCGAGCCCGTAGCCCATGTTCTCGGGCAGCTCCTCCCCGCCCCGGACCGTCGAGCGCACGCCGATGAGGTCCATGGCGAGCTCACCCAAGCGACGATGCCACGATCCCCAGAACAGCTTGGCAATCGACGCCTCGGGCGGTGCCACGGGCCCGTCGATGCCCGAGAGCGATCGCAGAGTGTTGTACCGCATGATGGTCAGTTCGATGTGGGCTTGCGCCAGACGTTGCCGCACAACGGGGTCGGCCGCCCGACCGTTCTCTTCTGCGAGGTCGACGATCCGGTCGAGTTCGCGCCGGAAGGTGAGTTGATGACCGAGCAGGGCGACGCCGCGCTCGAAGGCGAGCGTGGCCAGGGCCACGCGCCATCCGTCGCCGACCTCGCCAACGACATTGGCGGCGTCGGTGCGGGCGCCGTCGAAGAAGACCTCGTTGAACTCGCTCGTTCGGGTCAGCTGGGTGATCGGCCGCACCTCGACTCCGGGCTGATCCATCGGCACCAGGAGATACGAGAGGCCCTTGTGGCGCGACGAGTCCGGGTCGGTGCGGCAGACCACGAAGCACCAGTCGGCTTGATGAGCCAGTGACGTCCACACCTTCTGGCCGCTGACCACCCACTGGTCCCCGTCGCGCAGGGCGCGGGTCTTGACGTTGGCGAGGTCACTGCCTGCGTCAGGCTCGGAATAGCCCTGGCACCACAGCTCATCTCCCTGCTGAATCGGTGGCAGGAACCGGGCCTTCTGTGCGGGCGTCCCGTAGTGGATGAGCGTCGGGCCGAGCAGGCCCTCGCCCATGATCGACACTCGCCCTGGGGCGGCGGCGCGGGCGTACTCCTCGTTGAAGATGACCTGCTGGGTGACGCTGGCGCCCCGGCCCCCGTGCTCGACCGGCCACCCCGGACACGTCCACCCTCCCTTGGCCAGGACCTTCTCCCAGCGCCGGCGGGTCTCGAACCCGAATGTCTCGTCGCCCGAGCCGCCGCGCCCACCCAGCTCGGCGAACTCTCCGACGAGGTTCTCCTCCAGGAATCGCCGCACCTCGGCGCGGAATGCCACGTCCTCCGGGGCGTCGCGCAGATCCATCGCCCGGGAGCGTAGCGAAGCCGGCACTCCGTATCTGACGGGTCGTCAGATTTGACCGTGGTCCCCCGGATCGGAACTCGGCCCCCTGGTCCTGGGATACTCATCACGCCGGGGGCCGAGATCTGAGAGGGAGGGTCACGATGCCGTACTCCCAGGGCCGGGTCGTCCACGACGCCGACGCCCACATCATGGAGACGCCGACCTGGTTGCGCGACCACGCCGAAGCGGCCTTCCGCGACCGGCTTCCGGTGCTGCGCTATCCCGGCGGGAACGAGCTGCGCCAGACCGGGGACCCCTCCGAGCAGCAGCGTGACCTCGAGGCCGCCTTCGAAGGACTCCGGGATCGGCACGGGTCCGCCGAGTACCGGGCCGACGAAGAAGCGGAGATCATGGCCCGCAAGAACTTCGCCGCGACCGGGTCGTTCATCGCCGAAGACCGGCCCCGGGCGCTCGACCTCCTCGGCTTCTCCAGCCAGCTCGTCTTCAACACGTTCCACAACGGGCGGCTGCACGACCTGGAGCACGGGGACGACGTCGACCTCGTCTACGCGGCCGCACGGGCGCACAACCGGGGCATGCTCGAGTTCTGCTCGGTCGACCCTCGGCTGCTCCCCTCGCTCTACGTGCCACTCTGCGACCCGGAGCGGGCGGCCGCGACGGCCCGCGCCGCCCTCGAGCAGGGCGCAGCCGCCCTGCTCGTCGCGTCCGGATGCCCGCCGCGTTACTCGCCGAGCCACACGGACCTCTACCCCGTATGGGCGATGGCTCAGGAGGCAAACATCCCGATCGCCTTTCACGTGGGCGGGACGGGTGCACTGATCGACCAGCACTACTTCGACAACGGGAGGCCCATCCCGCCGGACTTCCACGGCGGAGAGGAGAACTTTCGATCGGTCGACTACATGGGCATCCCGGTCCCACCGGCCCAGACGCTGGCGACGTTGATCTTCGACGGCGTGCTCGAGGCGTTCCCGAACCTCCACATCGGCGTCATCGAGCAGGGCGCCATCTGGGTGCCTTCGTGGATCCGTCAGATGGAGTCGGCCTTCGATGCCTTCCGGCGCCACGAGGATCGCCTGCAGGCGCTGTCGCTGACGCCCTCCGAGTACGTGCACCGCCAGGTCCGCTTCACCCCGTACCCGACCGAGGACGTCGGCTGGATCGTCGACCAGGCCGGAGCCGACCTGGTCCTCTTCTCTTCCGACTATCCCCACGTCGAAGGCGGTCGCAAGCCCTTGGAACGCTTCGAGGCCTCGCTCGGGGACCGGAGCGACGACGTCCGGCGCCAGTTCTACTCAGACAACTTCGTGTTCCTGATGGGCAACGCCGGCCTCGACTTGGCGGCCTGAGCGATGACCGGACCCGATACCTCGTCGGCCCACATCACCGGACACGTCGAGCCAGGCTTCGAGCCTGTCCGAGACGCGTTCGCTCAGAACTTCCAAGAGGGACGCGAGCTGGGATCCGCCTTCTGCGTCCACGTCCAGGGGCGCAAAGTGGTCGACTTGTGCGGCGGCTCATTCGACGACGCGGGCACCAAGCCGTACGGGCCCGATGCATTGCAGCTCGTCTTCTCCACCACGAAGGGCGCCACGGCGGTCTGCGCCAACCTCTTGGCGCAGCGCGGTCTCCTCGACCTCGACGCGCCCGTCGCGACGTACTGGCCCGAGTTCGCGCAGGCGGGCAAGGAGTCGGTGCCCGTTCGCTACCTGCTGTGTCACCAAGCCGGCGTCCCGGCCATCGACCGACGCCTCACGCCCGAAGAGCTCCAATCGTGGACGCCGGCCATCGACGCACTGGCCGAGCAGACTCCGTTCTGGGCTCCGGGGACCGGCCACGGCTACCACGCCCTCTCGTACGGCTACCTCGTGGGCGAGGTGGTCCGTCGGATCAGCGGCCGCTCACTCGGGACGTTTTTCGCCGAGGAGGTGGCCGGACCGCTCGGACTCGAGTTCTTCATTGGCCTCCCAGAGGAGTTCGAGCCTCGGGTGTCGCCGATCGTCGGGGCGAACTTCGACGGCGGTGGCGCAGGCGCAGGCGCAGGCGGTGGCGCAGGCGGTGGCGACGCCGCTGGCTCCGGCGTCGCCGCCGGCGGTGGCGACGCCGCCCCGTCGGGCTACGCCTCCACGTTGTTGGCGCGGTCGCTCAATCTCGGCGGAGCCATCCGGGACCGGGACTGGATGAACCAGAGGGCCTGGCACGCCGCCGAGGTTCCCGGCGGCAACGGCATCACCAACGCCGCTTCCCTCTCGCGGATGTACGCCGCCCTGATCGGAACCGTCGAGGGTGGACCGAGCCAGGCGCTGCTGAGCGCGGCGCAGGTGGAAGACGCCCGCACCCCGTTGACCTCGGGAGCGGACCAGGTGTTCGCTTCGGTCGGCTTCATGCTCGAGCAGAAGATCGGCCTCGGATTCTGGCGGTCGAGTCCGGTGACCCTCTTCGGGGGTGAGGGCTCGTTCGGCCACGGTGGGGCCGGGGGCTCCTACGGCTTCGCCGATCCGGAAAACGGGCTGGCCGTCGGGTACGTCATGAACAAGATGGCCATGGAGTTCACGGGCGATTCCCGCAGTCACGGGGTGATCGGGGCCGTCTACGACGCGATCGGCGCCAGCGCGAAATACTTCTGACCTGGAGTTTGTTGAACCAGGCAGGAAGAGAGGTACCCCATGTTTTCGCGCAAGACCGATACGAAGGACCCGACGCACTACGAGGTCACCAAGAGCGACGAGGAGTGGCGCGAAGAGCTGTCACCCGACCGGTACGCCGTGTTGCGTCGAGCCGGCACCGAGCCCGCCTGGTCCGGTGAGCTCCTTCACGTCGAGGGCGAGGGG
Organism: Acidimicrobiales bacterium; assembly: GCA_035551835.1. Taxonomy (GTDB): domain Bacteria; phylum Actinomycetota; class Acidimicrobiia; order Acidimicrobiales; family RAAP-2; genus Bog-473. Next base: position 7,450 of record DASZMN010000084.1, on the reverse strand, counting down.
GTCTTCCGCTGCGCCGGGTGCGGCGCCGATCTGTTCGACAGCGACTCCAAGTTCGACTCGGGGTCGGGTTGGCCCAGCTTCGACAGGGCGAAGGCCGACGGGACGATCCTCGAGCGAACCGACCGCACCCACTGGATGACGCGCACGGAAATCGTGTGCGCCCACTGCGGTGGGCACCTCGGGCATGTCTTCCCCGACGGCCCCACCGACACCGGGCTCCGCTACTGCGTCAACTCCCTGTCGCTCACCTATGACCAGGACGACACGGAGGTCCCGGCCGAGGGTTGACTGTCCCCGGCCAGGCGGGCGGCCACGGCGCCATAGAGCGATTCGAGCCGGGCCGCTTCGGCGCCTAGTCCGAGTCGTCGGAGGAGGGAGCCGCCCAGGGCGAGCGCGCCGCAAATGTCGGCGACCTCCACCCTCAGGAAGTCGATCGACGCCTCGACCGCAGCCGGACGGCGACCAGAAGCGCGCACCCGGTGCTCGCCAGAGCGGCCGCCATCTCCACCGGGCGGCTGAGGGCGCTGACCGAGTCGTGGATCGCCGCACCCACGATCCACGACCAGCCGCTCGTCGTGATGAGCCAGGGCGACACTCACGCCTCGACAGAGACGGACTCGGCCTCGGCCTCGGCAGCACCGTCCGCGCTCATCGCGCCGCGTCGCTCGACCTTGTGCACGTCTGCGGTGGCGAAGCGCAGGCTCGGGCCGACCTCCTCGGCGGTGATCTCGACCTTTGATCGGTGCTCGCCGTCCTCGGTTTCCCACGTGCGCTGTTCGAGCCGACCGGTCACGACGACCCGCATTCCCTTGGTCAGGCTCAGCGCCACGTTCTCGGCGAGATCCCGCCAGCAGATGACGTCGAAGAAGGACGTCGCCTCCTGCCACTCCTGGGTCGTGCGGTCTTGCCACCGCCGGTTCACCGCGACCCCGAGCTGCGCGGTCGCCTGGCCCTCCCGGGTGTAGCGGATCTCGGGCTCCCGGGTCAGGTTGCCGATGATCGTGGTGGTGTTCGCCATGTCTCCTCGCTTTCGCTTTCGCTTCCGCTTTCGCTTTCGTCACGCCCCCGGATTGGGGAGCGAGACGGAGCTTGGAGAGGTGAACTTGCCGAAAACCTTGCACGACACCTTGCCGCGTCGAAACTTTCTTCCGCCAAGGACGGACCGTCGCACGAACACGGGTGAAGCGCTAACGCCCTCCCTGGCGCTGTGCCCGCAGGCGGCCGCCGATGACGTAAAAGACCACGCCCGTCACCAGGGAGCCGACGATGATCCATCGCACGATCGCGGTCTCGAGCGACGTCGGGGCGCCGTTGGAGCTGATCTCGGCAAAGCCGCCGCCGATGACGAGGGCCGCGAATGCCAACAAGCCGAAGAGGAGCGACACCTTGCGCGGCACGTTGCAGAAGAACCGTGACTGGGACGTGTCCCGCCAGCCCGACCCGTTGGTCGCCGGACTCCGGTCAGCGGGCACGTCGAACCGACCCCGCCACGAACAGGTGGTCGTCGCCACGGACCGGCAGGGCGCCCGCCAGCGCCGCACGGAAGTGCTCGCAGTCAAAGACATTCGGACTTGGACAGCCAAGTGCGTGGTCGAGTTGGTTCGCCATGGCGTCGAGGTGCTCGGCCTGGGCCTTCAGCTGGTCGCGCTTGGCGGCGGCAAAGGCCTTCCAGCCGGGTCGTCCTCCGGTGGCGAGCAAGAGTTTGATCTCCTCCAAGGTGAAGCCGGCCTGGCGACACATCGCGACCACGGCCAGGGTCGTGAGGACGTCTGGTGCGAATTGGCGGCGCAGTCCCTTGCGGTCAACGCTCGCAATGAGCTGCTCGCGCTCGTAAAAGCGAAGGGCCGAAGGGGCCATCCCGGTGCGGGCGGCCACCTCCCCGATATCGAGCAATCCCTCCCGTTCCTCCTCGTCGAGCGAAATTTCGACCCTCGTCATTGACTTGAAGTCTACTTCAAGTAGTTCACTACCGGCGTGGTAGCTCACCGACGTCGTCCACCACGCTGCTTCATTCCGTTCGTCCTCCGGGCGCAGAAGCCCCGACTTTGCAACTCGATCGCACCCTGAGCTCAGCCCGCCCAACTGTAAGTTCGACGTATGGGGGATGTTGTGGGGGAATTGGCGCTGGACACGCGCGCCCCTGTCCCGACACCCGCCGTCGAGTCCGAGTCCCACGCCGAGCCATCACCGGAATTCCCGGTCGAGCGTCAGAGCCGTCTGCGGTTCTGGCGTTCGCCGCCGGAGCAACCGACCTGGGCCCGGCCGACCCTCCTCGCGGTCGCCGCGCTGGCCGCCCTCTCCTACGGGTGGGGCCTGAACCACGATGTGCTCGAGACGTTCTACGCGGGCGCAGCGCGGAGCATGTCGGACAGCTGGCACAACTTCTTCTTTGGCGCCTTTGACCCCTGGGGCACCGTCTCGGTGGACAAGCTGCCGGGCGCCTTTTGGGTCCAGGCCCTCTCCCTGCGCCTGTTCGGCTTTCATATCTGGGCGATCGTGGTGCCCCAGGTCGTCGAGGGGACGCTCACCGTCCTCGTCCTCTACCGCGCCGTCCGCCGGGTCGCTGGGGCGGGGGCCGGGCTCGTCGCCGCCCTCGCGCTCGCGGCGACCCCGGTGACGGTCCTGCTCAACCGCGGCAACATCTCGGACTCCCTGCTCATCCTCCTGTTGGTCCTCGCCGCCGACGCGGCCACCGAGGCGTACATGACCGGCCGCGTGCGCCCGCTCGTCCTCGCCGGCCTGTGGGTGGGCCTGGCCTTCCAGACCAAGATGCTGCAGGCCTGGCTTGTGCTGCCGGCGATCTACGCGGCGTACCTGATGGCGGCACCGGCGCTGAGCCTCGGCCGCCGCTACCGGCACATCGCACTCTCGGCGGTGGTCGCCCTTGCCGTGTCGGTCAGCTGGATGACCGTCGTGACCCTCGTCCCGGCCCACGACCGTCCCTACGTCGACGGGAGCTGCAACGACTCGGTGTTCAGCCAGGTCTTCCTCTACAACGGCGCCGACCGCTTGAGCGGCCGGGTGCTCGAACAGCCCCGCTGCACGCCACCGCCCGTCGCCGTCCAGGCCACGACCGCCGGCGGCGCGCCGACGCAGGCCCTCGAAAAGGGGCCGGCCCGGTTCCTCGCCGGCGATCTGGGCCGCGACGCCGCGTGGCTCTTCGTCCCGGCCGTGATCGCCCTCGGCGGCATCCTCGTGGCGCGCCGTCGCCGCCCGCGCACCGACCCGTGGCGGGCCGCCGCGGTGCTCTGGGGCATGTGGTTGATCTTGACCTGGTGCTTCTTCGCCTCATCCCACTTCCTGAACGACTACTACCTGGCCGCCCTGGCCCCGCCCATGGCGGCGCTGTGCGGTCTGGGCCTCACCCTCGCGTGGCGGATGCGCACCGCGTCGCGACTCGTCCCCGCGACCGTCCTCGTCGCCGTCCTCGCCGGCGCAGCCGAGGCACTGTCGCTGACCCCGCGCAGCGCCGGCGTCTGGCCGTGGGTCGTCGGTACCACCCTGGTCGCGACCGGCGCGGCCGTCGTCGCGATCGTGTGGTGGCTGTTCCGGACGCCGCGGACGCCGCCGACATCGGCCGCCCGCGTCGGCCTCGCCTCCGGTGCCGTCGCGCTGCTCATCGGTGCGGCCTGGGCCTCGGCCACCTCCGTCGCCAACGGGCTCGGCCCGTTCGATTCGCCCTACCAGTCCGCCGCGCTGACCTCGACCGAACACGCCCAATGGCAGCACGACGTGGCGAGCTGGCCCGGCCAGTCGGCGACGGCGGCCAAGGTTCCGGCGTCACACAGCATCGAGACGGCGGAGACCTCCTCCGAGGTGAGTCAGGACGTCCTCGCCACAGGGCATGAGTACCTCCCGGTGGGCGGCTTCACCGGTCAGGTCCCGAGCACGTCGGTGACACAATTCGCTCACGACGTCGGCGCCGGGCGCATCGAGGACGTGCTCGTCGTCGTGCATCCGCTGACGCGCAATCCGGACATGCGCTGGACGCTCGCCCACTGCCAAGCGGTAGCGGTAGCGAGCGCGGTCGCCGGCTCGCCCGCAACGGTGCACGTCGGTGGCTCTACGTACGAGCGCTACGTCTGCGCTCCCCGAGACGCCGGATGACCTGACCGCGGCCGTCGGCAGGCGGACAGGAAGAGGGCGCTCACCGCCACGGCGCCCACGCCGCACAGTGCAATCCGGATGCCACCAGGGAGTCGTCGGGTCGTCGCGACCAGACGTGAGACCTCAGACGTCGAGGAAACGGCGGATTGCGATGGCCGAGCCGATGGTGCCGATGGCCATGCCCACGAAGACCACGACGACGTTCGTCAGGATCATCTCGGTGCTCGTCAGATGGATCGCCGTGAAGATGTTGCTGGTCGTGCGCCCCGAGCCCCAATGGTCGATCAGGGCGTACAACGACCAGACGACGCCGGCCGCCAAGACAGACCCCACCAATCCTTGGAGAAGGCCCTCGGACATGAACGGCACCCGGATGAACCAGTTCGTGGCCCCGACCAGCTTCATGACGGAGACCTCACGGCGCCGGGCGAAGATCGCCATGCGGATCGTGTTGAGGATCAGCACGGCGGCCGACACGATGAGCACCACCGCAATGGCCAGGAACGCCCACTTGATGACGTTGATCACCGTCTCCTCGTTGTGGATCGCCTCGGACGGCTCCGTCACCGCGAGGACCCCCGCCGTCCCGTTGAACGTCCGCACGACCTGGGCGGCGTCGCTCAGCGCCGTGGGCACGCACCAGTAGGACGTGGGCATCTCGGCCTGGTTGGTGGCCTGGAAGACGTCGTTGGGGAGGAGCTGGCGGGCCTCGGCGAAGTTCCGGGCCTTGCCCCAGTACTCGCAGGGCTGGGTCACGTAGTTGAGCTGGGAGAGCTGGGTGCGGACGGCGTCGATCTCCTGCTTGTTCGCGTTGGGCTCCATCCACACGGTCACCTTGGTGCCCCGCTCCAGGGTGCCGGTGGCGTTGGCCGAGCCCTGGCGCAGCAACAGCGACGCTCCGACCAAGGACAGCGACACCGCCACCGTCAAGATGGCGGCGACCGTCATCAGGCGGTTGCGCCACAGGTTCGAAGCGGTCTCGCGCAGGACGTAGTCGACGGAAACAGGAGCCATGCCGCGGTCAGCCCATGCCGCCTGCGGCCACGTCGACGCGCTCTTGCGCTGCGCCGTCGAAGCCGTATACGCCACGTGCCTGGTCCCGCACCATCGCGCCGTTGCTGAGTTCGATCACGCGGCGGCGCATCTTGTCGACGAGCACCTCGTCGTGCGTTGCGACGATCACGGTCGTGCCCGTGCGGTTGATGCGGTCGAGCAGTTGCATGATCCCCTGGCTCGTCTGCGGGTCGAGGTTGCCCGTCGGCTCGTCGGCCAACAGGATGAGCGGACGGTTCACGAACGCGCGGGCCACCGCCACGCGCTGCTGCTCACCACCCGAGAGCTCGCTCGGCAGGTTGTCGCGCTTGGTCGAGAGGCCGACGAGGTCGAGCACCTGCGGCACCTGGTTGGCCACGACGTGACGCGGCCGCCCGATGACCTCCAACGCGAACGCCACGTTCTCGAACACCGACTTGTTCGGCAGGAGGCGAAAGTCCTGGAAGACACAGCCGATGTTCCGGCGCAGGTAGGGCACACGCCATTTGGGCAGGTCGACGATGTTGCGGCCGGCCTCGAGGATCTGGCCCGTGTCGGGGAGCTCCTCGCGCAGCAGCAACCGGATGAAGGTCGTCTTGCCCGAGCCGGAGGCACCGACGAGGAAGACGAACTCGCCCTTCTCTATCTCGACGTTGATGTCACGGAGGGCGACGGTCGAGCCTTTGTAGGTCTTGGTGACGTTTTGGAATTGGATCATCTAGAGGTTCGGCCGAACGCAAGTGTGAGAAGTGTGAGGGAGAATTTGTGTCGCCTCCCCGCGGGCAACTCGGAACATCCTAGTGAGTCCGCCTCGCGGCTTTGGGTCAGCGCTTCCAGTGCAGGTCAGGGCTTTGGCAGCCCGCCGCCCCTTACCACCGCCCGTCGGCTCGGCGGCCAAGCGTCGGCGCACGTCGGCCAGTGCTCGCTATGCGCCGGACTCCCGCTGCCGGCGCAGCTCGGCCTCCATGAAGCCGTCCAAGTCGCCGTCGAGGACGGCGTCCACGTTGCCCGTCTCGTAGCCGGTGCGCAGGTCCTTGACGAGTTGGTAGGGCGCCATGACGTAGGAGCGGATCTGGTTGCCCCAGGCGTTGTCGACGCGATCGCCGCTCAGCGCGTCGAGCTCGGCGCGGCGCTCGGCCCGGGCCCGCTCGGCCAGCTTGGCCCCCATGATCTGCATCGCCTTGGCCTTGTTCTGGTGCTGGCTGCGCTCGTTCTGCACGGCCACGACGATCCCGGTCGGCAGGTGGGTCAGGCGCACGGCCGAGTCGGTCTTGTTGACGTGCTGGCCGCCAGCGCCCGACGAGCGGTAGGTGTCGATGCGCAGGTCCTTCTCGTCGATGTCCACCTCGCTCGAGACGTCTTCGAGGAACGGGGTGACGTCGATGGAGGCGAAGGACGTCTGGCGACGGTGCTGGGAATCGAACGGCGACATGCGCACGAGCCGGTGCACGCCGCGCTCGGTGGCCAACAACCCGTACGCGAAGCGACCGTGCACAATGAACGTCGCCGACAGCAGCCCCGCCTCCTGTCCCTCTGTCGCCTCGTCGACCTCGACGGTGAAGCCACGGCGTTCGGCCCAACGCTGGTACATGCGCAGCAGCATCTCGGTCCAGTCCTGCGCGTCGGTGCCGCCGGCGCCGGCGTGCACGTCGCACACCGCGTCGAGCTCGTCGTACTCACCCGAGAAGAGCGACTGCAGCTCGAGCGCGCCGAGGCGCGTGACCAACGCGTCGACCGTCTCGAGCAACTCGGCCTCGAAGGTGGCGTCGCGCGTGCCGGCGGCCGCCGACTCCTCGTTCAGCTCGAGCAGGGCGCGGGCGTCGTCGAGGGTGGCGCGGAGCCCGTCGAGCTGGTCGAGGTCGTCGCTGACCCGCCCCAGCTCCTTGGTCACCGCGCGGGCGTTGTCGGCGTCGTCCCACAGGTCCGGGCGGGCCACCTCGGCCTCGAGCTCGCTCCGGCGGAGCTCCAGCTTGTCCCGCCCCAGGTAGCGCTCGGCCTCGGCCAGCCGGTCTCCCAGCGCCTCCAGCTCGGAGGCGAGGTCGCGAGGTTCCTCTGCGCCGGCCGACGCGGCGTTAGGCGGCGCCATGGCAGAACTTGAACTTCTTGCCGCTGCCGCACCAGCAGGGCTCGTTGCGGCCGACCTTCTCGTGCTGCTCCTTGACCACCGGCCGCAGGGCGTCGGGGTCGGGGGCGTTCGGCTGCTTGATCTGCGCCTTCGCGGCCCGGCGGCCGTTGCCCTGGCCGCCGCCGTTGCCTTGGCCGCCGCCGTTGCCCTGGCCGCTCCCGTTCCCGATGCCCCCGGCCTGGGCGG
>DASZMN010000083.1:0-23635 GCA_035551835.1 Acidimicrobiales bacterium | reverse complement strand
CAGCTAACTCCATCTCGGCCGCCTCCACGGCATTGCGCACGACGAAGTCGTTCGCCGACTCCCCTCGGGCATCCGCCGCCCGCCGCAGGACGGCGTCCTGTTCGGGGGTCAGCCGCAGGCTCAGTCGCTCCGTCTTCGATGCCATAGATCTAATTGTACGCCAAACGACGTACAGACAGAACCCCGGATCCACAGGGCCGGTCAAGGCCGGCGCAGCCGCCCGGAGGGTCGCCTTGACGGGCCCGGAAGCATTCCGCGGGGACAATCGGTGAGGCCGCCCGAGGGCGGCCTGGTTGCCATACCCCCTCCGTGATCTGCGGGAACGGCCGCTTGTCGCAACCATGCGACAACATGGCCCGCATGACCGACCAGCCAGACTTCCGGACCGACAAGAGCGACTCCGTCGAAGGAGGCGGCACGGCTGCCGCTCGTTGGTACGCCTACCACGGCGCCCTCGACGAAGACGTGCTGGCGGAGGCCTTCCCGATGCAGGCCCTCGACAAGGAGGACTATCCCGACTTCGTGCGCGACGACATCGCCGAGGACGCGATGGAGCAGTCCGAGCTGATCGGCTTCTGGGTGGCCTGGCACATGGCTGGCGGGTTCGCCGCGCTGGAAGAGGGTGGCTGGCACCGCGCCACCATCTTCCGCAAGGTGCGGCGATTCCGCGCCCGCTACGGCGTGCATCCCGACGGTTACTCGTTCCCCTGGATCCGACTCGACCTCGAGAACGCCTGGGCCGCGGGCATCGAGCGCCGTATCGCCGACCGGCGTCCCGGCTTCTTCCACTGATCGCTTGCCGTGCCACTCCCCACGTCGGTCTCTGAACACCTAGTCGCAAATTCGCTAGTTGGGCCGTTGCGCGAGCTGGCGTCCGGAGTCGACGCGCTCTACCTGTCCGGACGGGCGGAGGTACCCAAACGATTTCTGCAGCGCCTCGAAGACTGTCGGGCGTGGGCCGGCGAGGCGAAGCGCCCGGCGCCCTTCGAGCTCGGCGAGCTCGTCTTCGGCATCACCCCGCACGGCTGGGGCAAGTACCGCTTCTGCCTCGAGCACGCGATGGCCCGCATCGGCATCTCCACCAGCCGCCACCTCCCCACGGTGCGCGTCCAGCCTCGCTCCGAGTTCCTGCACGCCGTCGGCCCCGAGGCCGCGGTGACCACACTGCAGGAGATCCTCGGTCACGAACTACGACAGCTGCGTTTCTGGGTCAACCGCGTCGATCTCTTCGCCAACTGGCAGGGTTGGAACCTCTCCCTCGGCGACACCTCACGCTTCGTCTGCCGGGCCGACGCCCGGCGCACCTACGAGGTGGCCGGCGCCTTGACCGGATTCGAGTTCGGCAGCCGCACGACCAAGACGTTCCTGGCGCGTCTGTACAACAAGACCGCTGACATGGCGGCCAAGGACAACGGCTGGTGGTTCGAGGTCTGGGGCGAGCGCTACGTGGCGGGGATGCCCGTGCACCGGCTCGAGTTCGAGATCGGTCGAAAAGGGCTCCAAGAGTTCGACCTCAACACTCCCGCCCAGGTCCTCGCTGCCACGGGCGATTTGTGGGCCTACGCGACCGGCGAATGGCTGACCTACCGGTCCCCCACGAATGACCGGACCCGATGCCGCTGGCCGCTCGCCCCGCAATGGTTTTCAGTCCAGCAGGCCACGCTCTCTCATCCGGCCGTCGGCCTCGAGCGCCTGCGCCTCGCTCGGCGCTCCAAGTCGATCGAGAAGCTGCTCCCGGGCCTCAACGGCTATCTCGCCTCGATGGGCGCCCTCCTCGGCACCGAGGGCATCGACGACACGCTTTGGGCAATCGGGCATCATCTGCACACCTACGAGATCATCAGCCGGACCGCATTCAGCGAGCGGGTCGCTCGCCGCCGCAGCGAGTTGGAGTTGCGGTGAACGCGGCCGTGCCCGACTACGGGCGGGTGGCGGCCGTGCTGGTGCGCATCGGGCTGCGGATGGTGAGCGAGAGAGAAGAGCTGGAACAGGAGGACCGCGATGTTGACGGTGGCGTACTGCCGGGTGTCGACCGAGGAACAAGCAGCGGAGGGCTTCTCGATCGCCGGGCAAGCTGACAAGCTGCGCGTCTATGCCGAGCTGCACGACCTCGGCGAGGTGACGGTCGTCTCCGACCCCGGGCTCTCGGGCAAGAACCTCGAGCGACCCGGGCTCCAACAGCTCCTGCACAACGTTCGCTACCAGGAGGTTGGACTCAAGGAGTCGGGTTTTGATCGTGTCGGAGGGGCGTTCGACCCCGCTGGTACTCCGGCCTTGATGCGGTGGGAGATCGGGGTAAAGCGAGCCGCGTGACCGCTTGGCCAATTAGATCCCGGCGCCATCGCTTGAAGGCGTCGACTTCCACCTTCCGGAGGTCGAACCACTCGCCACCCTTGCAGCGGTCAACAAAGCGACGATGCCAGTACGCGCGTCGCGGACAACCCATCACCGTAGGCTTGCCGGTCATGAGCCTCGGATATGCCCAGGAGAAGGCGTACAAGATCCTTCACTCGCTCGGTTCCAGCGAAGGCATCCTGCGGGAACGGATCTTCGCCGCGATCGTGCCCAGCCTCATCAGCCTGGCCGATGAGTGCGATCGGCACACTTCGGGACTCCACGAGAATCTCGAAGCCGAAATCGTGGCCCTATACGTCGTCCGCCTCAACAACCAGAGAGCGGCCGGTGACGAGGGAACGATAGACGCGACCCTCACCTCGTTCGACGCCGCCGAACTCGAGGAAGTCGCCGAGCGGATGGTGTCGCTGTGCATCGAGGTCATGCAGCAGCAAGGCGATGGTGCTTTCATGCTCGGCGCCGGCAGAGGTGAGGATCCCGACCTCTTCTAGTTCAATCGACCGCTTCTCAATAGTGGCTGTTAGGAAACTGGCGCTTCACCGCAGCGTCCATCTCGCCTACTGCAGCCGAAAAGTGCGCACTCGGCGGGGTGACCTTCTGGAATTTGAGGTACTTCCGTTTTCGGAAGAGCTTTCCGGAGTTGGCGCAGTGGGGACACAAAAGACAGCCTCCGGTCAACCGTCCCAACGACGATCGGTCATCGCTGGTGAACAACCTGCCGACATAGCCGCAGACTGGACACCGGAAGTCGTCATCGACAGTGACGCCATCGGTTCTGGACCCCAAGAGCCACATCGCCATAGCGGCCCAGCGTAGATCGCCGGGCGTACAGTGCTCTTGGTGGCACAGGTCTCCCCCCACGACGTCGCTGAGGCGATGGAGAAGCGCCGGCGCCTTCGGCCGGCCGTGGTGAGGCCCGTGAGCGTCCCGGAGATCCGTCTGCGCGTGCAGCGGGTGTCTTCTGGCGCCTGCAGCGCTAGAGGCCCGGGACCAGCGGTTCGTCCAGCACGAACGTCTCGGGGCCGCTCACGGCGATCAGGCCCTCGCTGCCCGCGCATTGGACCAGGTAGACACCCGGCTCGAAGCCGGTGGTCTGGAGCACGTAGTGCCACGCACCGAGTCGGTCGTGGACGAGCTCTTCGCGGAGGCGCAGGCGCAACGGTCGATCGGTGAGCATCGCAAGGCCGTCGTCAAGCCCCGACGTCGGCACACCTACGCGTTGTCGTCGCTCATCTACTGCGGCTCGTGCAACCGCCGGATGTCGGGCGCGTGGAACCACGGCCAGGCTCACTACCGGTGCGGCTTCAAGACCGAGTACGCGGGCGCGACCGGCAAGCATGCCAAGTGGGTCTACCTGCGCGAAGCCGACATCACCGGACGCCTCGACGAGTCGTTGCTACGCCACTTCGACCCCGAGAACATGGAAGCCACCATCGCGGCCCTCACGGATGCACAGGGGCCTGACGACGCGGTCCTAGCGCGCCAGGAGGCCGCGCGTCGGACCATGGCCGACTGCGACAAGCGGCTGGCGAAGTACCGCCGCGCGTTGGAGGAGGGCGTCGAGCCCAAGGTCGTCGCGACCTGGACCCAGGAGGTCGAAGCGCTCCGGCTCACCGCGGAGCGCGACCTCCGCGAGGCGACCCCGGGAGCAGTGCTCACCGAGGCCGAGGTCCGCGCGCTGGTCACGGCGGTCCATTCGGGCCTCATCGGTTTGCGCGGTGCCTCAGCCGAGCAGAGAGCGGCCATCTACGGGGCCATGGGGCTCCGCCTGACGTACCACGTCGACCGGGCCAAGGTCGTAGTCGAAGCCCGGCCCGACGCGTGTACTCAGGTGTGTGTCGGAGGGGGGACTTGAACCCCCACGCCCTTGCGGGCACCAGCCCCTCAAGCTGGCGCGTCTGCCTATTCCGCCACTCCGACCGGGTGAACGGCTGAAATTCAGCGTCCGGAGAGCGTAGCGCGCCCCCGCCCCGTTACTGCCCGGGCAGCGAGGGTGTCGTGTTGCTCGTCGATTCGGGTTGGCGCACCGCCCAGTACTGCGCGTACCAGAGCAGGCTCGTGCTGCGGGGCTCCTGCATCACCCCGCCGAGCGACCGGCTCCATGCCAGCGCCGCCGGCTCGGCGAAAAGGGGCAGCGACACCATCTGGTCCCACAGCTGGGTGTCCGCCTGCGCGTAGATGCCCGCCGCCGTGAGCGGGTTCAGCTGCTGGGATGCCATCTTCACCAGCTGCTCGAACTGCGTGTTGTCGTAGCCCGTCCAGTCCTGCGAGCCGTTCTTGCCCGCCGGGCCGAGCAGCATGGTGTACCAGGCCAGCGTCTGGCTCAGGTACGGCGTGAACGCCACCGGGAGCAGCGCCATGTCGGCGAACCCGCCGGCCAGGGCCTCCCCCGCCGTCGTCGCCGAGTCCAGCGTCTCGATCTGGGTGTCCAAGCCGGCTGCGACCAGGTCGTCGCGGATCTTCGGCGCGGCTGCGGCCGCCCAGGGGTCACTCTCGTCGACCGCCAGATGCAGCGTGAACGGCACCCCGAAGGCCGAGTGGTAGTACGGCGAGTCCGGCGTGCGCACCAACCCCGACGCCGCGACGAACGCCGCCGCCTGGTCGGGCACCGGCGTGACCGGGAAGTTGACCGTGCCGGTGGCCGCGATCGCCGTGGTCGAGGTCGACGACGTCGGCACCGGGATCGTCGTGGTCGGCACGCCCGAGGGCGGGGCCGGCTTGTACCCCTGCTGCCCCTGCACGTAGATGTGGCTGTCGCCCACCATGATCCCCGGCAACGCCCAGCTGACGTCCTGGTTGAGCAGGTCCTGGCGGTTGATCGACAGCGCGATCGCGTAGCGAAGGTCCGGCGACAGCCGCGAGCTCAGGGAGCTCGCCATGTCGAGCTGCAGCTGCGTCGCCGACGTGTCGAGGTCGCTCTGCACCCCCGGCAGTCCGGTCATGTCCGTCAGGAAGGACGGCGTCACCGTCGCGGGCTCGGCCACCTGCACGAACCCGCTGCTCATCCACGAGGCCAGCTGCGCGGTCGAGGACGCAATGTGGACGGTGATCGAGCGGGCGTTGGCCGGCGTGCCCCACCACTTCGGGTTCTGCACCAGCTTGATCGTCGAGCCCGACACCGACCCGATCTCGAACGGCCCGCCCGACAGGTCGATGCTCGGATTGACCGTCGAGCAGCTCGGGTTCCAGCCCACCTTCTCCATGACGTGTGCCGGCAGCAGGTTGGAGAAGAGCATCTGCCAGTCGGCGAACGTGTTCTTGAACTTCACGGTGACGGTGTGGCCGCCGTTGGAGCCGGTCACGGACGCGATGTCGCGGTAGCCGGCGATGCTCGTGACGTCGGTCGAGGTCCCGTCCGGGTTCCCGCGTTGCTGCTCCCAGGCGTACTTGAAGTCGTCCGCGGTGATCGGCACCCCGTCGGACCACACCGCCTTGGGGTTCAGGGTGTAGACGATCGTCTGGGGGCTGATGCTGAGCGGTTCGGCGGACTCGATCAGCTCCGAGTTGGGGTCGGGCGTCCCGTTGGCCTTGATCACGTACGGGCTCGGGAGCACCCCGCCCAGCAACGTCAGCGTCGCCTGCGTGTCGCCGGCCGGCGTGTTCGGGTTGCAGCCCGTCGGGCTCCCGGTCATGCCGAACGAGACGGCGCCGCCGGTCACCGCGACATAGGTCACCGTCGTGCTGCCCCCGCTGGGCCCGCCACAGGCCGTCGCCACCATCGCCACCGCGCCCAGGGCCGCGCCCAGCCCGACCAGCTCGCGCCAGCGCCAGCGCCAACGCCGGGGGCGTCGGCCCCGGCCCGTCACTGCAGCCGGAGATCCAGGGTCACCGTCGCGAACGCAAAGATGATGGCGACCGTGACCGTGATGCGGTCGAGGTTCCGTTCCACCACCGTCGAGCCCTGCGCGGCAGCCCCGACGCTGCCGCCGAACATGTCCGACAGCCCGCCACCCTTTCCGCTGTGCATCAGGATGAGGAAGATCAGGCCGAGCGCGCTGAGCACCTCGATCACCACGTACACCCAGGTGACGGCCGTCAAGGTTGCCAACAACGGAGGATCCTCCAGCTCAAGCCCGGAGCGGCAGATCGCCTGCTCGAGCTACGAACGGTAGCAGGCCGCGCTGGCCCGGATGACGTCAGTGAACTTCGCCGCCTCGAGGCTGGCGCCCCCCACCAGCAGGCCGTCCACATCCGGTTCGGCCATCAGGTCGGCCGCGTTCTCGCCGTTCACGGACCCGCCGTACTGGATCCGCACGCCTGCCGCCGCCTCGTCGCCGCCCACCTTCGCGACCAGGGACCGGATGAACACGCAGGCGTCCTCGGCGTCGATCGTCGTGGCGGCCTTGCCCGTCCCGATGGCCCAGACCGGCTCGTAGGCCAGGACCAGCCCGGCCAGCACCTCGGGCGCCAGCCCGCCGAGCGCGGCCAGCACCTGTTCCTCCAGCACGCCCTCGGTGCGGCCGGCCGCACGTTGCTCCTCGGACTCCCCGACGCAAACGATCGGTGTCATCTCGTGGCGCAGCACCGCCCGCAGCGTGGCGGCGACGGTCGCGTCGTCCATGCCGAAGAGCGTGCGCCGCTCCGAGTGCCCGACGATGACGTAGGTCGTCCCCAGCCGGGCCAAGAAGCGCGGGCTGACCTCACCCGTGTACGCGCCGGCGTCCTCGGGGGCGCAGTGCTGGGCACCGAGGGCGATCGGGAGATGCTCCTTCTCCACCAGCGTCTGCACGGTGCGCAGATCCGTGAACGGCGGGTGGACCGAGACGTCCAACCGGGCGACGTCCTCGGGCTTCAACCGCAGTCCGAGGTCGCGCACGGTGTGCAGCGCCTCGATGTGGTCGTGGTGCATCTTCCAGTTCCCGCTGACGAGCGGGCGCCGGGCCGTCACTCCTTCGGCGCGTTGGGGGCGTGGCGCAGCGCGTCGATGCCGGGCAGGTGTCCCCCCGACTCGATGAAGCACAGCGAGGCGCCGCCACCGGTCGACAGGTAGCCCACCCGGCCCGAGAGCCCGAGCTCCTCCAGCGCGCTGGCGCTGTCGCCGCCGCCGACCACCGAGAAGCCCGGCGACTCGGCCACCGCCTGCGCCACCACCTTGGTGCCGCGCGAGAAGCGCGGGTCCTCGAAGGCACCGAGCGGCCCGTTCCACAGCACCGTGCCGGCGTCGGCGACCGCCGAGGCGAACGCGGCGGCGGAGTCGGGCCCGATGTCGAGGCCGGTCCAGCCGTCGGGCAGGTCACCCTCAATCACCTTGGAGCTCCCCCGCGGCCCCACGCCCCCCGACGGTGGCCCGAACGACGCGCCCGGCTCGAGCGCCCGGGTGTCGGTCGGCAGCAGGATGCGCACGCCCGACGCCAGCAGGGCCCGACAGTCGTCCAGGTGGGCCTCGTCGAGCAACGAGTTGCCCACGCGCTGGCCGCGCGCCGCCATGAAGGTGAAGGCCATACCGCCGCCGACGATGAGCGTGTCGACCTTCGTGGCGAGCACCTTGAGGACCTCGAGCTTGTCGGCCACCTTGGCCCCCCCGACGACCGCCACGAAGGGCCGGACGGGCGCGCTCAGCAGGCCGCCCAGCACCTCGACCTCGCGCGCGAAGCGCAGCCCGGCCGCGCTCGGCAAGAACTGCGGCGGCCCCACGATGGAGGCGTGGCGCCGGTGTGCCGCGCCGAAGGCCTCGTCCACGTAGGCGTCGTACCCCTCGATCAGCCGCTGCACGAAGGCCGGGTCGTTCCCCTTCTCGCCCGGGTCGAAGCGCAGGTTCTCGGTCAGCGTCACGCCCGGGCCCAGCGCCTCGAGCCGCTCGCGCACCGGGTCCATCATCCAGCGCGGGTCCGGCGCGCCCGAGGGCCGCCCGAGGTGCGACGCCGCGGTCACCGCCGCGCCCTCGTCGAGCAGCCGGCGCAGGGTCGGCAGCGCGGCCGCGATACGGAAGTCGTCGGCCACCGTGGCCCGGCCGCGCACGCCGATGTGCAGCGGGACGTTGAAGTCGACCCGCACGAGGACCCGCTTGCCCTCCAGGGGCGGCAGGTCGCCCAGGAGCGGCAGGCCGCGCAACGGGTCGGGCGTCATCTCCGGTTCAGCCACGCAGCCCCAACCGGTCAGCCGCCGACCAGGACGGCCAGGTCGACCAGGCGGTTCGAGTACCCCCACTCGTTGTCGTACCAGCCGAACGTCTTCACCAGCGAGAGCTCGTCGCTGATCGGCATGACCATGGTCAGCCCGGCGTCGAAGGTGCACGAGGCCGGCGAGCCCACGATGTCGCTCGAGACGATCGGCTCGTCGGTGTAGTCCAAGACCCGCTCCAGCGGCGGCTTGGCGGCGGCCTCGGCGAAGGCGCCGTTGACCTCGGCCACCGACGGGTTGCCGTTGACCACGGCGGTGAAGTCGGTGATGGAGCCCACCGGCAGCGGCACCCGCAGCGACGTCCCGTTCAGGCGGCCCTTCATGGCCGCGAGGACCAGCCCGGTCGCCTTGGCGGCGCCCGTCGAGCTGGGCACGATGTTGGCCGCCCCGGCCCGCGCCCGTCGCAGGTCCGTGTGCGTCAGGTCCAACAGGTTCTGGTCGTTCGTGTAGGCGTGCACCGTGGTCATGAGCCCGCTCACGATCTCGAAGGAGTCGTCGATGACCTTCACCATGGGCACGAAGCAGTTCGTCGTGCAGGACGCGTTCGAGACGACGATGTCCTTCTCGGGGTCGAAGTCCTCGTCGTTGACGCCGATCACGAACGTGGCGTCGGCGTCGCCCGACGCCGCCGAGATGATCACCCGCTTGACCGTTTCGCCGAGGTGCCCCGCCGCGTCGGCCCGGCTCGTGAAGCGCCCGGTCGACTCGATCACGACGTCGGCCCCCAGCTGGGCCCAGGGCAGCTGCTCGGGCTCGCGCTCGGCCATGACCCGGATGTGGCGGTCGCCGACGAGGAGGTCGCTGCCCTCCACGTCCACCGGCACGGGCAGGCGGCCCTGGGTGGAGTCGTAACGCAGCAGGTGCGCCAGCGTCTCGGGCGAGGTCAGGTCGTTGACGCCGACCACGTCGACGTCGGCCCCGGTGTCCAGCACGGCGCGCAGGAAGTTGCGCCCGATGCGCCCGAAGCCGTTGATCCCGACCCGCACGGTCATGTCGTTCCTCTCTCTCGATCCGCCGGCGCCTATGCCAGCAGACCCGCCAGCGCCTGCGCCAGTTTGGCGGGGCTGTGAACGAGCCGGTTCTCGCTCGTAAGGGGAACGTCGCGCACCGGCACATCCGTCGGACCGATCGCCATACCTTGGATGCTGTCACAGACCACGACGTCCACAGTGACATTGTGCCTGGCCAGGGCGGCAACGTGTGCGGCGACGTCGTAGCCCTCGGTCTCGGGGACCTGCGGACGCAGGTTGCAGACGTACACGACCTGCGCCTTCGACGAGGCCACCGCCTCGGCGATGCCGTGCACCGACACGGCGGCCAACACACTGGTGTACAAGGACCCGGGCCCGATCACGACCTGGTCGGCCTCGAGGATCCGCCCGACCGCCAACGGCGGTGGCTGGGCGTCGTCGGGCACCAGCGAGACCCCCCACAGGCCCACGGTCCCCATGACGGCCACCTGGCCGGCCACGGTGCCCTGGGCCGACTCCGCCTTGAGCACCACCGGCTCGGTGGTCGCCGGCAGGACGTCGCCCTGCGCCCCCAATAACGACGCCGCCTCCCGCACGCCCTGCACCAGGTCGCCGGTGGCGTCGATCAGCCCGAGGAGGATGAGGTTGCCCAGCGCGTGCCCGGCCAGCTCGCCCTCGTCGTAGCGCCGCTCGAACGCCGCGGCCAGCGCCGAGTCCTCCTCGGCCAGGGCGATGAGGCACTTGCGGATGTCGCCCAGCGCGACCACGTTGAGCAGCTCGCGCAGGCGGCCGCTGCTCCCCCCGTCGTCGGCCACCGACACCACGCCGGTCAGCTGCCCGGCGTAGCGGCGCGCCGCCTTCAGCGTCACGGCCGTGCCGTGCCCCCCGCCGATGGCCACGACCGCCGGGCGCGCCTCAGTCACGCTCGATGTCCCGGTGGAAGACGGACACGCCCTGTCCTTGCCCGCCGAGGCGGGTCGCCAACGCCTCGGCGAGCGCGACCGAGCGGTGGCGGCCGCCCGTGCACCCCATCGCGATCGTCAGGTACGACTTCCCCTCGCGCACGAAGGCCGGCAGGATGCTCGTGAGGAGGTCGTCGACCTTCTCCAGGAAGGCCGCCGACTCGGGCTGCCCGAGCACCCAGGACCGCACCGGTTCGTCCAGCCCGCTGTAGGGCCGGAGCTCCTCTATCCAGAACGGGTTGGGCAGGAAGCGGCAGTCGAAAACGATGTCGACGTCGAGCGGGATGCCGTGCTTGTAGCCGAAGGAGACGACCGAGGTCTGCATGCGGGGCACGTCCTCGGAGCCGAACGCCTCGAGGATGCGGGCGCGCAGCTGGTTGGAGTTGAGCTCGGCCGTGTCGAGGAGCAGGTCGGCCCGCGCCCGCACCGGCTCGAGGAGCTCACGCTCGCGCGAGATCGACGCCTCCACCCCGCGCGCCGGCAGCGGGTGGCGCCGCCGGGTGCCCTCGTAGCGCCGCACCAGCACGTCGTCGGGGGCGTCGAGGAAGACGATCCGCACCCGCTTGCGCATGCCACGCAGGTCGTCGAGCACGTCGGACAGGTCGTCGAAGTACTCGGGGCCGGTGTCGCTCCCGCCCCGCCCGATGACCAGGGCCACCCGCTCGATCCCCGAGCCCGGCCGATCGACCATCTCGACCATCTTCATGATCAACCCGGCGGGCAGGTTGTCGATGACGAACCAGCCCACGTCCTCGAGCGCGGCCGCGGCGGTCGACCGCCCGGCACCGGACATCCCCGTCACCACCGCGAACTCGCTCATCTGTTCCCTCTCACCGGGCCCCAGCCTTGCGCACGCCCTCGTACACCGCGAGACCGACCTCGTCGGGCAGCCACGAGCGGGACAGGAGCTCCTCGATCGTGGCCCCGCGCACCGCGTTGACCCCGCCGAACTCCTTGATCAGGCGGGCCTTGCGCGCCGGCCCCAGGCCGGGGATGTCGTCGAGGATGCTCTTGGTCATCCGCTTGCCCCGGCGCTCGCGGTGGAACGTGATCGCGAAGCGGTGGGCCTCGTCGCGCACCCGCTGCAGGAGGTAGAGGGCGTCGGACCCCCGGCGCAGCCGCACCGGGTCCGGCGAGCCCGGCCGGTAGACCTCCTCGAACTGCTTGGCCAGCGCCGCCAGCTCGATCTCGTCCGCGAGCCCGAGCTCGCGCACCACGCGCTCGGCCACCCCGAGCTGACCCTTGCCGCCGTCGACCAATATGAGGTTCGGCCGGTAGGCGAAGCGTTTCGGCCGCTCCCCCGTCGGCGTCTTCTCCGCCACCTTGAGCGCGGTGAGCCGGCGCGTGAGCACCTCCTCCATCGCCGCGTAGTCGTCGTTGCCGCCCACCGTCTTGACCTTGAAGCGCCGGTAGTCCGACCGCTTGGCCAGGCCGTCCTCGAGCACGACCATGGAGCCCACGTAGTCGGTGCCCTGCAGGTGGCTCATGTCGTAGCACTCGATCCGCAGCGGCGCCTCGCGCAACGACAGCGCGCCCTGCAGCTCGGTCAGCGCCTTGGACCGCGCGTTGTGATCGGACGCCCGCCGGAGCCGGTGCCGGGCCAGGTCCTCGCTGGCCGACCGGGTCACCGTGTCCTGGAGCGCGCGCTTGGCCCCGCGCCGCGGGACCGCGATGTCGACCGGACCGCCCCGCACGTCACGCAGCCAGCTCTCGAGGAGCTCGCGGTCGCTCGGCTCCTCGGGCACGAGCACCCGCCGCGGCACCTCGGCCCCGTCCGCGCCGTAGACCTGGCCGACGACGGTGGACATGAAGTCGGAGGCCGACAGGTCCTCGACCTTCTCGGCCACGAAGCCACGGTGGCCGACCACCCGGCCCCGCCGGACGCGGAAGATCTGTATGGATGCCTCGAGCGGGTCCTCCGCCATGCCCACCACGTCGAAGTCCTCGGAGCGGTCCGAGACCATCTGTTGGGTGTCCGCCGCCTTGTGCACCGCCGTGATGCGGTCGCGCAGGCGCGCCGCCCTCTCGAATTGCAGCCCGTCGGAGGCCGCCAGCATCTCGGCCTCGAGGCTGACCAGGATCGGCTCGGTGTCCCCCGAGAGGAAGCGCATGAGGTCGTTGACGTACCCGTCGTAGGCCTCGTGGTCGACGGCGCCCACGCACGGGCCCGAGCAGCGCTCGATGTCGTAGAGCAGGCACGGCCGGCCCAGCCGCTTGTGCCGGGTGAACTTGGTGTCCGAGCACGTGCGCACGGGGAAGCTCCGGATCAGGAGGTCGAGCGTCTGGCGGATGGCGTACGCGTGCCCGTACGGGCCGAAGTAGCGGACGCCCTTGCGCTTGCGCCCCCGCACCACGGCGGGCCGCGGCCATTCCTCGTTCAGCGTGATGGCCAGCCACGGGTAGCTCTTGTCGTCCTTGAGGCGGACGTTGTAGCGGGGCAGGTGCGACTGGATGAGCGAGTGCTCGAGGATCAGCGCGTCGACCTCGGTGTCCACCACCACCCACTCGACGTGGTCGGCCTGGGCCACCATCTGGGCCGTGCGGGGCATGAGCTTGGCCGAGTCCTGCCAGTAGTTGGGCAGGCGGTGGCGCAGGGACTTGGCCTTGCCGACGTAGAGGACCCGGCCTTCGGCGTCTTGGAATTGGTAGACGCCGGGGGCGTCGGGGATCGAGCCGGTCGGCGGCCTGTACTGCATCGATCCCACTCTCGCGCAGCCAGTGGGACCGGGCGGTACACTGACGGTGCCGGCCTGGTTTCCGGCACACAACCTCGCATCGAGGCCGACATACCCGCGGATGGGCGACCAGGCTGTCCCCGCCGGCCAGATCGATGCTCTCCCGTGAAGGGGGCAGACAGAATGCTCAGGCTCCAGGCGCCTCTCCCCGAGCGCTACTCCGCCGCGGCCGACGACGAGCTCGCCGTCATGATCGGCGACGCCAAGGCGGCGCTCGGCTCCCGGCTCTTCGTGGTCGGCCACCACTACCAGCGCGACGACGTGATGCGCTGGGCGGACGCCCGGGGCGACTCCTTCGGCCTCTCCCGCATCGCCGCCGGGCAGGCCGACGCCGAGTTCATCGTGTTCTGCGGCGTCCACTTCATGGCCGAGTCCGCCGACGTGCTGACGGGTGACCACCAGCAGGTGCTGCTGCCGGACCTGAACGCCGGCTGCTCCATGGCGGACATGGCCGACATCGACCAGGTCGAGGAGGCCTGGGACGAGCTGGCCCAGGTGATCGACGTCGACCGGCTGATCCCGGTCACCTACATGAACTCCGCCGCCGCCCTGAAGGCCTTCGTCGGACGCAAGGGCGGCGCGGTGTGCACCTCGTCCAACGCCCGCGCCGTCCTGACCTGGGCGCTCGAGCGGGGCGACCGGGTCCTCTTCTTCCCGGACCAGCACCTCGGGCGCAACACCGGCTACGAGCTCGGCTACGGCAGCGACGACATGCGCGTCTGGAACCCGCGCCAGGCCCTCGGCGGCCTCACCGACCGCGAGGTCAAGGAGTCGACGCTGCTGTTGTGGAAGGGCCACTGCTCGGTGCACCAGCGCTTCCGGCCCGAGCACGTCGAGGCCTTCCGCGCCGAGTACCCCGGCGGCATCGTCATGGTCCACCCCGAGTGCGCCCACGAGGTCGTCGAGCTGGGCGACGTCACCGGGTCGACCGACGCCATCATCAAGGCCGTCGCCGCCGCACCACCCGGGTCGGTCATCGGCGTCGCCACCGAGATCCACCTCGTGAACCGGCTCGACCACGAGTCGCCCGACAAGACGGTGGTTTGCCTCGACCCGCTGGTGTGCCCGTGCTCGACCATGTCGCGCATCGACCCCCCGCACCTGGCCTGGATCCTCGAAGGGCTCGTCGACGGTGAAGTCCGCAACCGCATCGTGGTCGACGCCGACACGGCCGAATGGGCCAAGGTCGCGCTCGAGCGCATGCTCGCGATCACCTGACGCAGGCCGCGTCAAGGTCGAAGGCGCGCCGGTAGGGTCCCGATCAACGCCGATTTGATCGACCGGAGGTCGCTTCGTGTCTGACTTTCCCTCCAACCTGGTGCAGGCCAACCACGTCGAGCCGGTCCCTCGGCGGATCCGCGCCGTGCTCGCCGGCCAGACCGTCGTCGACACCACGCAGGCCCGCTACGTCTGGGAATGGGCGGGCTTCCCGCAGTACTACATCCCCCTCGCCGACGTCCGCGCCGATGTCCTCGTCGAAGAGGGCGAGACCGAGGAGTCGCCGCGCGGCGACGTGAAGATCTTCGGCGTCAAGCTGGGCGACCGGCACCACCCCAAGGCGGCGAAGGTGCTCGGCGCGGCGAAGGTCGCCGGCCTCGACGACACCGTGCGCTTCGATTGGTCCGCCTTCGACGCCTGGTACGAGGAGGACGAGCAGGTCTTCGTCCACCCGCGCAACCCCTACACGAGGGTCGATTCCATCCGCTCCACGCGGACCGTCCGCGTCGAGTCGCACGGCGTCGTCCTCGCCGAGTCGTCGTCACCGGTCCTGTGCTTCGAGACCGGGCTCCCCACCCGCTACTACCTCAACCGCACCGACGTGGACTTCACCAAGCTCGTCGCCACCGACACCGTCACCTCGTGCCCCTACAAGGGCACGACGACGGGATATTGGTCGGCGCTCGTCGAGGGCCGGACGCATCCCGACGTGGCGTGGACCTACGACTTCCCCACCCGCGAGCTCCTCCCGATCACCGGGCTCATCGCGTTCTACAACGAGAAGCTGGACATCTTCCTCGACGGCGTCCAGCTCGAGCGGCCGGAGTCGCCCTTCTCCTGAGCCGAGAGAGCCCGGGCGACGTCAGCTAGCGCCGCGCCTCGAGGAACATGCTGTCCTCGCGCACCTCGACGATGTCGAGCTCGGGCAGCGTGCCCACGCGGTACTCGTACTCCTTGACCTCACCGAAGCCCGCCTCGGTCAGCATGGCGCGCACGAGGCCGGGGGTCGGCTGCCACTTGTGCCAGTTGGACCCGCCGGTGAACGCCACGCGCTTCGCTCCGGTCGGCCGGTTCTCGGGGTAGGCCCGCAGCATCTCGTTGTAGTGGAGGGCGGCCTTGCCGCCGTCGTCCTCGCCGGCCTCGACCAGCTCGCGTGCGTACTGGATCGCGTTGGGCAACGCGAGCCGGAGCACCGCCCCGCCCTGCGAGACCCGATGGCACTCGCGCAGAAGGCGGCGCGCGTCCTCGATGTACATGTGCTCGAGCATGTGCGACGAGTAGATCGCGCTCACCGACCCGTCCTCGAACGGGAGCGGGCGGACCAGGTCCCTCCGGCTGACGTTGTCCGGGTACGGCGGAATGTGCTCGTCGCTGAGGACCCCCGCCACCTTCAGCAGGCGCTTGAGCCACATGTGGCGACGGAGCGCGATCATCGGGGAACGGTCGAAGTTCTGCCAGGACTCCGACGAGTTGTGCCCGCAGCCCAGGTTCAGCCACAGCGGCGTGTCCTGGGCCATCGACGAGGTGCCTCGCCCGGTAGATGATGTCGTCAACTCGTTCTCCACGTCTGAGGACCCCTTGTGGTCGCGATCCGCCGAAGGGCACCGAGGAATCTCACCGTCGCGCGAGCCAAGTCGACCGATATTACATGGCGTGTGGTGACCGGCAACATGGGTCAGGGTGAGGGCGGGTAGCCCATCTTCTCGATGAATCCCGGCAGGATTCGCTCGATCGCGGCGTAGTGCTCGGGCTTCAGAAACTCCTCGTAGCCTTCGCGCTTCACCCGGTAGTGCGACTCCGAGCCGTCCGTGCGCCGGGCCAGATCTTTGCTCTGCAACGCGGAGCGGGTGCACTCGGCAATGACGGTGTCCATCTCGGATTCGGAAAGCGAGACGCCGCAGTGCTCGAGGATGCCCCGGATCGCCGCGGGCTCGTCCGCCTCGATGTCCTCGAGCCGCCACGAACGGACGTGCTCGTCGTCCACGCCGACCCACGACGCCATGTCCCCGAGGTTCTGCACACCCTTCTTGATGAGGAAGTTCATCCCCTCGTCCATCGAGGTGCCCTGGAGGACGGCGCGGCTCTCGCCGATGTCGGCCAGGACCCGGTGCGTCTTGAGGCCCGAGAAGTACGCCGAGACCACGATGTCGCGCGGGTCCCGGAACACGTAGATCAGCCGGTGGTTGCGCGGCTTGTCGATCTGCTTGTAGTAGTCGTACGAGACGTAGAGCCCCGGGACGAACGTTGCCGCCGGGAACTTCGGCGGAACGTCCATCAGGTGGTAGCCCCGCTGTGGCAGGGTGAACAGTCCCGTGTGGGAGCGGACGACCGGATGGTGCAGCAGCGCCTTCATCCACTGGCTGCCGGCCTTCGGGCACGACGCGGAATAGATGTTGACGACGTCGGGGAGGGCGCCACGCTTCTCGAGCACCTGTGCCCTGGTCCGGGCCACCACCCACGCTCCCCGCCGGAGTGAGTCACGGGCCGGTTCCCATTGGACGACGTCGGTCAGCCGGTCCCGCATGCTCTTGCTGGTGGTGTCGACAACTGCGGCCATCGCGCCATCCTTCCTGGTCGTCATGGGGAACGGGTCGAATCTTGCAGTCTTGCGGCAACCTCCGACCCCTCGGCCGAGGGCACCGCGCCCGCCCGTCTACCAGGCGAATCAAGCTATCGGCCGCCTCCGCGGGGCGACAACGCACCTGCGACCGCCCACCGCCGCGGGGCCCGGCTCTCCCTACGCTGGACGCTTGGCCGCGGCCAGCACCGGCTTGAGCACCTCGCCGGTGTAGCTGCCCGCCGTCTTGGCGACCTGCTCGGGCGTGCCCTCGGCGATGACGGTGCCCCCCTTGTCGCCGCCCTCGGGGCCGAGGTCGATGATCCAGTCGGCGGTCTTCACCACGTCGAGGTTGTGCTCGATCACCACGACCGTGTTGCCCTGCTCCACCAGGCGGCCGAGCACCTCGAGCAGCCGCCGCGTGTCCTCGAAATGGAGGCCGGTCGTCGGCTCGTCGAGGATGTAGAAGGTGTGGCCGGTCGGACGCCGGCTCAGCTCGCTGGCGAGCTTCACCCGCTGCGCCTCGCCCCCCGACAGCGTCGGCGCCGGCTGGCCCAGCCGCACGTAACCCAGGCCGACGTCGACCAGCGTCTGCATGTGGCGGGCGATCGGGGGCTGGCGCTCGAAGAAGGTCAGGGCCTCCTCGCAGGAAAGGTCCAGCACGTCGGCGATGGTCTTGCCCCGGAACGTGATCTCGAGCGTGTCGCGGTTGTAGCGGGCGCCGCCGCAGATCTCGCACGGCACGTAGACGTCGGGGAGGAAGTGCATCTCGATCTTGATCGTCCCGTCGCCGGCGCAGGCCTCGCAGCGCCCGCCGCGCACGTTGAAGGAGAAGCGCCCGGGCTGGTAGCCCCGGACCTTGGCCTCCGCCGTCTGCGCAAACAGCTTGCGGATGTGGTCGAAGACGCCGGTGTAGGTGGCGGGGTTCGACCGCGGCGTGCGCCCGATGGGCGCCTGGTCCACGTCGACCACCTTGTCCAGGTGCTTGATGCCTTCCACCTTGCGGTGGCGGCCCGGCAACGCCTTGGCCCGGTGGAGCTGCTGGGCCAGCGAGCGCAGCAAGATGTCGTTCACCAGCGTCGACTTGCCCGAGCCCGACACGCCCGTCACCGCGATGAGGCAGCCGAGCGGGAACGAGACGTCGATGTCGCGCAGGTTGTGCTCGCGGGCGCCGCGCACGGTGACGACCTCGCCGCTGCCGGGGCGGCGGCGCGCCGGTACCGGGATCGACCGCTTGCCCGCCAGGTACTGCCCCGTGATGGAGGCCTTGTTCGATACCAGGCCGCCGCGCCCGGTGACGGGGCCCGCGTGCACGATGTTGCCGCCGTGCTCCCCCGCGCCCGGCCCGATGTCCACCACGTAGTCGGCCGTGCGGATGGTCTCCTCGTCGTGCTCGACCACGATGACCGTGTTGCCGAGGTTGCGCAACCGCTCGAGCGTCGCGATGAGGCGCTGGTTGTCGCGCTGGTGCAGGCCGATGGAGGGCTCGTCGAGCACGTAGAGGACGCCGACCAGGCCGCTGCCGATCTGGCTGGCCAGGCGGATGCGCTGGGCCTCCCCGCCCGAGAGCGTCCCGGCCGAGCGCGCCAGCGAGAGGTAGTCGAGGCCGACGTCGAGCAGGAACTGCATGCGCTCGCGCACTTCCTTCAGCACGCGGTCGGCGATCATGTGCTCGCGCTCGGTGAGCTCGAGCTTGGCCATGGCGTCCACCGCCGTCTCGATCGACAGGCTGCACAGCTCGTAGATGTTCCGGCCGTCGACGGTCACGGCCAGCGACTCGGGCTTGAGGCGCGCCCCGTGGCAGGCGGGGCAGTCGACCTCGCGCATGTACTGCTCGATCTGCTCGCGCGACCAGTCCGACTCGGACTCGCCGTGGCGCCGCTGCAGCCACGGGATGATGCCCTCGAAGTGCGCGTCGTAGGAGCGGGTGCGGTTGAACCGGTTCTTGTAGGTGACGCGCACGGCGCGGCTGCCGGTCCCGTAGAGGACGAGCTTCTTGTCCTTGGCCTTGAGCCTCTTCCAGGGCGTGTCGAAGGAAAAGCCGCCGAAGTCGGCCACGCCCTGCTGCAACCCGGTGAAGTACTCGCTGCGCGCGCCGGCCCACGGCGCCAGCGCGCCCTCTTCGAGGGAGAGCGAGTCGTCGGGCACGACGAGCTCGGGATCCACCTCGAAGCGCGTGCCGAGCCCGACGCACAGCGGGCAGGCGCCGTAGGGCGAGTTGAACGAGAAGTTGCGCGGGGCGGGCTCCTCGAAGCTGAGCCCGCAGTGCGTGCACGCCAGGTGCTGGGAGAACGTGATGGCCTCGTCGCTCTCGCCGTTGGCACCTTCGTCCCTGCCCTCGCCGGCCTTGCCCTCGCCGGCCTTGCCCTCGCCGACCTTGGCCTTGCCGTTGCCGGCGCCGTTGCCGGAGCCGGCGCCGGAGCCGTTCATGACGAGGACCTCGGCCGTGCCGCCGGTCAGCGCGAGCGCCGTCTCGATCGACTCGGTCAGGCGCTGGCGGATGTTGGCCCGCCGGATGAGGCGGTCGACCACCACCTCGATGGTGTGGGTCTCGTACCGCGCCAGCGCCACCTCGGCGCGGTCGGCCAGCTCGAGGGGGACCCCGTCGACCCGCACCCGGGCGAAGCCCTGCTTGGCCAGGTCGTCGAGCAGCGAGCTGTACTCGCCCTTGCGCCCCCGCACCACGGGCGCCATGACCTGGAAGCGGGTGCCCTCGGGCAGCTCGAGGACCCGGTCGACGATCTGCTGGGGCGTCTGGCGGGCCACCGGTCGGCCGCAGGTCGGGCAGTGCGGGTGCCCGATCCGGGCGTAGAGGAGCCGCAGGTAGTCGTAGACCTCGGTGATCGTGCCGACGGTCGAGCGCGGGTTGCGACTCGCCGACTTCTGGTCGATGGAGATGGCCGGCGACAGCCCCTCGATGAAGTCGACGTCCGGCTTGTCCATCTGGCCCAGGAATTGGCGGGCGTAGGCCGACAGCGACTCGACGTAACGCCGTTGGCCCTCGGCGTAGATGGTGTCGAAGGCCAGCGACGACTTGCCCGACCCCGACAGCCCGGTGAAAACGATGAGCTGGTCCCGGGGCAGGTCGAGGCTGACGTCTCGAAGATTGTGCTCGCGGGCCCCGCGAACGACCAAACGGTCGGCCATCCGGGCAGGATACCGGCGCGCTGTGTCAGGTCCGGCGGGCCCTGGTCAGGCCGCCGCGCCGGTCCCGCCGGAACCGAGGCGGCGGCCTCCCTGTCGCCGTCTAGCCCGCTCTAGCCCAGGGTCACGTCCTCGTCACCCCAGTAGGCGTCGACGGCGGAGATCAGCCCGTCGTCGGTGACCGTGAAGACCTCGACGCCGCGGATGTGCATCGTCGTGCCGGCCTCGAGCCCGATGGTGATGTGGAACCGGACGGCGGCCTTGTCCGCCACTGGATGGCACTCCTCCACCTCGAACGTCATCGTCTCGCAGGCGTCGAAGGACTGTTGGATGAAGGTGCGGATCTCGTCGCGCCCGTTGTGCACCCCGGACGGGTACGGGTCCACCTGCACCGCGTCGGGGGTGAAGAGGGCGGCGTAGCGGTCGGCGTCCCGGGAGCTGGCGGCCTCGGCGTAGCGGGCCATCGCCTCGCGGAGCTGTGTCGTGGTGGGCATGGGACCCGACGCTACAGGGGGTCCAGATTGGGGCACTCTGCGCTGGCTGCTGGCCGCTGGCCGCTGGCCGCCGGCCGAGGGCGGGGCCCGAGTCGCGGCCCCGCGTGGAATCAGCCCGGAACCGACGAGCGGAGCTCGGCGATCTCGTCGCGCAGCAACGCCGCTTCCTCGTAGCGGAGGTCGGCGGCGGCGGCCTTCATCTCGACCTCGAGCTGGGTGATCAGCTCGACCGCCTCGGCCGGCGTCGACGCGTCGCCCTCGGCCAGGAACTCGGCGGGCCGGCGGTTCCCGCGCACCGCGGCGTTCCGCCGCACCTCGGCCCGGCTGCGCCCCGCCCGCGACGTGCTCCCGCCCCCGGAGCCGCGGATGCGCTCGAGGATGTCGGTGACCGACTTGCGGATGGTCGTCGGGTCGATCCCGTGCTCGAGGTTGTACGCCGTCTGGACCTCGCGCCGACGCTGGGTGACCGAGACGGCCTCGCGCATGGAGTCGGTGATGGTGTCGGCGTAGAGCACCACCACGCCGTCCACGTTGCGGGCCGCCCGGCCCATTGTCTGGATCAGCGAGGAGGCCGAGCGCAGGAAGCCCTCCTTGTCGGCGTCGAGGATGGCCACGAGCGCCACCTCGGGCAGGTCGAGACCCTCGCGCAGGAGGTTGATGCCGACGAGCACGTCGATGGAGCCGAGGCGGAGCTCCCGCAGGATCTCGATGCGGGTGATGGTGTCGATGTCCGAGTGCAGGTACTGCACGCGCACGCCGGCCTCGGACAGGTAGTCGGTCAGGTCCTCGGCCATCTTCTTGGTCAGCGTCGTCACCAGCACGCGGCCGCCGGCACCGACCGTCTTGGTGATCCGGGCGAGCAGGTCGTCGATCTGCCCCCTGGTCGGCATGATCGTGACCTCGGGGTCGACCAGCCCGGTGGGGCGGATCACCTGCTCGGCGACGTTGTCGGACTGCTCGAGCTCGAACGGGCCGGGTGTCGCGGAGACGAAGACGGTCTGGTGAACCCGCTCGACGAACTCGTCGAAGCGCAGCGGCCGGTTGTCCCGGGCCGAGGGCAGGCGGAAGCCGTGCTCCACGAGCACGTCCTTGCGCGACCGGTCGCCGGCGTACTGCCCGTGCAGCTGCGGGACGGCGACGTGGCTCTCGTCGATGACGCAGAGGTAGTCCTTGGGGAAGAAGTCGAGCAGGGTGTACGGGGTCTCCCCCGGCGCCCGGCCGTCGAGGTGGCGGCTGTAGTTCTCGACGCCCGAGCACACGCCCGTCTCGGCCAGCATCTCGAGGTCGTGCTCGGTGCGCACCCGGAGGCGCTGCGCCTCGAGCAGCTTGCCCTCCTTCTCGAACTCGCCGAGGCGCTCGCGCAGCTCCACCTCGATCGTCCCGACGGCGCGCTGGATGATCTCGTCGCCGGTCACGTAGTGGGTGGCGGCGTAGACGGCGACGTCCTCCATCTCGTCGCCCATCTCGCCCGTCATGACGTCGAAGGGCACGATGCGTTCGATGGAGTCGCCGAACATCTCGACCCGCAGCGCCGCCTCCTCGTACGCCGGGTGGATCTCGACCGTGTCGCCGCGGGCGCGGAAGGTGCCACGCACGAGGTTGACGTCGTTGCGGGCGTACTGGAGGTCCACGAGGCGGCGCAGCACCTCGCGCTGGTCGACCTGCTCCCCCACCGCCAGCCCGAGGATGCGGTCGCGGTACTCGTCGGGGGACCCCAGCCCGTAAATGCACGAGACGGAGGCCACGACGATGACGTCGCGCCGCATGAGCAGCGACGAGGTGGTGGCGTGGCGCAGCCGGTCGATCTCGTCGTTGATGGACGAGTCCTTCTCGATGTAGGTGTCCGTCGTGGGCAGGTACGCCTCGGGCTGGTAGTAGTCGTAGTAGGAGACGAAGAACTCGACCCGGTTCTTGGGGAACAGGTCGCGCAGCTCGGAGGAGAGCTGGGCGGCCAGCGACTTGTTCGGCTCGATGATCAGGGTCGGGCGCTGGACCTGCTCGATCATCCAGGCGATCGTCGCCGTCTTCCCCGAGCCCGTGATGCCCTGGAGGGTCTGATAGCGGTCGCCCGTGATCACCCCGTTGGCCAGGGACGCGATGGCCTGCGGCTGGTCACCCGAGGGCTTGAACGGGGAGACGACCTCGAAATCGGGCATGACCCAACGAGGCTACCGGCGAGGTGTGACGCGCCGGACGAGGGCCCGGCGGCAACGCAGCGTGACCGGCCGTCAGGCCGGCCCCGGATCCTCCTGCGCCGCCGACCCCGCCGCTGCCTGCTCCTGCTCCTGCTCCTTCTGCTCCTTCTGCGCGACCAGTAGCCAGTCCCAGAGCTTGGCCACCTCGCGCTCGAGGGCGGCCCGGTCGCCGGAGTTGTCGAGGACGTAGTCGGCCACCTTGGCCCGTTCCTCCCGCGAGACCTGGGCGCGGATGCGCGCCTCGGCGTCGGCCCGGTCGAAGCCGCGCTGGGCGAGCAGCCGCTCGAGGGCGACGTCGACCGGCGCGTCCACGACGACGACCTTGTGCAGCTTCACGGTCTCGCGGTGCAGCGCGGTGAGGAGCGGGATGGCCAGGACCACGATGTGGTCGGTGTCGGCCAGCGCGTCGCGCGCCGCGATCATGGCGATGGCGATGGCCGGGTGCGTGATCCCATTGAGCGCCAGGCGGGACTCCTCGTCGGCGAAGGCGACGGCGGCCAGGGCCGGGCGGTCGATCGTGCCGTCGGGGGCCACGATGCCCGGCCCGAAGCGGTCGATCAGCGGCTGGTAGGCGGGGCCGCCCGGTTTGACGACGTCGCGGGCGACTTGGTCGGCGTCGATCAGCACGGCGCCCCGCTCGACGAGCAGGTCGGCGACGGCCGACTTCCCCGAGCCGATGCCTCCCGTGAGGCCGACCGCGAGCATCTAGGCGGCGCTGCTCCGGCGGGATCGGTGGGGTCGGCGGGGTCGGCGGGGTCGGCGGGGTCGGCGGGCGACGGCGAACAGCACGAGCGTGGTCTCGTCGGGCTCCTCGGTCACGAACCAGTCGTCGGCCGTGATCCCGGTCAGGCCGCCGCTGTCGCCCCGGGCGACCAGCTTGTAGG
>DASZMN010000082.1:0-19100 GCA_035551835.1 Acidimicrobiales bacterium | reverse complement strand
ACGGTCATGGAGGTCAGCGAGGCCGCCGAGGAGAAGTGGACGGCCATGGTGGACCGCTGGGCGACCAAGGCCCCGGCCTTCGGCGAGAGCAGCTACTACTTCGGGACCAACATTCCGGGCAAGCCCCGCAAGTACCTCCTGAACTCGGCCGGACGCCCGAAACTCCTCGCCGACATCGCCAAGGAGCGGGAGACCGACTACGCGTCCTTCATCTTCTCGGGCTGCGGCGACTCCTGAGCCGTCCTCCGGGGAGACCGGCCCCGCCTGGCCTCCGCCGAGCCTGGTCAGACAGTTGCGACCGGTGTCAGCGGTGAGCCCACGATCCCCGGCAAACGCAGGGGCGGCGCCGTGAGGAGGAAACGGCTCCGCTCGTGGGCGCGCAGCCACGTCGCCAGCTCGTGCAGGTACCACATCTCGCCCAGCGGGACACCGAGTTTGAAGAGGCAGAGGTTGTGGATGGGCAGGAACGAGTGCCGGCTCGGGTCGCGGTCCTTGCCCACCATGCCCTCCACGGCGTAATTGTCCGCCACCAGTGCGGAGATCTGCGAGTCGGCGATCCATTCGAGCAGTGACTCGTCACGCGCATCGAGATACGAGCAGAGTGTGTGGATCTTCACCGGGTCAGGGTTGCGCTCCCAGCGCAGGATTTCGGTGGCGAACCCGGTGTGGAGCAGGAGCATGTCGCCGGGCTCGACGACCACGTCGTCGGCCGCCATGATCTCCTCCAGCGTCTTGCGGTCGACGCCGCGCCAGTCGTGGCCCAGGTGGTGGGCCAGGTCGACCAGGACGCCCCGGCCCTGCACCCCGGCCGCCGCCATGTGCTCCAGGCCGAGGTGGTGTGCGAACGAGCGGTGCCGCCCACCGTCGCCCTGAGCATCGGATTTCGGGCCCACGAGGTCCTCGCCGGCGCGGTAGCCGTTGTAGTACACCGCCTCTTCGACGCCGTCGCCGTCGGCATCGAACTCGGCGCCGACGTGGGCCAGTGAGTCCCACTGCGTCGAATACTGCAGGGAGAGCGTCACCACGTCGTCCGCCCACACGTCGACGTACTTGGGATCGCCGAACGTGTCCATGCTGCTCATCGCCACGTTGTAGAAGGTGCCCGGGTTGCCGTCCATGTCCTCGGTCGGCGAGATCACGGGCGGGTAGCGCCGCTGGTTCAACGCGGTCCCGCCGGGATAGTCGAGCGGCAGGCTGAGACAGAAGCTGATGCCCTCCTCCACCTCGCGCACGCCTTGGAGCACCTTTTCGGGCGTCAGCAGGTTGATGCGCCCGAGCTCGTCGTCGTCGCCCCAGTCGCCCCACGTGGAGCCGGGCGGGCGCTGCTTCCACCGCTTGCTCATGCCCTCATTCTCCTTCTGGCCGACCCCACTGAGCCCGTGCGGGGGCGTTGTCTGTACCGACCGGTTGGTCTAGAATCGGGTCAGAGTACCGCGTCCGCGCGCGCTCGGACATCGATCTTGCGTCCTGCGCAGGAAGGGCACAACCGTGACAGAGGAACAACTTGTCATTTCCGCCGACGGGCACATCCTCGAACCCACCGACCTGTTCGTCACCCGCCTCCCGAAGAACCTGCGGGACCGCGGCGTGTGGGAGGACGACTTCGAGATTGAGCCGCTGGTGGAGGGCGGCGCCACCAAGTTCCGCCGGCTGCACACGCCCGGCTTCGAAGGGTGGACCATTTCGCGCTACCGGCAGACGGGCGGGCGCATGCCCGAGGGCGACCCCGAAATCGTCCTGGAGGATCTCCATGCCGACGGCGTCGACGTCGGGGTCATGCACCCGAACCTGTCCCTGTTCGGCCTGTATTCCGACGACCACGAGCTGTCGATCGCCCATGCCCGCGTCTACAACGACTACGTCGTCGAGCGCTTCGGCCCGTACTTCTCCCGCCTGGCGCCGACCGCGCCCATCCCGCTGACGGACATCGACGACGCCGTGGTGGAGATCGAGCGTGCCGCCGCCCTCGGGTTCCGGGCCGTCCTCCTGCCCTCGACGCCGCCCCTGCCCTATTACTCGCGTGACCTCGACCCGGTCTGGGCCGCCACCCAGTCCGCCGGACTCCACGTGTTCTTCCACACGCAGACCGGGGGGATAAAGGTCAACGACCCCACGTCGACCACCCTGAAGGTCGTCATGCAGAATGCCGCCGAGGTGAACCAGCCCGTGACGGAGAAATCGGCGTCGAAGCGCATGGTCACCCAGGCGATCTACAGCACCATTGTGCCGCAGCAGCTCATCTGCGAGCTCATCGGCGGCGGCGTGCCCGAGCGCTACCCCGATCTGCATTTCGCCCTCATCGAATTCAACGCGCACTGGCTGGCCTCGCTGGTGGGCAGCATGGACAAGTGCTGGATCACCGGCATCGGCCAGGACGCCGACTGGTGGCTCGGGGTCTGGAACGACGAGGTCCCCGCCGCCGAGCAGAGCGGCATCGCCCGACTCTTCCGCCTGAACGAGAAGTGGCCCTACCCGCTCATGCCGAGCGAGTACGTCAAGCGGCAGTTCCACGTGTCCTTCCAGGACGACCCTGTCGCGGTGGCCTGCCGGCACATCACCGGGCTGTCGTCGATCGTCTGGGGCAACGACTACCCGCACGCCGAAGGGACGTTCCGCGGCAGCCGCCAGCTCCTGGCCGAGGAGTTCGTCGGCGTCCCCGACGACGAGCGGGCGGCGATGGTGGGCGGCACCCTCGGCGCGCTCCTCGGCTTCCCCGCGCCCGCCGCCGCCTGAGAGGCCGGCACTGCAAGAGCTCAGATTCGACGGGCGGGTCGCCGTCGTTACCGGTGCGGGCCGGGGGATCGGGCGCGCCTACGCCGTGCTGCTGGCCGAGCGTGGTGCGAGCGTGGTCGTCAACGACCTCGGCGGTTCGATGGAGGGGACGGGGGCCGACGCGGGGCCTGCCTCGGATGTGGCGGCCGAGATCACGAGTGCCGGCGGGGCGGCACTGGCCGATGCCAACGACATCGCCGACGTCGCCGGCGCGGCGGCCCTCGTCGAGGGGGCGATCCAGAGCTTCGGGCGCGTCGACATCGTGATCAACAATGCCGGCATCATGCGGTGGGCGGGCCTTCCCGAGCTCGACGTGGACGACCTGTCCGGGCACCTCGCCGTCCATACGATCGGCTCGTTCAACGTGACCCGCGCCGCCTGGCCGCACCTGCTCGAGCAGGAATACGGGAGGGTCGTCATGACGACCTCGAGCGGCGTCTTCGGCCTCAAGAACAACACCTCGTATGCCACGGCGAAGTCCGCCGTCATCGGGCTGACGCGCAGCCTCGCGGTCGCGGGTGCGTCCCGCGGCATCCGGGTCAACCTCATCGCGCCGGCGGCGATGACCCGCATGGCCGGCGGCGGCGACGTGCCCGCTATGGCGCCGGAGCTGGTGGCGCCCATGGCTGCCTACCTGGCCCATGAGTCCTGCCCGGTCAACGGCGAGTGCTACGCGGCAGGCGCTGGGCGTTTCGCGCGCATCTTCGTCGCCACGACGCCGGGCTATGTGCACTCCGGACCCGGCGTGACCATCGAGGACGTCGCCGCGCACTGGGCGGCCATCAACGACGAGGCGGGCTACTTCGTGCCGGCGGATCTCCGGGACTGGTCGGCGCGCTTCCTCGAGCACCTGCCGCCCGGCGACGGCTGAGAACGCCGCCCGGACGGACTATTCGTCGAGCAGGTCCGGCTCCTCGACGACGATCTGGTCGTAGAGGGGCTGGAACTGGTACCACCCGGTGCCGTGGCCCCCGGTCTGCTTCGCGGTGGTCTGCGCCACGTCGGGACGGATCAGCACGGGCGTGCCGGCAGCTTCGGCCAGCAGCTGGGCCTGGCACGTGCGCTCCATCGTGATGAACCACCAGGCGGCCTCGTCCACGGTGTGCCCCACGGTGAGCAAGCCGTGATTGGCCAGGATGGCCGCCTTGTTGTCGCCCAGCGCGTGGGCGATCCGCTTGCCCTCTTCGATCTCGACCACGGCGCCGGTGTAGTCGTCAAAGAGCGCGTGGTCCTCGTAGAACGCGCACGCATCCTGCGTGAGCGGATCGAGGGGCCGATGGAGCGTCGACCACGCCTTGCCGTAGATGGAGTGGGAGTGCGCGGCTGACACCACGTCGGGCCGCGCCGCGTGGATCTGGGAGTGGATCACGAACGCCGCGAGGTTGAGCGGCCAGTTGCCCTCGACGACCTCACCCTCGTGGTTGACGAGCAAGAGGTCCTTCACCTGGATCTGGCGAAAGTTCATGCCGAACGGGTTGACCCAGAAGTGGTCGGTGTGCTCCGGGTCGCGCGCCGTGATGTGGCCGGCCGTGCCCTCGCTGAAGCCGAATTTGCCGAACAGGCGGAAGGCCGCGGCGAGCCGCTGCTTGCGATGACGCCGCTCCTCGTCCACGTTGTCGAACTCGGGGATGGCGTGAGGGGCGCGGTCTGAGGGCACGGCTCCAGTGTACGAGCGTTGTACCGGTCAGTCCATAGGATGAGTGTGTGGACTTCTCGCTGGGCGAAGACGAGAGCGAGCTCGTCGCGCTGTGCCGGGACTTCGCGCAGAAGGAGATCGCC
This sequence comes from Acidimicrobiales bacterium, assembly GCA_035551835.1. GTDB lineage: Bacteria > Actinomycetota > Acidimicrobiia > Acidimicrobiales > RAAP-2 > Bog-473. Next base: position 14,549 of record DASZMN010000082.1, on the reverse strand, counting down.
CGGCGCGCGCCCGAGGCGTGGGACGAGGGGCGATGCCCCACCGACCTCCTGCGCGAGATGGGTGAGCTGGGTCTGCTCGGGATGCTCATCCCCGAGACGTGGGGCGGCATCGGCATGTCCACGGTCGGCTTCGTCGCCGCCATGGAACAACTCGGGCTGGTCGACCAGTCCGTCGCCGCCGCCTGGCAGGCGCACGTGACCATCGGCTCGTTGCCGCTGTTCCTGTTTGGCAACGACGCACAGCGTGAGCGCTGGTTGCGCCCGTTGGCCGAGGGGCGGGCGCTCGGGGCGTTCGGCCTGACCGAGCCCGAGGCCGGCTCGGATGCGCGGGGGATCACGACGCGGGCGCAACGCCAGGACGGCGGCTGGTTGATCAACGGTCGCAAGGCCTTCATCTCGAACGCCGGGACCGACATGTCGTTCGGCGTGACCCTCCTGGCCCGGACGAACGAGGCCGACGACGGCACACCGCGCTTCGCCAGCTTCGTCGTCGAGAAGGACACGCCGGGCTTCACCATGGGCCCCAAGCTGCGTGGCATCGGCTGGCGTGGCCTCGACACGCGAGAGCTCTTCTTCGATGACGTCTTGGTACCCGACGACCACCTGGTCGGGGACCCCGCCATGGGACTGGCGCAGTTCCTTCGCACGCTCGAGGTCGGGCGGATCTCCATTGCTGCGCTCTCCCTGAGCTTGACCCAGGCCGTGCTCGACCTGGCTACGGCGTACGCGCGCGAGCGTGTGCAGTTCGGCCAACCGATCTCGAAGTTCCAGGCCGTGCAGTTCAAGCTGGCGGACATCGCCACCGAGCTCGAGGCGGCGCGCTGGCTCACCTACCGTGCGGCGTCACTGCGCGACCACGGACAGCCGTTCCAAAAGGAGGCGGCCATGGCGAAGTTGAAGGCCAGCCGTCTCGCCGTGTCGGCGGCGTCTGAGGCGGTGCAGATCCACGGCGGTCTCGGCTACATGCTCGAGACGCCGGTCGCCCGGTTCTACTGCGACGCCAAGGTGCTCGAGATCGGCGAGGGCACGAACGAGATCCAGCACCTGGTGATCGCCCGCGCGCTCGGCTGCTGACGCCGCCCGGCGTCCGGCGAGTCTCCCGGGTGTCAGACGGCCGAGAGCCGGCGCACGGCGTCCGCGATCGCCGAGCGACCGGGGAGCCACGCCCGCTCGAGCTCGGGCGCGTACGGGGGCGGCGTGGCGGCCGCGCCGATGCGTTCGACCGGCGCATCGAGATCCCAGAAGCCCTCCCGGGCGACCCGGGCCGCAATCTCCGCGCCGATGCCGAACGGAACGACGGCCTCGTGGGCGATCAGGATCCGGCTCGTCTTGTGCAGCGAATCGAGGACCGGGGCCAGGTCGAGGGGAGCAACTGTGCGCAGGTCGATCACCTCTACGGAGATGCCCTCGCCCGCCAGTTCATCGGCGGCCGCGAGGGCCTCGTGCACCATGCGGGACACCGAGACGACGGTGACGTCGGATCCCGGCCGGACGACGATCGACCGTCCGAGCGGGAGCAGGTGATCGTCGGGCGGCATCGGGCCCTTCATCCCGTACAGCAGCCGGTTTTCGATGAAGACGACTGGGTTCGGATCCTGGATCGCGGCCCGCAACAGGCCGTACGTGTCCGCGGGCGTCGAGGGCATGACGACGGTCAGCCCTGGGATGTGGGCCAGGAGTACCTCGAGGCTCTGCGAGTGCTGGCTCCCCGAGGAACGACCCGCGCCGAATTGCGTGCGCACGGTCAGGGCCATGGCGGCCGACCCACCTGTCATGAAGGGCAGCTTGGCCGCCTGATTCAGGAGTTGGTCCAGGCAGACGCCGAGGAAGTCGAGGTACATGACCTCGACCACGGGGCGCATACCCGCCATGGCCGCCCCTACGCCGAGCCCCACGATCGCCGCCTCGGAAATCGGCGTATCGCGCACACGGTCCCCGAAGCGCTCGCGCAGGCCCCGCGTGAGGCCGAACACATTGCCGCCTGCGCCCACGTCGACGCCGGCGACGAAGACGCGCTCGTCCGCCGCCAGCTCGGTCTCGAGCGCGGCGCGCACGGCGTCCATCGTGCGGTACTCGGTCGAGCCGTCCGGGGCGGGTGGCTCGGGGATCGGGGGCCGTTTCCGGACGACGAAGTCGAAGAGCGCGGTGGGCGACGGCGCATCGAGCGTCCGGGCTCGTTCGAGGGCCTCGTCGAGCTCACGCGCCACCCCTGACTCGAGCGCCTCGACCTCTGCCTCGGCGATGCCGGCATCGATCAGCCGCCGGCGGTGCAGGAGCAAGGGGTCACGGGCTTGCCACTCACGCAACTCCTCGGGTGTTCGGTAGCGCTGGGGGTCGCCTTCGTAGTGACCGTGCCAGCGGTACGTCCACGCCTCGACCACCACGGGACCGGTTCCCGTCCGCACGCCGTCGACGGCGTCGCGCATGACGGCGGCCGTGGCGACGACGTCGTTGCCGTCCACCGATTGGTACGGCATCGCGTAGCCGGCCGCCCGGCGCTCGAGCGTCGCGGCGTGCTGGCTCTCGGCGGGGGAGAACTCCGAATAGCCGTTGTTCTCGCAAAAGAAGACCGCCGGCAACCGCCAGACGGCCGCCAGGTTGAGCGCCTCGTGGAACGCACCTTGCGCCGCCGCCCCGTCACCGAAGAAGGCCACCGCCACGCCGTCATTCCTGCGGATCTGTGCCGCGGCTGCGGCACCGACGGCAATCGGCAACCCTGCCGCCACGATGCCGTTGGCACCAAAGATCCCCAGCTTCGGGTCGGCGATGTGCATCGAGCCGCCTCGGCCCCGGTTGGTGCCCTCGACGCGGCCCATGAGCTCCGCGAACATCCCGAGCGCGTCCAGTCCCTTGGCCAGGCAGTGTCCGTGGCCGCGATGGGTGGAGGTGATCACGTCGTCGGGACGAAGCGGCCAACAGGCACCGACGGCCGAGGCCTCCTGTCCGATCGACAGGTGGACGAAACCGGGAACGAGCCCGTCGCGGTAGAGGTCGGCGACCCGCTCTTCGAAGCCGCGAATCAGCATCATGCGACGCTGCATCTCCAACAGGTCGGCCCGCGAAGGCATCGCGCAAGCTACGTCGGCGTCCGTCACCACGTGTACTGTACTGACCGGTACAAGCGGAGGCTCATGCCCAGTCGAACCGAGATCCCCGAGTCCTATCTAATTGCGGGTCCACGCGAGGGCGGGATGGTTGGGAACTTCCAGGTATGACGATGGACGCGAGCACCCGCCGGGTCGTCGCGATCACCGGCGCGGGCGGTGCACTCGGCACGGCGCTGGCGCGGCGTTTGGCCGCCGAGCCGGACACGGCGCTGGTGCTGAGCGACGTCGCGGAGGATTCGTTGTCTGTCGCCGTCGCCGCCCTCGCCGGGACCGAGAGCCCGACGGCCACGATCATGGCCGACGTCAGCGAGGCCGACCAAGTCGATGCGGTCGCCCAGCTGGCCGTCGAGCGGTTCGGCCGGCTCGACGTGTTCATCAGCAACGCCGGCATCCTGTCGCCGAACGGTCGCATTCACAACCTCTCGACGCAAGATTGGGAACGGGCCTTCCGCGTCAACGTGTTGGGCGCCGTCAACGGCATCAAGGCGGCGGTGCCCACTATGCGAGCACAAAAATCCGGCTCGATCATCCTCACCGCGTCGATCGCGGGGTTGACGGCGTGGTCGCATTCGGCGCCCTACTGCGCCACCAAGGCGGCCGTTATCCAACTGGCGAAGGTCGCCGCAGTCGAATACGCCCGAGACGGAATTCGGGTCAACTGCGTATGCCCCGGAACATTCCGCTCGGGGATCCACGCCGATCTTCCCGAGGAGGCTCTTGACGACATCGCGGCGCGCCACCCGCTCGGGCTTGGCTCGGCCGAGGACCTGGCCGGCGCGTACTCGTATCTGGCGAGTGCCGAGTCGCGGTGGACCACGGGCGCTGCTCTGGTGGTCGACGGCGGCTACTCGGCGCCGTGACTCCCCGCTATTGAACCGGGCCGCCGGTCTTGGTGATGCCCCGCATGAAGATTTCGGCGAACGGTTTGGCCACCGAGCCGGCCGCGAGCCGGCCGCCGGGCTTGAGCCACAGGTAGGTGTAGTTGTGCATGCCAAGCCACGCCCTCGCCGTCAGCCACGGCTCGATGTCACGGAACTCGCCGGACTCGACGCCGGCGCGCAGGACGGCTTCGACCCGACGTTCGTACTCACCCCGGCGCCGCCGAAACCTCTCGGCTCTGGGGCCGGTCAGCGCCGGGAATTCATGCAGGAAGACCCAGACGTGGTCCGGGTAACGGTGGATGACGTCGAGCAGCTCTTTTCCGAGTTGGGCCAGCTGCTGCGACGGTGTCCCGCCGGTCTCGGCGACCCGGTCGGCGCCCAGCATGACCTCGTCCATGACGCGGTCGTGGATCGCCGCGAGCAACTCTTCTTTGGAGCCGATGTAGTGGTAGAGCGCGCCCTTGCCGAGGACATTGGCCGTACAGAGTTCCATGATCCCGGTGTTGTGATAGCCCTGCCGAGCGAAGAGGTGCGCTGAGGTGTCGACGATGGCCTGGCGTCGCGACTCCCACTTCGGGCTACGCCGAGAATCTTCGTTTGCCTGCGCGTTCACGGAGGATGACGCTATCGGGGATTGGTGCCGTGCTCGGGGTACCGGTCCCGAGCGCGACGACGGAATCGGCGGCGAGACGGCAAGGGGGAGGTGAGCATGAGAGCGGACGTCAACTGGTTCGGCGTGCTGGCCCACCACGCGGAGCGGTCGCCCGACCGAGCCATCACGGTGTTCGAGGGGGAGGCGACCACATACGGAGAGATGGCAACCCGCGCCGTGGCGTTGGCCGCCGGGCTGCACGAGAGGGGGGTTGGACCGGGACAGGTCGTCGCGCTCGTGTCCTACAACTGTCCTGAGTTCCTCGAGACCGTCTTCGCCGCAAACTACCTCGGCGCCATTGCCATGCCGATCAACTGGAGGCTCGCGGCGGCCGAGGTTCGCTACATCCTCGAGCATTCGGGAGCCCGAGCGCTCGTGTGCGACGAGGTGCTCCTGAACCTGGCCAGTGAGGCGACCGTCGGGCTCGAACCCACCCTCGTGAGAGCGTGCATGGCGCCCGATGCCCCGACCGGCTGGTCGACGCTCGGCGACCTCAGGGCGGGCGCGCCGGCGGTCTATCGGGCCCCCACCGACGCCGACGACGTGCACCGGCTCATGTACACGTCGGGCACCACGGGTCGACCAAAGGGGGTCATGATCACGCATGCGAACTTGGCCTGGAAGAACCTCGCGCACCTCGTCGAGTTCGGCTTCAACGTCACCGATCTGGGGCTGGCGTGCGGGCCGCTCTACCACGTCGGCGCGCTCGACCTCACGACAACGACGCTGATCGCGGCCGGCGCGACGACGATCATCCATCGGTCGTTCGACGCCGCTGCCGTCGTCGACGAGCTCGAGCGGTCGAAGGTGACCGCTGTGTGGCTCGCGCCGGCCATGGTGAATGCGATCATGGCGCTGGCCGACGTCGAGCAACGTGATCTGTCGTCGGTCCGCGTCATCATCAACGGCGGCGAGAAGATGCCGATCCCGTTGATCGAGCGGATCGGGCGCGTCTTCCCGTCGGCCTGGTTCGCCGACGCGTACGGCCTCACCGAAACGGTGTCCGGCGACACCTTTCTCGATCGCGACAACATCGTGAAGAAGCTGGGCAGCGTGGGCCGGCCGTGCGTCCATCTCGAGCTCCAGGTGTGGGACGACCAAGGTCAACCCGTCCGCCCGGGCGAAAGGGGCGAGATCGTGATGCGGGGCCCGAAGATCTTCAGGGGGTACTGGCGGGACGACGACGCGACGGCCCGGGCGTTTGCCGGGGGCTGGTTCCACACCGGTGACATCGGGGTGCTCGACGAAGACGGCTACCTCTTCATCGTCGACCGTCTCAAGGACATGATCGTGTCGGGCGGAGAGAACATCGCCAGTTCCGAGGTCGAGCGTGTGCTCTACGAGCATGAGGCGGTGCTCGAAGCCGCGGTGGTCGGACGACCGGACGAGCGGTGGGGCGAGGTCCCAGTGGCGTTCGTCGTGTTGCGCGCGGGCGAGTCGGCCACCCCGGAGGAGCTGCTCGCGCACTGCGCCGGTCTGCTGGCCAAGTTCAAGGTGCCCAAGGACGTCACGTTTCTGGCGGCGTTGCCGCGCAACCCTTCGGGCAAGGTGCTCAAGCGCGACCTCCGAACCGGCAGCCCGCCCGAAGGGACCACATGACCGCACGCGACGATCCGGCCCATTCAGGCGCCCCTCAGCCCAAGGCCCAGTAGGACGCCAAACCTGCCTCGAGCTGACGGCTCACCAGCTCGATCCGCGGTCCCCCAATGCGGCGGTGGTACGACCACACGGCGGTGCCATCGGGGCCGACCCCCTTTGCCTCTTCGGCATACCCGCGTCCGGCGAGGAGGCGACCGTCGACGCCCACGTCGTCGGACCAGTAGCCGGCGTGATGGATGCCCGATCCCTCAGCGGGGACCCACAGCGTGCCGACCACGCTCTTGATCACCTCCACCCGCGGTGCGGATGTCGAGTAAGTGAAACGCAGATCGAGCATGATCTTCCGATCGGGCAGGACGACGGGCGTCTCGATGGCGAGAATCGGGCACCACTCGTAGCCGAAGAGACCACCGAGGTCGTCCATGGCGGCGTCGAGGTCATCGACCACGATCCCGATGTGGAACTGGTCGGCGGCCTTCACGAGGGCTCCAGCACCACGCGGATGGCACCGGTCCCCCGGTCGGCGGCAACCCGGAAGGCCGTCTCGGCGTCTTCGAGGGGAAACCGGTGCGTGATCACGGTGCGCGCGATCTCGGGATGCTCCGCCAGCATGGCTGCCGCCTCGTCCATCTCCCGCACGCCGTCGTGCGCGCAATAGCCGAGCGAGGGGATCACACGCGCTTCCTTGTTGAAGAGGGGCATCCAGTCGAGTTGGACCGGCCCGAAGTGCACGCCCAGCACGACGATCGTCCCGCCGGGCGCCACGAGCTCGCCGCAGCGGGCCAGGCTCTCCAGCGAGCCGGCCGCCTCGACCACCACGTCGTACACTCCCGGCGCGCCGACCCTCGCACCCAACCGTTCGCCCGCCTCGCGTTGGTGGTGGTGGCGCGCCTCGAGGGCCACCTGCTCGGCGCCCATCTGGCGCGCCCCCGCGACGGCCAATAGCCCCAGGGCGCCCGCGCCGACGACGGCGACTCGTGTGGCGGGCGCTGTAGCGGCGAGGCGGAGGGCGTGCCACGAAACCGACGCCGGTTCGACGAGGCACGCGTCGCGCAGGTCCAGGCCGGGCGGGACGGTGACCAGGCGCTCCGGCGGAGCCCGGAACTGCTCGGCCATGCCGCCGTCAGCGAAGATACCGAGCGCCCGCTGGCCGTGTGTGGGGCACAGGTTGTACGCCCCGCGGCGGCACTGGTCGCATTCGAGACATCCGTAGATCGCCTCGACCACGACCGGCGTCCCGTCACTGCGGCACCCGGCGAGCTCGTGGCCGAGGATATTGGTGCTCCCGAAGCGGATGTAGCTCAGGTCGGAAGCGCAGATGCTGGTGGCGTGCATGTCCAGCACTTCGCCCAGGCCCGGTGGCTCGTCGAGCTCGACGACCCTCACCGCACCCTCCCCACTCCGCACGGCTTTCACGATGTCTCCGGCAGGTCGCCGCGCAGGCCGATGCTATTGAGGACGGTCGCCAAGCAGAGGTAGCCGCCGATCACGAAGAGCAACTCGAAGAGGGAGGCTGGTTCGAAGGACGCGGCAAGGGTGCCCCAGGTCTCGTCGCTGACGTCGAATTGGTCGATCATCTCGTCTGCGGCCGTCACCACCGCCCGCTCCGGCCCGCTCCAGACGGCCGAGGTGGGCCCATCTCGGACCGCATCGAGCTGCGCGTCGGTGAGGCCCTCGTCGCCACCCATGCGTTGATGTTGGCTCCACTCGTAGCCCGAGTTCGTGCGCCAGGCCACTCGCAGGATGGCGAGCTCCCGGATCCTCGGTTCCAGTCTCGATTGGTCGCTTGCCATCACATCGGTCAGGGTCAAGAACGCCTCGCTGAGCGGAACGTGGTGCGCAAACAGCTCGAGCACGGTCGGCATCGGCGGCGCGCCGGGTTCGCCGGAGAGATAACGCTCCGGCCGGCGCAGGTGCGAGAGCAACGTGGCCCGGGTCTCCTTGTCCCACTTGGCGAACGGGACGGGGGTCAGGCGCGGCAGCGAGGGAGTCGTCATGGACGGAGCCGCATTGTTCCACCAGGTTCGATCCGACGCCATCGAGGCACGCGGCAACCGTCCGGGATCCAATAGCGTCGGGCGCGTCGGCCCGCCGCTGGGTCAGGAGGGAAAGCGTCACCATGAGCAGTGCCCCCTATCGGGTCGTGCAATGGGCAACCGGCAACATTGGCCGGCGCTCGTTGCGGGCGGTCCTCGAGCATCCTGACCTCCAACTCGTTGGCCTCTACGTCTACTCGGTGTCAAAGGCAGGGAAGGACGCAGGGGAACTGTGTGGCTTGGCACCGACGGGAGTTGTCGCCACCCGCGAGATCGAAGAGATCATTTCCCTGCAGCCGGACTGTGTCCTCTACATGGGAGATCGAGCCGACATGGACGCCGTCTGCCGTCTGCTCGAGTCGGGTGCGAACGTCGTGTCGACGCGCAGCGAATTTCACCGGCCGGCCAGCCTGGATCCCGACGTGCGGGTACGACTCGAGGAAGCCTGTGCACGCGGAAACTCGACCCTCTTCAGCACGGGCTCAAGCCCGGGCTTCATCACCGAGACACTGCCGTTCACCCTGCTGTCGATGCAGCGCCGGCTGGACCGTCTCGTGATCGAGGAATTCGCCGACATGTCGTCGCGCGACTCGCCCGAGATGATCTTCGACCTCATGGGCTTCGGGCGTGATCCGTCGCACTTCGATCCGCGGGGCGTCGAGGCCCACGGTGGGGCCTCGTTCGCCGGGTCGATGGGCGTGGTGGCGGATGCCCTCTCTCTTCCGCTCGACGACGTGGTGGCCAAGGGTCAGGTGGCCGTGGCGCGCCAGCCGATCGAGATCGCGGCGGGTCGGGTCGAGGCCGGCACCATCGCAGCCCAGAAGCTGGAGGTGACGGGAATGCGCGGTGGCCGACCCCTCTTGTGTTTCAGCGCCAATTGGTACCTCACCCCCGAGGTTGACCCGGCCTGGGATCTTCGTGCGACCGGGTGGCACGTGTTGGTCGAGGGCGACACGCCGTTGGACGTCGACATCCAGTTTCCCGTCCCGCCCGAGGAGTGGGCGGCCACATCGCCCGGCCTGACGGCGCACCGGCCCGTGAACGCCGTGCCCTATGTCTGCGCCGCCGACCCCGGCATCCGGACCAGCGCCGAGCTGCCCCAGATCATCCCCAACCTTCGGTGACCCCCCGGGCGCTGGTGCACCTGTTCGGAGGGCGACAAGGCAGACGAGTCGGATGAGCAGCGTCGGCGTCGTTGTGGGGAACCCCAAGGCCCGCTCGCGCACGCTGGCGGTCGCGGAGGCCGTCGCGGACGCGGCGGCGCGAGCCGCCGGCCTGGCCGAGGCCGACCGGACGACCGTCGACCTGGCCGACCTCGGCCCGCGGCTCTTCGACTGGTCGTCGGCGGAGGTGCGGGCGGCCGTCGACGCCGTCCGAGGCTGCACGCTCGTCGTCGTTGCCTCGCCGACGTACAAGGCGAGTTACACGGGGCTCTTGAAGTCATTCCTCGACTGGTTCAGCACGACGGACCTGTCCGGCGTCGCCGTCGTTCCGGTCATGGTGGGTGCGGGTGCGCAACACGCGCTGGCGGTCGAGGTACAGCTCCGTCCGGTTCTGGTCGAGCTCGGCGCAATCCTGCCGACGCGGGGCCTCTACATCACCGAGGACCAACTTGACGCGCTCGACGACGTCATCGACACGTGGCTTGTTCACGCCAGCGGGCAGCTTCGTGCTGCCGTGCGCCCGCCCGGCTGATCGACGCAGCCGCGGCCCCGCGGTCACGGCGTGAAGACGGGGAGTTTCTCCCATCCGCGTACGGTCGAGGTCCGTGCCTGCACCGCGTTGTCGAGGTCGACCTCCCATTCGGGAAATCGTTGGAGCACCTCTTCGAGCGCGATGCGCGCTTCGAGCCGGGCGAGATGCGCGCCGAGGCAGAAGTGCAGTCCGTAGCCGAAGCTCATGTGCCGCTGCACCTTGCGCCCGATGTCGAGGCGGTCCGGGTTTTCGTACTGTCGCTCGTCGCGGTTGGCCGACGCGTTGAGCAGCACCATGACGCTGCCGGCGGGTACGACGTGACCGTGGTGCTCGACGTCCTTCGTCACGAATCGGGCCTGCACCGGTGAAGGTGGCTCGAAGCGCAGGATCTCTTCGATGGCATTGGGGATGAGCTCGGGCTTCTCGGCCATCGCCCGGCGTTGGTCGGGGTACTCGGCGAGCAGCTTGCCGGCCCAGCCGATGAGCCGCGTCGTCGTCTCGTTGCCCGCACCAGCGAGCAGCGTGATGTAACCGAGGATCTCGTCGCGGGTCAACGTCCGCACAGTGCCGTCGCGGTCGGTGAACTCGGAGGTCAACAGCTCGGTCATCAAGTCGTCGGAGGGGTGTTCGGCCCGCCAGTCGATATAGGCGGCGTACTCGGAGGTGCCGAGGTCCACCGTGGCGACCGACGGCACGGGCATGTCACCCTCGTCGAGCCGCAGTCCATCGTCGATCTGGTCACGGAGCGCCTGCTGATCCTCCTCGGGGATCCCAAGCAGCATGCCGATGGTGCGCATCGGGATTTCCGTGCCGAGGTCGGCGATGAAGTCGAAACGACCCCGGCCGACGAGTGGATCCAGTCTTCTCGCGGCGTAGGCCCGGACCTGCGGCTCGATGGCGGCCATGCGCTTCGGCGTGAAGACACGGCTGAGAAGCCCGCGGTAGAGGTCGTGGTCCGGCGGGTCCTCGAAGATGAACATGCCGGGCGGCAGCTCGATCTCGGCCTTGATGATCTCGATCACCGAGCCCCTGGCCGAGCTGTACGTCTCCCAGTCGACGAAGCAGCGTTCGACGTCGGCGTAACGGCTCACTGCGTAGAACTCGTACTTCTCGTTGAAGTAGAGCGGCGCCTCGTCGCGCAGGCGCTTCCACACCGGATACGGGTCGGCGTCGATCTCGAAGTCGTACGGGTCGTAGTAGGGCGCGGGCGCGGTTGTGCTCATCTCGTCTCCCTCCCAGCGCGGCGAGCGAGCCGCCGCAGCGGCACTCGTGTGAGGACGCCAACTGAAAGTAGCATTATTGCGTGGAAAGAGGACCGTTCTCAAACCTCGGCCGACCTCTGCACACCGGGGCCAAATGACTGACGTCACCCCGCCGGCGTGGCCGTCCATCCCAGCGCTCGTAGCGGCGACCGAGGGGCGCCACGGCGAGCGGATCGCCGTGCACGACCGGACGACCATGCTGTCCTACGCCGAGCTCGCCGCCGCGGCGCGCCAGTTCGGGGCGGCCCTGGTCGAGTCGGGCGTGGCCCCGGGCGAGCGAGTCGCCATCTGGTGCGGCAACTGTGCGGAATGGGTGGTCGCCGTCCTCGGCATCTTTGCGGCCGGCGCGGTGCTCGTTCCCGTCAACACCCGGTTCAGGGGTCACGAGGCGGCCGACCTTCTGCTCCGCAGCCGGGCCCGGCTGCTCGTGACCGTCACCGACTTTCTGGGCACGGACTACGTGGCTCTGCTGAGCCGCGCCGGCGTCACGCTCCCGGCCCTCGAGACGATCGTGGTCGTCCGGGGCCAGGGCAGCGACGACGCCACCGACTGGGACACCTTCCTCGGACGCGTCACGCCGGCGTCCCTCGAGGAAGTGCAAAGCCGCAGCGCCGCCCTGGGGCCCGACGACCCTTCGGACATCCTGTTCACCTCGGGGACGACCGGGGTGCCCAAGGGCGTGGTCATGACCCATGGCCGCACGCTGACTGTCGCCAGCGATTGGGTGGCGATGACGGGTCTGCACGCGGGTGACGTTTACCTCCAGGTGAACCCGTACTTCCACATGTTCGGGCTCAAGGCGGGCATTCTGGCCAGCCTCGTCGCCGGCGCGACCATGCTGCCCGAGGCGGTATTCGACGTCGACGCCGTGCTCGCCCGGGTCGAGGCGGAGCACGTGACCGTCTTGCCCGGCGCGCCCACCATCTACCAGGCCATCCTCGAACACCCGGCGCGCTCCCGCCGCGACCTCTCGAGCCTGCGAGTGGCGGTGACCGGCGCGGCCGATATCCCTGTCGAGCTGATCCGCCGCGTCCACCAGGAGCTGCCGTTCTCGCGGGTCGTGACCGGGTACGGGCTCACCGAGGGCGGTACCGCCTGCGCCACCGAAGAGGGCGACGATCCCGAGGCCATCGCCACCACCGTGGGTCGCCCACGTCCAGGCTTCGAGCTGCGTGTGGTGTCCGAAGGTGACCGTGACGTTGCGGCCGGGGAGGCGGGCGAGGTGCTGCTGCGCGGCGGCAGCGTGATGGCGGGCTACCTCGACGACCCCGAAGCCACGGCGAACGTGCTCTCCTCCGACGGGTGGTTGCGCACGGGTGACCTCGGGGTGGTCGACGAGGCAGGCCGCCTGCGCATCGTCGGGCGGGTCAAGGACATGTTCATCGTGGGTGGTTTCAACGCCTACCCGGCCGAAATTGAGAACGCGCTCCTGCGCCACCCCGCCGTCCGGCAAGCCGCGGTGATCGGCATCCCCGACCATCGGCTAGGCGAGGTGGGGATGGCCTTCGTCGTGCCCTCGGGCCCGGTGACCGGCGACGAGATCATCGAGTGGAGCCGCGACCAGATGGCGAATTACAAGGTCCCGCGCTGCGTCGAGATCGTGGACGAGCTGCCGCTCAACGCCACCGGCAAGGTGATGAAGGAGGCGCTGCGCGAGCGCGCCGCTGCCACGGGCGGCGCCGCATGAGCGCGGCTGATGCGCCCGGCCTCTCGTCCCTGGCCGGGCTGCGCGTCGTCGAGATGGGTGTGTGGGTGGCGGCGCCGTCGGCCGGCGCGCTGTTGGCCGACTGGGGCGCCGACGTCATCAAGGTGGAGCCGCCGGCGGGCGACCCCATGCGGCGCGCCTTCGGTTCACTCGGCATCGGCGAGGACTTCCCCAACCCGGCCTTCGCGCAAGACAACCGCGGCAAGCGCAGCGTCGTGCTCGACCTGCAGGACGAGTCTGCCCGCGCCAGCCTGGAACAACTCCTCGAGACCGCCGACGTGTTCTTGACGAACCTCCGCCCCGATGCCCTCGACGGCCTCGGCCTGGAGCCCGAGGCCACCGTCGAGCGGCACCCGCACCTCGTCTACTGCAGCGTCAGCGGGTACGGACTGCGCGGCGAGGACCGCAACCGACCGGCCTACGACATCGGTGCGTTCTGGGCCCGGTCCGGTTTGTCCGTCCAGCTCTCCAACAGCGAAGGGATCCCGCTCAACGCGCGCGGTGGCATCGGCGACCACATCACCGGGCTCGCCGCTATGGCCGGCGTCCTTGCCGCGGTGCTCGAACACCGCCAAACCGGACGCGGGCGCGTCGTCGAGGTGTCGCTGCTGCGCACGGGGAGCTACGTGCTGGGCTGGGATCTCAGCCTGCAGGCCAATCTCGGCAAGGTGGCGCCGGCGGAGGCTCGGCATTCAAACCAGACGCCCCTCATGAATTCCTACCGGACCAAGGACGGCCGCTGGCTCTTCTTCACCGGGCTCGAGGCCGACCGCCACGTCGAGGGCATTCTGCGCGCCCTGGGCCGCGAGGACCTGCTGGCCGACTCCCGCTTTGCCGACGCGCGCGCCATCCGCAGGAACCGGGTCGAGGTGATCGCCACGCTCGACGAGATCATCGCCACCGAACCGCTCGAGGTCTGGGCCGGGCGGCTCGACCGCGCCGGCGTGTGGTGGGCGCCCGCGCAGAGACCGGCCGAGGTGCTGGCGGACCCGCAACTGCTGGCCAACGACGGCGTCGTCGAGCTGGGCGACGAGGTGGACGGGACGAGGCAGCGTTCGATCAACGGACCGGTGAGCTTCTCCGACGCGCGGGTGCGCCCGTCGACGCCGGCGCCGAAGCTGGGTGAGCACACCGACGCCGTCCTGGCCGAGTTGGCCCGGGTGCCCGAGAAACGGAGCCGCTCGGCGCCTCAGCCCTGAGTGCCGGCGCGGGCGCGAGCCAGGAGCCCGCGCGCGATCACCAGCCGCTGGATCTCGTTGGTCCCCTCACCGATCACCATCAACGGGGCGTCGCGGTAGAGCCGCTCGATGGGGAACTCCGTCGTGTAGCCGACGCCGCCAAAGATGCGCATCGCCTCCATGCTCAGCTCAAGTGCCGTCTCGCTGGCGAAGAGCTTGGCCATGCCGGCCTCGACGTCGCAACGCAGACCCTGCGCCTTGCGCTCAGCGGCGTTCTTGGTGAGCAGCCGGGCCGCCTCGAGCTTGGTCGCCATGTCGGCCAACTTCAGCTGGATGGCCTGGTGTTCGCCGATCGCCTTGCCGAAGGTCTGGCGCTCCTGGGCGTAGGCCAGCGCGGCGTCGAAGGCCGCCCGAGCCACGCCAACGGCGCGCGC
>DASZMN010000081.1:0-7906 GCA_035551835.1 Acidimicrobiales bacterium | reverse complement strand
CGTCGTCCTGGGTCATCCCGCGCACCCGGGTCAACCCCAAAAGCACGCCGGACAGCTCGTACCTATACACCGAGCCGAACTCGAAGAGCCGCATCGGCAGCTCACGGTACGACCGCTGCCGGCTCCGGTACACCAAGATGTGGAACGGGCAGTTCATCGGCTTGAGGTAGTACTCGGAACCGCCGTCGAGCGTCATCGGCGGGAACATCCCCTCGGCGAACCAGTCCAGGTGCCCCGACTCCTCGAACAGCGCCGCCTTCGTGATGTGCGGCGAGTTCACGAAGTCGTACCCCGCCTCGACGTGGCGCTCGCGCGAGTAGTCCTCCATCAGCCGCCGGATCAAGCCGCCCTTGGGGTGGAACACCGCCAGCCCCGAGCCGATCTCGTCGGGGAACGAGAACAGGTCGAGCTCGGCGCCCAGCCGGCGGTGGTCCCGCCGCTCGGCCTCCTCGAGCATGTGCAGGTACGCGGCCAGCGCCTTCTCCGACTCCCACGCCGTGCCGTAGATCCGCTGCAGCTGCTCGCGCTTCTCGTCGCCCCGCCAGTACGCCCCGGCCACCCGCATCAGCTTGAAGTGGCCCAGGCGGCCCGTCGACGGCACGTGCGGCCCCCGGCACAGGTCGATGAAGGCGTCGGAGTTGCGGTACGTCGACACCACGCCGCCGCCGCCCGCGTCGACCTCGTCCACCCCGGACCCGACCGCGGCGATGATCTCCTCCTTGAACGGCTGGTCGGCGAAGATCTCGAGACCCTCGGCCAGGGTGTGCTCGTGGCGCTCGAAGGGCTGGTCCTCTTTGATGATGGACCGCATCTCGGCGTCGATCCGCTCGAGATCCTCCTCGCTGAAGTGCGCCCCGCCCGGCAGCTCGAAGTCGTAATAGAACCCGTTCTCGATCACGGGCCCGATGGCGTACTTGGCCCCCGGCCACAGCCGGCGCACGGCCTGGGCCAGCACATGGGCGGTCGAGTGCCGCAGCACCTCGCGCCCGGCGTCGCTGTCCGCGGTGACGATCGACACCACGTCGCCGTCGTGCAGCTCGGTGTCGAGGTCGACCTCCCGGCCGTCGACGGTGCCCACCACGGCCGCCTTGGCCAGCCTCGAGCCGATCGACTGGGCCAGGCCCGCGACCGTCGTGCCCTCGGCGAGCTCCTTGACCGAACCGTCAGGAAGGCCGACCGAGATGACGCCAGGCATCGTGCACCCTTTCGTTCGCCGGAGACCACGGAATTGTTCCTGGTCCGGACACCAATGTGCACGCCAGGCTACTTGACCGACTTTCCGGACCTGGCCGCCCCGTCGGCCCGCCGGACGTGCCCCGGGGCGCGTCGCCGCCCGGGTCAACAGCCTCCTCGAATGAGACGGGCGCGCCCGGCGTCACGATGAATCTCTCCCAGCGGGTCAGCCCCGCGCTGACCGCTGCCCTCGCGCAGGGACGATGCGGGTCGGCCGGGCAATGGAAGTATCCGCGGCTGGCGACGCGAGGCGCCGCTCCAGTTCCGTGAGCGCGTCGAGAAGATCTGCGACCTCGAAGACACGGTTGCGCCTTCCGACGGAACCCTGCCGTAGAACACCGCAGTTCTGCAATTGGTTCACCGCGTCGTTCGTGCGCTCGTACGATCTCCCGATGGCCTCGGCCGCGGTCTCTACGGTAAGGATCGGGATACCTGGCAAAGCCGACAGGAGTACGTCGGCGGCGGAATTCCGTCGCGGGCGGCCAGCCGATTCACGCCACCGCTGTTCGAGTTGGTCGAGTTGGTCGGCGAACGCCGCCGCATCCTCGCAGGCGCGAAGCAGCTCGTTGACGAACCGGTCGATCCATTGGATCGCTGCGTGGGCGGCAGGAGGGTTGTCGGCCGATCCGTCGTATCGGAAGGAGACGAGTCCGGCGATGTAGGCGCCTGCGTTGGTCGCGAGGATGAGACTGACCGGAGGTACGAAGTTCGGGGCCACGTTTCGGCGCCGGAGGATGAGATGGATCAGTGCCCGTCCCACCCGCCCGTTCCCGTCCACAAAGGGATGGACCGTCTCAAACTGGGCGTGAGCCAGGGCGGCCTGCACGATTGGATGGTGGTCATCTCCGGAAATGAATGAACACAGGTCCTCGAGAAGAACAGGTACGTACTGGTGCGGGGGCGGGACGTACGCCGCACGGCAGGGGTTCACCCCCCCGACCCAGTTCTGCTCCTTTCGCACCACTCCACCCCAATGCTCGTCTCGTGTGCCGACGAGCAATTGACGATGCAGCATGCAGAGATCTTCGACGGTGATGTGCCGCTCAAGATCGGCGAGTTCGAGGGCCCCACTCAAGGCGCGGATGTTTCCGAGCACGGCGCGGGCGGTGTCGTCACTGGTGGGGAGCCCGACTCGTTCGGCGAACTCTTCCTTCGCGAGGCGACGCGCGTTGACCTGCAGACCCTCGATGTATGAGGAGCCGACCGCTTCTGCACGGAGGAGCAGACGGGCGACCGACTCAATACTGGCCAGGCCGGTCCCGCGATCCTGGAGTGCCGCCACCGCCCGGTCTCCATCAGCGAGGTCGGCGACGAGGTCGGCGGGGAGCGCCAGAGAGCGCTGAGCTAGGGGGTCTGGAACGTAGGCCCGATAGGAGCATGCGGTTCGATCTCGGCGTGTCTGCCCTGTTGGGCTCCCCCGCCAGACGAGTTCCTCGTACCGAGCCATGGAAGTGTCCTCCTGGCTGATATCATAGTGCCACTTAAGTGCGAACCGGCACTATGGCTCGAGTCAATCGACGGTTAGCGCCTGATCGAGCCCGGGCTGACATCGCTAGCCAGCCAAGCTGGCGGGACCGTGAAGCCGGCCCGCAGCGCGATCACAGCGTGCAAGGACTGGGCCTCACGCAGTCGGCCTGTGGGGTCCTGGCCGACGCTCTCTACGACTGGTGGGGTGGTTCGCCGCCTCCACTGCTGTACCTGAGGTGCGACTTTCCCAGGGAGAAGGCTCACGGGACGACCCCGAGCGGCCTGGCCCCGTCCGCCCCCGATCGGCACACTGTCGTCGTCTTTTTTTTGGATCAGTACTCGATGTCCAACGCGTACCGCAGTGCCTGGTCGAGTTCGAGCCGCTTTCCACGGCCCAGTTGACCCACGGACTCCTCGTCGAGCCGTGTCCTGCGAATCGTGACCAGGTTGTCGCAACTGATGACGCTCGTCTCGGGGAGCCCTTCACGGCGGCCGACGCGTACCTCGGAGCGAATGCCGCGGATTGTCCGCGTGATCGGGGCACAGGTCACGGAGAGCAACACCTCGATCGCCGCGTCACGGGTCAGCACGCACACGGGCCGGCGGCCGCCCTCTGGACCCAGGTCGGCCCAGACGACGTCGCCTCGAGCTACCACTCGGGCGCGGTCTCACCGGCGAGACGCTCGGCCGCCTCCACCAGCAGGGGGTCTTGGGGCATCCGGCGGTAGGCCTCCTTCAGGTCGCGATCCGCGGCTTCGAGGTCCTGAGCTGTCAGAACCGCCAGCGCACCACGACGGAGCAGTTCGGATCGGTTCGTCCCTTGCTGCCTAGCCACTGCGTCGAGCCGGGACACCAGGTCATCGTCAAGCTGTACCAGCACTTCACGTCTCGCCATTTCCATATGGTAACCCATATGGTCCCGGCGCCGTCCGCTTTTCCTACAGCTCAATCCCCAACAAGGCCGCCCCGTCGGCGACCGACCGCCCCGCCGTCGCTTCGGCGTCCAACGCCGCCAGCGCCCCCGGCGTGTCCAAATCTTCGGCCAGCGCCGCTCGCGTCGCCTTCAGCCCCGCCGACCCATCCCCGCCGACAGCGCTCCGCCACAGCGCCAGGCGCGCCGCCGCCGCCGGCATGTCCGCACCGGTCGACCAGTCCCAGTCCCCTCTGTAGTAGTGCGCCAGCAGCGCGAGCCGCACCGCCGCCGGGTCCCACTCCTTGCACAGGTCCCCCACGAACACGAGGTTCCCGAGCGACTTCGACATCTTCGTGCCGTCCAGCCCCACCAGCCCGACGTGGAACCACAGACGGACGAACGGGACACCCGTCACCGACTCGGACTGCGCGGTCTCGCACTCGTGGTGCGGGAAGACCAGGTCCCGTCCCCCGCCGTGGATGTCGATGGTCTCGCCGAGCTCGCGCAGCACCAGGGCCGAGCACTCGATGTGCCAGCCCGGCCGCCCCGGCCCCCAGCGCGACTCCCACGCCGGCTCGTCGGGCAGCGACGGCTGCCAGAGCACGAAGTCCAAGGGGTCCCGCTTGTTCGGGTCCTCGGGCTTGCCCCCGTGCTCCGCCGCCAGCTCGAGCATCCGAGAACGGTCGTAGTGGCTCACCGAACCGAAGGCACCGAACGACGCCACGCTGAAGTAGACCGAACCGCCCGATTCGTACGCGAAGCCGCCCTCCAACGCGGCGCCGATGAGCGACAGGATCTCGCTGATGGCGGACGTCGCCCGCGGCTCGCTCCAGACCGGCAGCAGGTTCAAGAGGCCCATCTCGGCGTCGAAGCGCGCCATCTCCTCGGCCGCCAGGTCGAGATAGTGCACGCCCAACTCACGGGCCTTGCGCAAGATGTCGTCGTCGACGTCGGTCACGTTGCGCACGCAACGCGTCGCGTGACCCATGTCCTGGAGCACCCGCTGGAGCATGTCGAAGTAGACGTAGACCGCGGCGTGACCCAGGTGCGCGGCGTCGTAGGGCGTGATGCCGCACGAGTACATCCGCACCAGAGCCCCGGGCTCGAACGCCACGATCTCGCCGCGCGCCGTGTCGTAGAGCCGCACCCGAAACCCGACCCGGCTAGATCCCGGCCAGCCGCAACGTCGTGTGCGTCTTGTGCCGGATGTTCAACGTGATACAGACCGCGGTGAACGCCTCGATGGCGGACGCCTGGCTGAGGCTGCCGGCGTCGAGCGGCCGCAGGCCCCGCATCTGCTCGATGAGTGCCATGGTGGCCGCCGTCGCCTCCCGATGGTCCGAGCACACGAGCACGTCAGCTTCCAACCCCGATTCGAGGTCCTCCATTTCCGACGCCGGCAAATGGTGGAACGCGGCGGAGACCAAGGACGCCGGCAGCGCCGCCTGGACGGCCGCCGCGACGGACCCCCGGGGCGGGATCAGGGCCAGCATCTCGCGCCCCTCCTTCACCAGGGCGTTGGCCATGGAGATGACGACCTTGCCGGCCAGCGGTTCGCGCAGCGCCCGCACCGTCGCCACGGCGCTGTCCCACGGCGTCGCCACCACCACCACGTCGGCCGCCGCCGCGCCCTCGTTGTCCGCCCCTGCCAGCATGGCCGCCAAGGCAGGGACCCACCCCTTCATCTCGGCGACGATCTCGGCCGCCCGCTCCGAATCGCGCGAACCCACCGTGACCCGTATGCCGGCCTCGGCGAGCCGGACCGCCACCCCGCGCCCGGCGGGACCGGTCCCTCCGAGGATTCCGACGTGCATGCCCTTACCTTCGCATACGCTCACTGGCCCAGTGGGACTCCTCGACGGCAAACGGCTCTTGATCACGGGCGTCCTCACCGACGCCTCGCTGGCCTTTGCGACGGCCAAGCTGGCGCAGGAGGAGGGGGCCGAGATCGTGCTCTCCGGAGCGGGACGCGCGCTCAGCCTCACGAAGCGCACCGCCCGCAAGCTGCCCGCCGAACCCGAGGTCCTCGAGATCGACGTCACCTCGCCCGAGCAGCTCGCCGCCGCCGGCCGGACCCTGGGGTCGCGCTGGGATCGCCTCGACGGCATCCTCCACGCCATCGGCTTCGCCCCGCCCGACTGCCTCGGCAGCGGGATGTTCGCGGCCGGGTGGGACGACGTCTCCGTCGCCCTGAACATTTCGACCTACTCCCTCAAGGCGCTCGTCGACGCCTTCCTGCCCCTCCTCGAGGCGGCCGGAGCCCACGGCGGGGCCTCGGTGGTCGGCCTGGACTTCGACGCCACCGTCGCCTGGCCGGTGTACGACTGGATGGGCGTGGCCAAGGCGGCGCTCGAGTCCCTCTCGCGCTATCTGGCCAAGGAGCTCGGCCCCAGGGGCATCCGGGTCAACCTTGTGGCGGCCGGGCCCGTGCGGACCATGGCGGCGAAGTCGATCCCCGGCTTCTCCGCCTTCGAGGACACGTGGGCCGCCCAGGCCCCGCTCGGCTGGGACATCCACGACGCCAGCGCCGTGGCCAAGGCCTGCCTCGCCCTCTTCAGCGACCTCTTTCCCATGACGACCGGGGAGATCATCCACGTCGACGGCGGGGTGCACGCCGTCGGCGGCACCGCCTGAGCACAGGGAAGCCCCGGAAAGCCAAGCGTTCGTTGGGGTAATTGCACCTCGGGTCCAAGAAGTCCCTTTGGTCCGACAGTCTGGGGCCTCCTCTCTGTTCTCCCCTTTGTAGGGCGGAGTGTTGCGTTCGAGGCGGTGGCAAGAGGGAGTGGCCATGAGCATCTCGGAATCGAGAGTTGGCACCGCTGAACCGACCGCGCCCAATGCCGCCGCCATCGAGCCCAACTTCGTCATTCCGCCCGAGCTCAGCGTCCCGGGACCGCGCCGGCGCCGGCACCAGCCCCGCGGCGCCTCCCCGTACCGCACGATCAGCGACCGCGAATACACGCTGGTGCAGATCTCGTGTGACTTCGTCTGTGCGTGCATCGCGCTCCCCGTTTCGCTGATCCTCCTCGCGGCGATCTCCGCGGTACCGACGAACGCCTCGTCGGAGTTGATGACGAACCTCAAGCTCGACTCGTTCTTCCCCGTTGCAGTCGTCCTCGCGCTGGCGTTCGGCGGCGTCTACCGGGTGACGCACCGTCAGCTCCAGCCCAGCGCGTTCCTCGAATTCCGCGAGCTCGCGTTCGGCGTCGGGTGCGGGGCGGTCCTCACCCTCGCCGTCGGCTCGTTCCTGCACGCGGCGTTCGGCACCATCGAGCCGTTCGCCACCCAGCTGGTCATGGGTGTCATCGTCACGATCGCCGTCATCACCCTCGGGCGGATCGTGCTCCGCTACTTCCTCCACGCGCTCACCACCACGAGGGTGCTGGTCGTCGGCGGTGGCCAGACGGCCGATCGGATCATGATGAGCGTCCGCCAGGACCCGGGCATGACCGTGGTCGGACGGGTGGTGGAGGGGGACCTCGCCGACAGCGGAGCGCTGGGCCGGGTCTCGGACCTGCCTGATCTCTGCCGTCGGCTCGACGTGCACCGGGTCCTCGTGGCCGCGAGCGACCGGTTCTCCAGCGAGTCCCTCGATACCTACCGCGAGCTGCAGGACTTCGTGCACATCGCGATGGTGCCGCGGTACTACGAATTGATCAGCTGGCGCTCGCGCCTCACCGACCTCTCGGGCATGCCCTTCTTGGAGATCGCGCAGCCCCACTTGAGCCCGTGGGACAAGTTCATGAAGCGCGCCTTCGACCTCTGCATCAGCGGGGCCGTGTTGTTCGTCACGTCCCCGATCCTTCTCGCCGTCGCTATCGGCGTGAAGTTGAGCTCCCCCGGGCCGGTCTTCTTCCGCCAGGTCCGCCTCGGCCGCCACGCACAGCCGTTCATGGTGACGAAGTTCCGTTCCATGACCACCGACTCGGGTGATCCCGCCGCCGACGCGGACGACGACGAGAGTGCGGACCCGGACCGGGCACTGCACGAGGTGCGCAAGAAGAAGGACGAGAGCTGGCGCATCACCCGGTTCGGGGCCTTCCTGCGCCGTACGGGCATCGACGAGATCCCCCAATTCATCAACGTCTTGAAGGGCGACATGTCGGTCGTCGGCCCCCGCCCGTTCATCCCGAGCGAATCGCGGGTCGAGGGCTGGGCCGTCCGACGCTTCGAGGTCCGCCCGGGCATCACCGGCCTGTGGCAGGTCTCTGGCCGCAACGACCTGACCCGCAACGACCTCGTCCAGCTCGACTACCTCTATGTGGCCTCCTGGTCGCTGTGGTGGGACCTCAA
>DASZMN010000080.1:0-18193 GCA_035551835.1 Acidimicrobiales bacterium | reverse complement strand
GCGGTGGACTGCCACAACGGAACGGGCTGCTTCGTTGCGGCCACGCAGTGGGACGGGGACAACTACGCGAACCCGGTCATCTACCGAACCAGGGATGGCGGTGAAACCTGGCGAGCCCTCACGGTGCCAACGAGAGCGGATGGCCGATTCGTCTCAACCGTCGTCCCACTGAGCTGTCCGACTGCGGCTGGCTGTATTGGCATCGCCCAAACGAGGCCCTTCTCGACTCAGTCGATGACGAAGCGGGTCGTGATCTCGAGCTTCGGATCGGAACCCGCGGCCACCCGCTGAGAAGACACGGCCTTCACCGGGCTGCCCGGTGCCGGGTCGGTGACCCAGAATGGAGCGGACGGCGACCCAAACCAGGGGCGATAGCAGCGACGCGCCGCCCGTGCGCTCCACGCCGAACCGACTCGCTACCCTTTTCTCGTGGGCAGTCCGAGAGTTCCCGGTGGGGTGGTGCACAAGCTTCCGAGGGATCTGCGCGCGGCGTTGGTCGCCAACCCCACGGCCCTCGACGCCTGGAACGACATCACGCCGCTGGCCCGCAACGAGTTCATCTGTTGGGTCGAGGAGGCCAAGCAGGAGACGACCCGAGAACGCCGCATTCGCCGGACACAGGAGGAGCTGGAAGAGGGCCAGCGTCGACCCTGTTGTTGGCCCGGCTGCGGACACCGCGAGCGCACCGGAAGATAAGGCCCAGCTACCGGACGGGCGCCCTGAGGGCCGCACTTACACCCTCGTTGTCGTGCACGACCAACGACGACGCATCGTCGATCAGCGTCGGACCCGACGGAGTCGAGAGGGTGAGGATGACGCTGCCCTGGCACAGCTCGTGGCAAGGCCACCGCTCGCGTCCCAAGGAGAGGACGAAGTAGCTGGCGTCGCCCAAACGCTCCGGCAGTGCGGACGCCTTCACGAACGTCCCGCCCGCCGCCCGCCGCCCGCCGCCCGCACGGTGATCCGGGTGGCCGGGCTGTTAGTGGTGGCGATCAGGAACCGTTGTCCGTCGCGTGCGGTCCCGAGAGGCGAAAAGAACGCCGATCGGGCCCACGTCGGAGGGTTCGGAATCCTGTGTCCCGTGGGGCCGGCCACATCCCCCGAAGAGCACGACCCGCGGTGGGGACGTCAGCTCTGCGTCGCGATGACCCATGATCTAGGCGTGGAGGAGGTCGTGGGCGAGCGGGCGACCCCAGGGTTGGCCGGGCGTATTGCCGATGGCGTCTGCCGCCGAGCGTTCTCGTCACCCGAAGCGACGGCCTACGAGCTCACCATCGCCCCTGCGCTCGCCGAGGCCTTGGAGCCCGCGCTCCGTCCCTGCCTTCGCGGCGCTCGGTTGATCGACATCGGCTGTGGGGGTGGTCAGATTGCCAAGAGGCTCGCCCACTCCGGATTCTCCGTCGTCGGCATCGATCCGTCGCGTGCACAGGTACGTCGATTCGCCCGTGCAGGCGGCCTGGGCACTCGGCCGGCTCAGGCCCGTGCCGAGGCGCTTCCGTTCCCGTCCGAATCCTTCGAGTCGCTGTACTCCTCGTGCGCGTGGAAGCACTGGCCCATGCCGCACCTCGGCATCGCCGAGTGCGTGCGCGTGACGAGGTCGGGAGGTTCCCTGGCGGTGATCGAAATCGACGGCACGGCGAGCGCCGATGAGTTTTGGGCCTTTGCCAGAACCAGCCGCATCCCTCTCGGCCTGCGCCGGGCCTACCTGCGCTTCGCCATGCGGACGGTGGTTGGCGTCGCCCCGACGCGGGACGAGTTCGCTCGCAGCTTCGACGGCCTTCCGCTCGTCGGCCTCGATGTGAGCAGGATAGAGGGACTGCCGTTTCTCCTGGCGACCGCCAACGTCGTCTAACGCCGGCGCACGCGGCAAGCGCCGGGCGGCCCCATCGCCCACGTGGAGCGGAGGCAGATGGTCACAGACTCGACCTGCTCACGGACGAAACTTGCAGGAGGTCGACAACAGAGTGCTCGGTGTCGGACAGATCCACGAATTCGAGTCCGACTCGCACGATCCCGTCCGGGCCCGGCTTTGCATTTCGCACCTCGCCGGTGAGCGTCATGTCGATGGAAGCACCCACGGGAAGACGCACGGAGATGTGACGGCCCACGAGATCGGCTGCCTCGGCGTGGCGAAGGTCCATCCCGACGCCGAGCGCCGAGAAATCGAAGACCCCGCACTCCAGCCACAGATCCGGGGAGTCGCCCTCAACATGGCACGAGCCCATCCAGACGGCCGATTGGCGGTGCGCCCTCCGGCGATTTTCCACGCTTCATCCTCCAGATGCGGCGCCCCGTCGGCTCCCTGACGTGGCGCGCCGTTCGATCACCTTCGACCAATGTGTCGGCCCACTTAAACACATCTCCGCTCAGCCCGCCCGGAGCGCGGCCACAACGCCGGCGAAGGCCTCGTCGTCGCCGGCGTCGGGCGGTGCCGACACCACGATGCCCTGCCCCAACCCGTCAAAGCGCGCGTGCAGCACCGCCGGGAGCTCGCCGAAGGTGCCTGACGGCACGAGCGTGTCGAGCACCTCGTCGGACAGGATCTCGCCCAGGTCGTCCCAGCGATCCCGGTGGATGAGGTCGCGCAGGCGCGGGCCGAGGTCGTCCCAGCCGTAGAGCTCGAGGGTCGTCGCGTAGGCGGGCGTCGAGTACAAGAAGGCCAGCAGCCGTCGCTGGCGCTCGCGCTCGCGTGCCACCGCCGTCCCGGACGTGCCGGTGATCACCGGCGTGCCGATGACCGTTTCGAACCCGTCCGCTCGCAGGTCCCGCCCAACGGACCGAGCCCCCTCGGCCAGTGCGGGCAGGCAGGACTCCTCGAGGTACCGCGGATTGGAGTTGGTCGGATGGCTCACGAAACCGTCCGCCACCGCGCCAGCCAGCGCGCAGGCGCGTCGCTGCACCCCGCCCAGATAGACCAGGGGCGGCGTCGTGTCGGGGTCGGGGCCCGGGTTGAAGTAGGGCTGCAGGCGCGTCACCCGGTAGTGGGTGCTCTGGTACGACGGCGCCACGCCCGATGCAAACGAGTCGAACGCCGCACGCACGGCACCCACGTAGTCGTGCAGCCGCCCGATGGGGTCCTCGCCGAACTCGACGCCGTAGCGGTCCTCGATGTTCTGGCGGATCTGCGTGCCGAGCCCGAGCTGGAAACGCCCCCCGCTCAGCTTTGCGATGTCCCAGGCCGCGTACGCCAGCAGCGTCGGGCTGCGCGTGAAGGCGAGGGCCACACTGGTGCGCACGGTGATGCGCTCCGTGTGCTCCGCCGCCAACAGCGCGACGGCCATGGCGTCATGCACGGTCTCGGCCACGTGCAGGCCGTCGTACCCCAGCCGCTCCACCCTCTGGGCGTGCGCGATGACGTCGGGCAGGCTCAGCCGCGGGTCCATGCCCGCGTAGACCTTCACGCCGGCGCGCCGTCGAGCCCGGTGCTCTGTGCCCGCCCCCGGGCCATGATCCTCTCGCGCTCGGTCGCCAGGCGGGACTGGTCGAAGCGCTCCTGCATCCACCGGCGCGACCAGTCCGATTCGGCCCGCCAGGCCTCCTCGCCCGCCAGCGCGCCGATGGCGTCGTACATCCGCCGGATCTCGCGGACGTTGTCCTTCGGGATCGACGCCACGCCGGCGGCGATCTCGTGTGCCCGCCCGAGCAGGCGCTCGTGCGGCATCACCTCGACCACCAGGCCCCATGCGAAGGCCGTCGCTGCGTCGATGAAGTCGCCGGTAAAGCTCATCCGCCGGGCCCGGTCGACGCCGACCAATTGCGGCAGGCGGATGGTCAGCCCCGCCCCCGGCATGGCGCCGACGCGGGCGTGCGTGTCGGCGAAGCAGGCCCGCTCCGATGCGATGAGAAAGTCGCAGTTCAATGCGATCTCCAGTCCGCCGGTCACCGTGGCCCCGTTGATCGCACCGATCACCGGCGTCTCGTGGGGCGGGAGGAACCCGAAGTGCGCGATGGGTCCGCTCTGGCGGTCCTGCTGATCCTCCCGGCGCTCGGAGGCCAGCGCCTTGAGGTCCACGCCGGCGCAGAACGCCGGGTCGGCGCCGGTCAGCACCATGCACGCCACGTCCTCGCGTGCATCGAGGTCGGTGATGGCCCGGTCCAGCTCGCGGGTCAGCTGGCCCGAGATGGCGTTGCGCGCCTCCGGACGGTTCAAGGTGATGGTGCCGATCCCCTCCGCCACTTCCACGACTACGACCGTCAACGTGCCTCCCCAGCGTCGTGCCGCACGGGCGGCCCTACTCCGTGCCCTCGGAGGGCCCCAGCTCGAGCCCCTCGAACGCGACGATCCGATCGATCGCCCCGGACTCGTCGAGCGAGCCGAAGATCCAGCCTGACATGACGACGCTGCCGCGCTCCACCCGTTCCCAGGTGAAGCGGACATAGCCGTGGTGCTGGTCCACCGCACTGATGCGGCGCAACGCAGCTGGTTGGCGGCTGGCACGGCGGAGGCGCTCGAACGCCTCGCTCAGGCCGGCCGGACCGTCGAAGACGGCCTCGGGGCTCACGTAGACGACGTCGGGCGCCACCTGGGCGGCCAGGTTCTCGAGCCGGGCGTCCGGGTCCGCCAGGAGCACGCCCTCCATGAGGCGGTCGACGCGGGCCGTCAGGCCCTCGGCGCCGTGGTCGCGGCGGAACACGGGTGCAGTCTCCCAGCCCGCTCAGCCGGGGGCCCATTCCGAGCGCAGCTGGGCGAAGCAGTCGACGTCGCGCTGGTCGCCGTCGATGCGCTCCCAGCCGCGCAGCGTGGCCTCGCGGGTGAAGCCGGCGGACTCGGCCGTGCGGGCGGACGCCACGTTCCAAGGCTCCACGAAGAGGTGGAGGCGGGGGATGGCCAGCTCTTCGAACGCGTACGTGGCCAGCGCTCGCAACGCGTGCCCGGCGAGTCCCCGCCCGCGGGCGGGCGCGATCAACCAGTAGCCCACCGACGCGCGCCCGCTCTCGATCTCGTGCAACCACAAGCCGATGGAGCCGACGCCGGCACCGGCGCCGGGGTCGGCTCTCTCCGCGATCACGAACGAGAAGCCATCGCCGTCGATGGCGCGACGGTGCTGGCGCTCGACGAAGTCCCGCGCCGCGTCGTCGCTGGGCGTGCGCGGTACCGAGGTGATCGACGGGATGAGCGGGTCCGCCGAGGCAGCCCGCACCAGGTCCAGGTCGGCCAGGCCATAGGGTCGCAGCACCACGGGCGGCGCCGTCAGGCGCGGGACGCGCAGCGGGGCCGTCAGCGCGGTGAGGTCGAAGACGCTCATCGCAGGGCGAAGTACCCCGGCACGAGGTGGTGCGGCGTGTCGAGGTACCCCTTGGCCTCGGGCAGACCCCCGAAGCGACCGTGGCTCCAGCGCACCTCGATGTGACCGGCCACCTCGCTGACCTCGTAGGTGCTGCGGTCACGCACCAGCGCCAGCCAGCCGACCCGCGGCTGGCCACCCCGCTGCGGCTCCATGTGGATAGAGATGAGCTGGAACTGCTGCCGCCAATCCCACGAGGTCGCGATGCGCAGGCGCAGCGAGCGCTCGGCCGACGAGCCGAGCACGAAGTAGGGCGCGCTGCCGATCCGCAAGAGGCGCCAGAGCATGGCCTCGCCCGTGCCGCCGCCCACGTCCATCGCCGCCTCCCACCGGCGCACCGAGGCGCGGGCCACCGCGCTGGAGAGGTCGACGTAGCTTTCCTTCACCCCCGGCGGCCAGCCGGCGCGCAGCCACCGCCCCAGCGCGTCGCGCTGCGCGGTCGTGAGCTCCACGGCGCGGTGCGGGAGGTCGCGCAGCCCCGCCGTCCCGGCGCCGCCGAGTCCGTTCGACCAGGCGCCGGTGCCGGCCGCCGCAACCGGATCCGAACCCCGATCGCCCATCTCGGTCCCCGCCCCACCACGCGCGCTCGCCTCGGGCGCCTCGGGCGCCCCGAGCCCGGGGAGCGCCGGCGCGCCGCCCGCCCGGGCAGCCTCCCGCCGCGTTCCCGTGCGTGTCGCCGCCGTCCGCACGGCCATCTCGGCGCCGTCACCTCGAGCGGCCGCCGCCGGCACAGCCGCCCGCACGGCCGCCGCCCGGACGGCCCCGTAGAGGGCCTGGTACTCGGACGGCGCCACCTCGGCGTACCAGTCACCCCCGCCGGGCAGGAGCACGCGGGCCGCCCGGCTGCCCCGGCTCTGCCCGGCGAGCAGCAGATGGTCGAACATCGCGGCCGGCGACACGTTGAACAGGATCTTGGACAGGTACTTGCAGCTGACGAGGTAGACGTGGTCCACCCGCAGGTCGACGGGCGCCACCTCGTCGCCCGGGGCGCGTCCCGTGCCCTTCCACTCGACCACCGCGGGCAGGCGGCTGCGCAGCCCGTCCGACGCGCCGAGGAAAGCCCGGCCGTTCTCCCACGCCGCATGGAACTCGGCGTCGTAGGCGCCACCGGCCCGCAGCTGCGCCAGGCGCTGCCAGATCTCGGGCGACAGGCTGTGCATCACGGGCGAACGTGCCCCGACGGCGTCGTCCATGTCGGCGTGGCCCAGCATGCCCAGGCCCGTCCCCAGCTCGGTCACGGTGGTCCGGTCGCTCGGCACGCTCGAATCCTTCCACGGTGCGCCCCCGGCCCGGCAGGACCCGCCCGGGCCGGCCCGGGCCCGCCCCGCCGCCGAGCCTCCGACCGCTCAGTCCGTGAACAGCGGCGTGAGCTGCAACTCGAGCGGGGCCACGGCGGCGTCCGCCGCAAGATGCATGTCGGTGCTCTCGTACACGTCGACCGCCGTCCCGGTGCGGGCGATGAAGGCGAAGACGGCGTCGCCCCAGCGCTCCTCGCGCAGCGCCCGCCGCAACTCCTCGCGCTCGCCTGCGGGCAGGTCGTGCCCGGGGGTCTTGGCCACGAGCTGGCAGGCCAGCACCCAGTTGAGGGTGTCGATGTCCTGGGCCACGAAGACACGGGGCGGGTCGTCGCGCACCACGGCGCAGGCGACGAGCGCGCTCACCCGCTCACCACCACCACGACCACAGCGGCAACCCGCTCAGACCTTCCCCGGCGCCAGGTCATGCTCGTCCCAGAACCCCGGCAGCGGCGCGCCACCCCGGCTCTTGGCGTAGGCGGCCAGCCGAGCCGACCCTCCCGCGTCGGCCGACCCGAGATCGACCACGTCGAAGATGCCGCCCGGGCCGGGTGCCCGCAGCGCCCGGTCGGCCTCGGTGCCGGCCCGCGGCAGCTGCGTCGTCAACACGACCAGGGGGGCGACACCGCCGGCCGCCATGACGTGGGCGCGCCCCAGCGTCCGCCAGACCGTCTCGGACTTGGCCATCCCCCCTCGATACGACGAGTTCGCCCCCGCCACGTCGAAGTACCACTCGCGCCCGCCCGCCCCGATGGCCGAGAAGCTCACGGCGAGGCCGAGGCCGCGCAGCCGCCGGTTCGGCCGCACATCGTGGAACCCGGCCTGCTCGAGCGCGCCCCGGGCGAGTGTCATCACCGCCGTCCCGTCACCGGCACCCGCCACGCCGCCTTCGCCGCCGTCCGCCGGCGACGCAGGCGACGCCGACAGCACCGCCTCGTCGCCCGCCAGCCGGGCCAGCGCGATGTCCACGTAGGCCGGGTCCAGGTCGTACCCGACGGCGTCGCGCCCGCTGCGCACGGCCGCCACCAGCGTCGTCCCGGAGCCGCAGAACGGGTCGACGACGAGATCGCCTCGATACGTGTAGAGCTCCATCAGCTTCTGCGGCAGCTCGACGGGGAAGGGCGCAGGGTGCTGTACCCGCGCCGCGCTCTCGGGCGGGACGTCCCACACGTCGAGCGTGAGCGCCATGAAGTCGTCGGCGCCGATGGTGCTCTCGTGCGGCAGCCCGTCGCGCCGGCGCTCCTTGGGGCTGCGCGCCCGGCCGAAGCGGCCCTTGCTCGCGACCAGGACGCGCTCGGTCACGTCGCGCAGCACGGGGTTGGCCGCCGAGCGGAAGGAGCCCCAGGCGCACGAGCCGTTGGCCCCCTCGCCCTTCTGCCAGATGATCTCGCCCCGCGGGAGCAGGTGCAGGTCGTCCTGCAGGATCGACATCACGTCGGCCGACAGGCTCCGGTACGGCTTGCGTCCCAGGTTGGCGACATTGACGGCGATGCGGCCCCCGGGCTCGAGGACCCGCTTGCAGTCGGCGAAGACATCGCGCAACAGCTCCAGGTACTCGATGTAGGACCCCGGCACCCCCTCGCGGTCGAGCTCCTGCTCGTACTGCTTGCCGGCGAAGTACGGCGGCGAGGTGACGACGAGCGCAACGGAGTCGTCGGCCACCGCGTCCATGTGGCGCGCGTCACCGCACACGCACGTCACGCCCGGCGCGTGCGGCGTGACGTGCTCGTCGGCGCTGAGCTCGGGCGCCTCGAACCGCGCGTAGAAGGCGTCGGCGACGTGCGACTCGCGGCGCCCGACGCCGAAGTTCGAAGTGGAGGTCGCGGTGCGACGGCGCGGCGGCATGGGCGGACCGAACGCTACCGGCCGGCCCGGAACCGGGCCGGGACAGGGAGACGGACCGGGGCCGGGACCGGCCTTCGAGCGCGGCTGGACGGCCGGATCGTCGGGGGCATGGCGGGCAAGATAAGGAACGGCTGTGACACGGCGGGCAGGGCCCTACGCCTCGTAGACGACGAAGGAGGTGAGCCGCCCGACCTGGTCGTAGAGCGAGCGGGCGCGGCCGTTGAACTCCTGGGTGTGCCAGTACACGCGCCCGGCGCCGCGTGCCGCGGCCTGCTCCTTGACGGCGGCGAGCAGGGCGCGCCCGAGGTCACCGCCCCGCGCCGCCGGTGCGACAAAGAGGTCCTCGAGGTAGCACGTGGGCTGCCGGGACCAGGTCGTGGCGTGGATGACGCAGTGGGCCATCCCGATGCCCCGCCCCTCCACGTCGAGCCCGAGCAGCCCGAACATGCCCTCGCCCTCACCCTCGCCTTCGCCGCCGCCGCCGCCACCGCCGCACAGCCGCTGGAAGGTGGCCCGGGTCGTGTCCTCGGAAAGGCCGGCCCGGTAGAAGGCGAGGTAGCCCGACCACAGCGCCTGCCAGTCGTCCCAGTCGGCCTCGGTGAGCGCTCTGATCGTGGCCACCCCGTCAGCTTCGCATCGACTCGGGACCGGGGGCCGGACCCGGCCCGCCAACCCGCCAGCCTTCCGTAACTCCGCCCGTTAAAGAAGGATAACGGATTAGACTTCGTTTATGACGGCGGTTGGGGAAGGGTCGGACCGGGGACCGGTCCGGGGGTCGGGCCGGGGGCGCGAGATGCCGATCATCTGGAACGGCGCCCGGCTGCGGGCGTGGGTACCCGCGCCGCTGGCCGGGCAGCCCTTCGAGCTCGGGAGCGCCCGGGCCGTCCGCCTGACCGAGCGGGCGGCCGCCGCCGTCGAGGCGGCCGGGAGCCGGCCGGCCCGCTTCGAGCCCGTGGCCATGCTGTTGCTGCGCTCCGAGGGGGTGGCATCCTCGTTCATCGAGGGGATCCGCACCCCGCTCGTCGACGTCGCCGCGGCCGAGGTCGGCAGCGTCTTCTCCGACTCCGCGAGCTACGTCGCCGACAACCTGGCCACCGTCGTCGAGGCCCTGCGGTCCGCGGACGAGGCGCTGACCCACGAGCACCTGTGGTCGTGGCACCGCGCGCTGATGACCGTGCGCGGCGGGCTGCCGGCGCGCCTCCTCGGCGCCTATCGGGGCGAGCCGTCGTGGGTGGGCGGCACCTCGCCGCGCAACGCCGCGTTCGTGCCGCCGCCGCCCGAACTGGTGCCGGGTCTGATGGACGACCTCGTGGCGTTCGCCAACGACGACGTCTTCGACCCGGTGACGCAGGCCGCCGTCGTGCACGCGCAGTTCGAGATCATCCACCCCTTCGGCGACGGCAACGGTCGCATCGGGCGCGTCCTGATCGGGTGGCTGCTGGCCCGTCGCCTGGGCGTGGCGTTGCCGCCGCCGGTGAGCGTGCTGATCGCGCGGGACCCGGGCGGGTATCTCGCCGGCCTGACCCTGTTCCGCCTGGGCCAGCTCGACCCGTGGGTCGAGTGGCTGGCCACGGCGCTCGAGCGCTCCAGCGAGGCGGCCGCTGCGCTGATGGCCCGCTCGGAGGCGTTGCTCGCCGAGTGGCGGGCCCGCCTCGACGGCGTGCGGGCCGACGCGGCGGCGCGCCGGGTGATCGACGTGCTCGCCGAGTATCCAGTGCTCTCGGCCGCCGTGGTCGCAGAGTTGCTCGGGATCACGGCGCGCGCGGGACAGACCGCGCTGGCCACGTTGGCCGAGCGCGGGATCGTGACGCGCTACCACCCGGACCAGTCCGCCGGTCCGGGCCGCCCGACCCAGTACTGGGTCGCGCCCGAGCTGATCGCGCTCGTGGCGGGGTGGCCCGGCGCCTAGGGAGCCGGGCCAGCGTCTGCGGGTCCCGTACGAGGTTCCCACCGCTCGCCTGGCGGCCTCTTCACAAGTAGACATCCGACGGCGCGGAGCGAGCAGCGGCGGTCTACGTGGACCGCGTGCCGATGTTCACCCATCGTCACGACGCACCCGGAGTTACGCCCGTGCAGTTGGCCGATGCGCACCGGCTCGACGTAACGGTCCAAGACAAGCACAGGGTGCCAACCACTCGTCGGTACTGCGTCGCCGCTCCGGCCTTGGGGGCGATCGTGCCCATCGACGTGTGCGGGTCGGTCGCCCAAACGCAACAACTCGGCGATGACGGTCAGATGTGTGGTCTCTGTGGTTCCCGAGGCTGGCGACGTGGGTGGAGCCGGATCCGTTGCCGCATGCGGGCAACGCGACGGCGGTCGCGGCAACGAGGGCCGCGAGCCCGCCGAATCGCCGGTACGCCGCTGCCCTCTCTCGCTGGCTTCGATGCGCACCCCGGGGAGCGCCCTCGGCGCAGTCTGGGCCTCGCTCGTTGCCTTGCACCCGCTGTCTCTCCACGTTCGAAACGAAGTCGAGAGCCGTTGTACGACATACAAGGTCATGTCCCGGTCACAGTTGTGACCCTGGCGTGACCCGCGGGTGACCCTGCGCGTGACCCTGCGGATGATCTCGGCCCCGTGTGGTTTCAGCCTCGCCGCGGGGAGCCGAAGCGGATAACGTTGCCGTCGGGGTCGACGTGCGTGCCCTCGTACTTGCCCCAGTCGAAGTTTTCGGGCCCGGTGACTTCCAGGCCGGCCTTGCGCCACTCGTCGGCGATCTCGTCCGCGTTGTCGGTGTGGATGTACACGGTGCCACCACCGGGGTGCGAGCCCGCCCCGTCGTAGAGCTGGAGGTGGATGTTGAGCTTGCCAGCACGCTCGGCGAACGCGTAGCCCTCGTCGTAGTGAACCACCTCGAATCCGAGCTTCTCGTAGTGGTCGACCGCCCGCGGCATGTCCGACACGGTGAAGATGCAGTCGAAGCCGTTGACGGTCCACCCACCCATGTGCGTGCGCATCTTCCGGTCCCGCTGTGCGTTCAACCCGTGGAGGCAGTTGAAGCAGATTTTGACCTCGGGATGGCTGTAGAGCTGGACGCTGGTCGCTTCCTCGACTGGTTGCCCGCAACAGGCGCACTCGACCGTCATGTCCCGATCTCCTCGGACCGTTCTCCGTCGGACGCCCTGCTCACGTCCGCCATGTTGGCGCACGCGGAGAGGCGTGCCCGCGCCTCATTCGAAGGTGGCGGGAGGATCCGCTCTCAGGTCCCCGCGCACACGTACCCCGGCGCGCCGAACGGCGGGCCCTGGCCGGTGGCGATGTCGATCACCAGGCAGGCCACACTCTCGACCAAACCGAGGTCAGCTTGCGCGTTCGCCAGGAGTGCCTGCGCATTTGCCTCGACCTCGCCGAGCGTCTGACCCAACTGACCACCGGTTGACGTCGTTGTCGCGGTCGCCGTCGCCGCCGCACCAGCGGGCGCCGCTCCGGCGAGCACCAGGCCACCGCTCATCGCGAGCGACGTCAACGCCGCGACCGCCACACCTGCCTTTGCCATCCGCCTACGCATTGCGGTTCCTTCCTTTCCCACTTCCCCGCTCCTGGAGCGTTGCCACTGGATCCCTCGCTTGACCCTCCGTCAGTGCAACGAAGTGCAATATTAGTTGCACTCGACAGAGCGGCGCAGGGCATGAGGGGCGGGAGGCCCGGGCCGGAGGGTCAGCGGCGGGCGCCGCGCCCGCGGCGCTGGCGCCCCCGGTCCTCGAACTTCTCGCGCACCTGGGTCCGGCGGGCCTGGAGCTCGCGGTGGGTCAGGTGCTCGGTCGAGTCGTCGAGGCCGAAGCTGGCCTTGACCCCGGAGAGGTCCGGGGCCCAGTCGGCGTCCTGCTCCAAGCCGAGCTGGGCCATGATCCTTTCGCCGTGCTTCGTCGCGAACATCAGCGCGATCGCCTCGACCTCGGCGAAGAGGTCGAGGTCGGGCGCCAGGGTGGCGATCGTGCCGTCGAGGAACATCAGGTTCTTCACGAACAGCATGAGCTCCTTGGGGAGCCGGGCGCCCAGGGCGAGCAGCGTCTTGATCGTGCGCTGCATCTCCGCCACCAGCTCGTCGGGGGTGAGCTGCGTGGGGTCGACGGGCGGCCGGTCGAGGCCGAGCTGCTCGATGACGCGGTCGATGTCGGTGTCGTCGGGGAAGGCACCGAGGTCGCGCAGCGCGGCCACCTGGGTCGGGATGTCCGCGTTCGAGGCCCCGACGAGGAGCGAGAGGAGGGCGAGGCGCTTCGCCTCGGTGAGGCGGCCCGTGATGCCGAAGTCGAGGAGCGCGATCTTCCCGGTCGGCAGGACGAACAGGTTGCCCCCGTGGAGGTCGCCGTGGAAGATGCCGTGCATCATGCAGCCTTCGAGAAAACCGATCATGCCCGCACGGACGACCTCTTCGGTGTCGATGCCGGCCGCGTGCATGCCCTCGACGTCGCCGAATTTGAACCCGTCGAGGCGTTCCATGACCAGCATGCGCCGAGTGACCAACGTCGGATGGGGCCGGGGGACCACGAAGGAGCGTTGGTCGAGCTCGGCAAAGGTCATGGCGATATCGAGCATGTTTTCCGCCTCGAGGCGGAAGTCGAGCTCTTCCATGATCGTTTCTGCGAAGAGCTCGACGAGTGCGGGCGGATTGGCCAGCGCGGCGACGGGAATGCGTCCGACCAAGTGCGGCGCCAACCAGGCCATGATCGCGAGGTCCTGACGCACTCTGGACGCCACCGAAGGGCGTTGGATCTTTATGACGACGGGCGTGCCGTCGCGCAGGGTGGCCGCATGCACCTGCGCGATGGACGCAGCGGCCTTCGGTTTGTGGTCGACGGAGGCAAAGACGGAGTGAATGGGACGGCCGAGCTCCTCGGTCAAGACTCGTTCGACGACGGGCCACGGCTCGGCGGGGACCTCGTCGCGGCACCACTTGAACTCTGCGACGAGCTCAGCGGGAAAGATGCCGTCACCCGAGGCGATGATCTGGCCCAACTTGATATAGGTCGGTCCGAGGTGCTCGGCGGCAACGCGCAGTCGGCGCGAAATGCCCGCGATGGACGACTGGCCGCCGGCGCGGCGCTCCTTGGCGAACCAAAGCCCGAGCGCGCCACCGAGGTGTTGCACGGTTGTGCCCAGCCGTCGCCCCGGTGGCAGGCGGCGGGCCTTGGTCAGGCCGGGCAGCGCGGCATGCAGGTCGGCTCGGATCGTGGCCAAACCCTGGCGCCACTCGAGGGCTTCGAGGTCGACCTGCCATGGGCCGTCGTCAGTGAAGACGCCGATGGCGGTGTCGCGCCCGGTGCCGGCCGGGTGCGCGGGGATCTTTCGTTCCGGTTCCAAGGCCACCAGTGAGGAGCCTACGGCCCGAGTTGCCCCACTTCGTCTGGTGCCACCACCGCCGGGTCGACGTCGCTCCGCACTTCACTAGGAAGTCCGGAGCGACGTACCCGTCTCCACGAGGGTCTTCAGGCTGGAAAGCACGGCAGGCCATCCCTCGGAGACCGCGGGGAGAATCTCGCTCCCCGGCTCGAAACCGTCGTGGACGAGGCGGAGTTTGACCACGCCCTGACCCACGTCCTCAATATCGACGGACACCGTGGAGAGCGGCTCGGCTCGCCATTTCGCCGCGGTGGCCTCGGTCATGCCGACCTCGACGGCCCATTCGGGCGTGACACGGTGCCACTTATAGGCCAACCGGTTGGGGGGGTCGGACTCCAAGATCAGTTGGTCGGGGTCGCTGACCACAAGACCGACCTCCTCGTGCAGCAGGTCCCAGGTAGACCCTTTCCTCCAGTCCGAACGGAAGGTCTTCGGTCCGGCCTTCTGGTGCCGCCAATACTTACTGGTGTCAGCAGGATCCGTGAGTGCGTGCCACACCCGTTCCGGCGTCGCCTGGATGTAGATCGTGTACTCGAAGCTCGTCGCGCTCGGCATCAGGAGGGCCGGACCAGTCCCGACTGGAACGCGAAGACCACGGCCTGCACGCGGTCGCGCAACCCGAGCTTGGCCAGCAGGCGGCCCACGTGTGACTTCACGGTGGCTTCCGACACATAGAGCCGTTCCGCGATCTCGGCGTTGGAGAGTCCGTCGGCCACGGCCAGCAGCACCTCGCGCTCGCGGTCTGTCAGCTGGGCGAGCGCAGGATGATCCTCCCCGGCCGAGGTCGCGGTGCCGCCATTCGCAGAGAGGTCAGGCAGTTTGTCCGAGTACTCCTCGAGGAGGCGGCGGGTCACCCGCGGCGAGACGACGGCATCGCCACTGGCGACGGTGCGAATGGCGCCGACGAGTTCGGTGGGCGGGACGTCCTTGAGCAAGAAGCCGCTTGCGCCAGCACGCAACGCGCTGAATGCGTACTCGTCGAGATCAAAAGTGGTGAGGATGAGGACGCGCGTCTCGCCGCCGGCGGCAGAGGTCGTGATGGCACGGGTGGCCTCGATGCCGTCCAGTACGGGCATGCGCACGTCCATGAGGACGACGTCGGGTCGATAGAGCTCGACCAGGCGAACGGCATCGGAACCATCGGCCGCCTCGCCCACAATCTCGATCCCGTCCTCTGCCTCGAGGATCATGCGAAATCCCTTGCGCAGGAGCGCTTGGTCGTCGGCCAGGACGACACGGACGGTCACGGGACGGCCGGAGCCTTGCAGTCGCGCAGTGTGGCGAGCACCTCCCAGCCACCCGACGGTGCCGGGCCCGCGCTGAGCCTGCCGCCGAAGGCCGCCGCCCGTTCGGTCATGCCGGCCACGCCGTGACCGCCTCCGGACCCATTGGCCTCGGCCGGACGCTGGCCGTTGTTGCCGTTAGTCCCCGTTCGGGCCGCGCCCGCCGGGGTGCGCCCGTCGTCGCGCACGCGCACGGAGATGTCGGGGTCCTCGAAGTCCAGGCAGACCTCGACCGATGCCGGGTCTTCGGCGTGCTTGAGTGCGTTGGTCAGGGCCTCCTGGACGATGCGGTAGACCGTGAGACCGGCTGCGCCGGAGACATCGAATGGTCGTCCGGCGCGTTCGATGGAGACGGTGAGCCCGGTGCCGCGGACACGGTCGACGAGCGCATCGAGATCGCCGAGGCCGGGTTGGGGGGCCAAGGCGTCGCGGCGGATCGGGTCGGGTTCGTTCTCGGCCCGTGGGCTGTGGACGCCAGGTTCGTGGCGCAACACGCCGAGCATTCGACGCATGTCGGTGAGCGCCTGGCGTCCGGTGCTCGACACCTCCCGCATGGCGCCGGCGGCGCGCTCGGGGTCGGTCGCCCGAGCGGCCGCCGCCGCGTCCGCGAGCGTCACCATGACCTGGATGTTGTGCGACACGACGTCGTGCATCTCGCGGGCGATGCGGGCGCGCTCGGCGGCCGCGGCGAGCGAGGCTTGCTGGTCCCGCTCGATCTCGAGCCGCGCGGCACGTTCCGCCAGCCAGTCGAGCTGGCTGCGCAAGGCCCGTACGACCACGCCGGCGAGCAGCGATGCGATCGCAAGGCCGGTGAGGAAGACGAAGGTTTTCAGGTTGTTGCTGGTCACGGACCAACGGACCGTCGCCATGATGACGCCGGCCTCGAGGATGGCGGCGGCGATCACCACGAAGATCCAGTCCGACTCGACGGCGACGGTGTACATCGCGACGAGGAGCGACACGTCCGCCAGCGCGGGGCCGCTCACGAGCCACTGCACGAACGCCACGAGGGCGATGACGGCGAAGACGGCTTCCGGCGCACGCCGCCGGAAGACCAGGGGGAAGGTCAGGGCGGCCACGAACAAAAGATTCGGATGCCCGGCGTGGTCGGTGAACGTCCAGCCCGAGCACACGACGAAGAGGACGACGGCAAGAGCGATGTCGACGAAGGGGGCGTAGCGGCGGTCGAAGTCGCGCAGCTGCTCCCACAGGCGCCAGGCGCGATCGGCCTGTGGAGCATGGCCGGCGTCGGCGGCGGCGGAGTTCCGGGCCGTGCCGGGCCGGAGCCAGGCCGGATAGAGGTGACGGGTGCTGGGGCGCATCTGATCCTTGGTTCCCAGGCGAGAGGTCCATGGTAGTGCCGCCTGAGCAGGACCTCCGTGCGGATGCGACCCGGCTTTCATCCCCTACAGCTTCGCTGCCGCGGACTCAGCTGACTCTCATCCCCAGGGATGAACGATCCTTCGGTGGGTTCATTCCTGCGGGCGATTTGCCTGTCCCGCTCGCATTTTAGGTTCGACGTACCTACGGGTGGAGCGAGGCAGCGGGCGTGTTCCGCCCCGAGTACGCAGCGCACCTCGCGCCACCCGTAGGTGACGCAGTCGGCTCAGTCGCCGGCCCTGATGGCCGCCTCGCGGCAGGGCTCGAGGTCGTCGAAGGCCCGGGCCACGTCGTCGGGCGTGAACGCGAAGAAGAGCGCGGCCACCGCATCGGCCCCAGCCTCGGCATAGCCCTCGACGTCGGCGGGCGTCAGCTGGTTGAAGTACGGGCACACCGTGATGCGCAGGTCGGCCCGGCTGCGTCCGGCGGCCTCGAGGTGCGTGTCGAGCTCGGCCAGACCCTCGGCCAGCTGGGCGGGGCTGCGGTTGAACGTGTGCCACCCCTGGCCGTGGCGCGCGGTGCGACGGAGGGCGGCCGAGGTCTCGCCGCCGATGTGAATCGGGGGCTGGGGCTCCTGCAGGGGCTTGGGGAACATCTCGCAGGGGGGGAGCTGGTAGGTCTCGCCGCTGAACGAGGACACGTCATCGGTCCAGAGCGTGTGCAACACCTCGAGGTACTCGTCGGTGCGCTTGCCGCGTTGGGGCCACGGTGTGTTGAGCGCGTCGAACTCCTCCTTGAGCCACCCGACGCCGATGCCGAGATCGACGCGGCCGCCGGAGAGCCAGTCGAGCGTGGCCACTTCCTTGGCGACGTAGACGGGGTTGCGCTGGGGGAGGAGCAGCATGGCGGTGCCGAGCCTGACGGTCTCGGTCCGCGCGGCGAGATATGTCAGCGTGACCATCGGGTCCAGCAGGCCGCTGCCGGGCGGGGCCGGGATGCGGCCGTCCTCGGCGTAGGGGTAGCGGCTCTCGTACTCGGTGAAGAGCACCACGTGCTCGCCCACCCAGATGGTGCCGATGCCGCGTTGTTCGGCACCTTCGGCGACGACATCGAGCAAGCCGCTCGTCGTCATGGGGCTCGCCGTCGGCATCCAGAGGTCGAACTTCACGTCATCCTCCTAGGCCGCGGCGTACGAAGTCACAGATTTCGTCGGCGGCCTGCGCCGCCGGGATCGGGTCGGGCTCACCGGCGCGGACCGACAGTGCGCCGAAGATCTGCTGGCCGATGAGCACGACGGCGCGTTCGGGGTCGAGGTCGGGGCGGAAGTCGCCGGTCTCTTTTCCCGCCACGGCGAGCTCCTCGAGCAGCCGGATCATGTCGAGGCCGATCATCATGAGTGCGCCCCCGACGGCCACGGACCCCACCGCGCCGGACGTGGCCTGTGTGGCCATGGCCAGGCGGAAGAACTCGGGGCTTTCGTCGATGCGCTCGAGGACGCCGAGGACGAGCGCACGGAGCCGCTCGGAGGGTGAGGCGCCGTCGACCATGACGTCGGCGATGGTCTCCTTCAGGCGGTCGTACATCGACTCCACGCAGGCACCGATGAGGTCGTCGCGGCTGGCGAAGTAGACGTAGACGGTCGAGCGCGCCACGCCCGCCTGGACCGCGATCTCGTCCATGGAGACCTCGGTGGTGCCGCGCTCACCGAAGACGCGCCGCGCGGTGTCAATGATTTGGTCCCGCCGGAAATCCCGGATGACCTCTTTCAACGTGTCAGGCGCGCGTCGCGGCATGAGGGTGAGGGTCGTGGGGGACGGGGAGGTGTTGG
>DASZMN010000079.1:0-16664 GCA_035551835.1 Acidimicrobiales bacterium | reverse complement strand
CAACGTCGGTCGCCCGCCCCACCCCGCCCTCGTACCAGCAGATCGAGGCGTTCGGGTACCAGCGCTTCACCAACCGGGAACAGTCCAGGCTCGACTTCGGCGCCCGCCTCCTGGACCTGGCCGAGGACGACGGCCTCCCGCTCATGGAGCGGGCCAAGTTCCTCGCCATCTTCTCCGAGCTGCTCGACGAGTTCTACCAAATCAGGGTCGCCGCCCTGGAGGACCAGGTCGCCGCCGGCGTGCGCACCCGCTCGGTCGACGGCCTGCGACCCGGCGAGCAGCTGACGATGATCCGGGGCCGGGTCCATGAGCTCATCGCGCGCGAGGACCGGATCTTCTTGGACCTCATCGTGCCCGCCCTGGCGCAGGCCGGCATCCGCCTCTCCGACTGGTCCTCCCTCGATGACGACGACCGTGAGCACCTCGTCGAGGTCTTCAACCGCGAGATCTACCCCGTCCTCACGCCGCTGGCCGTCGACCCGGGGCACCCGTTCCCCTACATTTCCAACCTCTCGCTGAACCTGGTCGTCGAGGTGCAGGACCCGACGTCCAACGAGCAGCGCATCGCCCGGGTCAAGGTCCCGCCCGCGCTGCCCCGCTTCATCGTCATGCCCGACGGCGAGCGCTTCGTGCCCCTCGAGCAGGTCATCGCCGCCCATCTCGACTCGCTCTTCCAGGGGATGACGATCGGGGACCACTACGCCTTCCGGGTCACCCGCAACGCCGACCTCGCGCTCGAGGAAGACGAGGCCGACGACCTCCTCGTGGCGATCGAGATGGAGCTCCGCCGCCGCCGCTTCGGCAAGGCGCTGCGGCTCGAGGTCGAGGCCGACATGGACGACGACGTCGTCGACCTGCTGGCCACCGAGCTCGAGGTCGGTCGTGACGGCGTCTTCCGGGTCGCCGCACCGCTCGACCTGAGCGGGCTGTGGGGCGTCTACGCGCTCGACCGCCCCGACCTGCACGCCGAGTCGTGGACGCCGATGACGCCGCCTCGCCTGGCCAACGCGGCCCACGACCCCAACGAGTTCTTCGCCATGCTGCGCGAGCGCGACGTGCTGGTGCACCACCCCTACGACTCGTTCGCCACCTCCGTCGAGGCGTTCGTCGCGCAGGCGGCGAACGACCCGGCCGTTCTCGGGATCAAGCAGACGCTGTACCGCACCGGCTTCGACAGCCCGATCGTCCAGGCGCTGATCCAGGCGGCCGAGAACGGCAAGCAGGTCGCCGCCATCGTCGAGCTCAAAGCCCGCTTCGACGAGGAGGCCAACATCGGCTGGGCCCGTGCCCTCGAAGAAGTGGGCGTCCACGTCGTCTACGGCATCGTCGGCCTCAAGACGCACTCCAAGACCGCGCTCGTGCTGCGCCGCGAGGACGACGGCGTGCGCCCCTACTGCCACGTCGGCACGGGCAACTACAACTCCAAGACGGCGCGCATCTATGAGGACCTCGGGCTGCTGACCTCGGACCCGGTCATCGGCGCCGACGTGGGGGCACTGTTCAACTACCTGACCGGCTTCTCCAAGCACGCCGACTATCGCGAGATCCTCGTGTCGCCCGTTACCGTCCGCAAGCGCATCATGGCGATGATCGAGGAGCAGGCCGAGGCCGGGCCCGAGGGCCGCATCGTGATGAAGGTCAACGGCCTCACCGACGCGACGATGATCGACGCGCTCTACCGCGCCTCGGGCGCCGGCGTGCAGATCGATCTCGCCGTGCGCGGGCTGTGCCGATTGCGCCCCGGCATCTCCGAGCTGTCCGAGAACATCCGGGTGCGTTCCATCGTCGGCAGCTTCCTCGAGCATTCGAGGATCTACCGCTTCGGTGGTGCCCCCGCCGACCCGGCGGCCG
The DNA here is from genome assembly GCA_035551835.1 of Acidimicrobiales bacterium. Classification (GTDB taxonomy): domain Bacteria; phylum Actinomycetota; class Acidimicrobiia; order Acidimicrobiales; family RAAP-2; genus Bog-473. Next base: position 14,813 of record DASZMN010000079.1, on the reverse strand, counting down.
GACCGGGTCTGCCCCTCAAGATCTTCATCGGGTCCGCGGACCTCATGGGTCGCAACCTCGACCGCCGCATTGAGGTCGTCGTGCCGGTGCACGACCCCGAGCTCCAGGGCCGCCTCTTCGAGGTGCTCGACCTGGTCTTCGCCGACGACACCAACGCCTGGCAGCTGGGCTCGGACCGGCGCTGGCGGCGGGTGCCCAACACGCACGGCCTCAGCTCGCAGGAGCGCCTGAAGGAGCTCGCCCGCGTGCGGGCCCGGCGCCAGCGGGACTCCGAACTCCGGGTCGGCGAGGGAGACGAGGCCCGCCCGCCCGTGCCGACGCCGCCGTCGCCTTCGACGACCACTTCGACGACGACTTCGCCGACGACGTCGCAGGTCTGATCCATGGCCGCCGCCGCCGTCCCCACGGTCGGCGACGACGTGCGGCTGCTGAGCGACTATCGAGTGGCGTGCGACGCCTTCGCCGACGCCGTGCGTGCGGTCCGCGGCCACCCGGACGCGCCGACCCCCGCCCCCGAAGGCAGTGTGCACGGAGTGCTCGACCATGTCTTCGGCGTCCATGACAGCCTGTTGCTCGAGCCGCTCGGCGTGCGGCCCGAGCTCCCCGACGATGACCCCGAGGCTCGATGGGCCGCGACCGTGGCCGCGTTGTTCCCGGCGTTGGAGCGGCCGGGGACGCTCGATCGACGGGCGTTGCTCGTCGGGATCGTGACCACCGACGTGCTCATCCATTCCTGGGACCTGACGCGTGCGGTCGGCGCCGACGTACCGCTCGACCCCGAGCTTTGCCAGAGCGGTTACGACCGGGCGTTGCGGAACAAGACGGTGCTCGAGGGATCGGGCGCGCTGGGAGTGGCCGTTGCCGTGCCCGGCGACGCAACGGCGCAGGACCGGCTGCTCGGGCTCTTCGGCCGGAATCCGAATTGGGGCCACCCGGTGTCCTGAGCAGCAAATGTCTCGTTCCGGTGGCGCCCGCCAGTACGATCGGGCGTCATGGCGAGCAATTTGGCTCTGCGCATGCGCGGGATCGCAGCGGGCCGCGGCTGGGGCTGGCCGGCGCTGTCAGGCGCCGCGGCCGCCGTCGGTGTGATCGTCTTGGCCGTCGTGCATCAGCAGATCGATCTGAGCACGTATCTCCTGGGCGGGCAGCACGCGTGGACGAACGACCTGTTCGGCGTCACGCTGCCGAAGGACGGGCTCGGGTTCACCTACCCTCCGTTCTCGGCCCTCCTCTTCGCGCCGATCGCCCACGCGCCGTTGGTCGTCGCCGAGGTTGGGTTCTCGCTCGTCAACCTGGTGTCGGTCGTCGCGCTCGTCGCGGTGTGTCTGCGCGCGGTCTGCGACCAGCTCGACCGCCGGACCATCATGTGGTGGGCCCTGGTGCTCTTGGTCCCGGTCGTGATGCTCGACCCGGTGCGCCAGACCTTCCTGCTCGGTCAGGTCAACATCATTCTCGCCCTGATGGTGGTCGCCGACATGACCCTCGACCTGCCGCTGCCCCGCGGCATCCTCGTGGGACTCGCCGCCGCGATCAAGGTGACCCCGATCATCCTCATCCCGTACCTGTTGCTCACCCGTCAGGGGCGGGCCGGCATGCGGGCGACCGCCACCTTCTGCGCCGCCGCCCTCTTGGCGGCCGCCGTGAACTCCTCGACGTCATGGGCCTACTGGACCCACTACATCCGCGACCCGCAACGAGCCGGCATGCTCTCGTGGATCGGCAACCAGGGCGTGCTCGGCGCGCTCGAGCGGATGATCGGCCACACCGTGAGCACGCCCACCACCTTCGTGATCGTGCTGACCGTCGCCGGCATCGGCCTCGTCGTGGCGGCCGCCGCCTACCGCAGGTCGTCGCCGATCCTCGGTTTCCTTGTCGTGGAGGCGGCCGAGTCGCTGGCCAGCCCGGTGTCGTGGTCGCACCACTTCATCTGGGTCGTGCTGCTCGTCGCCTGGCTCGCGCTGGCGCCCGACCGGCCGCGGTACGGCGAATGGCTCGCATTGGGCGTGGCCGTGCTCTTCTGGGCCGCTCCGCCCTGGTGGGCGCCGCACGGGCCGGGGATCATCTTCGCCGGTCGGGGCTGGCTGATCCCGCTCTCGGACTCCTACGTGTTGCTCTTCATCGGGCTCGTCGTCGGGGCCGGGATCCGGGTGTTCCGGGCGCCGATCGAGCGGCCGGTGTTCCGGCGCCGCCGCACGGTGGCGCCCTCCGGCATCAGCACCTGAGCGGGCCGAGTCAACGGACGGCGTCGCCGGGCTCTCCCGCCAGGACGACCATCTGGGCGTCGCGGTCGATTCGGCTCGCCCTCCCGCTCCTTGACCGCTCCACGCGCCAGCCGGTGACGACGAGCAGCTTCTCGGGATCTCCGGGCTGGAATTCGTTGCGCCTGGGTTCGCCGATGGCGCGGAACATCACGTCTCGGGCGCGGCGCCAAGCCAGGAGGAGATCGCGCGGTTCGGGCGCGGCCAGGAAGGTGGCCACGAGGACCGAGCCGTCCGGTGACCGCGCCCGGAGGGTGCGCAAGAGGGTGACCGACGCCTCGAGCGTGAGATAGGCCAGCAGTCCCTCGCAGAGGAACAGCGACGGCGCCGCGGCGTCGTGGCCGGCGGCTTCCAGCGCCGCGTCGAGGTCGCCGACCATGAGGTCGAGCGGGATGTAGCGCACGTGGTCCGGTGCGAGCGCGAGCGCCTCGAGGCGGCGGCGCTTGTCGGCTTGGGTCGTCGGGAAGTCGACCTCGAACCATCGGGTCGGCGTGCCACCGAAGCGCATGGCGCGGCCGTCGTAGCCGGCGCCCAGGATCACGATCTGCTCGATGCCGCGCCCGATGGCACCTGCGACCTCGCCGTCGATGAAGGCGGTGCGGTGGGTGATGCCGGCGGGGCGGGCGAGGGACAGCACGAAGGCGCCGCTCACGTCCCGGTACAGGGCGCGTTCGCCGTCGACGTCGCCCGCGGGGGTCGAGGGCCGCGTGCGCGCGAGCTGCACGCGGCGCGCCGCGACCCAGCGGGCGGTGAGGGATGGACGGTTGGCGCGCACGGAGGTCAGTGGCTCAGGACGTGAGCGGCTTCGCCCCCGTCTTGGCTCTCGACCGGGCGCCGGCCGCCGACTTCGATCGGCCGAGACGCAGCGACAGGTACGAGAGGCCGCCGAAGGGGATGGGAAGCCAGAAGTTGACCAGGCGCCAGCTGAGGACGCCCGCGGCGGCGACACCGCTCGGCACCCCGAAGCCCTTGAGCACGGCGATGATCGTCAGCTCGATCACACCGAGCCCGCTCGGGGTCACCGGGATGACGGCGATGATGTTGGCGAGGCCGTAGCCCACGAGCACATCGATCGGTGAGACGTGGGCGCCGAAGGCGAAGAGGAACACCCACAGCGACGCGGCATCGAGGAGCCAGTTGGCCGCGGCCCAGATGCCCGCCCGGGTCAAGAGCTCCGAGCTGGTGAAGAGGATCTTCATGCGGTCGGCCACCTTCTGGACCAGCGAGGTGACGGTCTCGGCACGCACGAAGGGAATGCGGTTGCTCACCTTCGTCACGAAGACAGAGGCCTGGGGCTCGTCCCGGGTGAACAGAAAGATCAGGCCGGCGAAGATCCCGAGCAGCAGGACGCCCAGGATGGCGCCGAAGCCGTACGCGGGGTTGTACCCCTGGAGTGGGATGGAGATCAGCAGCGCCAGCCAGAAGATGAGGTTGAGCACGACCGCCGATCCGATGCCCTGCGCGGCCAGGCCGAATGCCGCGGTGCTGCCCGGCACGCTGGATTCGGTGAGCAAGCGGTAGCTGGCGGCGGTCCCGGGCACCGTGCCGCCCGGGAGGGTGTGGCTGATGGCGAGGGCCCACATGTTGATGCGGAAAAGGCGGAATCGTGACGGCGCGCCCGGCGAGAGGACGGTGCGGGTCACCTGGGCGTAGGCGAACAACGCGCCGAGCTCGAGCAACAGACCGAGGACGAGCCAGAGGAAGTTCAGGTGGCGCAGCTGATGGAACTCCCTGCGTGCACTGGCGAGCTCGGGGAGCAGGACGTACTCGAGCAAGAAGAACAACACGAGGATCATCAGCGTGATCTTCACGTTGCGCGGCATCCACCGGCGTCTCGGCTTCGGCGGTGCCGGCGCCGCCGGGGGAGCGTCCGAATCGTCGGACGCGTCGGACGCGGCGGACGCGTCGGATGCGGCGGACGCGTCGGCGGCGGCAGCAGCAGCAGCGTCGGCTGCCTGGGAAGCAGCTGAGGCGGACTCGGCCGCGGGCGGCGCGGCAGATCCCCCCGCCGGTGGCTGCGCCCCGGGCTCCGCCGGCTCGACCTGCTCCATCCGTTTCATGCTTGCACGTCCGTCACCCGACCAACCGCCTTCTCGGCGGTCTCACCTGCCAAGCTGGTCGCATGCCCGCGGAGCACCACGACACGTGGCGGTCCCGGCTGTCGGGAAGCGCCGATCGGCGAGGCGTCCCGCTCGCCACGATCTTCGTCACCACTGCGGTCGTCATCGGGCTCTTGGACCTGAACGCCGCGCTGATCGTCGGCATCTGGGTGCTGCGGACGATCGTGCTGTACATCGTCGTCGCGTGCTTCATCACGCTGCTGCTCACGCCGGCGACCCGGTTCCTCAAGGCGCGGGGGATGTCGCACGGCGGCGCCACGCTGCTCGTGTTCCTCATCGGCGCGTTGATCCTCATCGGTCTCGTCTACCTGTTCGCCTCGCCACTCGTGACTGCCGCCACCAACTTCGGGCACGAGATCCCGACCCTGATCCGGCAGGCCAAGAAGGGGCACGGCTGGCTCGGCCGCCTGGTCTACCGGTTCCACCTGCAGAAATACCTCTCCGAGAGCTCCTCGAAGATCACGTCGCAGATCACGAAGGTCCTCAAGCCCGCCACCGCGTTCTCCGTGGGCGCCGCCGCGCTCTCGACCCTCGTCGCCATCGTGACGATCGCCATCTTGACGTTCTTCACCATGCTCGAGGCCCCCCGCATGTGGGGCGGCTTCCTGAAGATGTTCCACAAGACCACCAGTGATCGGCTGCGCCGAGTGGTCGACGAGACGATCCGCTCCATCACCGGCTACATGCTGGGCAACTTCTTGACGTCGGTCATCGCCGGCATCGTCGTCGGGGTCACGCTGGCGATCCTCGGGGTGCCGTTCGCGCTGTTGTTGGGCGTCTTCGTCGCGCTGGTGGACCTGCTGCCGCTGGTCGGCGGTCTCCTGGCCGGCGTGCCGGTGGTGATCATCGCGGCCATCCACTCGGTGACGGCCGGCATCGTGATGCTCATCGTGTTCCTCGCCTACCAGCAGGTCGAGAACCACATCCTCAACCCGGTCATCATGAGCCGGACGGTGCGGCTCAACCCGTTCTGGGTGCTGATCGCGGTCCTGGTCGGGGCGACGCTCGGTGGCCGGGTGGCGGGGGGACTGGGCTCGTTCATCGGCGCGCTCGTGGGCATTCCGTTCGGTGGCGCCATTCAGGTCGTCATCCGGGAGCTGCGCAAGGGGCCCGACGCCCCGGAGACGCCCGAGGAGCTCATGGGCACCGGGCCGCCGAGCGTCCCCGAGTCGTCGGACATCTGACCCGCCGCAGGCCGGTCCGGGGTGGGGCGGGGCGGACTTGAGGAGTTCCCAGGGGTGGAAGGGGGGTGGCGCCGCTACGACGGGACGCGGAAGGCCTGGTCGGGGGCGGAAGGGGTCGGGCCGCCGGGACGACGGCCGCCGGGGAGGACGCGGTGGGCTCACCTAGAATGCCCGCCATGCGGCCCCTGGTGGTCATTCCGACCTACAACGAGTCGGAGAACATCGAGCGGATGCTGCAACGCATCCACGAGTGCCTGCCCGAGGCGGGCGTGCTCGTGGTGGACGACGGCAGCCCCGACGGCACGGCCGAGCTGGTCGACGCAGCGGCGGCGCGCTACCGCGACGTGCACCTGCTGCGGCGCAACGAGAAGTCCGGGCTGGGGAGCGCCTACCGGGCCGGCTTCGGGTGGGGCCTCGAGCGGGACTACGACGCCTTCGTCGAGATCGACGCCGACTTCTCGCACGACCCGGCCGCCCTGCCGGGGTTGATGGCGCCGCTCGCCGCCGGCTACGAGGTGTCGATCGGGTCGCGCTACATCGAGGGCGGGTCGATCCCGAACTGGGCGTGGCACCGCCACCTGTTGTCGAAGGGCGGGAACATCTACGCCTCGACCGTGCTCGGGTTGGGCGTGAAGGACGCGACGGCGGGCTTCCGCTGCTACTCGGCCTCGATCCTGCGGCGGCTGGACCTGGGGCGGATCCGGGCCGAGGGCTACGGCTTCCAGATTGAGATGACGTACCGCTCCAGGCAGCACGGGGCCTCCATCACCGAGGTGCCCATCTCCTTCGTGGACCGTGAGGCGGGCGAGTCGAAGATGTCGTCGTTCATCGTCGTGGAGGCGTTGGGCCTGGTGACCTGGTGGGGCCTGGGCCGGCTGGTCGGCGCGGTGCGGCGGCTGGGCCGGGGCCGGGGCGGTGCGGCGCCGGGTGGCGGCGCGGCGCCGGGTGTCGGCGCGGCCAGCAACGGGACGGCGCCCAGCTACACGGGGCCGGAGCCGGAGTCGGACCAACTGAAGGTGAGGTAACGGCGTGCAGATTGTGCGGATTGTGCGCATCATCGGGGCGAAGGTGTCGTGACGGTGGAGGCGCCCGCGGCGCGCATCCTGGTCGTCGACGACGAGCCGAACATCGCGGACCTCTTGTCGGCGGCGCTGACGTTCGAGGGGTATCAAGTCGGGGTGGCGGCCACGGGGGCGGAGGCCCTCGAACAGGTGCGCGCCTTCCGGCCGCATCTGGTCATGCTCGACGTCATGCTGCCGGACTTCGACGGCAACGAGGTGTGCCGCCGGCTGCGCCATCAGGGCGAGCAGATGCCGATCGTCTTCCTGACGGCGCGTGACACGACGGTGGACAAGGTCGAGGGCCTGAGCATGGGCGACGACTACGTCACCAAGCCCTTCAGCATCGAGGAGCTGATGGCACGCGTCGGGGCGATCCTGCGGCGGGCCGGCGAGGTGGCCGCGGCGGACACGGCGATCCTGCAGTTCGCCGACCTGACGATGAACTTCGACACCCATGAGGTGTGGCGTGACGAGCAGTCGATCGAACTGACGGCGACCGAATTCAACCTGTTGCGGTACCTGCTGGAGAACGCGCGCCGCGTCATTTCGAAGTCGGAGCTGCTGGACAACGTCTGGGGCTTCGAGTTCCGGGGTGACCCCAACATCGTCGAGACCTACATCAGCTACCTGCGCAAGAAGATCGACGACCGCGCTCCGGCGCTGATCCACACGATCCGTCGAGTCGGCTACACCCTGCGGTTGCCCAGAGAAGGATGAGCCTCCAAAAGCGGCTCGTCGCCGTCGTGGCGCTGCTGCTGGTGATCGGGCTCCTGGTCGCCGACGTCGTGACCTACGCCTCGGTCCGCTCGTTTCTCTACGGGCGGACCGACTCGTCGTTGACCCAGGACGAGGGCCTGGCCTTCAACTACCTGACCTTCGCGTCGACGCACCGCGCTCCGGTCAGCGTGGAAGCGCTGTCGCGGCGGGTGTCGACCGACGTGTACGTGACGGTGCTGAACCGTCAGGGGCAGGTCGTCGTGCGACGGCCGTCGGGCTCCCAGACGCACCCCGACCCGGCCCCGATCCTGACCAAGAGCCTCCCGGTGCAGCAGGTGCCCGACATCTACCGAAGCCGGGGCGTGCACGCCGGCCGCTACGCCGGGGCGTTCGTCCCCGACCCCGACGCGGTGGTGCTGGGCTCGACCGGCGACCCCGACGGCGAGTACCGGACCATCGCGGTGACGGTGCCGCAGGGGACGCTGATCACGTCGATCTCGTTGAACCCGACGAACGACACGCTCAATTCGCTGCGCAAGGTCGAGATCTTCGCCAGCCTGGCCGTCCTGTTGGCCATGGGCGTGCTGGTGCTGCTGGTGGTGCGGCGTGGCCTGCGGCCGCTGCGCCAGATGGCGGGGACCGCCGATGCCATCGCGTCGGGGGACCTGACCCGGCGCGTGCCCGAGGGCCGTCCGGGCACCGAGGTGGGCCGGCTGGGGTCTGCGCTGAACGAGATGCTGGGGCAGATTGAGGGGGCGTTCTCCGAGAAGTCCGCCTCCGAGGAGCGCCTGCGCCAGTTCGTGGCCGACGCCTCGCACGAGCTGCGGACGCCGCTGACGTCGATCCGGGGGTACGCCGAGCTCTTGAGCCGGGGCGGGTTCGCCGACGAGGCAGGGCAGAGCAAGGCCCTGAACCGGATTGAGGAAGAGGCGACCCGGATGGGTGGCCTGGTCGAGGACCTGCTGCTCCTGGCCGAGTTGGACCGGGGGCGGCCGCTGCGGGCCGAGGCGGTCGACCTGCACCGCATCTGTGCCGACGCCGTGGGGGACTCCAACGCCGTGCCGCACGACCACGCCCTGGTCTTGGTCCCCGGCGGCGCGGTGGTCGTCGTGGGCGATGACGAGCGCCTGGCGCAGGTGGCCCACAACCTGGTGGGCAACGCGTTGGCGCACACGCCGGCGGGGACGACGGTGCGGGTGTCGACGGGGGTGGCGGTCGGGGAGGGGATGGGGTACATCGAGGTGGCGGACAACGGGCCGGGGATCCCCGCAGACGAGGCCCGGCGCGTCTTCGACCGCTTCTACCAGGCCGACCGCTCGCGCTCGGGCGGAGGGACCGGGCTGGGTCTCGCCATTGTGCGGGCCATTGCCGAGGCCCTGGGGGGGTCGGCCGAGGTCGTGACGCCTGCGGGCGGAGCGGGCGGGGCGACGCTGCGGGTCAAGATCCCGCTGGCAGCCACGCACGTCGCGGCTGCTTCCGCCAGGTCGACACCGCCGGGGGCGGGGGCGGAGTCAGCGCCGGTGCCGTCAGCGCCGGTGCCGCCCGTTCCTTCGGCCTCACCGCAGCTCCACTGACACGCCGGGGATCACCGTGTCGAGCACGGTGGCCAGCTTGACGTTGGTCTCCGCGGCCTCCGCCACGGGATCCGAGTCGGCGACGATGCCCGAGCCGGCGCGCAGCGAGAGCGTGGCGGTGGGCGAGGGGGCGTCGGTGGGGGCGGCGTTCAGCAGCGCGCTGCGGATGCCGATCATCCACTCCCCGTCGCCGCGGGCGTCCACCCAGCCCACGGGCCCGGCCCAGTAACCCCGGTCGTCGGGCTCCCACTTCCTGATCGCGGCGAGCGCCTCGCCGCGGGGTGTGCCGCCCACGGCGGGCGTCGGGTGCAGCGACGCGAGCAGCTCGAGCGCCGTCGGCGCCGGGGCGGTCAGGCGACCGGCGATGCGCGTGCCGAGGTGGGCGACGGAGCGGAAGGCCACGAGCGAAGGCTCCTTCGGGACGTCCAGCTCGTCGCAGAAGGGCGTCAGCATCTCCGCGATCGCCTCGACCACATAGCGGTGCTCGGCGTGTTCCTTGTCCGAACCGGCGAGCCGTCCCTGCGCGTCGGCGTCGTTGCGGGCGGTGGTGCCTCGAGCGACCGTGCCCGCCAGGGGGTGGCAGGTGACCCGGCGGTCGTGCCGGGCCACGAGGAGCTCGGGCGAGGCGCCGAAGAACGTCCCGTCGGGCGTGGGCATGGCGAAGACGGTGCAGGTGGGTTCCGCGGCGCGCAGGCGCCGCAGGACAGGCGTGAGCGGGAGCACGCCCGAAAGCTCGACCCTCAGCGGCCGGGACAGCACGACCTTGCGCAATCTGGTGCCCGCCGTCCGCATCTCCTCGACCGCCTGCGCCACCTCGGCGCGGTAGCCGGCGCTGTCGAGAGCGGTGGTGACAGCGCTAACGGTGACCTGGGCTCCCTGGTCCGCGGCCTCCGGCGCTGTCCCGTACTGCCAGATGACCGCGTCGAACAGCTCGGCCATTTCCGGAAGCGGCTCGTCGGCCGGGCCGACCGCGGTCGCCCAGCGCCGTGTCACGCCGTCGGCGTCGCTCGCGATGCCCATGGTGAAGCGCGGGATCACGAGCAGGCCCTCCATGGCGTCCGTGAACGGCAGTGCGCCGATGGCGACCACGCCCGAACCGGGGCCGCCGACCGCGTCCTCGCAGGGGATGGCGTTGAGTGCGTCGTCCGCGGCGCGGGCCTCCACGAGCTGGGCGGTGCCCCACCCGACCAAGGTCAGCCCCGGACGGTCGAAGAGCACGGTCGGGCTTCCGTCGAACTGGAACGCGTCGGGCCCGTAGTCGAGGGGCACCGTCCGCGCGTGGAGCCCGCCGGCCGATGCGCTCACCGCGTTGGCGCGGGGACTCCCACCCGGGTCGCCAGGATGAGCTGGCTGAGGCCGCCGGCGAGCGGCCGGATGCCCACGGCGGAAAACCCGGCGTCGAGGAGCATCTGGCGCAGGACGGGTGACCGCGGCAGGTACGCGACCGACTCGGGCAGATAGCGGTAGGCGGTGCGGTCCGAGAGGATGCCGCCCAGGACGGGCACCGCCTTGTTGAACCACAGGTCGAAGCCGAAGCGCCAGACACCCGACGTGGGCGCGTCGACCTCGAGGATGCCCAGCCGTCCGCCGGGGCGCAGCACCCGGGCCGATTCGCGCAGCGTGGCACCCAGGTCGGTGAAGTTCCGCAGCGCGTAGCCGCAGACGAGCCCGTCGAAGGCGCCGTCGGCAAAGGGGAGCTGGCTCCCATCGGACTCGACAAGTGGGACGCCGGCGCGGTTGGCGGTCAACATGCCGGCGCTGAAGTCGGTCCCGACCACTCGGTAGGTGTGGCGCGTGGCCGCCCGGGAGAGGTCGCCGGTCCCGCAGGCCAGATCGAGCACGCGTGCGCCCTCGGGCAGCGCCAGCGCCCCCACCGTCGTGTGCCGCCAGCGCTGGTCGAGGCCGAACGTCATCAGCCGGTTCACGAGGTCGTAGCGCGGCGCGATGGTGTCGAACATGGCGCGCACGCGCGCGGTCTTCTCCTCGCGCGAGGGCAGTGCCGACGTTCCTGGCTCGGCCGTGGGCCGAGGCGCTGCGCCCGGCGCGCCGGCGTGGTGGGGTCCCGTGCTGGTGCGACGCGCCATGGACCTAGGGGAGGCTGACGTCAGCGGTAATAGCGGTAGACCACCTGGGCGACACAGGCCGGCTTCGCAGCGTCCTTGACCTCCATCACCATGTCGTAGGTCACCTGCACGCCGCCCTCGACGTCGTCGACCGCGGCGACCGTCACGCCCATGCGCAGCTCGGATCCGACCGGGACCGGCGAGGGAAAGCGGACCTTGTTGCAGCCGTAGTTGACGCCGAATTTCATGTTGTCGACCCGGATGATCTTGTTCAGCAGCACCGGCGCCAGCGACAGGGTCAGGTACCCGTGGGCGATGGCAACGCCAAAGGGACCCTCCTTGGCCCGCTCGGGGTCGACGTGGATCCACTGGTGGTCGTCGGTCGCGTCGGCGAAGAGGTTGACCCGCTCCTGGGTGATGGTCTGCCACTCGGAGTGTCCGAGCTCCTGGCCGACAAGTTTGTGGAAGGCGTCGACGCCGTCGACGGTGGTGGTCATGCTGCGCTCCTCGCTGGTCCAGGTTCGATTCCGGATGGGACGCTACCCGCGTGGGGGGGCCTCACTACGCTGACGCGCGTGACCGTCCCCCACGAGCACGAGGGCTTTCCTCCCCACCACCACCGCGACATTGGCGGCGGCGGGGCCAGGGCCGCCGTCTTCGGCGTGAGCGACGGCCTGGTCACGAACGTCTCCCTGGTCCTGGGCATGGCCGGCGCCAACCCCGGTGGGTCGATCGTTCGCCTGGCCGGCATCGCCGGCCTCATCGCCGGGTCCTTCTCCATGGCCGCCGGGGAGTACCTCTCCATGACGGCGCAGCGGGAACTGATGGAGCGCGAGCTCGAGGTCGAGCGCCGCGCGCTGGAGCGGCACCCCAAGGGTGAGGCCGCCGAGCTGCGTGGCATGTACGTGCGCCGCGGCATCGACCCGGTGGTGGCCGATGACATGGTGAACGAGGTCATGCAGGACCCGGATCTGGCGCTCGAGACCCACGCCCGCGAGGAGCTCGGCATTTCCGTCGGGCGCCTCGGCTCGCCGTGGCAGGCCGCGGCGTCCTCGTTCGTCACGTTCGCCCTCGGCGCCTTCATCCCGTTGTTGCCGTGGCTGCTGGGCTCGGGGACGGCGGCCGTCGTGGCGTCGATCGTGCTGGCGGCGGTGGCGTCGATCGTCGTGGGCGTCGTGCTGGCCGCCTTCACGGAGCGGTCGGTGGTCTCGTCGGCCCTGCGCCAACTCGCCGTGACGGTCGTCGCGGCCGGCGTGACCTACGGCGTCGGCCGGGCGATCGGGACCGGCCTCAGCTGAGCGCCGTGCGCCGGTAGGACCGGTCCACGTGGTCGACTTCGAAGCCGAGGCGCCGGTACAGCGCCGTCGCCGCCTCGTTGTCGGCGTCGGTGTAGAGCATCCCGACCCGGATGCCCCGCTCGGCCATTGAGTTCAGCCCCGCGACCGTGAGCGCACGCCCCAAGCCGCCGCCGTGGTGCGACGGGTCGACGCCGATCACGTAGATCTCGCCGAGCACCGGCGTCCGTTTGCGGTGAATCTTGGTCCAGCAGAACCCGATGAGACCGTCGCCATCGGGATCGTCGGCCACCAAGAAGCCCTCGAGGTCGACCCAGTCGGCGGCCAGCCGTTCGTGGAGCTGCTCCAAGGTCCACGACCCCTGCTCGGGGTGCGACGCGAAGGCACGGTTGTTGACGCGGAGCCACGCCTCGTCGTCTGGGCCCGGCACGAACGGACGGGTGACGATGGGCCTGGTGGCGCGCCGCACGTCGTCGGCCAAGGGGAGCGGCACCCGCATCTGCACGACATCGCGCTCGGGCTCGAACCCGTGTTGGCGCGCCAGGTCGTCGTCGGCCGGCCCGGCGTGCATCGCCCAGAGGTGCAACGGGCCATCGCCGTCCGCGGCGGCGGTGGCAACCGCCGCCCCCACGAGCTCCGAGGCAAGCGCGCCGTCTCGCCGTGCCGGATCAACCACGAGGTGGATCGCCGTCGATCCGTCCCGAGCCGGAGTCAGGAGGACGAAGCCGCCCGGGCGCCCGCCGTCTTCGGCCAGCACGAGCTGTCCGTCGTGCACCTCGCCGCTGCCGCCGTCTTCACCGCCGCCGTCATCGACGACCGCGTGGTACTGGGGCTCGGGGAGCGGCGGGTTGTCGTCGGCCGCATCGGCCCGCTGGAGCAAGGCGATCAGGGCCCGACGACGCGCGTCGTCGATCTCGCTCAGCGCCACCACGTCCACGTCGGCCAACGTAACCCGGTACCCGGTACGTTGAACCGGTGGCGAGGCCGAGGACACCCAAGGGGAGGGCCAAGCTCGTCATGGAGCGCTTGGCCGATCTCTACCCGGGGACGGCGAAGGAGCTGTGCGCGCTCGACCACGAGAACCCGTTCCAGCTCTTGGCCGCCACGATCCTCTCCGCCCAGAGCACGGACCAGAGGGTCAACATGGTGACCCCGGCCCTTTTCGAGAAATACCCCGACCCCGCGGCGCTGGCGGCGGCCAACCCCGAAGACGTGGAGGAGCTCGTCCGCTCCACCGGCTTCTTCCGCTCCAAGACCAAGAGCTTGATGGGGATGGCGGCCGCCGTGGTCGAGCGGTTCGGTGGCGAGGTGCCCTCCGCGCTCGAGGACCTGGTCACCCTGCCCGGCGTCGGCCGCAAGACCGCCAACGTCGTCCGGAGCGTGGACTTCGATCTGCCCGGGCTGCCAGTCGACACCCACGTGCTCCGCTGCAGCGAGCGACTCGGCCTGACCGATCGGCTCACTCCGACCGAGCGGCGGGACGCGGTGAAAGTCGAGTTCGAGCTCAACTCGTTCATCCCTCCGGCCGAACGCGGCCGGTTCAGCCTGCGCATGATTCTGCACGGGAGGGAGACCTGCGTGGCCAGAAAGCCGCGTTGTGAGACATGCGTTATGGCCAATTTCTGTCCTTATTTGCGTTGAGCGCCGGCGAGGGGGCCTTTTGGCCCCTTTTCGGGCAATTCGTATTTCCCGGGCTGTAAACCCGAAGTCGCCCCGCTACCATTGACCACTGGAACCGGTTCCCGCCACCTGGTTCCAAATGAGCCGTTGCTGGGATCCGCCTCCTGGCCGGCTCAACCAATGCCGGCCTTCGGGCCGGCATTGGTGTTTTGAAAGCCGAGCGCTCGCAGGGCCCTGGTGCTACTCCAGGTGCTACCCTTAATCCATGGTCACCAAGCGGTCCGTCTCATTGGACGACACGGTGGCCTCCGCCGTCGAAGAGGCGGCCAAACAAGATGGGCTCTCCTTCAGCGCCTGGCTCTCCACCGCAGCGGAGCGCCAGCTCAGGGTGCGTCAGGGCTTGCGCGGCGTGGCGGCCTGGGAGGGTGAGACGGGCTCGCTGAGCGCCGAGGAATTGGCCGCCGGCGAGGCGCTGCTGGCCAGGCTTCGCTCCGGCGTGTCCGGCGTGGCCTCGCGCGTCCGACGCCGGTGACCAGCACTCGCCGCGAGGGGTTGGTCTACGGATTAGGCGCGCTCCATGCTGCGGCGAGGGGTGACCGAATGATGTGGGCGTTGCACCGCGCGGCGTTGGCCAACGGCATCGTGCCGCTGGTGCCGGCCGTGACCGTGGCGGAGGGCTATCGCACCGAGGCTCGGAACGACCGCATTGAGGAGCTCCTGGCGGGGACCGAAGTCGAGCCCTTCGCCGGCGATGCCGCCCGTCGCTCGGGCGAGCTGGCGGCTCGTTGTGACACCTCGGACCTCAGCACGGTGGCCGTGATCGAGCTGGCCGAGCGGCGCAACTGCGCCGTCGTGGCGCAGCGCCAGCCGGTGCTCCGGACGGCGTCGTCGCTCCTCGGGCACGAGCTCGTGCTCTACGCC
>DASZMN010000078.1:0-1935 GCA_035551835.1 Acidimicrobiales bacterium | reverse complement strand
GAGGTCGTGACACTGGCCTCTCGCTTCTTCACCGGGTTGGGGCTCTCTCGGGTCGAGCTGAAGCTCAACTCGATGGGTGACGCCACCTGCCGCCCGGCCTACATCGAGTCGCTGCGCGCCTACCTCGACAAGCACAAGGACGCGCTGTGCGACGAGCACCGTGAGCGCTACGCGGTCAACCCGCTGCGGGTTCTGGACTGCAAGGACGAGGCGTGCGTGCGAGTCACGGCGAGCGCGCCCCGCCTGTTGGAGTCCCTGTGCGGACCGTGCGCCGGCCATTTCGGACGTGTCCGCGCCGGATTGGACGCCCTCGGGGTCGACTACACGATCGACCACCGGCTGGTGCGCGGCTTCGACTACTACACCCGCACCACCTTCGAGTTCGCCGCCCTCGCGCTCGAGACGGCCCAGAACGGCGTCGGCGGGGGCGGTCGCTACGACGGGCTGGTCGAGGCGCTCGGTGGACCGCCGACCCCTGGCATCGGCTTCGGCATCGGCATCGAGCGCTTGCTTCAGGCCTGCGATGCCGAGGGCGCCTTCCCCACGCCGGCGGCCTCGCTCGACGCGTTCGTGGTCGACCTCACCGGGGGCGCCGCCGCCCGCGACATCACCGACGAGCTGCGGACGGCAGGCTTGCGTGTCGATCGGGCATTCGATCGACGCTCCGCGAGGGCCCAGCTCAAGGCGGCGGATCGCTCCGGGGCGGAGGTGGCGCTCATCGTCGGCCCCGACGAGGCGGCGGCCGGCACGGTGACCGTGCACTGGCTCCGCTCGGAGCGTGACGAGGAGAAGGTGCCGCGTCCCGAGCTGGCCAAGGCGGTGCGGGACGCGCTCGAGCGCGCTCGATCGTGAGCTCGCCGCCCGTTGCCGGCGGGATGCGCTCCGACTACTGCGGGACGCTGCGTGCGTCTGACGCCGGGCGAGCGGTGCGTCTCTGCGGCTGGGTGGCCAGCCGCCGCGAGCACGGCGAGCACCTCGCCTTCGTGGACCTGCGCGACCACACCGGCGTCGTGCAGTGTGTGGTCGACCACGCCCACGACCTGCGATCGGAGTACGTCGTGGCCGTGGCGGGCACGGTGCGTCTGCGCCCCGAGGGCACCGTCAACCCGGCGCTGGCCACCGGTGAGGTGGAGGTCGGCGACTGCCAGGTCGAGATCCTCGCCACGGCCGACCCGCCCCCCTTCCCGGTCACCGACCGCATCGACGCGGACGAGTCGCTGCGGCTCCGCCATCGGTACGTGGACCTGCGGCGGGACCGGATGCAGACCAACCTCCGGCTGCGGGCCCGCGTCAGCGCCGCCATCCGGGCGGCGATGGAGCGCCAGGGGTTCACCGAGGTGGAGACACCGCTGCTCTGGACTCCGACCCCAGAGGGGTCTCGGGAGTTCGCCGTACCGTCGCGCCGTCAGCCCGGCTCGTTCTACGTGCTGCCCCAGAGCCCGCAGATCGCCAAGCAGCTCCTCATGGTCGGTGGGTTCGACCGCTACTACCAGCTGGCCCGCTGCTTGCGGGACGAGGATCTCCGCGCCGACCGCCAGTTCGAGTTCACCCAGCTCGACCTCGAGGCCTCGTTCGTGGGCCAGGAGGACATCATCGGGTTCGTGTCCGAGGCCGTCCTCGATGCAGACGACGCGGCCACGGGCCGGCCGCGACCAGCCATGGAGCGCATGACGTGGCTCGAGGCCATGGACCGGTTCGGGACCGACAAGCCCGACCTGCGCTTCGGTATGGAGCTGGTCGACCTGGGCTCGGTCCTGGCGAAGACCGAGTTCAATGCCTTCCGGGCCGAGTCGGTCAAGGCGCTCCGGGTGCCCGGCGAGGGCGGGCTCAGCCGGTCGCGGCTCGACGCCCTGGTGGACCGGGCCAAGGCGCTCGGGGCCAAGGGGCTGGTCTGGGCCCGAGTGGTGCCTGGTGCCGATGGTGGGTCGGGCGCGG
>DASZMN010000077.1:0-11007 GCA_035551835.1 Acidimicrobiales bacterium | reverse complement strand
CCCAGCGCTCCGCCGAGAAGACCGAGGGCCGCATCGAGGTGCGCGGCACCCCCAAGCGTGCACCTGACGTTTCAGTGATCCTTGCCCCCGGATCCAAGCGGCGACGCGACGACGGGGAGGGCCGGGATCGGGGCGATCGGCGTGACCGTCGCGACCGGCGCGGTCGCGGCGAAGGTGACGCGGACGATCGGAGCGAGCGCGGCGGCGGGCGCGGTGACCGCGCCGGCGGCGCGAGTGGGCCGCGCCGGCCCGGCGGCCGCCGGCCCGGTGAGCGCGACGGACGGCCCGCCCGCGGAGAACGCCCAGCCGTGCCGACGTCCACCGTGCACCGCAACGCCATGCTCGCGACCTTGCGCCCCGAGCAGGTCCCAGTCGCCGAGCAGCTCTTGCGCGGCGGGCTGCAGGCGGTACGCCAGGCCATCGACACTCAGAACGCGGCAGCCAAGGCGGCCGGCAAGCCGCTGGTCGCGGGTGATGCGTTGCTCGCCATGGCCGACGAGCTCAGCCCCACCGTGCGCCTCGCCGAATGGAAGGACCGCGCGTCGGTCGCCCAGACCGCGGGCAAGGACTACCGGCTGCGTGAACTGCGCGCCGTGGTTGCGGCCTCGCGGACGCTGAACCTCGACGACGAAGGTCGGGCAATGGCGAAAAGCTTGCAGGAGTCCCTCGACCAGCGAACCACGGCGCTGCGCGAGGAATGGCTCGCCCGCATCACGAACGCATTGAACGACGGGCGGGTGCAGCAGGCCGTCGAGGCGTCCATCCGGCCGCCCGAGCCCGGCACGCGCTGCCCCGCTGAGTTGGCCGTGCGGCTGGCCGGCGCCGCCGGCGAGGCGCTCACCGCAGAGAAGGCGCCCGAGGAGTGGATGCAGCTGCTCGATGCGGTTGTCGCTTCACCGGTGCGTCGCAACGTGAAGCCGGCAGGGATTCCCGAAGACGAGGTCGCGCGTCAGGCCGCCCGGCACGCCGCCGGCGCCGTGCCCGCACTGGCCAAGTTGCTCGGGCTGCGCATTCCGCCGCCACCCCCGCGCCGTGTCGACGCCGAGCGCCGCTTCAGCCCAACCGGCGGCTGAGCGTCAACAAGCGGGCCGTAAAACCGGACGCCTCAAGGCGCTGCTTCGTGGCGCGGTCACCCGGCAGCGCCAAGGCATCGAGCTCGTCACACCCAGCGGCCTTGCACCATGCGACGGCAGCTTCCATGAGGGCGGTGCCCACTCCTACCCCGCGGGCGTCCGCGTCGACATAGCAGCACTCGATCCGGCCCCGGCGCTGCCCGTCCAGGTCCTCGGCCACCACAGCGAGCACTCCCACCACGGCACCTTCGTATTCGCCCACGAACACTGCGACGGGGCGGCTCCCCTCGGCCCAGCGCGCCAGCAGGTCCTCAGCGGTCGCTCGTCGGACCAGCGCCGGGCCGCCGCGCATCGAGGCGGCCCGGGTCAGCGCCGCTCCCAGAAGCTGCATGCAGGACGTGCGATCAGCGTCCGTCGCGGGACGGGCCAACTCCACAGCGCTCAGCCGGAAGATGCCGCCGCCGGCCCCCCCTCGAGGAGCTGGCTGGCCCTGTTCAAGATGGTGCGGCGATGGCGGGTGGCCGATTCGTAGCGCTGGACCGCCCGCAGTTCTTCGGGGCCGAGCCCCTCCAACCGCCGGACGACCTGCGAGGCGCTCAGCGTGTCGTAGTCGGCCAGCGCGGCGCCGAGCGTCGCTTCGTCTGCGGCGTCAGGCGCGGGCCTCGCCGAGGGCGCCGCAGCTTGTGACGCGGTCGGTCCCGGTTCTTCTGCAGCCGTTGGGGTGGTGCTCTCGCCGCTGTGCAGCACGCTGTCGAGTCGCGCCGCCAATCGGCGCTGCAAGCGATCCACCACGTACTCCCCCGCCACGCGGGCGTTGCTGATCTCCTGTTCGACGCGCTCTCGACCCTTGCCGATCAGCCCGGGCAGGTCTTCGGTGATGTTCATTGCCACGCCCACCGGAGCGAAGATGCAGGCCTCGAGGGTGCGGCGTAAGAAGCTCTTCTTCGCCGCCGCATCGTCCTCGCCCGTTTCGTCAGACACAATCCCGGCAGAGCATCTTCTTCTTGTCTGCCAGCTGGCTGGGGTGTTTCACCAGGAAACACGAGCGGCACACGAATTCGTCGGGCTGCTTGGGCAGGACCCGCTCGTTCCCCTCGGTCTTGTCCTCCTGGTCGGTCGCCTCTTCGTCCTCAGGCTCGTCCTCCACGACGAGGCGCTCCTTGAGGATGACGTCCAGGCTGGCCTCGACGTCCTCGTCGTCGGGTTCCTCTTCCTCCTCCTCTTCCTCGCCCTCGCCCGAGCGCTCCACCACCGCTGCCGGCGAGGCGGTCAGGATCTCTTCGACCTCGTCCTCTTCTTCCTCGTCGACATCGGCGACATCGGCGGCGTCATCGTCATCGTCGTCCTCGATGTCATCGACGTCGAGATCGAGTTCTTCCTCGTCAAGGTCCTCTTCTTCGCCCGCGTCAGGGCTCTCGGCCTCGATCTCTTCGACTTTGCCCTTCTTCTTGGTCGCCATTTGCCGCCGGAGCATAGACGGTCCGTGCAACCGTTCAATCGCCGTGAGAGCGGCGCGGGACAAGAAGAATTTGGCGAACGGATATGGGGAGGTTTCGGCGGGCAAGCCCTGGGATCTTTGGCGCCATCTTGCAGGCCCGGGGTAGCCAGGCAAGCAACACGTTCTCTACTCGACCCCCAGGGCCTACCACCGCCTATCACAGCACATCCCCCCCTGCCTGCATCAGCTGTTCTCTGCTGAGTGTTCCTTTGGGGCGTCGGGGACTGCGCCGTACATTAGGCAAGCCGGGGGTGGGTGCGTCAACTGGTTCCGAGGTCGTTACCAGGGAGAACGCGGTTACTTCCTGGTCAACGCGTTGCAGATTTTTCCGCCCGCCGGCGCTCCGCCCGGCGCTCTGATTCGAGGCGCTCGAGGTCGGTCGCGCCGTGGTCGACGAAGGACATTGCCTCCGCCAGCGCGCGGTGGCCTGCGACCTCGGCGATCGCGCGGTGCATCTGCTGCGCGACGCGCCGGTAGGCGGGGTGCCCCTGGGTACCCGAGCGCAGTTCGATCAGGTGCATGGCCTCGCGTACGTTGAGTTGCAACACGTAACGAATGCGGTGCGCCAGCGCGGCGGCGTAGGACGCCTGTTCGGGAAAGTCAGGCAGCAGCGACCAATAGAGGTCCTCGGCGCGCGAGATGGCTTCGTAGTAGCGGTCACCGAGCCCGGACTCGCCCACCAGGTCCGGCATGTCGTAACCGAGCGAGACGCCCAGCCGCTGCCATTCGATTGTCAACATGCGGTGGCGTTGCAGGTCGCGGAACGCGCCGTAATCGGTGACGAGTTCGAACCGATAGTCGGTCCGTTCGAATCCGCGACCGGGTCGGTGGCGGCGATTCCGACGGTCCCCGACGTAGGCGCGGAGCAACGCCACGCGGTCGTCGTGCCCGAGCAGGCGGACCCGTCGCGCTGCTTCCGGCTCCGAGCAGCCGAGTTGGGAGAAACAGGCCGCAACGAGGACTTTCTCCTCCCCTTCGGGGTCGAAGTCGACGAGCACGACTTCATCGTCGCCCCTTTCCGATTGCGCAGACCCGAATGGCGTTTCGGCCAGATCAGGCCACAGACGGGCGAGGACCCGCCGGGTCTGTTCGCGCGTCGAAGCCAGGTAGGCCGACCACTCGCCCCCTCGTTCGGCGACGTCGACCCGTTGCAAGAAGGAGGGGATCACCTTGCGCAACTCGTTCAGCACGAGCTCCGCATACGAGCGCGCCTCGGGCAATGGGTGCGCGCGCATCCGCAACAGCAGCTGCTCGTAGGCTTGGCCCGTCCCGTAGATGCCGATGTTCGACAACGACGACGCGGGAAGGAGCCCCCTCAGCGCGTCGAGCGACTTCGCTCGCGTCGCCTGCCGGTAGACGAAGTCGCTGTCCCCCGCTTGCTGAGGGAATCGTTCGGCGACCCAGGCCTGCATCACTGGCAACAGCTCGCCGTACGTGTCGAACACGCGGTCCATCTCCCCGACGAACCGAGCTCCGTGTGAAGACTCGAGAATTTCGGGCGGCCGGTAGTAGCGGTACTGGCCGTTGTCGAGGCGCTGGTTGTAGGCGATGTAGCGCGTCGACTGCTCGAGGTACGCCATGAGGCGACCCCACTCGAGCACCTTGGACAACACGTTGGACGCCTGCTCGCACGCCAAGTGGACGCCCCCCAGTTGGGCCACCGAGTCGTCGCCGTACTCGACGAAGACCCGCTCATAGAGCTGCTCCGCCCGGGCCAGCCCGACGGTGGCGTCGACCGAGGCGTCGCCCGACACATCGAGGTCGCCGACGAACTCGTCGAGGAAGAGCCGGCGCAGGCTCTTGGGCGAGCGCGAATAGCGGGCGAAGAGGGCTCCCTTGACCACCTCGGGCAGGTTGACCAGGGCGAACACCGGGAGGTCGAGGTTGGTGACGTACCGCCGGAGGACAGTCTCCTCGTCCGCGGTAAAGCGCTCTTCGGAGTACGGGAACATGCCCGACGCACTCTAGAACGAGGGTGGCGCGACGGTGGCGGATGGGCCAGGGGCGGTTCAGACGGTCGGCAGCCCGCCGGCCACGACGCCGCGCACCAGCAGGTTGACGGCCTCCCGGGCGGCCGCCGCCACCTCGGGATCGGCCGCCGTGTGCGAAACCTGCTGGGCGAGGTCGGCCACCGACTTCATGGTCCGGACGAAGTCCCCCGGGGCAAGCTCGCCGACGTCGCGGCCCGCCACGGCCATCGCCACGGCGAGCGACGCCCCGCGGGCCCACGAGGTCACCGCGGTGGACAGCCCGGGCGCCGGCTGGCGGGTGCGCGGCACTCCCTGGTCCTCTTCGACGGCCCTGATCCGCTCGGCCACCACCGAGAGGGCCGTACAGCGGCCGCTCAAGTCCGCCGTGCGCTTGTCGCCCAGTCGGTCCTGGAGCGGGCTGCGCTTCTTGCCGCGGCGGGGGCCTTGGTGCTGACCCGGCACCCGGCGCGCCCGGCGCGGCTCGAACACGACGGTGGACAACACCCCGGCCAGGACGGCGGGCTCAGCCCCGGCCAAGATGTCGTTGCCGAGCGCCTCCGCGATCAAGAGATCAGACTCGTGGTAAATGCGCGACAGCTGCCGGCCTTCGGGCGTCAGCGCCCAGCCCTCGACGTAGCCCATCTTCTCCAGGACGCCGAGCCGGTGATCGAGCTGGCGGGTCAGCGAGTCCGGCGTCCGCGCCTGCCACTGCGCAAAGGAGCGGCGCAGGACGGCGTGCGCCGTCTCGCGATCGAAGCGGGCCACCAGGTTCACCGCCAGGTTGTACGTCGGGCGGAAGGCCGAGCGAAGGTCCGGAGGCGGCGCCGACGCCACTCGGGCCACCTCCGAGAAGTCGATCTCGCTCGACCACGACACCACGGCATGCCCCTCTTCGTCGAGACCGCGCCGACCGGCCCGGCCCGTGAGCTGGAGGTACTCGCCCGAGGTGAGCGTGGCGCGCCCGGCGCCGCCGTACTTGGTGAAGCGCTCGATCACCACCGAACGGGCCGGCATGTTGATCCCCAGCGACAAGGTCTCGGTGGCGAAGACGACCTTCAACAGGCCGGCCTCGAAACACTCCTCGACGGTCTCGCGGAAGAGCGGCACGAGGCCCGCATGATGCGCGGCGAGGCCGCGCTCCAGCCCTTCGAGCCACTCGTCGTAGCCGAGCACGCTCAGGTCCTCGTCGGCCAGCGGCTCGACGCGCCGCTCGGCGATCTCCCTTATGGCGACGCGCTCGTGCGCGTCCGTGAGGCGCACGCCATCGCGCATGAGTTGGCGTACGGCGTCGTCGCAGGCGGCGCGGCTGAAGATGAACACAATGGCCGGGAGCATTTCGAGGTGGCCGAGTTCGTCCACCATTTCGGTCCGCAGAGGAGGACGGTACGGCAGACGCGGCCCGCGTCCACGCGACTGCCAATGGGCGGCCCGGCCTCCCTGCAGGGCGCGGCGGACGGCCTGGTCGATGCGCAGCCCTTCCCCGCCCGGTCGCCCGTTGTGCTGGAGCAGCGGCAGCATCAAGTTCCGGTCGTCCTCCCGCCGGTGCACCGCGAAGTGGTGGCGTAGGACGATCGGCCGTTCCCGCTCGACGATGACCGCGGTGTCGCCTCGGACCGACCGCAACCACTCCCCCAGCTCGGTCGCGTTGTTCACGGTGGCCGAGAGGCAGACGAAACGGACCTCGGGAGGCGACATCACGAGGACCTCCTCCCAGACGCCACCCCGGTAGGGATCCTGAATGAAATGCACTTCGTCGAGAACCACCGTGTGGAGGCCTTCGAGGAGGTCGGACCCGGCCAGGAGCATGTTGCGCAGCACCTCGGTGGTCATCACGACAATCGGCGCCCGCGGTCGCACGGTGGTATCCCCCGTCAGCAACCCGACGTGGTCGTCGCCGTAGGAGGCGGCCAGTTCCCCGAACTTCTGGTTGGAGAGCGCCTTGAGCGGGGTGGTGTAGAAGGCCTTGCCGCGCGCGGCGAGGGCGCGGTGGACGGCGTACGCCGCCACGAGCGTTTTGCCCGAGCCGGTGGGCGCGGAGACGAGAACCGAGTGCCCGGCATCGAGGGCGGCGAACGCGTCGCGCTGGAAATCGTCGAGCTCGAACGGCAGGCCGGCTTCGAACTCCGACGCCCCGGCCGTCTCCTGGACGGGCCACGGGAACGCGGTCAACGTCCGAGCAGCTTCCCGATCCCGATGGAGAGGAAGTAGAAGACCGTGAGGGGGATGGCGAGGGCGAACATGGAGAAGGGGTCCGAGCTCGGCGTGAAGACCGCCGCCAGCACCACGATGATGATGACGGCCCAACGCCACGATTTCAGCAGGCGCGCCGGCGTCACCACGTGTGCGAGCTCCAGGGAGACGAGGACGACCGGGAACTCGAACGTCAGGCCGAAGATCGTCATCATCAGCAGGATGAGCCCGAGATAGGGAATGGGGTCGTAGATGGCTTGCAGGTTGGGTCCGCCGACCGACTTCAGCCAACCGAGGGCGTGCGGCAGGGTGATGTAGGCCGTCGCGGCGCCGGCCAGGAAGAGCACGAAGGCGCTCAGCACGAACGGGATGGCGTAGCGGCGCTCCGACGCCTTGAGCCCCGGCGTCACGAAGCGCCAGATCTGGAACAAGATGATGGGCGACGCCAGCACCAAGCCCCCGAAGAGCGCGATCTTCACCCGCAGCGACAACCCGTCGAGCGGCGAGGTCACGAACAGGTTGCAGGTGCCGTTGGACGAAAGGATGAACGAGCTGCCCGCTTTTGTGTGGTGCGCCGTCGACGCATCCACATTGCAGAGCGGGCGCAGCAAGAAGTGCAGGATCGGTTCGTACAAGAAGACGGCGACCGTCGCCGCGATGAGGAAGGCGAGAACCGAGATGATCACCCGGCGACGGAGCTCGCCCAGGTGCTCGCCCAGCGTCATGTTGTCCGGAGTCGGCTTCTGCTTGCGCTTGGCCGTGAAAGGGAGCGTCACCATGGTTGCGTCAGTTCAGCGTGGGGTCGGCCGGGATCGCGACCTCGGTCGGCTGCGGGGCGACGGCACGACCGTTCGTCGCCGGCCCCGCTGGCTCGGGCCCGCCCGTCGGCGCGCTGCCCGGTACGGCCGTGTCGGCCGCGCTCGTCCCGTCCCCTGACGCTGCCCCCTCCACCTGGTCGCCGGCCCACTCGCCGGCCGACTCGCCGGCGACACCGGCCGTCGCCTCCCCCGTCACCCCCGGAGTCCCCGACTCCACCGTCCCGTTGGCTCCCGGAGGCTGGAAGGACCCGTCCGGGGCCTCTCCGTCCTTGGTCTCTTCATCGGTGGACATGGAGGACAGGTGGTTCAAGAGGGCGGACGGCGACCGGGCCAGGCGGGCGATCTCCGAGGTCGGCGGCAGGTCCGGCATGGAGCTGCGCACCTCCGATTCCATCCGGTGCCGGAACTCGTTGAAGGTGCGCCAGGCCCCGCCGACCTGGCGGGCGAACTGGGGCAGCTTGTCCGGACCGAGCAGGATGATCGCGACCACGCCGATCACGATCAGCTTCCCTGGGTCGAGGTTGAACATGTGCCCTCACTCTACGGTGCCGCCCCCCGCCGCAGATGGCGAGCGCCGGTCAGAGGTCAGAGGTCAGCAGGTCAGAGCGACTGGATGAGGCGCTCCACCCGCTCGTCGTGCGATTTGAAGGGATCTTTCAACAGGACGGTGCGCTGGGCCTGGTCGTTCAGCTTCAGGTGGACCCAGTCGACGGTGAAGTCCCGCCGCCGTTCCTTGGCCCGCTTCACGAACGCGCCCCGCAGCCGGGCCCGGGTCGTCTCGGGGGCCTTCGTCATGGCTTCGGTGATGGCCTCGTCGGTGCACGTGCGCTCCATCTCGTCGCGCTGTTGCAACTTGTAGAAGAGCCCGCGGCTGCGGTCGACGTCGTGGTACGTCAGATCGATCATCGCCACCTTGGGGTGCGAGAGCGACACGTCGTGGCGGCGGCGCATCTGCTCGACGATGCGATATTTGGCCACCCAGTCGCACTCGCGGTACAAGGACAGAGGGTCGGCCTCCAGGCCCTTGAGGCAGTGCTCCCACATGTCGAGCGCCCGGTCCTCCTCGGGCGACAGGCCGCGGCGCTCGCGGAACTTCAGCGCCCGTTCCAGGTACTCGACCTGGATGTCCAGCGCCCGCATCTCGCGCCCGTTGGCCAGCCGCACGCGGCGCTGGCAGGTGATGTCGTGGCTGATCTCGCGGATGGCCCGGATGGGGTTCTCCAAGGTGAGGTCGCGCAGCACGGTCGAGGAGTCCTCGAGCATGGCGAGCAGGATCGACGTCGTGCCGATCTTCAAGAAGGTGGCGTACTCGCTCATGTTGGAGTCGCCCACGATCACGTGCAGACGGCGGAACCGCTCAGCGTCGGCGTGGGGCTCGTCCCGCGTGTTGATGATCGGCCGGCTCCGCGTCGTGGCCGACGAGACGCCCTCCCAGATGTGCTCGGCCCGCTGGCTGAGACAGAACACCGCACCACGCGCCGTCTGCAGCACCTTGCCCGCCCCCGCGTAGATCTGGCGCGAGACCAGGAACGGGATGAGCACCTCGGTGTAGCGGTTGAACTCGTCGTTGCGCTCGGTCAGGTAGTTCTCGTGGCAGCCGTAGGAGTTGCCCACAGAGTCGGTGTTGTTCTTGAAGAGGTAGACCTCCCCCCGGATGCCTTCCTCGCGCAGCCGCGCCTGCGCGCCCGTCACGAGCTGTGCCAGGATCCACTCCCCGGCCTTGTCGTGCACGACGACGTCGCTGATCTTGTCGCACTCGGGGGTGGCGTACTCGGGATGGCTGCCCACGTCGAGGTACAGCCGCGCCCCGTTCTCCAAGAAGACGTTGGACGAGCGGCCCCATGAGACGACCCGGCGGAAGAGGTAGCGCGCCACCTCGTCGGGGCTGAGGCGGCGCTGGCCCCGCAGGGTGAACGTCACCCCATATTCGTTCTCGATCCCGAAGATGCGCCGTTCCACGGTTCAGACCGTAGTGCTGGCAGGTGCTGGCGCTACGCCAGCAGGCGGGCCAGCTCCTCTTCGTCGAGGCGCCGGAACGTGCGCCGCCCGTTTCCCTGGCTCAGGGTGGCGGCCTCGAGGTCACCGGCGCCCAGGCTGCGGTCGGGGCCGGCCAGTGCGGCGGTCGCCGCCTTGATCGCCGCCGCCAGGTCCCAGTCCGCCTGCCACGCCGCCGCCATGCGCTCGGTGATCGTCTCGGCGTCGCCGCCCAGCACGGCGAAGCGGTCCTGGTCCGTGATCGTGCCTTCGTAGGCGATGTGGTACAGCTGGTTGGTGGCGCGCCCCGGCTCTCCCGGCTCGCCCAGCTCGGCGACGAGGACCTCGACCTCGAGCGGTTTCATCTCGTGGGTGAATACGTTGCCGAGATACTGCGCGTACAAATTCGCCAGCGACCGCGCGTCGACGTCCTCGCGGCTGAAGGCGAACCCCTTGGTGTCCGCATGGCGCACCCCCGCCACGCGCAGCTGGTCGTACTCGTTGTACTTGCCGACCCCGCCGAACGCGATGCGGTCGTAGATCTCGCTGATCTTGTGCAGGGAGCGCGACGGGTTCTCGGCAACCATCGCGATGCCGACGTCGTACGTCGTCGCCACGAGCGACCGGCCTCGCGCGATGCCCTTCTGCGCGTACTCGGCCCGGTCCTTCATCACCTGCTCGGGTGCCACGTAGTACGGCATGCTCATCGCGCACGCTCCGCCTGCAGCCGGGCCGTGAGGGCGCCGAAGCGCTCGGCCACGTCGTCCTCGGAAATCTCGCGGTAGCCCTGGGCGTCCACCACGGCGAGGATCGGGTAGATGCGCCGGATGGGATCGGGCCCCCCGGTGGCCGAATCCTCGTCGGCCGCGTCCCACAGGGCACGGATGGCCAGGTCGAGACCCTCTTCGAGCGGGAGATCGGCGCGCCAGCCGAGCTTGACGGTGTTGCGGGCGTCGCGCCCGCCCGAGCCGGTGGCCTGGAAGTCGATGTCCTCGTAGTGGCCGCCGGTGACGTCGTAATTGAAGATGCGCCCCGTGCCCCGCATCGTGTCGTAGCCGGCGAAGAGCGGGACGACGGCGAGGCCCTGCATTGCCATCGGCAGGTTGGTACGCACCATCTGGGCCAGCTGGTTCGCCTTGCCTTCGAGCGAGAGCGTCGAGCCCTCGACCTTCTCGTAGTGCTCGAGCTGAACCTGGAAGAGCCGGACCATCTCCATGGCCACGCCGGCCGAGCCGGCGATCGCCACGGCGGAGTACCGGTCCGCCGGAAAGACCTTTTCCATGGCGTGGTGCGCGATGATGTTGCCCGCCGTGGCGCGGCGGTCACCGGCCATGATGACGCCGTCGGCCACCCGCAGCGCCACCACCGTCGTGCCGTGCGGCACCGAGTCAAAGGCCGACGAGCCAGCCGACCCCGACCCGCCGCCGGCGGCAGCCGCAGCAGCCGCCCGCACCACGCCCGCGACACCGCTACCAGCCGTCTCG
>DASZMN010000076.1:0-1893 GCA_035551835.1 Acidimicrobiales bacterium | reverse complement strand
CGCCGCCGGAGGCCTGCATGATCACCAGGCGTCCACTCAGGCCCCGCTCGACCAGCCCCTGCTTGAGCCGGGTGACGTAACCGCGCGTCTCTGGCCCGAGGAAGGCGTTGAGGGTGGCGGCCGTGAAGCGCTCGTACTCTCCCAGGCGCGCGGACGCCTCGTGAGAGCAGCAGACGAAGAGACCGGGAGCGATTCCCTCGACGATCTCGCGGGCCCGCTGCTCGTGGGCCGGTTTGGCGATCGACCACAGAAAGCAGATCGAGATGGCATCGACGCCCGCATCGACGAGCCGCTGGGCGGCGTCTGCCACCTGGTCCTCCTGCAGCGCCACGGCGACCGCTCCCTTCGAATCGACACGCTCGTCGACCTCGAGGATCAGGGTCGGATCGGCCAAGGGCCTCGGCAGCGTGTGCCGAGACGAGCGGAGCACGTCGTGGACCGTCAGCCCCTTGGCGCGGCCGCTCGCGCGCATCACGGGCATCGTGTCACGGTGTCCCCGGGTGGTGATGACCCCGACCCGCGCGCCGCGCATCTCGACGACCGCGTTGGTCGCCACCGTCGTCCCGTGAAGCACGACGTCGCAGGAGGAGAGCAGCTCATGGCTCGTGGCGCCGCGCAGCCCCGCGACCTTCTCGACGCCCGCCAGGAACCCGTGCTCGAACTGCGGCGGCGTCGATGACACCTTCGTCGCGGTGACGTCGCCGTCGTCTCCGACGAAGACGACGTCGGTGAACGTTCCGCCGATATCCACTCCCAGATAAGCCCTCAGGCCACCCCCTCGATCCGCAGGTCCCACAGCGGCGGCTCTGACTTGCGCCGTACCTCGCTGTCCAGCAGACGCGCGCACCCAGGGCACGCGAACTGGCGCAACACGAACTCATCATCGATCAGCAGCTCGGGCGGCGGGCACAGGCTGTTCCCGTCCTGGACGGGAATCTCGCCGACCAGCGCGCCGTCCTTCCAGTTTCCCGTCAGCGGCGACAGGACCGTCCCGCAGTCGGCGCAGCTGAGGAGCCGGTCACCGTTCTCCGAGGTGACGAGGAGGTTCGGCCCCACCTTCCAGCCCTCTCCGTTGGCGGAGACCCTGCGGGTCTCGGCAGCCGGCGCGGACCACGAGCGTCGTGCCTCTAGGGATCGCGAGCGCCGCTCGGCGGTGGCGTCGGCGTCCGGTGTCCCATCGGGGGCAAGGGTCACTCCGTATAGGCGCTCGGCCTCCCCGGGCGAGACCATGCCGCGGGCGACGTCGGCGGCCACCAGGTCGGGCGCTCGAGACAGCGGATCGCCGTAGCCGCCGGCGGCGCAGTACCTGAACATGAACACGTCAGCGGGGTTCTGGCGAATGCCCGACGCCTTGGCGGGGATCTCCTGCTCCTCGGCGAACGCGATCGCGCCCAGGCGGGGAACCCGTCCGCTTGCCAGCTGCTCGCGGGCGTCAGTGCCGCGCAACATGGCAAAGCGGTGGACGTCGGTCGGATAGCTCCCGAACAGCGGCGAGAGGGGCAGGGCATGATGAGCGGCCGAGGCCGCGTGGTGATCGACGGACTCGACCCCGTGGGCGACGCTCCCGATCTCCATCGAGTTGCCCCCTCGGTACTTCCCGGCACCGCCGGAGTCGGGCATGACACGGCGCCAGAGATAGAGGATCGGGTAAATCGACTCAATCTCCTCGACGTTGGGGATCGAGACGAGCGGATCCCACGACCATCCGCCGGCGTCGATCCCGTCCCGCCACGACCAGGCGGCCATGCCCGCGCCCATGGGCTCGGTGAACAGGTTGGCGAACACGTTCCCGTTGGCGTCGACCCCCGAGTACGCGGCGACCGGGAACGTCGACGTTCCCATCGTGCCCTGCGCCTCGGTCTGGAGCTCGGGGTCGGTGCTGCAGCTGAGCAT
>DASZMN010000075.1:0-50768 GCA_035551835.1 Acidimicrobiales bacterium | reverse complement strand
GTGGGCGCTACTGGACTCGAACCAGCGACCTCAGCCGTGTGAAGGCTGCGCTCTAACCAACTGAGCTAAGCGCCCGCATCTCGATCGTCCAGCTACGGGTGGGCATGGTGCCGCCGTTCGTCGACTTTGCATGACCCGCTCACAGCGTATTCCTGCTCGCGACGGCGGTCGTCAGATACTCCCACCAGGCCAGGGACCCCGCAAAGCCGGTTCGAGTCGTGGCCGACCGCTGATTCTGAGCTTGAGCGCGGGGACGACGCCGGCCAGATGCGGCGAGCCGCGCCGGTGGATTTTGTTTCCCCAGGTCACTCGCTATAGCGGTGCCTTAAGAGCTAGAACAGGGATCGTGCCGGCGGTGGATACGACCAGTGAGCAAAAGGCTGCGCAACCGGTTCACGAACTGACACGTTCACCGGCTCGGACGGATACGACACTCGCCGCGAGTCTGCCCGAGAGCTTCCGTTACCGGGTCAAGCGAGTCCTACTGGGCCCGCCCTTGGTCAGCGACCAGCTTCAGGGTCAGCGGCTCGGAAAGCCGACCGCGCTTGCGATCCTCTCTTCGGACGTGATGTCGTCCTCCGCGTACGCAAGCGAGGAGATGCTGCGGATACTGGTCCCCATCGCGGGACTTGCCGCCTTCTCCATCGTTACGCCGATGACCGCCGCGATCCTGGCGGTTCTCGCCGTCGTCACCATTTGCTATCGGGATGTCGTCCGCTCCTATCCAAAAGCGGGCGGGTCCTACGTCGTGAGCCGGGACAACTTTGGCCCCAACATCGCACAGATCGCGGGTGCCGCCCTCCTGATCAGCTACACGATCACGGTTGCCGTCTCGGTGGCGGCAGGCGCCGACGCCATCATTTCGGCGGCTCCTGCCTTGGGCCACTACGCCCTGCCACTCTCCGTGGCCTTTGTCGTGATCCTCGCCTTTGGCAACCTGCGCGGCATACGTGAAGCCGGCCAGGTATTCGCCATACCGACCTACTTCTTCATCGCGAACATGGCGGTGCTCATCCTGGTAGGACTCGGCCGGGAAGCGGCGGGCGACCTGCCCAAAGCGACCACCACGCACGGCATGCTGCCGCTCGGCCACGCCAGCGGTGGCCTGATCCTCGGCGTCTCGGCCTTCTTCTTGCTGCGCGCCTTCGCGTACGGCAGCTCGGCAATGACGGGGACCGAAGCGATCTCCAACGGCGTGAGCATCTTCCGGGAGCCGCAGGCTCGCAACGCCCGGACCACGCTCGTGTTAATGAGCACGATTCTCGGCGCCATGTTCCTCGGGGTCTCCGTGCTCGCCGCGCTCACCCACTCGGTGCCCTTTGCCTCCGGGACGCCCACCGTTGTCTCGGAGATAGGAAGGCTGGTCTACGGCTCCAGTCCAGCCGGGCACGCCCTCTTCTACTCACTGCAGGCGGCCACCGCACTGATCCTGATTCTGGCCGCAAACACCAGCTTCACCGGCTTCCCGTTCCTGGTGAGCTTCGTCGCCGAGGACTCCTTCCTGCCGCGCAAGCTCACCGATCGCGGCCACCGGCTGGTGTTCTCCAACGGCATCCTCCTCCTTGCCGGCGCCTCCGTGGTGCTGCTCCTAGCCACGAACGCCAAGGTCTCCGCACTGATCCCGATGTACGCCATCGGCGTATTCACCGGCTTCACCATGGCCGGGGTGGGAATGGTCGCGCACCACTGGCGCCACCGCGACCAGCACTGGCGCAAGGGCGTTGCGGTGAACGCGGTGGCCGCGGTCGTGTGCGCGATCGTCGTGATCGCGTTCGCTGTCGCGGAGTTCACCAAAGGGGCTTGGGTCGTCGTCGTGGTCATGCCCCTCATGGTTTTCGCTCTGGTGCGCATGAACCGCGAATATCGCGAAGAGGACGCCATCTTGGAAGAGGGCGCGGCCATCGCGGCGTGTGAGGCCAGGGTTCTTCGGCGCCACGTAGTCGTGATCCTCATCGACAAGATTGACCTGGCCACTGCTCGCGCCATCCAATACGCCCGCACGCTGACCCCGGACGATCTTCACGCGGTGCACTTCAACGTCGACGACAAGCGGGCCGAACTCCTTATCACCCGCTGGCAAGAGCTGGGCCTCGCTCGCCTTCCCCTCGACGTCATCGACTGCCCCGATCGTCGCCTTGGGCGGGCCGCGTTGGAGCTCGCCGCGGAGTTGAGCGACGGCGAGACCGAAGTCAGCATGCTGTTGCCTCGTCGCTCGTACGGCAAGACATGGCGGCGCCTCCTCCACGACCAGACGGCGGACCGCATCGTCGACGTCGTCAGCCAACTGCCGCATGTCAACGCCACCATCGTCCCGTTCCATGTTTCTCCCGGCTTGAAGGAGTCACCTCTCGTCGTGGAGACCCTGCTCCGCGAGACCAGGCTCTCCAAGCCAGCGTCCGAATCCGCCCCAGTCGCGACACCATCCGAGCCGCCGCCATCGCGCGAGGCACGACCAATCGCGGCGCTGCAGTGGCGCTCTCGGGCGACGATCGTTGGGCGGGTCAAGAGCATCCGGGTCCAACCAAGGGGTGAGGTGCCAAACGTCGAATGCGTGCTCATCGACGGTAGCGGCGAAGCGATCACCCTCGTGTTTCTCGGGCGGCGGTCGATCGGTGGGCTCCACAGCGGATCGGTGCTGCGAGTCGAAGGGATGGTGGGCAAGCACCGCGGCAGGCTGGCGATGATCAACCCTTCGTTCGAGTTCGTCTCCGCACTCCAAGCGGAAGTCGAGCGCTGAGATGGCGAGACCCCGCGCCGCGAAGAACGCTTCGCCCAGTGCACGGATTCGTCCTTGGTGGATCTGGATCGCCGCCGTCTTCCTTCCGATCGCCGTAGCGCTCGCGCTGGTGCCCAGTCGCGGGCACATCGGCGCGGCCGATGACGCACTGGTCTTGGTCGTCGTCACCGTCGCGATTGCGTCGTGGGGAGATCGAGCTGCGGCCGCCGTGGCTGCTCTCGTCTCCGCGGCATCCTTTGATTTTCTTCTGACTCGTCCGTACGGATCGTTCCGGATCAGCCAGCACGGCGACATCACGACCGAAGTCCTCTTTGTTGTCGTCGGGCTGTTGGTGGGCGAGCTTGCGGCGCGAGGCCGGCGCCACCAGTTGGCCGCGGCGCGGGGACGCCTCGAGATCTCCCGGCTCCATGACCTCGGGGAACGCATTGCGGAGGGTGAGGACCCCGAATTCGTGCTGATCGCGGTGGCCAACGAATTGCGCCAACTCCTCAGCCTGCTGGACTGTCGCTTCGTCCGCGAACCGCCCTCGGGCAAGGGCGCCTGGATCGCGAACGACGGCACGGTGCGTCTCAACCCGCTCCGTTGGCCCACGGCGACCGCGGGCCTGCCGACAAAACAGGTCGAGCTCCCGGTTCGAGGTGGCGGCCGGATCCTCGGGACGTTTCTCCTGACCCCGACGCCTGTCATGCCCATCAGCCAGGAACAGTGCCTCGTGGCGGTGGCCCTGGTGGACCAGCTCGGTGCCACGATGGCCAACCACCTCAACTGAAAAGCCCAGCTGCCCCGGCGATTTTGGGGTGAGCGACCGCGCCGGTACCCTGAAGTGCAGATGAGCTCAGCCGAGGACTACGACGAAGAAACCGGGCCAGCGCCCCTGACCCTGAGGGTGAAAGAGGCCTTTTGGCCCTCGCCCGTACCGGTCGCGAGGGACGACTCCGGTCAGCCCGAGCTCATCCCGGCCGAGCGGCGCAAGGAGGTCATGCGGTCGCTCGATCCCCAGGAGGCCAAGTTCTCCTTCGCGGCGTTTGTCCTGGCTGCGATCGGGGGCATCGCCGTCCCCGTTTATGAATTGCTGCACCACACAGTTACAAAGGCGGGCAAGGCGAGCGTATCTGATGCACCCGACGCCCTGCTCCTCGGAGGGGTCGTCCTTGTTCTGTGCGTCATGGGGTTCGTCGCGCTCTGGAAGCGCAAGAAGACCTTTGTTGCTTTCGTCCTGTTCTTCATCGGCTTCGCTGCCACCGTCTTCTTCGGTCTGGTCGGGTTCGTGTTCATCCTCCTCGGTGGCTGGCTCATGCTGCGCTCCTGGAGAATCAACAAGTACGGGACAACCAACTCAAAGATGATCGCGAAAGAGGCCGCCAACCGACCGCGGGGGAAGGCCGCCAGGACGGCTGCGGCCCCGAAGAGCACCGGCAGGACGTCGTCGCCGCCGGGCGCCCGCAAACCCCCGACGCCGAGCAAGCGCTACACGCCCAAGGCGCCGGCCCGCAAGAAGATCCCGAAGCCCACCCAATAGGGCGTCCCGGCGGCCCCAGGGGCTGGCCGTTACCGGTGGTCAACGGTCGGGATCGACCACCAACGCCGAGCGCAACAGCCGCAAGGCGTCGGTCCGGCGGCGCACCAACGAGCGGGCGGTCGGCTCCTCCCCGAGCGCGCGCAGCACCTCGACCTCGGTGACCATGCCGATCACGGTGGAGTAGATGGCCAACAAGAGGAGGCCCGGGTCGTGGCGGCGCATCGTGCCCGCCACCATCTCCGCCTCGAGGAACGACGATGCGCGCTGGACCAACGGCGCGAGGGCGAAGGTCATCTGTGTCGCCGCCGGCGGACCGAGCCGCCCCACCTCGCGGAGGAAGCCCAGCAACTCGGGCTGACGGGCCGCCACCCGGAAGACCGACCGCACCACCGCCTCCACCCGGTCCCACCCGTCCCCCGCCCGCTGCAATGCCGACTCCAGGGCAGCGGAGAGGTCCGCGGCGCTCCGGGCGATCAGCGCTTCGAGCAAGGCGTCCTTCGAGGGGAACCAGTAGAGGATCGACTGCTTGGTGAGCTCGAGCTCCTTGGCCACGGCGTCGAGCGAGGTCGCCTCGTAACCGCGGCCGGCGAACGAGGCCAAGGCGGCATCGAGGATGCGATCGCTGGTGCTGGAGCTGCTCACTTACCAAATGGTAGACAGAATCGACCGGCGGTGCTAGACAATTCTGATGCCGATCGAGCGGGACCTGCGCGGCAAGCGGTTCTTCGTCACGGGCGCCACCGGGTTCCTGGGCACCGCGCTCGTCGAGCGCATCCTTCGCTCCATCCCCGAGGCCGAGGTGACGGTCCTGATCCGGCCGGGTCGCCGGGCCGATGCGAGCGCCCGCCTGGCCCGAGAGGTCATCAAGAACGACTGCTTCGACCGGCTCCGGGGGGAGCTGGGCGACGGCTTTGCCGACGAGGTGGCTCGCCGGGTGCGTGCCGTGGCGGGGGACGTCTCACGCGACGGGCTGGGCCTCGACGACGAGGGGCGCGCGGCGCTCGGTGCGGCCGACGTGGTCATCCATTCCGCGGCGACCGTGTCGTTCGACGCACCGCTCACCCAGGCGGTCGAGATCAACCTGCTGGGCCCCTCCCGCGTGGCCGCCGCCATCGCCGACTGTGGCTCCAACGGCCACCTCATCGCGGTGTCCACCGCGTACGTGGCCAGCACGCACCAAGGTGAGGCCAAGGAAGAGCTTCTCAGCGAGAACCGTTTCGCCCTGGACGTGCCGTGGCAAGACGAAGTCGCCTTCGCCCGCCGCCTCCGCGACGATTTGCAGGCCGAGTCGCGCATGGCCGAAAAGTTGAAGGACTTCACCAAGAAGGCCCGCTCCGAGGTTGGCGCGGCCGGCGACCACCTCATCGCCGCACGGGCCGAGAAGGTGCGCGAGGAGTGGGTGGGCGACGAGCTGGTCAAGGCGGGCACCGCCCGCGCCCTTTCGCTCGGCTGGCCCGACGCCTATCCCTTCACCAAGGCCCTCGGTGAGAAGGCCCTCGTCGAGCAGTGGGAGGGCAAGGTCCCCATCACGTTCGTGCGGCCGTCGATCATCGAGTCCGCCGTGGCGGAACCCCGTCCGGGGTGGATCAGGGGCTTCCGCATGGCGGAGCCGATCATCATCTCGTACGCCCGAGGGCTGCTCGCCGAGTTCCCGGGCGTGCCCGAAGGCATCATCGACGTGATCCCGGTCGACCTCGTCGTGGCCGCGCTGCTGGCCGTCGCGGCACGCGGGCCGGAGCCGGGACGGCCGAAGGTGTACCACGTCGCCTCGGGTGTCCGGAACCCATTGCACTACGGGCGCCTCGTCGAGAATTCCACGGGTTTCTTCCAGCGCAACCCGCTCTACGACGACCGCGGCCAGCCCATCAGCGTGCCCGAGTGGTCCTTCCCCGGGCGCGGGCGCGTGCAGCGTCAGCTCCGGCGTGCCGACGCCCTCATGACGTTCGCCGAGAAGCTGATCACTGCCTTGCCGATCCGAGGCAGACAGGCGCAGTTGGCTGCCCGCATTGAAGATCGCCACGCGATGGCCAAGCGCGCCCTCGGCTACGTCGAGCTGTACGGCGCCTACACCGAGACCGACGCGCGCTACCGGGTGGACCACCTGATCGAGCTGTCGGCGCAGTGCGACGACGAGGACCACGCACACTTCGAATTCGACCCTGCGGTTATCGATTGGGATCGCTACGTGCTCGAGATCCACCTGCCGTCGGTGCTCGAGCACACCCGCGTGCGCACGAAGCCGGGGCGCTCGGTGGTCGAGAAGCGGCCCGACCGGCAGCGGCGGGCGATCTTGTCGCCCGAGCGGCATCTCGCCGTTTTCGACCTCGAGCACACGCTCATGTCCTCCAACGTCGTGGACACCTACGCCTGGCTGGCGAGTCGGCACCTGCCACCGGCGCGGCGGGCGCGCTTCGTGGCCGACCTGCTCCGCCAGGGCCCGGCGCTGCTGGCGCTCGACCGGCGAGACCGCGGCGATTTCTTGAGCTCGTTCTACCGGCGCTTCGAGGACGCGCCGCTCGAGCGGCTGCGCGAGGACTCGTGGGAACTCTTCCACCGCCAGCTGTTGACGCGCTCGTTCCCGGACGGGTTCGCCCGGGTCCGCGCGCATCGAGCGGCGGGGCACCGCACGCTGCTGATCACGGGGGCGCTGGACTTCATTATCGAGCCGATCCGACCCTTGTTCGACGACATCGAGTGCGCAGAGATGGGCGAGCGCGACGGGCGCTTGACGGGACAGCTCACCGCGCTGCCGCCGATCGGTGAGGCGCGGGCGCTCCTGCTCGCGGAGTACGCCGAGGAGCACGGCGTGTCCTTGGAGGAGTCGGTCGCCTACGCGGACTCGACGTCGGACCTGGCCATGCTCGAGGCGGTCGGCTTCCCCGTGGCGGTCAACCCCGAGGCGCGCCTGTCCGCCATCGCCCGGCGGCGGGGCTGGCACGTCGAGCACTGGGCCAAGGCCGAGGGCGGCTCGCACCGCCCGCTGCCGCTCGGGCCGTTCGACGTGAAGGCGCCCAAGGCGGTCATGGGGCGGTGAGCGGCCGATGACCACGTTGCTCTTCGAGCGCTCACTGCCACGGTTCGCCGCCGCCCGCGTGGTGTCGTCCTTCGGCTCGGGACGCGGCGCCGGTGTCGGGCCGTTGCGGCTCGTCGAGCGCTCTGCGCCCGCGGTGCCGGCGTCGGGTTGGGTGCACGTCGACCCGGTGCTCTCCGGCATCTGCGGCTCCGACCTCGCCACCTTGGACGGCCGCAGCTCGCGCTACTTCGAGGACATCGTCTCCTTTCCCTTCGTGCCGGGCCACGAGGTCGTCGGCGTGGTCGGCGAGGACGTCGCCGGTGCCGAGGGTGCGACGCTGGCCGCGGGCAGCCGGGTCGTGTTGCAGCCCGTGCTCGGGTGCGTCGCCCGTGGCATCGACCCACCCTGCGCGGCGTGCCAGGCCGGCCACGTGGGGAACTGCGGGCGACTGGCCTTCGGGCACATCCGGCCCGGGCTGCAGACGGGGTTCTGCGCCGACACCGGCGGCGGGTGGTCGACCTCCGGGCTCGTGGCACACACGAGCCAGCTCTACGCCGTCCCGGATGCGCTGAGCGACGAGGACGCGGTCACCGTCGAGCCCGTCGCGTGCGCGGTGCACGCGGTCCTCGGGGCGCCGATCGCCGAGGGCGACGTCGTCGCCGTGCTGGGCGCGGGGACGTTGGGGCTCTTGGTGACCGCCGCCGTCTCGCACCTGGCGACGACCGGGCGCTGCCCCTCGCCGTCGGCGCTGTTGGTGGGGGCGCGCTACCCGCACCAGCAACGGCTGGCCCGCGAGCTCGGCTGCACCGAGGCGCTGCCGCCCGACCAGCTTCCGCGCGCCGTGCGCCGCCACACCCGCTCGCTCTCCTACGGCGGCGCGCCGGGGATGACGGCGACGCTCTCGGA
The DNA here is from genome assembly GCA_035551835.1 of Acidimicrobiales bacterium. GTDB lineage: Bacteria > Actinomycetota > Acidimicrobiia > Acidimicrobiales > RAAP-2 > Bog-473. The sequence continues at coordinate 42,593 of DASZMN010000075.1, read as the reverse complement.
CGGGGCCGACATCGTGCTCGACTGCGTGGGGAGCCCCGAGTCGATCGAGCAGTCGCTCGCCATCGTGCGGCCGCGGGGCACCGTGGCACTCGTCGGCATGCCGGGCAAGGTGACCGTGGACCTGGCGCCGCTGTGGCACCGCGAGGTGCGCCTGGCCGGGGCGTACGCCTACGGCACCGAGCGGGGCGCGGGCTCGGGTTCGGGCTCGGGCGCGGGCGCGGGTTCGGGTTCGGCGGAAGGCGTCTCCACGTTCGCCCTGGCGCTCGAGTTGGCCGCCGCACTCGGGACCGGCCGACTCGTGTCGGCCACCTACCCGCTCTCCCGTTTCGAGGAGGCGGTCGCCCACGCCGGCGCCGCTGGCCGGCGCGGTGCCGTCAAGATCGCATTCGACGTACGGAAAGGACACACCCGATGAGCCGCCGACCCGGCTTCGTCCTCGAGGTGGACAAGTCAGCACCACCGACCTTGTTCTGGAACGGCGAGGGCTTCACGCTCGAGACGCTGCCCGAGGGGAGCCGCGTGATCTACGCCCCCGAGCCGATCGATCCGGTCGACGACCCCTACCGGGCCATCCGCGACGCCCTGCTCCACCCGCTCGGCGACCGCGACCCGTTGCCGGCCCTCCTGAGTGCGGGCATGAAGCTGACGATCTGCTTCGACGACGTCTCGTTGCCCCTGCCACCGATGGAGGCACCCGATATCCGCCAGATGGTGATCGAGACGGTGCTCGACATGGCCGCCGCGGCGGGCGTCGACGACGTCGTGCTGGTGGCGGCACTGGCGCTGCACCGGCGCGTGACCGAGGACGAGTTACGCCACGCCCTGGGCGACCGGGTCTATGACGCCTTCGCGCCGCACGGCCTGTTGACCCAGCACGACGCCGAGGACCCGGACAACCTCCTCTTCATCGGGCAGACCGACCAGGGCGAGGACGTCGAGATCAACAAGCGGGCCGCCACCTCGGACCTCCTGGTGTACGTGAACATCAACCTCGTGTCGATGGACGGGGGGCACAAGAGCGTCGCCACCGGACTGGCCAGCTACCGCAGCCTGCGCCACCACCACAACCCGCAGACGATGCGCCACTCCAGGTCCTTCATGGACCAGCCCGCGTCGGAGCTCCACACGTCCAACTGGCGCATGGGCCGACTGATCGCCGATTCGGGGGTCAAGGTCTTTCAGATCGAGACGACGCTGAACAACGACACGTTCCCCTCGAACTTCGCGTTCTTGCAGAAGCGGGAGTGGGAGTGGTCGATGCGCGACCGGGCGACCTACGCGGCGACGTCGACCGCGCTGGCCAAGACCCCGCCGCGGCTCGCCCGCCAGATCTTCCACTCCATCCGCTCGCCCCACGCCCTGACCTCGGTGCAGGCTGGCGAGGTCGAGGCCGTGCACGCGCAGACGACGGCCAACGTGTGGGCCCAACAGGGTGTGGCCGTGTCGGGCCAGACCGACATCTTGACCATGGGCCTGCCCTTCATCTGCCCCTACAACGTCAACTCGATCATGAACCCGATCCTTGTGGCCTGCCTCGGCCTCGGCTACTTCTTCAACATGTACCGCGGCAAGCCGCTGGTGCGCGAGGGCGGCGTGCTGATCATGCGCCACCCGACGCGGCCCGAGTTCCATCCCGGGCACCACCCGAGCTACATCGACTTCTACGAGCAGGTGCTGACCCAGACCGTCGACCCCGCGCAGATGCACAAGGAGTTCGAGGAGTCCTTCGCTACCGATCCGTGGTACATCCACCTCTACCGCACCGGGCACGCCTACCACGGCGTGCATCCCTTCTACATGTGGTACTGGTGCGCCCACGCGTTGGCGCATCTCGGGCGGGTGATCGTCGTGGGTGGTGACGCCAAGGCGGTCCGCCGGCTCGGCTTCTCCCCCGCCAGTTCGCTCAACGACGCGCTCGAGATGGCGAAGGACGTCGTGGGCCCCTCTCCCACGCTCACCCACCTGCACAACCCGCCCATCCTCATGGCGGACGTGCGGTGATGGCGCCGTCGGTGTCGCCCTCGTCCGTGTCTTCGGCGCTGCTCGGCCGGGTGCGTTCGGCCCGCTTCCCGCTCGCCGCACCACCGTGGCCGGCGTCGGTCCCACGACCCGACCCCGAGCGCCGGGTCGGCCTCGAGTACGACCACGAGTGGTCGCGGCGGTACCCGGTACGCCTGGCCCGGGCCATGGTGCTCGACAACGTCACCCGCCCCGCTGCCCGCCTGCTGGCGCCCGCCACCCTGCGCGGGCTCGAACACCTGCAGCACCTCGACGGACCGGTCATCTTCGCCGCCAACCACGCCAGCCACATCGACACGCCGCTACTGCTCACGACCCTGCCCGTCGAATTCCGCCATCGCACCGTGGTGGCGGCCGCCTCGGACTACTTCTTCGACCGCACGTGGAAGTCGGTGCTGTGGTCGTTCGCGTTGGCCGCCATTCCGATCGAGCGCAGCCGGGTCAACCGCAAGTCCGCCGACACGGCGGCCGAGCTGATCGAGGACGGCTGGAGCCTGGTCATCTTCCCCGAGGGCGGGCGCTCGCCCGACGGCTGGACCCAGCCCTTCCACGCCGCCAGCGCCGGCTACCTGGGCAAGCGCACCGGTCGGCCCGTGGTGCCCGTGTACCTGCACGGGACGCGGCACATCTTGCCGAAGAAGTCCGACGCCGGCGCCCGTGCCCCCGGAGGCTCGGGGACCGAGGACCGCCGGGGCGGGCGGCTCCGCCGCTCCCCCATCGCCGTCCTGTTCGGGGCGCCCATGACGCCCGACGAGGGCGAGAACACACGGCGATTCTCAGACCGGATCGAGGCGGCGGTCGCCACGCTGGCGCGCGAGGTCCACTCCGACTGGTGGCAGGCCCGGCGCTCGGTCAGCGCGGCCGATCCGGTGGCCGGTGCGGCGACGGCACATCGCGGCCCCGAGGCCTCGTCGTGGCGGCGGGCCTGGGCCCTCGACGCACCACCGGCACGCGGCCGGCGACAGGAGTGGCCCGACTAATCGCTCGCGCCGTGGGTGTGCGCACGGTGGCGCGCCGCGGCTGCCGAAATCCGGCTCGAGGACACAAGCCGGCGCCGAGTTCGCGACCGTATACGCCGACAACCTGGCGCTCCTTCAGCCTGTATTCGCGCTACTCCTTATGTTTTGGCAGGCCCACCTGGGCGAATGGGTCATAAACATAAGGAGCACTCCGTATGCACTCGAGTGAGAAGCCGGGTTCTCGGCGTATACGGCCACGAGCGGGGCGCGGGGTTCGGGCCCGTGAGTCACCGCGGGACCCGATACAGCCTGAGCCCGTCAGCCGCTCGGAAATTTCGTGGACGGTCCGACCGCTCGCTCCAGCACGATGATCGCCTTGGTCGGCCGGCCGACCTCGGGCACCGTCTCACCCGAAGGTTCGAGACCCATCCGGAGGTAGGCGGCCAACGCCTCCACGTTGTCCTCTCGGACGCCGAGGCTGAGCGTGTCAGCTCCCTCCGAGGCCGCCCACACCGTCACCGCGTCGACGAGTCGCCTGGCCACTCCGCTTCGGCGATGCGACGACGCCACCCACATGCCGACCAGCTCGTGCCGGCTCGGGTCCCCGGACCGATCGGGGACTCCCACCGCCACGCCGACCGGCCCTTCGTCGTCGGCCACGAACCACCGCCCGCTGCTCGCCAAGTCTCGCCACTTCGTCTCGTCGTACGCCGATTCACGCTCAAGGGTCGACGTGAACGCCTCGGGCGCGTCGGCCAGGGAGCGGAGTCGGATGTCTCGGATTTCGCGCCAGTGGTCGGCATCGAGGACTCGGATGTCGGTCACCATCACGTTGGACGGTTCAAGGCGCCAGGCGCTCCAGGAGCCACCGGGGACCCACCACTTCGGCGCCCAGTGCCTCCGCTCGCCGCCGGAGCTCCCGGTCGGCGGAGACCAGGGTGACGCCGTGCTCGGCAGCAGCGTCAGCCGCCGCATCACCATCAACGGGAGCGGCGGCGGCCTCCGCGATCACGTCGACGAGCTTGTCGTCACCGCTGCCGTCCGCGTGGAGCACGGCGACGCCGTCGGCGACGCCGGCCTCTGCGCCTTCGCGCGCCCGGCCCTCCAGGACCACGACGACGGGAGGATCGAGCCGGGCCGTGGTCACGGCCGAGCGCACCTGGTCCACAAACGAGCGGGCCGCCCCCGCCCGGTCGCGCCACCAGCCCGTCGGGCGGGACCCGATTACGTTCGCGGCATCGATCACCAGCACGGCGCGGGCCGTCCGATGACGATCAGGACACGGTGACGGTGAAGTTCTCCTTGGACACCACGCCGGCCCGCGCGTGGACCACGACCGCCGACGAGGTCGACTGGTGGGACGAGAAGCCGAAGAAGGTTTGGACGAAGCCCCGCACCCACCAAGTCCCGGGCGTCAGCAACATGGTGTAGGCGCCGTTCTGCTGGCCGTAGGCCTCCTGCTCACCGGTGCACGTCGTGGCCGTCGGCGGCGCCGTGCAGGCCTGGACCCCGGACTCGAATCCGTTCGCCGGAGCGCCGACGACGTTGACGGTGCCGGTCACGGCGGCTTGGGTCGGGCGCTGATACGGCACCGTCAAGTTCTTGTGCGTGGTGACGTTCGACGCGATCTTTACCGTGGTGGCCGTGTGGTCGACGACCGAACCGAACACCGTCTGGTACCCGGGGTACAGGAGCCACGGGCCCGGCGTCAGCGGCAGCACGTAGCGGTTGACGGGCCCCGAAACAGCCGATCCCTTGAAGCCGGCGGGAGGATGGGTGAGGGCGAAGGGGCCCTGTGCCGTGCTGCGGTCGGCCGCGCCGTAGCCGAATCCGCCGGGTCCCGAGTACTCGCTCACGCACTCGGGCGCCGGGATGCCGCCGGACCACGGGTGCAGCGTCGGGCACGCGAGCACCGTGTAAGCGGTGATCGTGACGCCCAAGTGGAACCCGCTGACGTTGATGGAACCGGTCGCCGTGCCCGGGACGCGATAGGTCACGGAGAGATTGCGGACGGTATCGTGCCCGGCCCTCAGCGTGATCGGTGCGCTCGGACCATCGACGGCATTGTCGAACGGCGAGGCGAGATAGAAGCCCTTGACGCTGTAGACGCCCGCCTGCAGGACGAGGTCGAACTGGTCGCCCGAGGGCACGTAGAAGGTCTGGCAGTTGGAGGTGCCGGCGTGACACGCACTCACTCCGACTGGGTCGGAGAAGCCCGACGGCGCATCCAGGACGGTGACGGTCCCGCTGAGAAGCGCCTGGCCCGGGAGGAGGAACGGCGTGCTGAGGTTCGCGGTCGTCGTCTTTCCGGCTGAGAGCGTCACCGGAACGCCGGCCTGCTGGTTGAACCCGCAGCCCGTCTGTGCGCAGAACCCGGGGTAGGCCGTCCAGCTGCCCGGCGGGAGCCCGGTGATGTCGTAGGGCGCGGAGGTGGCGCCGGGCGACGACGGCTGCGCGTAGCCGTTGACGCACGCGATGGGCTGGCTCCCACCGGTATAGGGCGCGTAGGACGGGCACACGAGCACCATGAGCTGCTCGACCTGGAGGGTCGGTGGCACGCCGGTGACGGTGATGGTCCCCTTGAGCTCGGCCGGCGCGCTGTAGGGCACGGTCAGGTTCCGCACGACGGTGCCGCCGGACGGGACGTCGATCACTTGGGCCGTACCGAGGAAGGGGCCGCCGAACGCACTCGTCTCGTAGAAGCCGGCCACGCGCCATGAACCCGGGCTCAGCGAGAGCGTGTAGCGCCCGCCGGGTCCCGACAAGGAATACTGCGGGTTCGCGCACAACTGGCCGGGCGGCCCCGTGTCGGGGCACGCACCGGCGCCGATCTCGCCCGGCGAGAAGCCTTCCGGCGCGCCGGTGACGGTCACGATCCCCGTGACGGTGCCGGGGCCCCCGCACGGCGTTGAAGAACTGCCCGAACTCCCCGAGCTACCGGAACTCCCCGAACTCCCCGAGCTCCCCGAGCTGCAGCACATGCTCGAGCTCGAGCTCGAGCTCGAGCCCACGGACGATTGCGAGCCGACGCTCGACCCCGAACTCCCGCTGGACCCGGAACTCCCGCTCGTCGAGCTCCCGCACGAGATCGTGCTCTCGATACGGTCCGCCAGGATGTGCAACCCGAACGCCGACGCGATCTGCGGCAGGACCGTGACCAAAAGGACGAAGCTCGCCACGGCGATAACCGCGACCTGTGTCCGCTGTCGCCACCTCTTCACTCCGCACCTCGTTCCCGCCCCTCCCGGGGGCACCGCCGAAACGCTTCCCGAGAACCCTACTTCGTGCGCACCACCGGTGCCCGGATTGGGTCGCTCACGGCGCCGCCAGGTACGGGCCCTGGGGCGTGAAGCCCAGGCGCGTCATGACAGCCGGCCGGGGGATCACGGGCCCGGGGTCGTTCGACTTGAACGGGTTGTAGAGGAGCCAGACGTCGGCGCCGTCGACGAAGAGCGACTCCTCCCCTGGGCCGGACCCCTGGAGATTGGTCGTGAGGAGAGGCGCGGGGTTCACGTCGGCGCACGGGCCCAGCGGGCTCTGGCAGGCGGCCACGCCGATGCCGTAGGAGGACGAGTAGTACCAATTCCCCGAGAAGAAGAGCCAGTAGGTCCCCCAGGCCTCGATCATGTCGGGCGCCTCGACGATGGTGCCCTCCCACGGCTGGCTCGGTCCCAGGATCTTGACGGGCTGGCCGACCAATGTGCGGCCGTCGCCGCTGAGATCCTGCGCATAGATCCCGGTCGGCCCGCCCTGGTCGGGCCCCGGCACGTGCGGGTTCGCGTTGTCCTCCGACTTCCACAGCATGATGAGCTTGCCGGCGTCGACAAAGACGCGCGCGTCGATCGAGCCACGATGGTCAAGCTGGCAGATGAAGGGACGGTCCGTGGCGACGAAGGGGCCCGTGGGCGACGACCCGAACGCCGCGCCGATGCAGTGCGTCGGCACCGCCGCCCCGCGCAGGAGCGACGTGAAGTACAAGGCCCAGCCGCCGGCGACCTGATGCACGTCGGGCGCCCACGTGGCGCCGCCCGTCGCCCACGACGGCAGGTGCGGCAGCGCGTCGGTCGGCGGCCCGAAGTGCCCGGGCGTGCCCGCGCGCACGGGAACGTTCAGGAAGCTCGTCCCCTGGCTCGCATAGATGAGGTCGTGACCCTGCCACTGCACCATGTAGGGATCGGTCACGTCGGGGCCGCGCAGGATGGTGCGCGCCGGGGCCAGCGGGGTGGCCGACCGCGCGGGCGCCGCGCTCTGCACGTGCGCCAGCCCGCCGGCCGACCCGCGGTCAAGGCCGACCGTGAGCTGCAACACGAGCAACACCACCAGCGCGACGGCCCAGAAGGCGGGCACTGCCGTGCCCCGCCGCCCCGGCTGCGCCGGACTCGTCACGGCGGCCGGACCGGCCGGCCCCGCCGGGCCCTGTTCCGCCCTCGGGACGGTCTCCGTCCCCGTCCCAGTCTCCGTCTCCGTCTCCGCCGGCCCCCGTGCCCACAGGCCGACGACGCAGCCGCCGGCGATGGCGAGCGCGGGCAGTTGCCAAGCCACGTCGACAGCGCCGGCCACGGCGAAGGTGGCGGTGGCGCCCAGCGCACACGCCGCGAGCGCAGTGCGCCGGCGGCGGACGCCGGCCACGGCCGCGATCACCCCGACCAGCAGCGCGGCGCCGATGAGGCCCCCGTCGGCGGCCACGGTGACGTCGGCGTCCGGCGTGAGGCCGGGATACGTGTCGACGGCCTGGTCGGAGGAGTAGATGGTCGGCGGCGCGACGCCCGTGAGGATCGAGGACCGCCACGCCTGCGCCGCTCCCGACCAGGCCACGCTCTGGCTCTGGTTGGCCGGCTCGCTCGGTCCTGCGACCCCGGGCGGCCGCAGCACCAGCAGGGTGGTCCCGGCGGCGACCACGAGGAGCACCACGACCGCGACGGCCCGCGCCGTCGACGCGCCCATTCGCGCGCCCTGCCACGCCTCACCGCGCCACGACGCCACGGCGCCGGCGAGGACCAACGCGGCCGCGAGCCACGGCGAAAGATGGCCCGAGGCCGAGGCGACCACCGCGGCCCCGGCGACCAACCCTGCCGCCAGCGGCAACCACGCGACCAGCCAGCACCGGCGCGGTATCAACAGCGCGCCAACGGCGAACGCGAGCAGGGACCAGTGGCTCTGGGTCGCGATGAACGCCGCCAGCAAGAGGCACAGCGCCACGCGCACCAACGGGTGCTCCAGCGACAGCGCCAGCGCGACGAGCAGCGTCATCGCCAACAGCGCGGCGGCGCTCGCCGGTTGGGTCAGCGGGGTGGTCAACTGCCAGTACCCGCCGGTGTGCTGCGCCCACGACGTCAGGTGCCACAGCACGCCGGCCAGCCCGAGCAGGGCGGCCACCGTCGCGATCGCGATGAGCGCGTACGCGACGCGCGTCCGGTCCCGGACCCCCAGGCACCGAATCACCAGGAACGCCGCGAGGAACCCGAGGAGCGCGGCACCGAGGGGAAAGAACGCGACGATCCGGTGCGCGGCGATCGACCGCACCAACCACCAGAGGGCGAGGGCGCCGACCGCCACGGTCACCTGCACGGAGGCACGGTCCCGGAAGCGGCGCAGCACGGCGAACACCAGCCCCGCCGAGACGACGGCAAGCCCGAACGCGTCGGGCGGGTAGAAGCCGCCCTGTCGGTACACCGCGGCGGCGACCATGCCGAGCACGACGGCGGCCAGGGCGCCACCGAGCGGCGTGACGTCGGACGGCGTCGGACGGGGCCCGGCCGGCGCCGGCTCGGCGGGATCCCGCTCGAGGGTCAGGAGGCCGGCTGCGTCCCCGGGGGCCATCGAGCTCATTGCGCTGTGCCCGCTCGGACGTCCATGGTGTGCAAGGAGCCTCCTGCGCGCAGCGTGTCAGCCGGCTCTGCCTCGCTGATTCCCCGCCCGGCAAGCTAACACCGGGAGGACCGCCGGTCGGCCCGGGCCGTCGCTATCGTGAGCGCATCGGACGCCGCGGTGGAGCAGGACCTTGAGGTCGAGGACGCTGCTCGCCGTGCTCCTCGTCCTCGCGGGCGGCGCCTGCTTCGTGGGAATCGTCGTGGCCCGCCAGGGACCGCCGGCGGGCGGCGACACCGCGCCGCTCACCGCTGTGACCTCTGCGCTCGCCGACGGCCACCTGCACGCGGCGGCCGCGGACGACGGGCTCCCCAACCCGCCGGGCTACGCGCTCCTCGTGGCGCCCCTGGTGGCCGCGTTCCCCACCTGGGTCGGTGCCCCGGCCTGGTGCACGCAGCCGGGTCGGGCCGACGGCCTGCGCGCGCAGACGCAGTACGCACATGACCCCGCGTTCGGCACCGACGTCGGCGAGTGCGGGTCCCCGCGGAGGCTGGCGGACGGTGACCTCGCACCCTCACTGCCGCCTTGGTATCGAGCCCAGGGGGTGCTCGGCATCGTGGGCTGGATCGTCCTGGCGGCGGGCGGTCTCGTCCTGCTCCGTGCGGGCGGCGCGGACACGCCGGCGCGCATGGCCGCGCTGGTCGTCCTCCTGGCCTTCCTGCCCGCGGCGAGCAGCGCCGTCGTGCAGCTCTTCCACCCCCAGGACATGCTGAGTCTCGGGCTGGCGCTCCTCGCGCTGGCCCAGGTGTTGCGGCAACGCTTCGTCGCCGCCGGGCTTCTCTTTGGCGCCGCCCTGCTGACGAAGCAGTACGCCGTCCTGCTCTTGTTGCCGGCCCTGGCGGTCGCTCCGGACGGCCGCACGCGCCTGCGCCTGGCCGGCGCCGCCCTGGTCCTGTTCGTCGCCGGGCTCGCACCGTTCTTCGCCTCCGCGCCGCGGGCGACGATCGAGAACCTGAGCGGCTTCAGCGCGGGCGGCGCCGTCTCGGGCGCCACCGTGCTCTCCCTTGCCGGCTGGTCGACGACGGTGGTCTCGGCGGTCGCGCGCGACGTGCCCGTGGTGTTCGCGCTCGGGGTGTGCCTCTGGGCGTACGCCCGGCGCGGGGCCTGGCTGCAGCGGCCCGAGGCGCTCCTCGCCCTGGGCCTGGCGTGCGTCGGGAGCCGCCTCGTGTTCGAGTCGGTGATCTTCCCGTACTACCTGCTCGCCACGAGCGTGGTCTTCTTCCTGCTCGACCTCGTGGCCCAGCGCTCGCCCCATCGCTCGCTCGCCTGGTCCGCCGGCGCCGCCTTCTTCGTGGCGGTGCACCCGGGCAACCAGGCCGTCAACGCCGTCGGCACGCTGGCCTTTGCCTTCCTGGCCGTGGCGGCCGGGCTGATCGAGGCCAACCGCCTCTCCTCGGCGGACAAGGACGTCGCGCGGGACGCCGCGGCCCGCGTCCAGCCCACCGTCGCGTGAGACCGGCTCACCCGGCCTCGGTGGAGACGAAGAGCGAGGTGAACATCTCCTCCATCTCGGGCAGTTGATAGCGGGCTTGCAGGCCGCTCGGGTTGGGCAGCAGCCACAGCAGGGCGCCACCGAGGAGCTCGGGTTGTCGGCCGACAACGGCTCTCGGTCGGCCAAACGCCGTCCGGTACGCCTGGAGCCCCAATACGGCCACGCTGCGGGGCCGCAGCTTCGCCACCTTCGTCTCGAGCTCCAGAGCGCCCGCACGCAGTTCGTCGGCGCACAGTTCGCTAGCGGCTGCAGTGGCCCGCGCCACGAGATTCGTGATGCCGATGCCCAACGCGGGCAGCGTGTGTTGCTCCGCGGGTGGCAGCACGGACGGCGTGAACCCCGCGGCACAGAGCAACTTCCAGAACCGGTTCCCCGAGCGGGCGAAGTGCAAGCCAAGCTCACCCGACAGCTTGCCGGGATTGATCCCGCAGAACAGCACGCGCAGGTCCGGACCGACCAGATCGGCCACACCGGCCGCTCCGGGCACTCCTGGCACCATGGAGCCACAACCTACTCAGGGCACCGTGATGTCCTGTTGGACCGGCGGCGCCGCCGTGTAGTTGGCGTTCCCCGCCTGCTTGGCGTCCACGATGCAGGTGCCGGCCTTCACGAACTTGAACGTGCCGCTCAGGTGTAGAGCGCCGCCCCACCGGCCGCCGTGCCCCCCGGCACCGTCCCCCACCCGCTCCAGGCCCGGCACCCCCCTCGGGGCCGGGCCTGCCAGAGGCTTGGTCTCTGGCTCAGGCCTTGCCGGTGCCCGTCGATCCGAGGTAGTCGGTGTTCCCACCGTAGGTGACGGTGTAGCTCCCGTTGATGTGCAGCGTCACGTTCTTGAGCGACCCGGCGGTGCACGTCGCGCTGCCGGCGGCGTTGGTGACCGCCGTGCACAGCGGCGTCGAGCCGGTGGCGAAGCTCAGCGTCTGACCGGAAATCGGCCCCTCGGCGCTCGAGAGGACGGCGGTCATGCTGCCGCCGCTCGTCGCCGGCTTCGCCGCGATGGACGTCGTCGCTCGGCCGACGGCCTGGCTCAAGGCGCTCGAGGCGCTGCCCAGGTAGTCGGCGTCCCCGGCGTAGCTCGCCGTGATGGCATGCGAGCCGACGGCCAGGTCGGAGACGGTGAAGCTGGCTCTGTACGTGCCACCGCTGGTCGAGAGCGCGCCGCTCCCGAGGGTGGTCGACCCGTCGGTGAAGGTCACCGTGCCGGCCGGCCCGGGGCCTGCGTTGCTGGCCGGGGCAACCGTGGCCGTGAAGGTCACCGCTGCGCCGAACTGCGACGGGTTGGCCGAGGAAGCGACGGTCGTCGTCGTCGCGATGCCGCCCACGGTTGTGGTCGCCGTGTTCGACGTGCTGCCGGCGTAGTCGTACTCACCGGGGTACACCGCCGAGTACGCGTGCGCACCGGTCGAGGGAAGCAGGCCACCGAGGGTGGCGACATCCTGGGCGTTGAGCGGGACGGAGCCGATCAGCGTCTGGCCGTCGTAGAAGTGGATCGATCCGGTGGGCGTCCCGGTGCCGGCCCCGGTCGGCGTGACCGTGGCTGTGAGCGTCACGGGCTGACCGAGGACGGGTTGGGACGGCGACACGGCCAGGTTGGTCGACGTCGAGGCCGGGTTCACGATCTGCCCCGCGCTGCCGTTGCTCGGGAGGAAGTTCGTATCGCCCGAGTACAGCGCCGTAGCGAGGTAGGTGCCTGGCGTGAGGTCGGAGAGCGCGGCGCTCGTGGCCGACCCGTTGACCAGGGTCCCGGTGGGCCCGAACGGGGCCCCGTTGATCTCGAAGATCACGCCGCCCGTCGGCGTTCCCGCACCCGGCGGGGCCGCCGCGACCGTGGCGGTGAAGGAAATCGACTGCCCCTGCACCGACTGGCCGTTCTGGGTCACGGTCGTGACCGAGGGGTCTTGGTTCACCGTCTGGTTCAACGTGCCCGTGCTGGTGAGGAAGTCACTGTCCCCCTCGTACACCGCGCTGATGGCGTGCGAGCCGACCGCGAGGGCGGACGTCGAGAAGGTGGCCTGGTCGTCGCCGGCGACCTGGTTCAGGCTGCCGATGCCGATGATGGTCGAACCGTCCTCGAACTCGACGGTGCCGCTCGGGATCCCAGCGCCCGGAGCGTTGGCGCTCACGGTCGCAGTGAAGGTGGTCGACTGCCCGAATACGGTGGGGTTGGTCGACGAGACGACCCCGGTCGTCGTCGGGTCTTCGCTCACCGTCAGCGTGGCGCTCACGAGCGAACTGTCGGGGTTGGCGCTCCCGGCGAAGTCACCGTCCGCGTTGCTGTAGACGGCGGAGATTGCGTACGTTCCCGGCTGCAGGTTCGCGATGCCATTGAGCGTCGCCACCCCCGACCCGTTCAGGTTCACGGGCGTGCCCACGTCGGTCCCGTTGATGGTGAACTCCACCGAGCCAGTCGGCACGCCGGCGCCCGGCGGGTCGGCCGAAACGGTGGCGATGAGGTTCACCGGTTGGCCGAAGACCGACTGCTGTGGGCTCGTCGTGATCACTGTCGTCGTGGGATCGGGCAGCACCAGCTGTTGGAACGTGGCCATGGTCCCGGTGACGAAGTTGCCGTCCGCGTTCGTGTAGGTCGCGGTGATCGAGTTCGGCTGGGCCGGGTTGAGCGTCGAGATCGAGTTGCTGGTGGCCTGTCCGCTGTTGTTGAGCCCGATTGTCCCGAGGTCAGTGGTGCCGTTGGCCTTGAAGCTGACGGTTCCCGTCGGGATGCCCGCGCCGGGCGCGAGCGCGTTGACGGTGGCCGTGTAGGAGACCGGCTGGCCGAAGACGGCAAAGGTCGGGCTCGACGATTGCAGCGTCACCATGGTGCCCGCCGGGTTGACCACCTGAGTGATGTCGCCGGAGCTGGCGGCGAAGTTCGAGCCTGTGCCGCCCGAGTAGGTGGCGGTGATCGTGTAGCTCCCGGCCGCCAGGACTGCGATGGCGTCGCTCTGGGCGCCGCTCTGGTTGGCGTTCCCGGTCGGCGACAGCGGCTTGGCCCCGCCGATCGGCTGCGGCGAGCCGCCCGCGGGCGTCTCGGAGAAGCTCACTGTGCCGGTGGGCACGCCGGCTCCGGGAGCCTGCGTCGTGACCTGGGCCGTGTAGGACACCGATTGGCCGAATTTCGACTCGGACACCGTCGACTGCAATGTCACGACGGTCACGGCCTGGTTGACCGTCTGGGCGGAGGAACCCGAGCTCGTGAGGAAGTTGCCGTCTCCGGAGTACTGCGCCACCACACTGTGTGATCCGACCGCAAGGGCGCTGTCCGGCGGGGACGTGGCCGATCCGTTGACCAGGTTCGTGGTGCCGATCGACGTGCCGTCGACCAGGAAGTTGACCGTGCCGGTCGGCACGGGCTCGCCGGCCACCTGCGAGGCGACGCTCGCGGTGAACTGGGTCGGCTGGCCGAACGCCGTGGCGCTCGGCGGGGTCACCGTGGTCGTCGTCGGATCCTTGGTGATGCTGAAGCCGACGTTGTCGGTCACCGCGGTGTAGAACCCGCCCCCGTAGGACACCTGGAGGGTGGTCGCGCCGGGGCCTTGCGGCACGACCAGCGTGGCGGTGGCCTGTCCGGTCGAGGTGTTCGTGGTGGCGTTGACCGCCGGGTGCCCGGCGAACGCGAAGCTCACCGTCTGGCCGACGTTCGGCGCCACGTTCGCAAGGTCGGTCAGGGTCGCCGAGACGTTGATGCTCGTCCCTTGGGCTGCACTGGTGACGCCGCCGTACGCGAGCTGGCCCGTGTTGGTCACGGTCACGGGCTCGTGCACCGTGTTGGTCGTCGTGCTGAGGCAGCTGCTCGTCTTCTTGACCTCGGTCGCGTCGACCGTATAGGCGCCATTCGGCACGAGGCTCGTGTTCCATGTCCCGCTCTGCGGGTTCGATCCGGCGTCACTGGCCACGGTGCCGAGGTTGACCACCGTGGTGCTCCCGACCGTCGTCCCGGCCCCCGAGTCGACGAACATGTTGGTGGAGCCGTTGCAGGTTGTGATCGTCACGCCGAAGACGGTCACGATCTCGCCGCCACTGCTGGTGCCGTTGTCGGCCAGGCTCACGTTGCCCGACAAGGTCGCCCCCGATCCGGGGGCCGTGATCGCCGCCCCGGCTGGGAGGGCCAAGCCGACGACGCCGGCCAACAGGGCCGCGCCGACGACGCCGCCTCGAGTCATTGCCCTGCGCACGATGCGGGCCTCCTTCGTTCGGTGATTGACGTGGGGCTTGCCGACGGTCACAGCTGCACCTTCAGCAGGCCCGCGGTGCCGTTGGACCCCTGGTACGAGGCGCTGCCGGCGTAGATCGCCTCGACGCCGCCCGACAGGATCGTCTCCGTCAGGCCCGTGAGGCCCGAGCTACACGACGCCACGCCGTGGACATCGGTGGTCGCAGTGCAGAGCACCGGGTGCGACCCTGCGTTGGCAACGAAGGTCACGGTTTGACCCGCCACCGGCACGCCGTTCGACGTCAGCGTGGCTGACAGCACACCCAGCGACAGCTGGATGCTGATGGGCAAGGGAATGATGCGGAGGTACAGGATCGCCGGGGCGACGGTGATTGTGGTCGGCGCCGCCGACACGGACACTGCCGTCGCTGCCGAAGCGCTCCCGGTGAAGTTGGTGTCGCCCAAGTAGGTGGCCGTGATGGAGTGTCCACCGGCCGCCAAGGTCGACGTGGTGAACGCCGCGGTTGCGGAGCTCCCGCTCTGCGTCACCGGAACGGTGGCCAGCGTGGTCGAGCCGTCCTTGAACGTCACCGTCCCCGTGGGCCAGCCTGGGCCCGTGGCGTGGGTGACCGTGGCGGTCATCGTCACGGGCTGCCCGAAGACGACCGGGTTGGGCGACACCTGGAGGCCCGTCTGGGTCGGGATCTTGGACACCGTGAAGGTGAACGACCCGTTCGACCCGAG
This sequence comes from Acidimicrobiales bacterium, assembly GCA_035551835.1. Classification (GTDB taxonomy): domain Bacteria; phylum Actinomycetota; class Acidimicrobiia; order Acidimicrobiales; family RAAP-2; genus Bog-473. The sequence goes on along the minus strand of DASZMN010000075.1, from coordinate 27,361 downwards.
GAAGTTGGCGTCACCACCGGACAGATAGGACACGGTGTGGACGCCCGGCGCCAACGCGTTGACGGGCCCGGCGCTGGCGTCGCCGTTGGCGTCCAGCGTCACCGGTGCGCCGAGAGGCGCGCCGTCCAGGCTGAACTGCACCTGGCCGGTGGGTGTCCCGGCGCCTGGGGCCACCGCGGACACCTGGACGCTGAACGTCACGGCCTGGCCGTACGCATCGGGGTTGGCTGACGACGAGCCGCTCACGGACGTCGCTGCCTGCTGGACCTGCTGGGTGATCACCTGCCCGCTCGGGTTGAACCCGAACTGGCCCGGGGTGTCGTCGCCGCTGTACGCCGCGATGACCGCATGACCGCCTGCCACCAGCGTCGCGATGGGCGAGCTCGTAGCGACGCCGCTCCCATTGAGCTGCACGGGGCCGCCGAGGTTCACGCCGTCAACCGAGAATTGCACCGTGCCGGCCGGAGTGTTCGGTCCACCGTCCGCCGTGACCGTCGCCGTGAATGAGACCGCTTGGCCGTACACGGAAGGCAGCCGCGAGCTCGTCAGCGACGTGGTCGTGTCGACGACGGGTGGTGCCGGCTGGATTGACTGGTCGACGGCCGCCGAGGCGCTGCCGGTGAAGTTCCCGTCGCCGCCATACGTCGCCGTGACGTTGGTGTCGCCGAGCGGCAGGTTGGCCAACTGGATCGATGCGGTAACGCCGTTCACACTCGGGCTGAGGCTGGCCGACCCGAGGACGGTGGCCCCACCGTTGGTCGAGAAGGTGACCAGACCTGTCGGCGTGCCGCCGCCCGGGGCGTTGGGCGTCACCGTGGCGGTGAAGGTCACCGGCTGGTTCTGGATGGACGGGTCCGGGTTGCTTACCAGCGAGGTCGTCGTCGCATCTTCAAGAACGTTCTGCATGGTCGATCCCGAGCTCGTCGAGAAGTTCGAGTCGCCCGAGTAACTCGCCGTGACGGTGTAGGTGCCGGCACCGAGCGCGTCGTTCACGCTGGCCGTTCCTCCGGACAGCGCGACGGGCGATCCGAGCGGCGTGCCGTTGACGCTCACCTGGACGGTGCCCGTCGGGGTGCCGGCGCCCGGCGCCTGTGCCCCGACGGCGATGTCAAACGTCGTGCCCTCGCCCGCGACCGTCGGATTCATCTCCGAGGAGATCGAGGTCGCCGTCTGCGCGGGCAGCACGCTCTGGGTGACGGGCGGCGACGCCGAGGAATCGAAGGTGACCTCGTTGTCGCCCCCGTAGTCCGCACTCAATGTGTGGCTGCCGGTGGACAAGGAGCTCACGGTGATGCTGGCAGTGTCGGGGGCCGCCTGGTTCAGCGTGGCCGTGCCGAGCAGGGTCGTGCCGTCGTAGAACGAAATCGCACCGTCGGGCGTACCGGCGCTCGCCGACACGCTTGCCTGCAGCGTGACCTGCTGCCCGAACACCGATGGGTTGGGCGAGGGCACCAGCACGGTCGAGGTGGGCGTGAGCGGCGGGTGGACCCGGTAGGCCGGAATCTCCCCCGTCGACGTTGCGTAGTTCGAGGAGCCGCTGTAGACGGCCGTGATGTCGTGCGTCCCGAGCGTCATGGTGTTGTCGCCGATGCTCGTCGCCGACCCGGCGCCGTTCAGAGTGACGGGGCCGCCCAGCTGGGACCCGTCGACGAAGAACGTCACGTTGCCCGAGATCGCGCCGGACGTGGGACCCGTCGCCGCCACGTGGGCGGTGAACGTAACGCTGTCCCCCTGCGACGCGTCGGGCTCGGACGCAACCAGAGCGGTGGCCGTCGGGTCCAGCTGCACGTTGAACGGGCTGCTCGCCGAGCTCGCGGTCTCGGTGGCCGTCGCCGCGGAACTGGCCGTGATGGTCGAGCTACCGACCGGTCCGGCCACGACCATCGTCGTGCTGGCGGTGCCGTTCGCGCCGGTCACTGCATTCACGGTGGTGCCGTTGAGGCTGAAGCTCACCGTCGCCCCCGACACGGGCTGATTGGTCCCAATGTCGAGCACCTTCGCGGACACCGGCACCATCGACCCGATCGGGCCGGAGGCGGCGCCGGTGTACGTCGTCGTGGTGCAGTCCTGCGGTCCGACTTCGAGCGTCAAATTGTTGGACGCGCCGCCACCGTTGACTTCGATGGGCCACGTTCCATTCACGCCCGCTTTCTGCAGACCGTCGGCCGTGGCGGGAGCAGTGAAGTTCACCGAGTACGCACCGCCCGTCCCCGTCGTCGCGGTGTGCACGATGCCGGTATTGGGACTGACCGTGGACTGGTCGAGGTTGGCCTGCACCGCCACACCGGACGCACCGGTACTGAGGTTGCCGCTCACCGGAACGGTCTCGCCCCCGCACGCTAGGCCGTTGGTCAGCCCGCCGATCGACTCGGACATCGTCAGCGACGGCGCCGGTGTGCTCGCGCTGGCCAGCGCCATCGTGGTCGCCTCACACGACGCCGTGGCGCTGCTCGTGCACGACTGCCCCTCGGGCACGCCGGTCAGGAAACTGTCGAATGCAACGTTGTGGTACGTGTTCGACCAGTCTCGGGTCTCCGAGGTCGTATCGGTTGCGTCGTTGTAATTGATCTGATCGACGGGGATGTTGCTGGCGATCGGTTCGCTGACCGTGGTGCCGGTGTCGTTGGCCGTGGCGTTGATCGGCCCGTAAGAGTCGATGAAATCGGTGCCACTGCCGAACGAGCCGGCGTTGTACATGACCTGACCGTTGTCATAAACGTTGGTGTTCTCGAGCCAGGAGTCGCCGTTGTGGAGACGGAAGTCCTGCACCACTTGTGCCGGCGTGTACACGTCGTCATTGATCAGTTGGAGCGTGACCGTCACCAGGCCCGCGGCCTTGCCGCTGATGTTCTGTGTCTGATCGACCTCAACGGTGGCGAGGTTGCCCACCTCGACCCACTCGGTCCCCGACATGTTCGACGAGCCCGTGTCGACCGACAGACTTTGCCCGTCTGCCTGGCCCGAGCCGCTGGTTACGTTTCCAAGGAAGTTCAGCTGGTACGTGTTGTACGTGCCGGTCGCAACGGCGCCCGGGGTGCTGGAGGTGCACACGCCGCCTTGGTAGGACGACGGGCACGTGTAGTCAGTGTGCGACACGATGCCGGCGACGGTGTACTTCACCGACTCGGCGAGGGTGAAGAACTCGACGTTGCCGCCCGGAGGCGCCGGCGAGTCGATCGTGTAGGTCTGGTTGTACGTCCACGTCCAACCGGGTTGGTAGACGGCGACGTCATCACCGCCCGTCTGAGGTGACGCGGCTCCAGCGGGCGCCACTCCGGGCGCCGCCATAAAGAGAAAACCGGACATCGTTCCGGCCGCGACAAGAGATACGGACAGTCGTCGGATAAGACCGCGCACAGCCCCGCCCTTTCTGCACGCCCCAACCCATTGAAACCCGCCAAGGTCCCCGCGAAGGCGTGACTTAGATGACTTACGTCAGCACTTGGGCCGGGATGGTAGCCAAGGTCGCGTCACGAAAGCAACCGTATGTCTGGTATTTCATCGCGTGATGCTCGCGTTCGTTGTAGCCATGACGCGTCATGATCCGGAGACGACTTCCTGCACACTCAGGACAAACAGTCGCGATCCTTCCGTGGTGTCATCCTTCGACGCTGGCGATATGGGCCGGTAAAAAACTTTGCCCGACGCCTGGGCGAAAACGATCGTTTGGTTCCACATCGCGTTCAAATTCCACGCGCCCCGCTGACCCGTCGTCGCGCTGAGATCGAACGACTCGGCACCTCGCTCCGCGGCCCCCGTCAGCTCGTCGTGCGTTGCGCGATTTCGACCGGGAAGGGCCATTGCCGCCCGGCAGCCACGCTGACGCCTCTTCGCTACGTTGGGTTAGTGCGTATCGAGCGGGTCGGCAACTTCACGCTCGGATGGGGCGAGTCCCTCGTCTGGGATGACCGCACCGATCGCCTCTACTTCGTCGACTGCGCGGCGCAGACATTGCACTGGCTGATCGGCGAGGACACCGAACTCCACACGCTCCGGCTCCCCTCCATGGCGGCGGGCGTCGTGCCGGCGGAGGACGGCGCTCTCATCGCATGCTTGAAAGACGGTCTCCATCGCATCGAACCTGATGCGGGCACCTCGTCGCTGGTCGCCTCGTATCCCGACGGCCTCGGGCTGCGCGCCAACGACGCGTGCGCCGACCTCTCGGGCAATCTGATCACCGGAACGCTCAACCTTGCCAAGGCTGCCGGGTCGTCCTGGTGGTACTCGTCCGACGACGGATGGCGACTCCTCGACCCGGACATCTCCAACACGAACGGGCCCACCGCCGGTGTACTCGGCGGATCGATGACGCTGATCATCGGCGACACCTCCTCCCAGTACTTCGCCTATCCCTACGACCCGGCCCGGGGCACCGTGGGACCGCGATCGGTGTTCGGTGACGTCGCCGCGCTCGAGGGCAAGCCCGACGGTGCCACCCTCGACGAGGCCGGCGGGCTCTGGTGCGCGCTCGTGGGAGGGGGCCAGTTGGCCCGCTTCACCGTGGCGGGACTCGACCGCACCGTCACCGTGCCCGCGGCGAACCCCACCGACGTGACCTTCGGCGGGCCCGCGCTCGACCGGCTCTACGTCGTCAGCGTCGCCTCGGCCGCCGCCGAGGGAACGGGCCTCGACGGCGCGCTGCTCGTCATCGACGACCTTGGGGTGCGGGGCCGCTGCGAACCTCGGTTCCGACTCGGCCAGGCAAGCGCGTGACACCCGCCACGCCTTCGACGTGACTACGGACAGGACTGCAATCGGGCCGCGCCGGGGTCGCCGATGGTTTCTCGCCGGGTACGTCGGTGTCACCGGGTTCTTTGGCCTCGAGGCGCTCGTCCGTCAACCCGGCTCGGCCTCGGACCTCCATGCGTCGAAGGACGATGCCGCGAGCACCCGGGGCATCGTGATCGCGTACGCACTCGTGCTGTTGAGCGCGCCCCTCCTACGGCGCCTGCCGATCCGTCCGCTGCCCGCCCCGTGCGCTCCGTTGGGTCTGGCGGTCATCTTCTTGGGCCTCGTCCTGCGCGCCTGGTCGATGCGGACCCTTTCGGAGGCGTACACGCGCACCCTGCGCGTCACCAATCAACAGACCGTGACCGACCGCGGGCCGTACCGGCACGTCCGCCACCCCGGGTATCTCGGCTCGCTGGCCATCTGGTGCGGGTTCGCCCTCGCGTCAGGTAGCGCCGTCGTCGTGGGGACCGTCATCGCACTGCTCCTGCCGGCGTATCTGCATCGCATCGAGGCCGAGGAGGAACTGCTCGAGCGTGACCTGCCCGGCTACGCCGCCTACCAAAGCCGCACCAACCGGCTCCTCCCCCACGTCTGGTAAGACAGACAAAACGTGCAGACGATCATCTTGGGCAGTGGTGTCCCGTTCCCCGACCCCGAACGGGCCGGTGCCTCGACCCTGGTCCGCACGTCCGCAGGTGACCTTCTCTTCGACTGCGGGCGCGCCGTCCTCATGCGCGCCGCTGCGGTCGGCGCGAGCGCTGCTGCCCTGCGCGCACTGTTCATCACGCACCTGCACAGCGATCACATCACCGACCTCAATGACATCGTCACGACCCGTTGGATCATGTCGTTCCAACCCAGTCCGTTGACGGTCTTCGGTCCGCCGGGCACCGCCGGGCTCGTACGGGCGACCGAAGCCATGCTCGAACCAGACATCCGCTACCGCATGACCCACCACGACGATCTCACCTGGGCCCCTTCGTCCGAAGTCACCGAGTCCGAGCGGGGAGAGGTGCTCGCCGACGGGGCGGTGCGGGTCACGGCTGCGCCGACCGACCACGCGCCGGTGCGCCCGACCGTCGGCTATCGGGTTGACGAAGGTGGCGTCTCCGTCGTCATCGCTGGCGACACGGTGCCCTGCTCGGGGCTCGACGAGCTCTGCGTCGGTGCGGACATGCTCGTGCATACGGTGATCCGGCGCGATCTGCTCGAGCCACTGAACATCCCGCGGCTCAACGACGTCTTCGACTACCACTCAACCGTCGCGGACGCAGCGAGGACTGCGGCCCGCGCCGGCGTCGGCACCCTGGTCCTCACCCACCTCGTCCCGGCACCACGGCCAGAGGCTGAGCACGAATGGGCGGAGCAGGCGCAGGCCCATTTCGACGGCGACGTCGTCGTGGCCCGTGACCTCACCATCCTGGACGTCGGCGCCCCGGGCTAGCCGTTGCGACGGTCGCTCCTCCGGAGCGGCCTTAGAAAACGATTGCTCCTGACTGTGCCCGTGGGTCCTTCGCCGGCACGATCTCCTTGCCCAACGGCCCAATGGCCACCGCGGCCAGCTTGAAGTTTCCGAGGCCGAGCGGGATCCCGATGATGGTGAGGCACAGGAGGATGCCCAGCACGACATGTGCAAGGGCCATCCAGAGCCCCGCCAGGACGAACCAGATCACGTTTCCTATCGCGGACGGCGTACCGGCATCTGATTTCCGTACGACAGCGCGACCGAAGGGCCAGAGCACGAACGCAGCCAGACGGAAGCACGCGATGCCGAAGGGGATCGTGATGATCAAGGCACACAACACAAGGCCTGCCACGACGTAGCCGATGGCGAGCCACAGGCCCGACAGCACGAGCCACAGCACGTTCAGCAGGGTCCGCATGCAGCTCCTCCCATTACCTCTGCCTCTGCCGCTGCCGACGCAGACGGCGTCGGTGGCGCGAAGCTCCCAGCCGCTCCCCGCGCAGGCTCTCGGCCGCGGCATCATCGAGCGGTGTCAGGGCCGCGTCCTCGAGCGCCCACGACAGCAGCAGGTCTGCCAGCGCGGGATTGCGAGCCAGTACCGGCCCATGGAGGTAGGTCCCGACCACACGGCCTTGCACCGCACCCTCGGTCCCGTTGCCGTCGCCGTTGCCGATTCCGGCGGTGACCCGGCCCAGCGCGACGGCGCCGTCGGCGAGGGTGGTCACGCCGCCGTGGTTCTCGAATCCGATCAACGCGGGGAGGTCCTCCAGCCCCACCGGCTCGGTCACGACTTCGCCGACCGCGCGCGGCCCCTCGCCCTTCACCGTCTCGACGTCGAGCAACCCCAGACCCTCGTGGACCTCACCGGAGGCTCCCGGGAACCGTCGCCCGACCACCTGAAAACCCGCGCAGACCGCCAGCACCACGGCACCCGACGCCACCCGGGTGGCCAGCGTGCCGTCGCCGATCAGCGTGGTCGCGGCGCGCACCTGGGGACCATCCTCGCCCCCGCCGAGGCAGTAGATGTCGGCGTCGGGTACTCGCGCGTCCGATGCTGCCTGCAGGAGCTCGACGTCGAATCCCCGCCACTCGGCGCGCCGGGCCAAGATCAGGCCGTTGCCCCCGTCGCCGTAGGTTCCCAACAGGTCCGGAAAGACAACCGCCACACGGAGCGGGCCATTCATGCGGGTGCCCCGAGCAGGTCGTGGAAGGCCGTGTAATTGCCGATCACGTCGACCAGCGCGTCTGCGCGGCCGCCCGCTGCTGCAGCGATCACTGCACGGGCAGGGTCTGCCTCGGTCGTGTGCGCCACAGCGGCATAGCGCAGGCGCACGGAGAGGTCCCGGTAGCGGTCACCGGTGGCCACGACGGTGCGCCCAGCCAACCGCTCGAAGGGCACGTCCCAAAGCCAGCTCGGGTCAGCGCCATCCGCCACTCGCGCGTTGATGCTCACCACCAGCGGCGCCGACCCCCCGGCAACGAGGTCGAGCAGTTCTTCCCAGCCGGCGGGGTTCTTCGCCAGCATCAGCCGCGCCTGCGTCTCGCCGAAGGCTCGGACGGTGAAACGTCCTGCGACGTCCTTGACCTGCGCCATGGCATCGAGGGCCTTCACGGCGTCGATACCGCACGCCTCCGCTGCCACCGCGGCGAGCAGTGCGTTTGCCTGGTTGAACCGTCCGGGAAGCGCCAGCCGGACTTCGTGCCGACGCCCGTCGGCCCAGAGGGCGGCAGGACAGCGGTCGCCGTCCGCCACCAGCTCGACCTCCGTGGTCGGCCGAGCGAACCCGCAGTCACGGCACTTCCACGGGCCCTCGCCGAACTCAATGCGGCCCTCGCAGGAGGGACAGCCGACTGCGTCGTGCTGCCAGCGCATGCCGGCTCCCACCCAGTGCACGTCGGCCGCCGCACCGGCGCCCCACACCACGAGGGGGTCGTCGGCATTCGCCACCACGTGGGTGCGCGGTGCCGCCGCCAACGCGGCGCGCCAGCGGCCAGCCACCATTCGCACCTCGTTCGTGCGGTCGAGTTGGTCACGAGAGAGGTTCAGCAGGACCACCGCACTCGCGTTCGTCGCGCTCAACACACGCGGCAGGTACACCTCGTCCACCTCGAGGACGGCGCGGCGCGCATGGGTGCCGGCGAGGGCGGCCACGTGACCGGGCGGCATGTTCGAACCCGTCTCGTTGCTCACGACCTCGTCGCCGCCAGCCCCCAGGGCCACGGTCAACAGCCTGGTCGTCGTCGTCTTGCCGTTCGTCCCCGATACGAGCGCTACCTGCCGGCCGGCGCTGAGGTGCTCGAGCAGCTTGGGGTCGACGCGCAACCCGGCCCGTCCGCCGGCGACAGTCCCCTGGCCGCGGCCCAGTCGACGTGAGGTGGCATTGACCGCGCGCGTGGTCGCGCTGGCGATGCGCGTCCTCACTTAGGAGGCTTGGTCCGGGCCAGTTCCTCGGGCGTGGGCTCGTGGCGGACCCGCGACTCCGCGGGCAGCAGCGCACTGATGGCCGCCATGATCGCCTCGGTGTCGGCATGGGCGTCGATGAGCGACAGTGGCACCGGCTTGCCCACCCGCACCTTCACCTTGGGGGGGTGGCGCACGAGGGTGAAGTCTGGCACCCGAGACGAGCGCGGCCAGACGTTCTCGGTACCCCAAAGGCCGACGGGGACGACGGGCGCGCCGGTCGACGCGGCCAGGCGCGCCGTGCCGGTCTTGCCATGCAGCGCCGGGTCGAAGAAGTCGAGCGCGCGCGGAATGGTGCCCTGGGGCAATACGATCACGACTTCCCCAGCCTTCAACGCAGCCTCGGCCTCGCGCAAGGGTTGGCCGCTCCCGCTCCCCCGGTCGACCGGAATGCCCCCGATGGCGCGGGCGATCATGCCGACGACCGGCGCGTCGAACACCTCCTTCTTGGCCAGGAAGCGCACGGGTCGGCCGATGGCGCGCGCCACGAGGGCGAGCGCCGCGACGTCGAAGTAGCTGCGGTGGTTCGCTGCCAGCAGCACCGGTCCCCGTGCGGGTACGTGCTCGACGCCGGCGATGTCGAAGCGGGCGTAGGGGAACGACAGCTGGCGGACGAACGGCCGCAGCATGTGATACGGCTCGAGCCCGACGACGCTCGGGACCCCGGGTGGTCGGTCCCAGTGTTCAATCGACCACCGCCGCGCCGTCGCGATCACCGTGAGCGAGGGGTCCGGGTTCACGGCGTGCGGCGTGCCCACGCTCGAAAGCAAGGGCACGTCGAAGACGCTGTCGCTGCAGGCGTGACAGTCCGCCAGGTCGATCCCGTGCTCGTCCGCCCACTCCCGCACCGCGCGCAGCTTCCCGGTCCCCCAGACGAACCCCTCGTAGAGGCGCCCGGTGTAACGACCGTCCTTCGTCTCGTAGCTCGTGGCGATCAAGTCGTCGAAGCCGAACGCCTCGGCGAACGGGGCGATCATGTCGAGGGGTGTCGTCGTCGACAGGACCAGGCGGTGCCCGTCGGCGCGGAACGCGGCGAGGCGCTGCGGGGCGAACGGCGCCACCAGTTCGCTCAGGGCGGTGACCGCTCGGCGGCCCGCCGCTTGCACCTGCTCCTGGTTCCAACCCCGGGCCACCCGGGCAGCCGCCCGGACCAGGCCCATCGAGACGAGGTTCTCCCCGAGGCGGTCGTTGATGGCGTAGAGGACCTTGTCGCCCGGCAGGGACCGCCCTTCGGGCAGGACCCCCTCTGCGACCAGGGCCTGGTTGAGCACCTGGCCCGACGCGTGGCACAACAGGGTTCGGTCGAGGTCGATGAAAACTGCGCTCTTGGGCACGAGATCAGCCTAAAACAGTTGCCCTCGTGGACTGGAGGGAAGGGCGAGGACCGCACGTGTTGCGGGAGGTCCAGACCTCGAGCAAAAGGCCCCAGAATTAGGAGAAGGGATCGCCGGGGGGGAGGGCGATCCCTTCTCAAGACTCAACAAGGTTTGGAGGGGGGGCATCCGCTCCCTGTGGTCTGAAGTTCATTCTGTAGGTACCTCGGCAATCAGTCAAGCAGGTTTGAGAGATAGTTACTATCAGTTATACTGATGAGTAACGGAACTGGGGCAAGCATTTTCCCGAGGAGCGACCCGTGGAGCTAAAACACCTGCAAGCACTCCTGGGCATCGCCGACACCGGCAGCTTCTCGGCCGCCGCCGCGTCCATCGGCACCGTACAATCCAACGTCTCGGCCCACGTCGCCCGCCTCGAGGGCGAGCTCGACGTGCAGCTGGTCGATCGGGCGTCAGGCCGGGTCACCGAGGAGGGCGAGGTCGTCGTCGAGCGGGCTCGTCGGGTCATGAACGAGCTCGACGCCCTGGTGGCTGACGTCACGGCCCTACGGGCTGAGGTGGTCGGCACGGTGCGCCTGGGCATGATCGGCACCACCGGGCGCTGGTTGGTACCGCAGCTCTTCGACCTGTTGCGGGTCCGCCACCCCCACATCCACCTGAACGTTGCCGAGGGTTCCAGCGTCCAGCTCGAGCAGCAACTGGCATCGGGCCACCTCGACCTCGCCGTCGTGACCTTCCCCCTCAGCGGCGACGAGATCATGGCGGCCCAGCTCTTCGACGAGGACCTCGTCCTTGTCCTCCCGCCGGACCACCCGCTCGGCTCCGAGGCGTCTATCCACCTCGACCAGCTCTCCGAACTGGAGCTGCTGCTCCCCGCGCCGGGCACGGCTCTACGAGCCGAGATCGATAGTGCCGCCGTGCCAGCCCGCATCACACTGCGTCCGGCAATGGAGCTCGACGGCGTGCGCCTCATCGCCTCGCTCGCCTTCGATGGCTACGGACCGGCCATCCTTCCTGCGACGGCCGTGCCCGGCCACCTGCGCGGCCGCTTCCCGGTGTTGCCGGTCGACGGACTCCCCCGCCGGCGGGTCGGCGTGGCCCAGCGCCGCCGGGGACTGCCCTCGGCGCCCGTGCGGGCCGTGGTCGATGTGCTCGGTGTCGTCGTCAACGACGCGCTCGCCATGCCCGAGGGCATCCACCCCACCTGACGCCGCCTGGCGCCACCGCCTGGCGTCACCGCCTGGCGTCACCACCTGACGTCACCACCTGACGTCAATGGTCCGGAAACGGGGTCACGGCCGTCGCCCTCCCCGGGGTCAGGCGACTCTCGGGAGAACCGCGCAGGGACGTCACTTCGCATTTGCCAGACAAATGCGAAGGCATTCGCCATAGTCACTACGCGAGGGCGACCCACGTTCTCGGCGTATACGCCTCGCCGCCCACATGCGGCCCGTGTCCATCGCATCGACGACGCCGCTCACCTGACGTCCGACAGGAAACGTCGGCGGCGGCGGCGGCGGCGGGCGGCGGCGGGCGGCGGCGGGCGGCGCCAGCTCGCGCCGCGGGCCCGTTCACTCCCCCAGCTGGGGCTTCCTCCACATCGTCCAGATCGGCGGCCCCTGGTCGGGCAGGCGCACCTCGCGCACGACCTCGAAGCCGTGGCGCCGGTAGAAAGGCACGTTGCGCTCCTTCGACGACTCCAGATAGCAGGGCAGCCCCGCCGCGTCACAGTGCGCCAGCACGGGCCGCATGAGTGCGCCGCCCACGCCCTTGCCCTGGAGTTCGACCGCCGTGCCGAGCGTGGCCAGATACCAGTGCGGCTCGTGCGGGTGCATCGACTCGACGAGGTTCAATATGCGCAGCGTCGTCGGCAACCGGTGCCACACGTACGGCAGGACCGGCAGCATGGTGACGACCGCGGTGAGCCCCGTTAACAGCGGCTTGCCCGCCGGGGCCCAGATGGCCGACCCGGCGTAGCCGTCGGTGGTGTAGCACCCGCCGAACGGGAGATAGTCGGCGCGCATCTGGGTGGCGAAGTAGGCGCGCAGCCCGGCGTCGCGGCGGCGCTCGCCCTTGAAGATGTGGCTCGTCACGGGGTCGTCCCAGAACGTCCTGGCCAGCTGGGCTGCCATGCCGTCCACGTCGGCCGCGATCGCCCGGCGCACCACCGGCGTCCCCGGCCCCGAGGCCGTCGAAGGGGGCTCTACTGGCAGGGCAGGCTCGGGAACCATGACGGGGTCGATGGTGGCATCGTCCCCGGCCACGCGCCACCCGGCGACCCCGAGGCGTGCGCCTGCCCGAGCGCGACGAGGTCAGGCATCAGCCGCAACCCGACGTAGATGCCGCCCGACGGCGAGAAGTGCACCCCGTCACCGCAGCGGATGTTGACCTGCCCGATGGTGGCGGAGTACTTGTCCCCGGGGTCGGCGACCGTGTTGAGATCGAAGACGTAGACCTTGCCGTCGGTCGTCGTGCCCGCCCCCGTCGAGGACGTGGACGCGGCCTGGCGAATGGTCGAGTTGTCGATCTGCACCCGGTTCGGCGCGTCCTCGGGCCACAGCCCACCCGACGGCGCCGTCCCGCTGTCGTAGTACGGCGAGGTCATCAACACGACCGTCGCGCCCTTGGACCCCAAGACGTTCACGCCTTCGCGGTAGCGCGAGGCCACGTAGTTGTCGAACGAGGCCTGGCCCAGGTTCTGCCACTTGCCGCCGATCTGCTGGTCGAACGTCTCACCGCGTGCGACGTAGAGGACGACGTCGGGGTTGTAGGCGTCGACCCACCTGCGCCACGTCGAGAACAGCGCGTCGGGATTGGTGCTGCTGCACGGCGGGCCCGGCGGCAGCGTGTACCACAGCGCCTTGATCTGGGCCTGCATCGACACCGAGCAGCCAGGGTCACCCTCGTTCGCGATCTGGACCTTGTAATGGCCTTCACTCGCGTATTGGGCGAGACCGACGCCCAGCGTCCCGGCGATGGAGTCGCCGACGAGCAGCACCTTGATCGGCTTGTTCGACTTGCCGGTCGGAGGCGGCAAGGGCAAGGACAGGTAGGTCGGAGGCGGCGGCGCCGTCGTCGTGGTGGTGGGCGGCAAGGTCGTGGTCGACCGTCCGGGCACCGCCGGCTGCGAGGTCGTCGTGGGTGGCACCGTGGTCGTCGACGTCACCGGCGACTGGATGCTGATCGGGGTTCCCTGCAGCTCCGTCGCTCCCACGGGCACGAGCGTGCTGATGAAGACCGCGCTGATCGCCACCCCCGCCCCCACCGGCGCCGCCACCCACGAGCGCCAGTTCTTGAGCACCCCGCGGCGGATCGGCATCTCGACCAGGTCGTAGCTCAGGGCCGCGATCGCCACGGTGATGCCGACGCGCGCCAGGAACAGCGGATAGACGCCCCAGTGCAGCCGCTGCCCGGTCATCACCAGCAGGACCGGCCAATACCACAGGTACATCCCGTACGAGATACGGCCCCATTGCGGCAGCGGTGGCAGCTCCAAGAACCGCACGGCGAGCGATCGTGGCGCCACCGCGCACGCCAGCACGACGCCACCGGCCGCCAGGCTCGCCACCAGGAACCCGCCGCTGAACGCGAACGTCGACGACTCCGATGCCGTCATCCACAGCAACGCCGAGCCCGCCGCTCCGAGCACGCCCAGCACCCCGGCCGAGCGCGTGAACCACGGGCGGCGGCTCCCCTCTCGCCACAGCGTGAGACCGATCGCGATGGCGGCGCCGACCAACAGCGCCTGGGCCCGGCAGTCCGTCCCGTAGTACGCGCGCGTCGTGTAGCCGTTCGGCGCCAAGAACACCATCCAGATCGCCGACGCCAGGGAGCCGAAGCACGCCACCGCGAACAACACCTGCAGTCGGCGCCGGCGCTCCCACTCCGGATCGAGGGTGGCCGGTGGCGGAGTCGGCTTGAGCACCAACTGACCGCCACCCAAGACCTCGATCGAGCGCTCCTGCCCCCGGCGCTCGGCGGCGTGTCCCGCCCGCCTGCCCGCGCCCAAGCGCGTACCAGAGCCAGGGCGCCACTCGTACAGCCGCCCGCGGCCCAACTTCAAGACGGCCAGGACCACCAACGGCCACACCAGGTAGAACTGCTCCTCGATCGCCAACGACCACGTGTGCAGCAGCGGCGACGGCTGCGAGCTCGACGAGAAGTACGTGACGCCGTTGTGGATCGAGAACCAGTTCGAGACGTAGAAGACGGTCGAGAGCGCGTCGCTCAAGATGTGCGGGGTCTGCAGCAGCTGCGGCACGACCGCCATCACGATGCCCATGACCGCGACCAAGAGGAACACCGCGGGCAGCAGGCGCCGGGCCCGGCCGGCCCAGAAGCGGCGCAGGCGCACCGTGCCCGTGCCGGTCCACTCCTTCACCAGCAGCGAGGTGATGAGGAAGCCCGAAAGCACGAAGAACGCGTCGACGCCGTAGAAGCCGCCGGGCACCGAGTTCAGCCCGGTGTGAAATGCAATGATGGCCAGCACCGAGAGCGCGCGGACGCCGTCGAGGCCTGGGATGTGCCCAAGACTCGGTCGGGGCGCGCGTGCGTTAGCGTCCGTGCTCATGCTTGGCCGCAACCTACCGCCGGCACTCCGATTTCCACCTCCATCCCACCTTGTAGGAACGCCCGTGCACGCCTTGCCTCACTCCCCGCCTCAAGCCTCGCCTCACTCCCAGCCCGTGGCGACCAGGTCCGAGACCCTGTCCGGGACCCGCTCCAGGTAGCCCAGGTAAGCCCAGGTAAGCCCAGGTAACCCCAGGTGGCCACCACGTGCTGAGAATCGGGATCCTCGGGGCAGCGCGTATCGCCCCAGTTGCTCTCGTCAAGCCTGCCAGCCGGACGGGCCGCGCGGTGGTCGCGGCCGTGGCGGCCCGGGATCGCACCAAGGCCGAGGAGTTCGCCCGCAAGCACGACATCCCCCGGGTCCTCGATACCTACGACGATCTCCTCGCCGACCCCGACATCGACGCCGTGTACAACCCCCTCCCCAACGGCCTGCACGGGTATTGGACGATCGAGGCGGTCAAGGCGGGCAAGCACGTCCTGTGCGAGAAGCCCTTCACGGCCAACGCCGACGAGGCGCGCACCGTGGCCGCGGCCGCCAACGGCAACCCTGGTTTGGTCATCATGGAGGCCTTTCATTACCAGTACCACCCGCTGACCAAGCGTCTCACCGAGATCGTCCGCTCGGGCGAGATGGGCAACATCACCGACATCGACGTCGCCTTCTCCGCGCCCCTGTGGAAGAGGGGCGACATCCGCTACCAGCTCGCCCTGGCCGGCGGGGCCACCATGGACATGGGGTGCTACCCGGTCAGCCTGTTGCGCCTCCTCGCGCCCGGCCCCCGCGTCATCAGCGCCTCGGCCAAGCTCTCCTCCCCCGGCGTCGACCGCGCCATGGATGCGCACTTCTCGCTGCCCGACGGCGGCCGCGCCCACATCGGCTGCTCGATGTTCTCCTCCTCCGTGCTCCGCATGCACGTCGACGTCACCGGCGACAACGGCAAGATCTCGGTCTTCAACCCCTTCTCCCCCCAGTACTTCCACCGCATGAAGGTGACGACGAACCTCGGCACCCGCCGCGAGCGCTTCAGCCGCAAGGCGACCTACGACTACCAGCTCGAGGCGTTCGTCTCCGCCGTCGAGGACGGCACCTCGTTCCCGACCACCGCGGCCGACGCGATCCGTACGATGGAGCTCATCGACGCCATCTATTTGGCGGCCGGCCTCCCGGTGCGCCAACCGACCCCTCCCCGAGGGGCCACGTCCCCGCCGCCGCCGAGATGAGCCCGCTCCCCGCCGACGACCTCGCCGCGCTGGCCGACGCCGCGCTGAGCGCCGCCGCGGGGTGCCAGGCGGCCGAGCTGCGCGTCGAGCGCGTCCGCAGCCAGGTCGTGCGGCTGCACGATGCGCAACCCGAGACCACCGCGGACGGCACCGACTTCGGCATGGGCGTGCGCGTCGTGGACGACGGTGCGGTGGGCTTCGCCGCCTCGGTCGACGTCCGGCCCGAGGAGGCCGCCCTTCTCGTCGCCCGGGCGCGCGAGATGGCCCGCGTCACCCGCCAGGCCGGCGGGGGCCGCGTGGAGCTTGCGCCCGAGCCGTCGCACGGCGAGGTGACCTGGACGAGCGCCTTCGAGGTCGACCCCTCCACCGTGCCGGCGACCGACAAGATCGCCCTGCTGGCCGAGTGGAGCCGCCGCCTCGGCGAGCGCGAGGTCGTCGCCCACACCAGCGCCTCGCTGCTGGCCGTCTCCGAGCAGACCTACCTGGCCGACCTCAACGGCACGCGCGCCACCCAGCACCGGGTCCGCCTCCAGGCCCAGCTCGAGGCGCTGGCGCTCGCCGAATCCGGCTTCGAGACCATGCGCACGATCGCCCCGCCGGTCGGCCGGGGTTGGGAGTACCTCATCGGTCCGGCCTCAGACGGGAATTGGGATTGGGACGGCGAGGTCGACCGGATCCCCGAACTCCTGGCCGAGAAGGTGGCTGCGCCCTCCGTCGAGGCCGGCACGTACGACCTCGTCGTCGACCCCTCCAACCTGTGGCTGACCATCCACGAGTCGATCGGCCACGCCACCGAGCTCGACCGGGCGGTCGGCTACGAGGCCGCCTACGCGGGCACCTCTTTCGCCACCTTCGACCAGCTCGACCGCCTGCGCTACGGCTCCCCCGTCATGCACGTCACGGGGGACCGCACCGTCGAGCACGGCCTCGCCACCGTCGGCATCGACGACGAGGGCGTCGGGGCCCAGTCCTTCGACCTCGTGCGCGACGGCGTCTTGGTCGGCTACCAGCTCGACCGTTCCATCGCCGCGTCCATGGGCTTCGCGCGCTCCAACGGGTGCGCCTTCGCCGACTCGCCGATGCACGTGCCGATCCAGCGCATGGCGAACGTGTCGCTGGCGCATGCGGGCGCGGACGGGCCCAGCACCGAGGAGCTCATCGGCGGCGTCGAGCGCGGTATCTACGTCGTGGGCGACAAGAGCTGGTCGATCGACATGCAGCGCTACAACTTCCAGTTCACCGGGCAGCGCTTCTACCGGATCGAGAAGGGGAAGCTGGCCGGCCAGCTCAAGGACGTCGCCTACCAGGCGACAACGACCGACTTCTGGGGCGCCATGGAAGCGGTCGGCGGCGCGTCGACCTGGGTGCTCGGCGGCGCGTTCAACTGCGGCAAGGGCCAGCCCGGACAGGTGGCCCCCGTCTCCCACGGCTGCCCCTCGGTGCTCGTGCGCGGCGTCAACATCCTCAACGCCCGGGCCGAGTCGGGGCGCTGACGTTGCCGATGCTGATCGCCAGCGCCGTCGGAGCGTCCGGGTGATCCCCGCCCAGGACGTGGTCGAAGCCGGGCTCGCGGCCGCCTCGAAGGCCGGGGCGGACGGCTGCATCGTGCTCGTCGAGGAGGGCAGCCACGCGGACGTGCGCTTCGCCCTCAACACCACGACGACCAACGGCGTGCAGCGCGGGCGCCAGGTGAGCGTCGTCGTGATCGCCGGGGACGCGGCGGCGACGGCCTCCCGTTCGGGCGTGGTCGGTGCCGGCGGCGTCACCGACATGGTCACCGACGCGCTGGCCGACGCGCGGCAGTCTCCACCCGCCGAGGACGCCTTCGCGCTCGTCGACCCCGCGCCGGGCACGACGGGCGGCCGGCCCTTCGACCGGGGCCCCGAGGAGACCGACGCCTCGGCGCTCGACGGCGTCCTCTCCACGCTCTCGGGCGCCTTCGGGCGCGCCCGCGGCCGCGACGCCGTCCTGGCCGGGTTCGCCGAGATCGACGTCGCCTCCCTGTATCTCGGCAGCTCCACCGGGCTGCGCCTCTCGTACGCCCAGCCCACGGCGGCAGTCAACCTGGTCGGGCGGACGTCGGACGGCACCGGCTCGGCCTGGGTCGGCATGCCGAGCATCGACCCCTCCTTCGACGAGATGGAGGAGGAGATCTGGCGCCGCCTCGACTGGGCCAAGAAGCAGATCGCCCTCGAGGCCGGCCGCTACGAGGTCATCCTGCCGCCCTCAGGGGTGGGCGACATGATGGCGATGATCGACTACGACGCCCTCGGCGGCCAAGACACCGAGGACGGCCGGACGGTGTTCTCCAAGGAGGGCGGCGGGACGCGTCTGGGCGAGACGATCACGTCGCTGCCCTTCACGCTCTACAGCGACCCGTTCGAGTCGGGCCTCGAGTGCACGCCGTTCGTCGCCACGGGGGCGTCGAGCTCCGAGGTCTCCGTGTTCGACAACGGGCTCCCCTGCGCCCGCACCGACTGGCTGCGGGGCGGGACTCTGGCCCACCTGCGCTACCACCGGGCCGGCGCCGCCAAGTCGGGGGCGGTCATGGCGCCTTACATCGACAACCTGATCCTGCGTTGCGGTGACGCGGGCGGTGGGTCCGTCGACGACATGGTGGCCCGCACCGAACGTGGCTTGCTGCTGACGTGCCTGTGGTACATCCGTCCGGTCGATCCGGCGACGCTGCTGATGACCGGACTCACCCGCGACGGCGTCTACGTCATTGAGAACGGCAAGGTCGTCGGCGCAGCCAACAACTTCCGCTTCAACGAGAGCCCGGTGGACCTCCTGGTCCGGGCCACCGAGGTCGGCACGCCGGTGCGCTCACTCGGGCGGGAATTCGGCGAGTACCTCAACCGCACGATCATGCCGCCGCTGCGGATCCCCGATTACAACATGAGCACCGTGAGCCAGGCCAGCTGAGAGAAGGTCGCGTCGCAACCAGAAACGTCAATGACACCTTCCAACTCGCTTGGGGCGTTGGCTATGAATTTGTCGCACCGTGTTGGACGAGATATCGCCGATGTGGGATCAACCGCGCCTCGAGCGGGCGATCTGGGCTACCCGAATGAAGGGTCCGGATATAGCCACGCTGTCGGACGCGGCGAACCATCCATCCGCATGGATGTCAGCGTGGGCGTGTGGACACTGGAAGTCTTCGAGGCGGCCGATGCCGGGAGCCATGAGTTCCGCGTGCCGACCAAGGGGACATCAGCCGGATTGAGAGAGGCTCGGCAATGCCCAATGAACGTACCCTGCTGCGCATCGCACACGCGCTGAACGCTGATCTTCGTCTCGTAGGTCGATAGGTGCCGGGCGCCCCCATTGAGGGGTGCATGGCCGGCGGCATGGGGCACGTAGACCAGCGTGCCGGCATCGTATGGCGCGCCCGCGGCGTCGGCTACGAAGTCAACACGATCGCTATCCCTTGACACCCAGTTCAGGGCACCCCAGACGGGGTCTGGCGTTACCCCTACCGCAACGGTTTAGCGTCAAGGCGGGGACGCGCCCCCTCCACCCCTCGGCGTGATCCCGTCAAGGGGCGCTAACCGACATGTGGCCCCGACGAAGTCAAACCCCTCAGAACCCTGCGTGGTTTCGAGGGGTTTCTTCGTATCGTGGCGCATCGACCAATCAGGCTGGGAGTTGCCACGGGATGCGGGTCAAGACCCGCGAAGTGGGACGCCCTCAGGATTGCCAGGAATCTTTCGGCGACGCTTGCGTCCGTACCAAACGGCAATGGGGACCTGGGCGAGCATGATCGAAAATCCCATCCAGAAGAGCACTATCCGCGTTGGTGGTGACAAAGAGATTCCGGCGACAATCAGAACGAATCCGGTCACGTAGCACCAGCGGCGGTTTGCGATGATGCCGAGCAACCTGCCCACGCTCGAAGAGTTCTCCCGGCCCTATCGACGCCCACCGGCCCAGCGAATTGTGACAGGTCACCTCCCATGCACCGATTGCTTACAGCAAATGGCGCATGCCCAACCCGTTCTCGCACCCGATGGAGCCACCTGAGCCCCCGTCGGTCACACTGAGTCCATGGAATACGTCGGCCGGGTGCCCGCCCCGCCGCTCGACCGGTTCATCGACGACATCTACTGCCTGACCGGGGTGCCGCGCCACCGCCGGATGAACGTCCCACCGATGCCGTCGGCACACCTGTTCGTCAACTTGGGCGGACCCGTCCGCCTGTGGGATTCCGATGCTTCGGTGCCGCCGGCAGTGTTCACCGACGGGTGGTTCATGGGTGTATGGACCAGGCGTTTCCTCTTCGAGTACCCCACGCCGGTGCGTCTCGTCGGGGTGCACTTCAAGCCTTGGGGGATTTCGCCATTTGTAGACATGCCGGCGACCGAGCTGCGGGACCGATGGGTGCCGGTCGATGCCGTCTGGCAACGTTCTGTGGACCGGATTCGCAACCAGGTCGGCGACATCGCATCGGCCACCGAGACACTGCGGGTATTGGAGCAGGAGCTGCGTTCGCGGTTTGCCGAGACACCGTCGCGCGGTCTCGACCTCGTCCAGCACACAGGTCAGCGTTTGGAGACTTCCCACGGAGCGGTCCCGGTCGTTGCGCTGACCGATGCCGCGGGGGTGAGTGGCAATCACCTGGCCACGGAGTTCAAGTCTCATGTCGGGGTCACTCCGAAGCGGGTGGCGCGGATCTACCGCTTTGCGCGGCTGATTCTGTCCGTAGACGCCCTGCGTCAGGTCGACTGGTCGGAGCTCGCTCAAGCGGGGGGCTACTTCGACCAGGCTCACTTCAGCAGGGAGTTCAAGGACTTCACCGGCCACACTCCGACGGAGTACCTGGCTCTGAGGCGCCGATTCCCTGTCGAGCTGGGGTTCCCGCCGGACAACGTTCCGATACCCGCTGATTGATTTTTTACAAGACCAGTCGCTCCCGGGGCGACAAGATCGGGAGGGAACGCGCAAGGAGACTCGAGGAGAACCCGTGGGCACAGTAATAATGCACAACGTGGTGTCGGTGGACGGCTTCATCGCCGACGAGAAGGATGACGTCGGCCCACTCCCCGAGTGGTACTTCAGTGGAGACACCTTGATCACTGAGGGAGGCGACCAAGAGTTCGATCATTCCGGCGCCGGAAGTCGTTTCAAGGTCTCAGCGACATCCGCCCAGTACGTCCGTTCGATGTGGGAGGCGATCGGCGTGATCGTGATGGGCCGCCATCTGTTCGACCTTGTAAACGGCTGGGAGGGTCAGCCACCCACGGGCGACCACGTGGTCGTGGTGTCCCACCGGCCCAAGCCCGAGGGCTGGCACCCTGAAGCGTCGTACGTCTTTGTCGATAGCGTGACGGCTGCGCTTGATAGGGCGCAAGAGCTCGCCGGAGAGCGAACCGTCGCTGTGAACGCCGGCGAAGTGGGCGGCCAAATCCTTGCGGCCGGCCTCGTGGACGAGGTGGCGATGGACGTGGTGCCGGTGGTGTTCGGGTCGGGCAAACGCTACTTCGGCAGCATCGATGGCCAGCATCTCCTGGAGGATCCCCACGTGGTCATCCAGGGCGACCGGGTGCTGCACCTGAGGTTCAAGGTACGTCGCTAGACCCTGAGATGGGAGCGTCAGCAAGCACTGATGGTCGGTCGTCATGGTGGCCTCAAGCCGGCATATGGGACAGATCAGCATCCCTGGCGTGGTCGCAACTTCAACGCCCCATGGACACGTTTTCGGAATATGAGATATTGCTCATGGGCGCGCCACGGGAACTCGGGAAGGCGGTCGATCACCTGCGACTCTTGAACAACTTCGTGGCTCGCGAATTGCTCTCGGGTGAGGTCCACATCGACCCCGGCCAGTCGATTCCAGTAGTGAAATCCTTGTCGTGAGCCATCGTGGAAGTGCACTTCGGCCTCGAGCAGCTGGCCACCAAACACATCGTGCACGACCAAGGCGGTAACCGCGCACTGTCCTCGAGATGGGTTAGCGGGCGTCCATTCGGCTGCATCCGTCGGATCGCATGTATCGAGACTCCAGGACGACCTGATGGCGGCTTGGAGAGCTTCCAAAGTGATTCCGCCGCTTGTCTCGCTGGCGGGGCTCGGCATTGAACCAGTTAACACCCGTGCCGGGGGTCTCACAGCCGACGAAGTGGGGCAGGGTTGAACAGCCTGAGGGCCGCGAAAGTCCAGCGATAACGTCAACACGCAATGGAAGGCGAATCAGCCCTGCGGGTAGCGGAGGCCAGGCTTCTTCTGGACGCCCGGAAGGAGCTGTACGGAGACGCGGATCCGACAACGCTGGATGCAATGCTCGAGTTGGCCAGGGCTCTTCGAGATGCGAGGTCATACCACGAGGCCGAGTCCGTCTTGAGAACGTCGCTGTCGATCCAGAATCGCTCTGATGAACTCGACGAGGCTCGAATCACTCGGACAGAATTCAACCTGGCGATCGTTCTCGATCGACTCGGTGAGATCGATTCAGCGAGACGTCTCGGTGAAAAGATCCTCGAAGCGGCCGACCGAACAGATGGACCCGAGAGCGACCTCTCAATCCGAGCCGCCACCAACTTGGCGATCACTCTACGAAAGCTCCGCCGCTATGGCGACGAATTTCCGCTCAGGGTTCGCATCCTCGAATCCACGAGAGCGTCTCTGGGACCCGAACACGTGGATACCTATCGCTCGATTGTCGACCTGGCTCAAACTCATCGGAGCCTCGGCAACCACGAGATGGCTCTCAGCCTGTTTACGGAGGCTGTCGGCGGTTTCGAACGGACCGGAGTGGAGTCGCGGACGATCCTCTACCAGAAGTGGGCGATTGCCTCCGAGCTGATAGCTCTCAAGCGACCAAAAGAAGCCTCTGTGATGTTCGATCAGGTTGTCGCCGGTGCGATTGATCAACTGGACCCCGGTGATCCTTTCCGGAAGAGTGCGCTACGACAACAACGTGCCTATCGACTCATCGGTCGATTCTCAGGACTGCGCAGAAGGTCCCGGCAGCGAGGCCTACCGAGCTCGTGACGCTTGCTCACCGACCCGGCGGTCGGGACATATCGGCCTGCTATCGCCTCCGATGCTGGGCGACACCGGTCGAATAACCTCAGACCGATGTTCGGACGTGGCTTGACAGCGCGAAGCATATGATCGGCGACCGCTGGGGCGTCACGGAGGCTGAGGTCACGCGTCGCTACCCATGTGACGACCTGGTGACGGCCCCCACGCTGCAGTTGTGGCGGGGAGTCACCGTACGAGCCGAACCCGAGATCGTCTGGCGGTGGGTGACGCAAATCCGTTTGGCGCCGTATTCCTACGACTGGATCGACAATCTTGGTCGCCGTTCTCCACAGCACCTACACCCCCTTCCGGAACCGGTCCCCGGCGACTACTTCACTACTGCGCTGGGAGGACGCCGCTTCGGCAAGATCATTGCGGTAGTACCTAGCGAGCATTTGACAGGTCGCATCATGGGCGCATTCATGTCGTATGTCCTCGTGCGCGATGACCCGACGACGCGGCTTCTGCTCAAGATCGTCATGGCCCAGGGACGGCTGGTTGCACCATTGCTGACAGTAGGTGACCTGGTTATGGCTCGGCGCCAATTGCTGAACCTCGGGTGGCTTGCCGAGCAGACCTCGCCAGTCTGACGGGTCGAGTCATGCGGTCCTTCAACTTGTCTCAGGCCCGGCGGTCGGGGCATGGCGAAAGCCCTTCCGGGCAGCGGGGAACCTAGCCATCTAGAATTTCCACTGTGGCGGACTGGCGGAGGTTCTGGACTCGATCGAAAGTCGTCCCAGGCACACTCGTCCTCATTGGAGCGGCGGTCGCCATTTCTCTGGTCTCTGCTCATGGGGGCAACGCTCAAGCGAATCCCGCAATCTCGGCAGATCAGTCGTGGGCTCATGTGGGGCAGCACGTGACCGTGCGGTTTCTCGTCCAATCGACGAGTTTGGCGGGCAGTCGCGAATATCTGAACGCCCTAGAGCAAACGTCAGCGCAGTACGGCTTCTCAGCTGTGGTCGCTGGTTCGGTGGTCCGGACGGCTGAGTACGACCCCGCCAATTACGACTTTGGACACACGATTGCTGTGAGCGGAACTGTTCAACTGCTTCAAAGCCGTCCGGTCATTGTCGTGAACGCTGCGAGGCAGATCACGTCGACGACTCCTAGCTCTCAATAGGTGCCGTCGTCCCGGCGTTATACATGTGATCCGCAGGTCCTGGGCTGTGTCCCAGGGGGCGGACTGAACCCTTCGAATCGCGGGTAAATACGACTTGAGTTGATTACCGATGCCCGGTCCGGTCTGGTACTTGAATACGGCGACACCTTGTGAAAAGCGGTGGGACGGAGCTGACGTTCATTTTTCGGTGTGATACCCGTAGCTATGCGCTCCCCTTCGCCCCACATATCCTCTACAAACGTGGCAGGTGCGCACAGGATTCGGTTCGGACTTCATTTTTGGGATCTGCCCAGGCCGTCATGGAAAGATCGAGTTCGTCGCTACGAGCGTCTCGGGTTCTCCTCCATCACGTTCACGGACCACCAAGTCGTACCCCAATGGGAGCCCATGGCCGCCCTAGCTGCCGTTGCAGCGACCACGGAGTCGATCAGGCTAGGCACGCTCGTTCTCGACATGGGGTTGCGGAACCCCGTGCTGACGGCGAAGGCCGCGGCCACGCTCGAAGTCCTCTCGAACGGCCGGCTGGAACTCGGTCTCGGTGCCGGGTATGTCGCCCAGAACTTCGCGGCGACGGGCGTCCCATTCAAGCGCGCCGGCGACCGGATCGCACGGCTTGAAGAGAGCCTCATGCTCATGCGCAATCTGTGGTCGGAAACCTCTACCACGATGCACGGACGCTTCTTCGACGTGGTCGACGCCCCAATGGTGCTGCGCGAGACGGTGATGCCAACGGTGCTGATCGGTGGCGGTGGTCCCAAGGTCATGCACCTTGGTGGCAGAACGGCCGACATTGTCTCGATGATCCCCAGGCAGGACACGGGAGAATGGTCTGCCAAGGCGTCAATCGCAGATTCCACGTTGGAGCGCATGAGCGAAAAGGCGCGCTGGGTGCGTGAGAGTGCCCAAGAGGCCGGCCGGGATCCGTCGGGCGTGGAGTTGCACACCATGGTGGTGCGAACCATTGTGGGCGATGACGTCGGTGACGCGATCGCCAAAGAGGCGGCTGACACGGGCGTTCCCGTCACCGCCATCGAGGACTCAAGTCTCTATTTGACGGGGACCGGTGCGCAGATCCGAGATCGCCTTCGGTATTGGCAAGCCCGTACCGGTCTCAGCTACTTCTCGATCTTCGATCCGGGGGAGGATCAGATCGAGTACCTGGCCGAGCAGGTGGTCGCACCGCTGCGAAAAGCGTGAAATCCGTCCACACGACCGGTGCCAGCAAACGACCTCGGACCGGCGTTAGAGGTCACCGAGGCCCTGTCCGGTACCCGTACCGGGATCGTCAGCCGAAGTGGCCCCAGTGCGTGGCGACGGTGCGCGCGACGTCGGTGAGATCGCGCTGGATGCGTTGCGCCGCCAGGCGGCCGGGTCGATCGGCGTCCATCACGATCGTGACGTCACGGTCCTCGAACCCGAGGGCCCACGCGCTGTCCCACGCCTGGTTGCCAAGAAGGGCGAGGGCCGGCATCCCGCAGGCGCGCGCGGAGATCATGTCGGGCGGGTCCTCGGCTGTCCTGCGGCCATTTGCAGGAGCCGCTCGGTCGTCCCTGCGCGTTCACAACGGCCCCTCCGAAGACGCGCGGAGGCGACCTCAGAGATGGTCCTGCGCGCGGGGGAGACGGAACGGCGGCAGTCGCACTTGCGGACCCCTGTAAGGCTTAGGCGGGCGTGGCTCACTGTACGAACCCGGTCTGGTATGCGAGCACGACGACTTGGACGCGGTCGCGGAGGCCGAGTTTCTGGAGGACGTGCGTGACGTGGGTCTTGACGGTCGTCTCGCTGATGTAGAGCTCCGCGCCGATCTCTGCGTTGGAGAGACCGCGGGCGATGAGCCGGAGGATGTCTTGCTCGCGTGCGGTGAGCTCGTCGAGTTCTTTCGGCGGCACGTGGCGAGGGATGCGGGTGAATTGCTTGATCACACGTTTGGTGATCGCGGGTGAGAGGAGCGCGTCTCCAGCGGCGACGGTGCGGACCGCCTCGATCAGCTGTTCGGGGGGGTCGTCTTTGAGGACGAATCCGCTCGCACCCGCGCTGAGTGCTTCGTAGACGTATTCGTCGAGTCCGAAGGTGGTGAGGATCAGGATCCGCGCGGTGTTGTCGGCGGCGAGGATCCGGCGGGTGGCCTGGAGCCCGTCGAGCTCTGGCATGCGGATGTCCATCAGGATCACGGTCGGGTCAAACCGCTCCGCCATGGCCACCGCTTCCAGGCCGTTGCTTGCTTCGGCGACGACTTCCATGTCTTGTTCGCCGGCGAGCAGCATTCGGAAGCCGGCACGGACCATGGACTGGTCGTCGGCGATGAGGACTCGGATCGTCATGGCCGGTCTGGGGTTAGTGGGAGGCAGGTGCTGAGCGTGAACCCCTCGCCGTTTGTCGTGCCTGCGGTCATCTCGCCGCCGTAGAGTCTGACGCGCTCGCGGATGCCGATCAGTCCGTGGCCGTAGCCGTCGCTCGGCGTCGCGCCGGTGCCGTCATCGCGCACTTCGATCCCTACCTCGTCCGGCGCATACCGGACGGTGACCTCCGCGTGGCTGGCGCGGGCGTGCTTGAGCGCGTTGGTGAGACCCTCCTGAACAATTCGATACGCAGAGAGGTCGATCCCCGGCGAGAGCGGGAAACGCTCCCCTTCGAGGTGCAGCTCGACGGGCAGCCCGGCGCGGCCGATCTCCTTGATCAACGAGTCGAGGCCGTCAAGGCCGGGCTGAGGCGCGAGGTCGACGCCATCGCCGTCACGGCGCATCACACTGAGCAGACGGCGCATCTCCGCCAGCGCGCCGCGCCCGGCCTGCTCGACACCCCTGAGGGCATCGCGATCCTCGGCCATCGCGTCGGGAAGATGGTGCCTGACAGCGCCGACTTGCAGCACCATCACGCTGACGGCGTGCGCGACGATGTCGTGCAGCTCGCGCGCGATCCGCACCCGCTCCTCGGCCACGGCGACGCGCGTCGCTGCATCCCGCTCCTGCTCGGCCTGTGTCGCATGTGACTCCGCCACCTCGGCCTGCTCGGCCCGCGCGCGGACGGCCAGGCCTGCAAACCAGGCGACGGCGAAGTCGACGGGAATGAAGACGAGCTGGTTGACCGAGTGTCCGGGGATGTTGTAGATGAGGGTCGCCGTAGCGCCGACCACGATCGCCAGTCCGAGGCCGGCCCTCCGGACGTCCCGAAGGTTCCCGAGCAGGAATGCGGCCGCCAGCCCGAGCAGGAAGACGGACTCGGGGTAGGGGATCAGCAGCGGGTCGACGAACGAGATTCCCGCGGCCAAAAGCCAGTACGCCGCCGGTCCGGCAAACGGAAACCATCGCCGCGCGAACACGGGGAGCACCAGGATCGCCAGCGCGGGAAGGCAGAACCACAGCGTCGTTGTCGGAGCTCCGGACGAGCCGCGTCCGAACACCACGTCAAGGATCGCCACGATCGCCAGCAGC
>DASZMN010000074.1:0-21380 GCA_035551835.1 Acidimicrobiales bacterium | reverse complement strand
CCGGCTCGGCTGGGCGCTGAACGAATGCGACGAGGTGCTGAGCGACCGCACCCCGCCGGCCCGCGTGCCCGAGGAGGCCTGGTGGCGCCTGGGAGACATCCGCAGCATGTCCCGCCGCTCGCGCGCCGTGGCCCAGGAGGTGGCGGCCTGGCGGGAGCGTACAGCCGCCGAGTCGAACCGGCCCCGCCGCCAGGTGCTCTCCGACCTCGGTCTGCTGGCCATTTCGCAACGGCCGCCGCGCAACGCGGACGAGCTGCGTCGCGCCCGGGGCGTCGACGGCCGACACCTGGCTCAGGGCCGGGCGGCCGAGATCCTTCACGCGGTGCACCGCGGGCTCGACCTCCCGGCCGACCGCGTCCGGATGCCCTCGGAGGGGCGGGACGCGCAGGCGCCGGCGGGTGCGGTGGCCGTGTGCTCCGGCCTCGTACGCCAAATCGCCGACGACCTCGATTTCGACCAGGCCCTGCTGGCCACGCGGGCCGACATCTCCCAGTTGCTCTGCCACGAGCCGAGCCGCCTCGATACCGGCTGGCGCCGGACCACGGTGGGAGATCCGCTGCGTCGATTCATCGACGGCGAGGTGGCCGCCGCGTTCGACCGCCGCGGACACCTCGTGCTTGAGGAGCGCTCCCACCGGCCGGCGCCGGCGCCCGTGCCCGGTGATCTGACGCCGGGCGATCGACCTAGTTGACCGACTTCTCCCGCCCGGCCCAGTAGGGCTGGCGCAGCTTGTACTTCTGCAACTTTCCCGTCGCGGTGCGGTCGAGCACCTCGCGCAGCTCGACGCTGGTCGGCGCCTTGAAGTGGGCCAGCCGCTCCCGGCAGTGCGCGATGAGTTCGGCCTCGGTGGCCGCCTCGCCCGGTCGGACCACCACCAGCGCCTTGATCGTCTCGCCCCACTTCTCGTCGGGCACGCCGATCACGGCGACCTCGGCGACGGCGGGGTGCTGGTAGAGGCAGTCCTCGACCTCGATGGAGGACACGTTCTCGCCACCGGTGATGATGACGTCCTTCTTGCGATCCGAGATCACCGTGTAGGCGCCGTCGAGGTACCCGCCGTCGCCGGTGTGGAACCACCCGCCCTCGAGCGCCTGCGCCGACTCCACCGGCTGCTCCCAGTAGCCGGCGAACACGTGGTTCGACTGCGCCAACACCTCGCCGTCGGTGTCGACGTCGATGCGCACGCCGAGCGCCGGCACGCCGGCGCGGCTCAGCAGCTGGGAGCGCGCCGTTGCGTCGAGCGCGTCCCACTCGCCCGGGGCCCGGTTGATCGTCAGGAGGGGCGCCGTCTCGGTGAGCCCGTAGATCTGGATGAACTCCCACCCCAGCTCGGTCTCGATGCGCTCGATCGTCTTCGACGGTGGCGGCGCGCCGGCCACGACCATGCGCACCGTGCCGTGCCCGGGTACGGCGCGCCCGGCCTCCGCCCGCGCCTCGGCCGCGCCGAGAATGGCCGCCACCACCGCGGGGGCGCCGCACAACAGCGTCACGCCGTGCCGCTCTATGCGCGACAGGATCTCCTCGCCGTCCACCTTGCGCAGCACGATGTGCGTCCCGCCCATGCCCGTCACCGCATAGGGCATGCCCCATCCGTTGCAGTGGAACATGGGCAGCGTGTGCAGGAGGACGTCGCGGTCGCTCACGCCGGTGTGCCAGCCGAACGCGGTGGCGTTCAGCCAGCAGTTGCGCTGCGTGAGCTGGACGCCCTTGGGCCGCGCCGTCGTCCCCGACGTGTAGTTGACCGAGCACGTCGCGTCCTCGTCCGCGCTCCATGCCTGCGGCGTCGTGCCCTCTCCCGCCGGCGCGAACAGCGCCGCGTCGTCGGCACCGTCCAGCCGGAACTTGTGCGCGACCTTGATGGTGTCCACCTCGTCGGTCAGATCGGGGTCGTACAGGAGGACGGACGCCCCCGAATGCTCGACGACGTACGCGATCTCCTCGCGCGTCAGCCGGAAGTTGATCGGCACGAGGATGCGCCCGTACCCGCTCACCCCGAAGAACGAGGCCAGGAACCGGCCCGAATTGGGGCTGACGATGGCGACCCGCTCTCCGTGCTCAATGCCGAGCTCGTCGAGGGCCAGCGCCATGCCAGTGGCCCGCGCCGCCAGTTCGTCGTAGGTCAACGTCCCCCACGACCCGGCCGTCCCCGGTTCGTCCACCACCGCGGTGCGGTGCCCGTAGACCTGCGCCGCCCGGTGCAGAAAGTCAGCCACCGTGAGTGCGACCCGCATGCGACCCCCAATCTCAGCGCGCCCATCCGGCGCGTCCCACGGGCGCCGACGATACCGGAACGCCCGCCGCGCCGAGAAGGCAGCGGCGTCTAAAAGTGACCGAGCACCGGGTGCGCGACGTACGGCTTCTCCAGTCGCTCCACCTCGTCGGTGGTCAGGGTGAGTTCCTCGGCGGCCAGCGCATCCTTCACGTGCTTCTTCTTGGTCGACCCCACGATCGGGGCCGTGACACCGGGCTTTTGGAGCAGCCAGGCCAGGGCGACCTGCGCGGCGGGGATGCCGCGCGCCGCGGCCACCTCGTCGACCGCGTCCACGACGTCGAAGTCGGTCGGTTGGTCGTAGAGATAGTCCGTGAAGGGGTCCGTGCCCGAACGGGTGGTGTTCCGACCGCCTTCACGGGTCCGGTTGCCGGCGAGCATGCCGCGCGCCAGCGGACTCCAGGGGATGCACCCGACGCCCTGGTCGAGGCACAGGGGGATCATCTCGCGTTCCTCCTCGCGGTACACGAGGTTGTAGTGGTTCTGCATCGACACGAACCGGGCCCAGCCGCGCGACTCCGACGTGTGCTGTGCCTTGGCGAACTGCCAGGAGAACATGCTGCTGGCGCCGATGTAGCGCGCCTTGCCGGCCCGCACGACATCGTTGAGCGCCTCCATCGTCTCCTCGATCGGCGTCCTGGGGTCCCAGCGGTGGATCTGGTACAGGTCGACGTAGTCCATCTTCAGCCGGCGCAGCGAGGCGTCGATCCCCGAGAGGATGTGCTTGCGCCCGAGCCCGGCACCGTTCTCCCCCGGCGTGACGGGCATGAAGACCTTGGTCGCGATCACGGCCTCGTCGCGGCTCAGGAACTTGGGGACGAGCCGGCCGGTGGCCACCTCGCTGGCGCCGCCGGAATAGGTGTCGGCGGTATCGAAGAACGTCACCCCGCCTTCGACGGCGGCTCGCACAATCGGCTCGGCTGCGTCCTCGTCGATGACCCAGGCCCGCTCACTCTCGTTGCCGAAGCCCATCATGCCGAGGCACACCCTCGACACCCGCAGCCCTGCCGTGCCCAGATTCGTGTAGTTCATGGCTGACCTCGCTCCGCGCTCGTCTCCGCAGGCTTACCAGGCGCAGTCTGCCCGCCGTACAAGGTCCACGACGGTTGGCCGCCCGGAGCGGGTGGGGTTAGTGGCCGTTCCCTCCATCGTTGGCGCCGGCAGAGGCGCCCGGTGGCCCGTGGCCTCCGCCGGGCGGCGGTCCCGGGGGCGGACCAGGCGGAGGACCGGACGGCAGCCCGTTGCCCGTCCCCCCGACGCGGCCGACGCTGCCGGCGCTGGTCCCGTTGCCGCTGTTAGCGGCCGGGCCGTTGCCCACAGGACCGTTGCCGTTTCCGTTCCCATTGCCCCGGCCGGGCGCGCCGGTCGTCGGCGCCGGTGGCGGGGCCGGCGCTTTCGGGGCCGGTGCGGTCGTCGTCGTGGTCGGCGGGGCAGCGACGGTGAGCCCGCGCAGGGAGGCGGTCAACCGGGCCGTGCGCTGCCCCGTCACCGCGCCGCCCGTGACGCCCCCGGCGCTCGCGTCCGACGCGATCGTCGAGGCCGGAGCGAGGAGGGCGCTTCCGGCGGCGTTCGACGCCTCCCCACCGTTCGTGCCGGAGGTCCCCCCGCCGGGCGACGACCCGAAGTTCGGGACGCTCGCCGGCGCCGTCTGCCGCGCGCTCGTCAATGGGACGCTCACCGGGCCGCTGCCGATGACGAGGGCCGCCACGGCGGCGACCGCGCTCAGAGACGCGAGCCCACCCACCCGCCAGAGTTCTACCCGGCGCGGCCTCGCCGCGCTCGAGGCGGCCACTGCGGCCACGGCGCCGGGCACGTCGGCCACGACAGCGGGAGATACGGGACGTCCGAAGTCGCGAGACGCGAAAACGTCTTCCAAGGTCGCGTAGTCGTCGGCCTGAGCCCAGTCGGACACTGCCCCTCCCTCATCCCTCCGCGGGAACGGTCCGTCTTGTGGGGGGCCTGTCGGAGAGCCCTGAACTCCCGATTGCTTGCGTTACCCCCTGTGTTCAGGATATGCCTGTGCGGTCGACCTGGGAATAAACAGTCCACAATCTGGCGTCAATTCCCTCAAACGGTCGTTTGGATGTGCGAAATCCGAGTTGCGCGCGACGGGCGGCGCATAATTTCCGCGGCCACCGCGGACCCGGCAGCCAGGCGTCAGGTTGCGGTGCCGACGACGGAGCGGCCCAGGCTCGTCACGGTCGCTCCGAGACTGCCGAGCAGGCCGGTCAGAGAGGAAGCGACCGGGAGGGCGGTCCCGAGGTCGTCCGATGTTGCCGTGACGGTCGCTCCGACGGTGGAGACCGTGTTGCCGACGACGACGAGCACCGGCGTGAGGATGCTGCCCCCGCCCGACGCGACGGGCGGCGGGGGGGTGCTGCCCGAGCCACCGCCCGGCGGAGGCTGCGAAGACGTCGGGGCCACCCCGATCGTCGTACCCGGCGGCACCTCGACGACGACGACCTGCGGGCCCGTGGACGTGGTGGCCGAGGCGAGGCGCGCCACCGGTGCGCCGCCGCCCGCGGAGGCGGGCGTCCCCGGTGCGGCAGCGCCCCCCGAACCCGAGGCGCCGGCCGGCGTGTGGCCCTGGGCATTGTTCGATCCACCCGACGATCCCGACGATCCCGACGATCCCGGGCCCGGTCCCTGCGCCGACACGGTGGGCTGCCTGGTCGGCTGTCCCGAGCCCGATGTCAGCCCCACCACGACCAGCGCCGCCGCCGCGACGCCGCTCACCGCCGCGATAGCCCGGTACCGGGTGTTGTCCTGTTCGTCGGCACCTCGGCCCGGCACCATCGTCAGGACCGGGGGCCGGACGGGGGACGCCAAGGTTGTCGGAGTGAGGGCCTCGGGGTGGCCGAACTCCTCGGCGAGGAAGACCTGTTCGAGCTGGGGCGGGGCAGACTCGTCCCGCGCGCCGTGGATCGTCGAGATCCCGCGCGAGGGCGGATTGCCGAATTCTCTCGACAGAAACACCTGTTCAAGGCTGGTGAATACACCAGTCTCCTGCTGGTCGGACATCGATCCCTCCCTTCCTCCATCGGATCCCGTCCTGTTTAGGTAACGCCCGGGGCGTCTCCCTCCTACTGGGCCAAAATGGCGGCTGCGATCAGGCCTTCCGCGCCTCCCGGCGGCGGCTCAGCCGGGTGATGACCAGCCCCAGGAGCAGGGCCGCCCCGCCGATGAACAGCTCGACCACGAGGGGGGCGCCCGTCAGCGCCAGCGGTCCCGTCGCCGCGGCCGTCTTGACCGGGGTCGGCGTCGTCGCCGCCACCTTCACGGGCACGGTGGTCGCCGGGGTGGGTGCTGTGGATGCCGAGGTGGTCACCGTGGGCGTCGGGCACGAGGCGCTGGCGGTCCCGCCGAGCGCCGCCTGGATCCCGCACAGCGTGATCGGCAGCGTGATGCCGGTGCCGGGGCTGCCCGGCGTGCCGATCGGGATGGTCGTACCTGTCCCCGCGCCCGTGCAGGTGGCGTCGGCGGTGCCGTCCACCGCCGCGGCAACCGCACAGACCGTGACCGGGACGTTGACCGGGACGCTGCCCGTCGGGGTCGTCTTGAGATGCGTCGGCTCGCACTGGTTGCTGGCCGAACCGGCCACCGCCACCACGATGCTGCACGCGTTCACCGGGAGCACACCGTCGATCGGGGCGCTCTGGCTGACGTTGTTGGTCGGCAGGTCGTTGACGAGCGGGAAGCCGGCGTCGGGCATGCACATCCCCGTCGCCTTGCCGTCGACCTCGGCCACCACGCCGCAGACGGTGGCGGGGACGTAGGCGTCGGCCAGCTGGCCCTTCTGGGTGATGGTGTCGGGGAACTGCGGGCAGTTCGCGTTGCTGTTGCCGTCGATCTCGACGATGACGTCACACACCGTCACCGGGATCGCGGCATCGATCACCCCGGTCTGTGTCACCGTGCCGTTGGTGCCGGTGAGGTTGCAGTCGCTCGCCGTGTCTCCGACGAGGCCGACGTTGACGGCGCAGACGCTGACCGGCGCGTCGAGGTTGATCGCACCGTTCTGCGTCGTCGAGGCCGGCGACTGGCCGGTCGTGAGCCCGAGGGACGTCGCGGCCATCCCGAGCAGGCCGATCGCGTTGTTCTGCGCGGTGATCGGGATGTTGATGGTCCCGATGGCGCCGAGCTGGTCGAGGCCCACCGACGTCGTCGAGCAGCTGCTGGCCGCGCCCGCAAGGAGGCCCAGCGACAGCGAGCACGCGTTGATCGGCACGTTGGCGTTGACGAGCGGTGACGTCTGGTGCGTCGTGTTCGTACCGGTCAGGGCGTTCTGGACCGGCAGCAGCGCGCTCCCGATCTCGTTCGCCAACAACGTGATCGGAACGGACAACGAGAGCGGCAGCGCGCTGAGCCCGCCGAGCGGGTTGCTCGGCGTCGACGACGTGGCCGCCGGCCTCGTTGTGGTCGACGCCGTCTTCGGCGCTGTGGTGGTCGTTGCCTTCGGCGCCGTGGTCGTCGTGGTCGTCGAGAGCTTCGACGTCGCCGACGAGACGGGGTTCGACGATGTGGCGGCGCCCGCGGACCCGAGGCCCGTCAACACACTGGCGGCGGCCAGCGCCAGGGCGCCTGTCATCACAGCAATTGAAGTAAGAGGATTCCGCCTCAAGGTCTTGCTCCTTCTGTGTATTGGCTACACAGACCCGCTTTGAGCCCGCTGACTTTGTGTTTCCTTACCCACCAGGGGAACAGCGAAACTGCTGTGGTCTCCCGTTCGAATCTCGAAATACCCGAAGGAAATTGCGTGCACGGGCGCTGCAGGGGGCCAGCTTCGTGCGCCCGGGCACGATGCCAAGCGAGAAATCCGACTCCGAATGGCAGCGCTAGGCCGGGGAACGCCGGAAGTAGCGGCTCAGTGTCTCGATCTGCTGTTGGTACGACGAACCGATGCCCGTGCCGTAGAGCGACGTGGGCTCCTCCAACATGCGCTCGAAGGTGAGTTTGCACACCGACTGCCCGTTCTCGACCATGAAAGGCACGTCGTGGGCCCGCACCTCGAGCGCGGCGCGCGATCCCCTGAACGTGCCACGCGGGTCGAAGCCGAAGCCGGGGTCGAAGAAACCCGCGTAGTGCGTGCGGAGCTCACCACTGGTCGGGTCGTACGCCGTCATCTCGGCGGCCAAATTGGGGGGGATGCAGACCGCCTCGTCGGACATCAAGAGGTAGAAGCGCTTGGGCGACAGGACCAGGCGGTCGCCCGGCTCGCGGTACACCGGGTCC
The DNA here is from genome assembly GCA_035551835.1 of Acidimicrobiales bacterium. Taxonomy (GTDB): domain Bacteria; phylum Actinomycetota; class Acidimicrobiia; order Acidimicrobiales; family RAAP-2; genus Bog-473. The sequence continues at coordinate 13,879 of DASZMN010000074.1, read as the reverse complement.
CAGAACGGGCGCGGGTCTACCTCGCCCCCGGTGGTGAGATCGAGCAGCGGCGCGCTGTCGCGCGCGCTGTAGCCGACCTGCCCGCGCTCGTCGCCGCTGAGGTCGAGGCCGAGAAAGAGGCCGTGGGAGAGCACCAGCTCGTCCACCGGCACCGGCGTGCCGGCCCGGTAGAGCATCGGGACGTCCAGATGCGCCGCCCGCACCTCGTCGTCGCTCAACCACGGCCGCCCCATCGAGAGGCGCAACTGGTTCAGCGTGAGGTCCTCTTTCACCCGGACGGCGAAGGACAGCGGCACGACCTCGAGGTAGAGCGGTCCGCTGTAACCGGGCGCAATCTCGTCGAAGCGGTCGCTGCCGTCGGTGATGACACGCGTGAAGACGTCGATGCGCCCCGTCGAGCTCTTGGGGTTCGCCTTGCCGCGCAATCCGGCCGGCAGGTCGAGGCGCTCCTTGAGCTCAATGAGGTACGGGCACTTCGCCTCGAGCATGGCGCCGTCCCCGCGCAGGTCGATCTCGTCGAGGACGTAGTCCTTCAGCTTGCGTTCGACCGAGTCGGAACCCGGCAGGAAGCTGCAGCGGATGCGGAGCGCCTGTTCCCCCAGGCGCAGGTCGAGGCTCGCGGGCTGGATGTTGGTCTCGGGGATCTTGAAGCGCCCGGCGTCGACGTACCCGGCCCTGATGGCCCCCTCCAGCATCTGGCCGGGCAGGACCCCTTCGGCGGTCGGCTGGAGGTTCAGCAGGGGCGGGGCGGGCACGGTGAGAGCAAAGCACAGGAGGAAGAGGACGCGGAAGGCCGAATGTGGGGACCGCGTCGGGCACAGCCTGTGGATGACTTGGGGACGGCGGGTTCGAACATAGGGGTTCGTCAGGTTGAAACGGGTTGTCCACAGGCCCCGTTGCAGCGCGGCGCGGCCGGGCCCGGACACCCTCGGGGGCCCGCCGGGTCCCCGGCGATAAGCTGACGGGTCGTCAGATTTAGCGCCGGAGCCCGGCCCGGCGGCCCAGCGCGGAGGTCCCATTGCTCGACTACGTCATCCGATCCGGCACGCTCGTCGACGGCTCGGGCGAGGCCCCCCGCCAAGCCGACGTCGGCGTGCGCGACGGGCGCATCGTCGCCGTCGGCGAGGTGCCCGAGGCGGCGAGCACGGAACTCGATGCGGCCGGGCTGTACGTCGCGCCCGGCGTGGTGGACCCGCACACGCACTACGACGCCCAACTCTTCTGGGACCCGTCGGCCTCTCCCTCCAACGTGCACGGCGTGACGACCGTCATCGGCGGGAACTGCGGCTTCACCCTGGCGCCGCTCAACGCCGAGGACGCCGATTACATCCGCCGCATGATGGCGAAGGTCGAAGGAATGCCCCTGGCCGCCCTCGAGAACGGCGTCCCGTGGAACTGGTCCACCTTCGCCGAGTACCTCGACGCCCTCGACGGCAACCTCGGCGTCAACGCCGGCTTCCTCGTCGGCCACTGCGCGCTGCGCCGCAAGGTCATGGGCGCACCGCGGGCCGAGGAGGTCGCGACCGACGAGGAGATCACCGCCATGCGCGCGCTGCTGGCGGCGTCGCTGGCCGCCGGCGGCTTGGGCTTCTCGTCGTCGCAGTCACGGACCCACTCCGACGGCGACGGCCGTCCGATCAGCTCGCGCCACGCGGACAGGCGCGAGATGCTGGCCTTCTGCGAGGAGGTGGCCGCGCACGAGGGCACCACGCTCGAGTACATCACCAACGGGTGCCTCGACTCCTTCAGCCCCGGGGAGGTCGACCTCATGACGGCCATGAGCGTCACGGCGCAGCGCCCGCTGAACTGGAACGTCCTCACGGTCGACGCCCGGTCGGCCGATCGGATCGAGCACCAGCTGTCCGCCTCCTCCACCGCCGCCGCCGCCGGGGGGCGCATCGTCGCCCTGACCATGCCCACGCTCGTCCCCATGAACATGAGCTTCCGCACGCATTGCGCGCTCTTCCTGATCCCCGGGTGGGGCGAGGTCATGGGCCTGCCCGAGGCCGAACGCATGGCGAAGCTGGCCGATCCGGCGGTGCGCGCCACGCTCGACGAGCGCGCCCGCAGCAAGGAGGCCGGCGTGTTCCGTGGCCTGTCGCACTGGGGCACCTACGTCATCGGGGACACGTACAACCCGGCCAACGAGGGCTGTGCGTTCCGTCGCGTCGCCGACATTGCGGCCGAACGCGGCACCGCGCCCTTCGACACCCTGCTCGACATCGTGCTGGCCGACGAGCTGCGCACGGTCCTGTGGCCGAACACCGACGACGGTGAAGAGGCCACCTGGACGATGCGCGCCGCCATCTGGAACGACGCGCGCGCCATGGTGGGCGGCTCGGACGCCGGGGCCCACCTCGATCGCATGTGCGGTTCGAGTTACCCCACCGCCTTTTTGGCCGACTGCCTGCGCGGGCGGCGACTGGTTCCAGTCGAGCAGGCCGTGCGCATGATGACGGGCCAGCCCGCGGCGCTCTTCGGGCTGCGCGACCGGGGCCTCGTCCGAACGGGCTATGCGGCGGATTTGTTCGTGTTCGACCCCGAGACAGTGGACTCGGAACCGGCGCGCCTGGTGCACGACCTTCCGGGCGACACCCCCCGGCTCTATGCCGGCTCGCACGGGGTGGTCCGCGTCCTGGTCAACGGGACCGAGACGGTCAAGAACGGCGCGCCGACCGGCGCCGTGCCGGGCACCCTCTTGCGTTCGGGCCGCGACACGGCCTCGGTCGTTCCGGCGCCGGCCTGAATCCCGGGGCCCGGCCCCGGCGTCTAGCCTGCCCTGCGGTGACGCCCGAACCTGACGATCCGGCGCTCGCCGTCGAAGACCCGCCGGCCGGCCTCGGCGGCGTCACCGGGACCACCGTCGCCGGGCCACCACCGGTCGGCCCGCCGGGCGGCGGCGCCGACCACGAGGAACCGCCGCGTTCCACGCGCTGGCTGCGCGAGGCCGTGCTCGTCGTCCTGGTCGCGGTCGTCGTGGCCGTCCTGCTCCGGACCTTCGTCGTCCAGACCTTCTTCATCCCCTCGGGGTCGATGGAGCCGACGCTCCAGGTCGGCGACCGCATCCTGGTCAACAAGCTCAGCTACCACCTGCACGGCGTCGGGCGCGGCGACATCGTCGTCTTCTCCCGGCCTGCGACCGAGAACTGCGGCGGCCCCGAGGTGAACGACCTGGTCAAGCGCGTCATCGGGTTGCCCGGCGAGATGATCTCGGTCTCGGGTGGCCACGTCTACGTCAACGGTCGCCGCCTCGACGAGAGCTGGCTCCCCTCCTCCGAGCAGGGTGTGACCAAGGCCGGGCCCGGTGGCACCCCGTACAGCCTCGACCAGCCCTACCGGGTACCGACCAACGACTACTTCGTGATGGGCGACAACCGGACCGACTCGTGCGACAGCCGGTTCTGGGGTCCGATCAGCCGGTCCCTCATCGTGGGCAAGGTCGAGATGCGGGTCTGGCCGGTCTCCTCCATCGGCTTCTTCTAGTCCTCCTCGACCTCCGCCGCCACGCGGGCCACGGCGGCCACCGTCTGGCCGTCGTCGAGGTTCATCACACGCACGCCGGTGGCGTCCCGGCCCTGCGACGCGATCTCGCGCGCCGCGGTGCGGATGACGACGCCGCCGGACGAGACCAGGAGGATCTCCTCGTCGAGGGCCACCATGAACGCGCTGACCACGTTCCCGCGCGTGCCCGTCAGCCGGATGCCGCGCACCCCCTGACCGCCGCGCGTCTGGCGGTTGAAGCGCTCGAGCTTGGTGCGCTTGCCGTAGCCGGCATCGGTGACGATGAGGATGTCGGTGTCGTCGGCCGCCACGTCACACGACACGACGGCGTCGCCCTGGCGCAGGCGAATGCCGCGGACCCCGGCGGCGTCGCGTCCCATCGGTCGCACGTCGTCTTCGCTGAAACGGATCGTCATGCCGTTGCGCGTCACCTCGAACAGGTCGTCGTGACCCGAGGTGGTGACGACCCGGACCAACTCGTCGCCGTCTCGCAGGTTGATGGCGATGAAGCCCTCACGCCGCGACTTGTCGTACTCGCTCAATGCGGTCTTCTTCACCTGCCCGTGTGAGGTGGCGAAGAACAGGAACTGGTCGGCCGAGAACTCCCGGGTGGCGATGATGGCGGTGATGGACTCGTTCGGTGCGAGCGGCACGAGGTTGATGGCCGCGGTCCCGCGGGCGGTGCGGTCCTTCATCGGGATCTCGTGGCCCCGCAGCCGGTAGACCTTGCCCTGGTTGGAGAACAGCAACAGGTAGGCGTGCGCCGAGGCGTGCACGACCTGGCTGACCAGGTCCTCCTCTTTCAGCCGGGCCCCCTGGACGCCGCGGCCGCCCCGACCCTGGGTCCGGAACGCGGCGGCGGCCACCGACTTGATGTAGCCCGCCCGCGTCATGGTCACCACGATCTCCTCGTCGTCGATCAGGTCCTCCATGCCCATCTCGCCCGGGTCGTGCGTGATCACGCTGCGGCGGGGGTTGGCGTGCTTGTCGCGGATCGCGGTCATCTCGGTCTCGATGACCGCGCGCAGCTTGCCGTCGTCGGAGAGGATCGCCTCGAGTTCGGCGATCGTGGCGCGCAGCTCGTTCATCTCCTCTTCGAGCTCCGAGCGACCCAGCCGCGTCAGTCGGCCCAGCGTCATGTCGAGGATATGCGTCGCCTGCACCTCGGTGAACGAGAAGGGATCCGCCATCAGCGCTGTGCGGGCGGCGGGACGGTCCGCCGAGGCCCGGATCGTCGCGATCACCGCGTCGAGCATGTCGATGGCGCGCAGCAGGCCCTCGACGATGTGCGCCCGGTTGCGCGCCTTCTCGAGCCGGAACTCGGAGCGGCGGCGGATGACCTCAATCTGGTGGTCGATGTAGTGCGACAGCGCCTGGGCCAGGTTGAGCGTGCGGGGCACGCTGTCCACCAGCGCCAGCATGTTGACGCCGAAACTGGTCTGCAGCGGCGTCTGCTTGTAGAGGTTGTTGAGGACGACGTTGGCGTTGGCGTCGCGCTTCAGCTCGATCACGAGCTTCGGTTCCTGGTTGGCCGACGCGTTCCGCAGCTCGCTGATCCCGTCGAGGTCGCCGCCCCGGACCAGCTCGGTGATCTTCTGCTCAATCACCTCCACCGAGGTCTGGTACGGCAGCTCGGTCACCACGATGCGGTCGCCGGCACGCCCCTCCTCGATCTCGGCGACGGCGCGCATCTTGATCGACCCGCGGCCCGTCCGGTAGGCGTCGAGGATGCCCTGGCGGCCGAGGATCTGGGCCCCGGTCGGGAAATCCGGGCCCTTCACGAACTCCATCAGCTCGTCGGGGGTGGCGTCGGGGTGATGGAGCACGTGGATGGCGGCGTCGATCACCTCGCCCATGTTGTGGGGCGGGACGTTGGTAGCCATGCCGACGGCGATGCCCTGCGATCCGTTGACCAACAGGTTCGGGAAGCGCGCCGGCAGCACGACGGGCTCGGCCGCCGAACCGTCGTAGTTGGCGACCATGTCGACGGTCTCTTCGTCGATGTCCGCCATGAGCTCGAGGGCGAGCGGCGCCAGCCGGCACTCCGTGTAGCGCATCGCCGCGGGGCCGTCGTCGGGGCTCCGGCCGCCGAAGCTGCCGTGCCCGTCGACGAGCGGGTAGCGCAGCGAGAACTCCTGGACCATGCGGGCCAGGGCCTCGTAAATGGCCGAGTCGCCGTGAGGGTGATACGTCCCCATGACCTCGCCCACGACCTTGGCGCACTTGTTGTGTGGCCGGTCCGGGCGCAACCCGTTGTCGAACATCGAGTAGAGGATCCGGCGGTGCACCGGCTTGAGGCCGTCGCGCACGTCGGGCAGTGCCCGGGCGACGATGACCGACATGGAGTACTCGAGGAACGAGCGCTCCATCTCCTCTTGGATCTCGATGGGCTCGATGGAGCCGCCTCCGGGCGGCTCCTCCCCCCCGGGTGGCGCGGGTGGCGCGGCGTTCCCCCCGCCCGCTCCGGCGTTGCCGCGGCCCGTACCGCGTGTCGACTGACGTGGCATAACTTTCCTACTTCCCGTCCGGCCCCTCAGATGTCGAGGAACCGCACGTCCTTGGCGTTCGTCTGGATGAAGTGGCGCCGCAACTCGACGTCGTCACCCATCAGGATGGAGCACACCTCGTCCGCCAGCGCGGCCTGTTCCACGTTCACCTGGAGCAGCGAGCGCTTGGTCGCGTCCATGGTCGTGTCGCGTAGTTCGGCGAAGTCCATCTCGCCGAGGCCCTTCAGCCGGTTGAAGTCGTGCTTGTGGTCGGGGTGCTCGGCCAGGAACGCGTCCTTGGCCGCTTCGTCCTTGAGGTAGATCTTCTCCTTGCCGACCAGCGTCGAGTAGAGCGGCGGTTGGGCCACGTAGACGAACCCGCCCTCGACGAGCGGCTTCATCTGCCGGAAGAAGAACGTGAGCAGCAGCGTGCGGATATGGCTGCCGTCGACGTCGGCGTCCGCCAGGAGGATCACCTTGTGATAGCGGATCTTGTCCACGTCGAACTCGTCGGCCAGCCCGGCGCCGATAGCGGAGATGAGTGCCTGGATCTCCGCGTTCTTGAGCATCTTGTCGATGCGCGCCCGCTCGACGTTGAGGATCTTGCCGCGAATGGGAAGGATGGCCTGGGTGACCGGGTCGCGCGCGTCCTTGGCCGAGCCCCCGGCCGAGTTGCCCTCGACGATGAAGAGTTCCGATTCGCGAGGGTCGCGCGACGAGCAGTCGGCGAGCTTGCCCGGCAGGCCGGCGCCGTCGAGCGCCGACTTGCGGCGCGTCAGGTCGCGCGCGCCCTGGGCCGCCAGGCGCGCCCGCGCCGCCTGCGTCGACTTCTGCACGATCTGACTGGCCTCGCGCGGGTTCTCCTCCAGCCACTCCATCAGCTTCTTGTTCGTCGTGCGCTCGGTGAGCGAGCGGATGGTCGCGTTGCCCAGCTTCGACTTGGTCTGCCCCTCGAACTGCGGGTCGCGCAGGCGCACCGAGATGATGGCCGTCAGGCCCTCGCGGATGTCCTCGCCCTTGAGGTTCTCCTCCTTCTCCTTGAGCAGGTTGCGCTCGCGGGCGTAGCGGTTCACCACGTTGGTCAGGGACTTGGAGAATCCCTCGACGTGCATCCCGCCTTCAATCGTGGAGATGCCGTTGGCGAACGAGAAGATCGACTCGTGGTAGCCGGTGTTCCACTGCAGCGCGACCTCGACCTCCTGGCCCTCCTCGGACTGCTCGAACGACGCGACCTTGCGGAACAGCGACTCCTTCGACGCGTTCAGGTGCTTGACGAAGTCGACGATGCCACCGTTGTACTTGAAGGTGACCTTGGTCTCGGGGTCGGTCCGCTCGTCGAAGAACCGGATCTCGAGGCCCTTGTTCAAGAACGCCATGATCTGCAGGCGCTCGATCACGGTCTGGGCGCGGAACTCGGTCTCGTCGAACACGCTGCCGTCGGGCCAGAAGGTCACGGTCGTGCCCGTCCGGGGCTCGCCGGTGCTGCGGTCCTTGGGCGCCGGGCCGGTGGCGGTGATCTTGCGCTTGAGTTTGCCGCCCTTCTCGAACTCCGCCTCCCAGTGCTGGCCGTCGCGGTCCACTTCGAGGATGAGGCGCACCGAGAGGGCGTTCACCACCGACACGCCCACGCCGTGCAGGCCGCCGGACACCTGGTAGCCCTTGCCGCCGAACTTGCCGCCGGCGTGCAGCGTGGTGAGGACGATCTCGGCCGTCGACTGCTTGGGGTACTTGGGGTGCGGTCCGACCGGGATCCCGGCCCCGTCGTCGCTGACCCGGCAGCCTCCGTCGGCCAGCAGGGTGACGTCGATCCGGCTGGCCCGGCCCGCCATCGCCTCGTCGACCGAGTTGTCGACCACCTCCCAGACCAGGTGGTGCAGGCCGGTCGGGCCGGTCGAGCCGATGTACATGCCGGGGCGCTTGCGCACGGCCTCGAGCCCCTCGAGGATCGTGATATCGGCCTCGCCGTAGGAGGCGCTGGCCCCATTGAGTGTCTCGTCCACCTTTACTGCCACAGGCGCGCCCTTTCAGAACAGCGGTCTTCGCGGTGCGAATCGAATCCCCGAATGGCACAGCTCCGGCCTTTCGATGCGAACGCACCATTCTACCCGATGGGGGCGACAATTCGGCACTCATGAACGGTCGGTCACGGCCGCTCGACCAGCACCTCGAGGCGCTCGATCGAGGTGTCGCCGAGGTCGCGCACCCGCGCCAGGATCTGCGCCGACTGCATCCGCGCCCGCGTCGCCCACGCGGCGTGGTCGACCGCGACCACGAGGGTCTGGCCGTCCACCCGCAGCGGCCGGAGGTGGTCACCCAGATCACCTTCGACCACCTCGTCCCAACGGGCGAAGACGGCCTCCAAAGTGGCCGGCGAGGCGGGCATGCCGAGGCGCGCCAGGAGCCGGGGCATGCCCTCCGCGACGCGCTTCGGGCCGCCCCCGCGCCAGCGGCTCATCGGGGCCCCTGGCCGAGCGTCTCGACCGGGACGACCCGGGCCACCGCGATGCCCGCTGGGAGCGGCGACGCCGTGGTGAGGATCGACTGGCCCGCCGGCAGCTCGGCCACGAGGGCCCGGCTGCGCACCGGGTCGAGCTCGGAGAACACGTCGTCGAGCAGGAGGGTGGGTGCCACCGGTGTGCGCGCCCGCACCAACTCGTGGATCGCCAGACGCAGCGCCAGGGCCAGACAGCGCTGCTCGCCCTGCGACGCGTGGGTGCGTGCCTCACGCCCGTCGAGCACGATGACGAGGTCGTCGCGGTGGGGACCCACCGTGTTGACGCCGCGCCGCAGGTCGTCGACGCGGGTCGCCGCCAGCGCATCGAGGAGATCTCCCTCCCAGCTGCGCTGGTACCGCTGCTCGACCATGGCGTCCCCCGCCGCGCCGGCCAATCGGCTGTAGGCCCCGCCCACGAGCTGCGTGAGCTCGGCCACCAACCGCTCACGCGCCGCCACGAGCACCTTGCCGGCGTCGGCGAGACGCTGGTCCCACACCTCGAGCGTCGTCGTCACCTCCGCGTTGGTGCGCCCGCCGGACTGGCGCAGCAGTGCGGCCCGCTGGCGCAGTACGCGCTCGGTTTCGTCCGCCGCCCGCGCGCCTTCGGTGTCGAGCAGGGCCAGCGTGTCGTCGAGCAGCTCGCGCCGCCCCCGCGGCCCGCCGCTGATCAGCACGAGGTCGTCGGGCGAGAAGATGGTGCACGGCGCGGCGGACGCCAGCACCTTGCGGCCGCTCGCGTCCTTGCGGTTCACCCGCGTGCGGCTGCGCCCGGCCGGGTGGATCTCCGCGTCCACCAACGTGGTGCTGTCGGGGTTGTCGAACGACGCCCGCACGATCGCTACCTCCGCCCCCGTCCGGACCATCGCCTCGGGTGGTGCGCCGCGAAAGGAGCGGCGCGTCGCGAGATACGCCAACGCCTCGAGCACGCTCGTCTTCCCGGTGCCGTTGGCCCCGGTGATCGCTGTGGTGCCTTCGGGCTCGGGCGAGAGTTGCGCGCTGCGGAACGTCCGAAAGTCGGCCAGCTCGAGATGCCGGAGGCTCACCGCGTCTGCGGCTTCCTCAGGACACCCGCACCGGCATCAGCAGATAGCGGAAACGATCCTCCTCGGCCCCGCGCACGGTGGCCGCCCGGGACGCGTCGGCCGTCTCGACGATCACCTCGTCACCCGTGACCGCCTCGACCCCGTCGATGAGGTAGGAGGGGTTGAACGCGATGACGAGATCCTCGCCGGTGTAATCCCCGTCGACCGCCTCCGCCGCGTCACCCACGTCCTGGCTCTGCACGCTCAGGTCGACGCCGCCTTGGCGCATGGCGAGGCGCACCGGCGTCGTGTTGTCGCGCACGAGCAATTGCACCCGGCGCAGCGCGGCCAGGAATGTTTCCTTCCCGAGGTGCAACCGGTTCGGGTACGAGTCGGGGATCAATTGCTTGTAGTCCGGGTAGCGACCCTCGAGCAGCCGCGTGCTGATCTGGACCTTGCCCTGCCAGAACGTGATCTCGTTGCTGCTGGCCGCGACACCGACCTTGTTCGTCGCGGCACTCTCCGCGATCGTCCCCGTCGGCAGCCGCTGCAGCTCGGACAGGGCCCGCGCCGGGACCAGCAGGTCTTCCTCGCCCGGGATGGTGTCGGTGTCGGAGAGGTCGCGCATGGCCATGCGGTACGAGTCGGTGGCCACCATCCGGATGAAGCCGTCGATGTGCGCCAGCAACACACCGGTCAGCAGCGGCCGGCCGTCGTCGTGGGAGGCGGCCCGGACGACCTGGCGCACCGCTTCGCCGAGCGACGACTCGGAGAGGTGCGTGGTCGGCTCGCTCGTCTTGCCCACCGGCGGGAACTCGACGACGGGGTACGTGTGGAGCCGGAACGTCGAGCGCGCTGCGGAAATTGTGACTTGGTCGCCTTCGTCCTCCAGCGTCACGGCGCCGGGCTCGAGTCGTCGCACGATGTCGGTCGACAGGCGGGCCGGAATGACACACGTGCCGTCGTTGATCCCGATGACCTCGTCGGTGACCTGGATCGTGAGGTCGAGGTCGGTCCCGGTGACACTGAGCGAGTTCCCGCTGCAGGACAACAACAAGCCGAGGAGCACCGGAGAGGAGCCGCCTCGCCCACCCACGGCGCGGCCGGCCGTGGCCAGCATGTCGACCAGTGCGTCGCGCTCGGATCTGAACTTCACTGACGGCGGTCCTTTCGGAGGCGGGTCCTGCTTGTCATTTCGAGAGGGAAAGGTACATGGAGAGGTAAAGGTAGTAAGGGCTGTGGATTGTGGACGACGCCGGGCGACGCCAGCGTGGTGGCGAATTCGGTGTCCCCATGGCGGTGTGGGTGGATTGCGGGCCCGGTGCGGCGTCGCGGCCGTGCCTGAGGACGAGTGGGGATGGACCCCCCGTGATCCCCAAGCTCACGCCGCGAGATCCACAGGCTTTGCCCCTGGCAAACCACACGGCGCCGCACTATGTCGTTCGGGTGGAGGGGGTGGAGGGCCGGGGCCGCCGTGAGGTCAGCCCGTGCCGGCACGGATCTTTTGGATCAGCTCGGTGACCTGTTCGTAGATCTGGCGCCGTTCCTGCATCTGGCCGGCAATTTTGTCGACGGCGTGGATCACGGTGGTGTGGTCCCGCTTGCCGAACACGCGGCCGATGGCCGGATAGCTGTAGTCCGTGAGCTCGCGGGTCAGGTACATGGCCACCTGGCGCGCCGTCACGAGTGGCCTCGTCCGGCTCGGGCCACAGATCGCCTCCACCGAAAATCCGTAGGCGGCCGAGGTCGTCTCGAGGATGAATTGGGGCGAGATCCGGCGTGGCTCGCCGGCCAGCACCAGATCGGAGAGCACCTGTTCGGCCTGGGCCAGGGAAATGGGCTCCTTGTTGAGCTTGGCGAACGCACAGATCCGGGTGAGGGCCCCCTCGAGCTCCCGGATGTTGTCCTTCACGTGCGAGGCGATGAATTCCAAGACGTCGTCGGGGACGTCCTGGTTCTCGCTCAGGCACTTGGAGCGCAAGATGGCGAGGCGGGTCTCGAGGTCCGGCGGGTCGATCTCTGTGATGAGCCCGGAGAGGAAGCGGCTGCGCAGCCGGTCCTCGAGGGTCTCGAGCGACTTGGGCGGGCGGTCCGAGGTCAACACGATCTGCTTCGATGCGCCCTTCAGGTCGTTGTAGGTGTGGAAGAACTCCTCTTGGAGGCCCTCTTTGCGCTCCATGAACTGGACGTCGTCGATGAGGAGGACGTCGCAGTCGCGGTAGCGGCGCTTGAAGGCCAGCGTCGTCGAGGTGCGCAGCGAGTCGACGAAGTCGTTCATGAACGTCTCGGTCGTGACGTAGAGGATCTTGCGCCGCGGGTAGTTCTCGGTCACGTAGTTGCCGATGGCGTGCAGGAGATGGGTCTTGCCCAGACCCGAGTCGCCGTAGATGAAGAGCGGATTGTACGAACGACCAGGGGTTTCGGCCACGGCCTGGGCCGCCGCGTGCGCCAGGCGGTTGGACGAGGCGGCGACGAACGTCTCGAAGGTGAACTTGGTGTCGAGTTGCACGGCCGGCGACTCGCGACCCATCCGGCCCGATGGCTCGCGCGGCGCCATCACCGGCATGGGCGCGGGCTTGTGATCGGCGGGCAGCCCGAACATGTCGTCGAGCCCGGGCACGACCGGCGTACCGGCCACCGCGTCGCCCAGGACCGTCGACGGCTCCGGCGCCATCTGTTCGTGGACCTGGAGCCGCCCGCGCACCGGCGAGCCCACCTCGTTGGCCAGCGTGTCCTCGATCATGGGGAGGTAGCGCGACTCGACCCGCTCGCGGATGAGGCCGTTGGGGACCGACAACACAAAGATGCCGTCGGCGAATTCCACTGGCTCTATCCCCGACAGCCACAGCTGCCACGTACTCTCCGACACCTGGTCACGGAGCGACCCGGTGCACTTTGTCCAGAGATCTCCTGCCTGATTCACTGGTCCTGCCAGACGACCCTTCTCCCCCCTCGGCGTCCGGCCAGATGTCGGCAACGATCCTCGGTACGGGTAATCGGACGAACGTACACCGTGAGGCTCGATGCGACTAGAGGCGCTCCCCAAATCGCGCCTAACATGGGACGACTCGCCGCCGCCGGTCTGATTCCTTCCGAGGGCCGAGGCACCAAACCTGCGACGGACCGGTTTGCGGAGGACGTCCGGGCGTCGCGAAAGGCTGAATGACGTGAAGCGCACCTACCAACCCAACACCCGCAAGCGGGCCAAGACCCACGGCTTCCGCAAGCGCATGTCCACGCGGGCGGGCCGGGCCATCTTGAAGTCGCGACGCCTCAAGGGCCGCCACCGCCTCACCGTCTGAGGGCGGACTTCATGCCTGCTCCGACGGTCGGACGCATCACCAGCCGCGCTGCCTTCGCCGAGGTACAGCGCTCGCGCGCCCGTGGCGCCAGCGGTCCCGTGCGTGCCGTCTTCGCCCCGGCCGACGCCACCGCCCCTGGCCTGTTTCCCCAGGTAGGCTACGCAATTGGGCGCCCCTGTGGTTCGGCCGTGGTGCGGAACCGACTCCGTCGGCGGGCCCGGGCCGTGGTGCGGGAGGAAGCATCGTCCCTCCCCCGCGGCGCCTTCATGGTCCGGCTGGACCCGGGCGCTGCCAGCCTGAGCGCGGCCGAGTTCCGCCACGACCTGGCGCGGGCGCTGCGCCGGGCCGGCGAGGCGGCGGGCAAGTCGTGAGCGGCACCGAGCTGACCCAGCCCCGGCCCAACGTGGCCGTCCGCGCCGCGGTGACGCTCCTGCGGGCGTACCAGGGTGCGGCCTCGGGTCGGATCTCCCCCTGCCGGTTCTACCCCAGCTGCTCGAGCTACTCGATCGAGGCGTTCACGGTGCACGGCTTCTGGCGCGGCCTCGCCCTGAGCGCCCGCCGCCTTGTGCGCTGTCGGCCCTTCGGGCCCCACGGCGTCGACCTGGTCCCCATCCCGGTCCGGGTCCATCACCATGAGGCGGGCCGGCCGTGCTGAGCCACCCCGTCCTGGCCGAGAACTCCCTGTTCCACCTGATCGGCGAGATCTTCCACCCGATCTTCGAGCTGTTCGGCCTGATCCTGGCCGGTATTTACGCCGTCATCCCCAACTACACCGTCGCCATCACAGGCCTCACGCTGATCATCATGCTGGCGCTCACCCCGGTGACGGTCAAGAGCACCAAGTCGATGCTGGCCATGCAGCGGCTGCAGCCGGAGATGAAGAAACTCCAGGCCAAGTTCAAGGGCCCGGAGAATCGCGAGCAGCTCAACGCCGAGATGATGAAGCTGTACAAGGAGAACGGCACCAGCCCATTCGGCGCCTGCCTGCCCAGCCTCCTGCAGATGCCGTTCCTCATCGTCTTGTACTCGTTAATCCGGGGACTGTCCTACGGCACGTTGAACAAGGCCGGTCAG
>DASZMN010000073.1:0-42195 GCA_035551835.1 Acidimicrobiales bacterium | reverse complement strand
GATGGAGGTCAGGTCAGGTTGCCAGTCCACCTGCTGTTCGAGACCCAGTTGGGCCATTATCCGGGCTCCATGCTTTTCGGCGAACATGAGCGAGATCGCCTCAATTTCACCGAAGAGGTCCAGGTCAGGGGCCAGCGTGGCGATGGAGCCGTCGAGAAACATCATGTTCTTCACGAACAGCATGAGCTCCTTGGGCATTTTGGCGCCCAGAGCCAGCAGCGACTTCATGGAGCGCTGCAGGTCGGCCACCAGCTCGTCGGGGCTCATTTTGGTGGGATCGATCGGCGCACCGTTCAGGCCCAACTGCTCGACCACGGTGTCGACGTCGACTGATTCAGGGAAGGCCCCGAGGTCCCGCATGGCCCGGACCTGTCCGGGGATGTCCCCGTTGGTGGCCGATACCAGCAACGACAAGAGCGCCAACCGTTTGGCCTCGCTCAGGCGGGCCGTGATGCCGAAGTCCAACAGGGCGATTTTCCCGCTGGGCAACACGAACAGGTTCCCGCCGTGCAGATCGCCGTGGAAGATGCCGTGCATCATGCAGCCCTCGAGGAAGCCGATCATGCCCGCCCGCACGATCTCCTCGGTGTCGATGCCAGCGGCGTGCATGCCCTCGACGTCGCCGAAGTTGAAGCCGTCGAGGCGCTCCATGACGAGCATGCGGCGCGTCACCAGCGTGGGGTGGGGTCGGGGGACGACGAAGGCGCGCTGGTCCAGCGCGGCAAAGGTCATCGCGATGTCGAGCATGTTCTCCGCCTCGAGGCGGAAGTCGAGCTCCTCCATGATCGTCTCCGCGAAGAGTTCCACGAGAGCGGGCGGATTAGCCAGCGCGGCGACGGGGATGCGGCCGACCAGGTGCGGCGCCAGCCACGCCATGATGGCGAGGTCCTGGCGCACGCGGGTGGCGACCGACGGGCGCTGGATCTTGATCACGACGGGGGTCCCGTCCAGCAGGGTGGCGGGGTGCACCTGCGCGATCGACGCCGCCGCCTTGGGCGTGTGGTCGACCGAGGCGAAGACCGTGTGGATCGGGCGCCCCAGCTCTTCGCGGAGCACTCGCTCGACGACCGGCCACGGCTCGGCCGGCACCTGGTCGCGGCACCACCGGAACTCCGCCACCAGCTCGGGCGGGAAGATGCCGTCGCCCGACGAGATGATCTGGCCCAACTTGATGTACGTCGGCCCCAGGTGCTCGGCGGCCACGCGCAGGCGGCGCGAGAGACCCGTGATGGAGCCGGGGCTGCCGGTTCGCCGCTCCTTGGCGTACCAGAGCCCGAGCGCACCGCCGAGGTGTTGCACGCTGGTGCCCAGCCGGCGCCCGGGCGGCAGGAGGCGGGGCCGGATGAGCCCCGGGAGCGCGGCGTTCAGGTCGGCGCGGACCCGGGCGAGGCCCCGACGCCACTCGAGGGCGTCGAGGTCGATCTCCCATGGGCCGTCGTCGGTGAAGACGCCGAGCGTTGTGTCGCGGGCGGCGCCTGCCGGAGGCGTGAGGGGTAATTGCGCTTCCGGTTCGAGGGCCACCGGCGACGAGCCTATGGCCCCCCGGCGCCCCCTCCGTCTGGCCGGGCGTTCAGGAGGGGCGAACGAGGCCGGACTGGAACGCGAAGACGACGGCCTGCACGCGGTCGCGCAGGCCGAGCTTGGCCAGCAGCCGGCCGACGTGTGACTTGACCGTCGCCTCTGACACGTACAGGCGCGCCGCGATCTCCGCGTTGGAGAGGCCGTCGGCGACCGCGAGGAGGACCTCGTGCTCGCGCTCGGTCAGCTGGGCCAGGGCGGGATCCGCGCCCCCTCCGCCCGCGCCGCCACTTCCGTTGGCAGACAGGTCAGGCAGCTTGTCCGCGTACTCCTCGAGGAGCCGGCGCGTCACGCGGGGGGAGACCACGGCGTCGCCGCGGGCGACGGTGCGGATGGCGCCCACCAGGTCCGCCGGCGGGACGTCCTTGAGCAGGAACCCGCTCGCCCCGGCGCGCAGCGCGCTGAAGGCGTACTCGTCGAGGTCGAAGGTGGTGAGGATGAGGACGCGCGTCTCGTTGCCGGCCGCCGAGGCCGTGATGGCCCGCGTGGCCTCGATGCCGTCGAGCACCGGCATGCGCACGTCCATCAGCACGACGTCAGGCCGGTAGAGCTCGACGAGCCGGACGGCGTCGGAGCCGTCGGCCGCCTCGCCCACGATCTCGATGCCGTCCTCGGCTTCGAGGATCATGCGGAACCCCTTGCGCAACAGGGCCTGGTCGTCGGCCAGGACGATGCGCACCGTCACGGCGCGACGGGAGCCTTGCAGTCGCGCAAGCTCGCAAGGACCTCCCAGCCACCCCTCGCCCCCGGACCGGCGCGCAGCGTGCCCCCGAACGCGGCGGCCCGCTCCGCCATCCCGGCCACACCGTGTCCGCCGCCGTGCCCGTTGGACCGATTGCCGTGGGCGCCGTTGCCGTTGCCGTCGCCGTGGGCGCCGTGGGCGCCGTGGCTGGCGGGTCCGGGTGTCGTCACCCTGGTGCGCCCGTCGTCACGCACGCGGACCAACAGGTCGGGGTCCTCGAAGTCCAGGCGCACCTCGACGATGGCCGGGTTCTCGGCGTGCTTGAGCGCGTTGGTGAGGGCCTCCTGCACGATCCGGTACACGGTGAGACCCGCGGCACCCGAGACCTCGAACGGTCGGCCCGCCCGCTCGACCGCGACGGTGAGGCCGGTGCCGCGCACCCGCTCGACCAACGCGTCGAGGTCGGCGAGGCCGGGCTGCGGGGCGAGGGCGGCTCGTGCATCGGCGCCGGCGCCGGCGCCGGCGAGGGCGCCTGCCGCGGCGGGATTCGAACCGGTGGCGGCCGGCTCCTCGCGCAGCACGCCGAGCATGCGGCGCATGTCGGTCAGGGCCTGGCGCCCGGTGCTCGATACCTCGCGCATGGTGTCGGCGGCCCGGCCGGGGTCGGCGTTCTGCGCGGCGGCCGCGGCATCGGCCAGGGTCACCATCACCTGGATGTTGTGCGAGACGACGTCGTGCATCTCGCGGGCGATGCGGGCGCGCTCCGCGGCGGCGGACAGGGAGGCTTGCTGGTCCCGCTCGATCTCGAGGCGCGCCGCGCGCTCGGCCAGCCAGTCGAGCTGGCTGCGCAGGGCGCGGACGACGACGCCGGCCAGGAGGGCGGCGATGGCGAGGCCGGTCAGGAAGACCAGCGACTTCACGTCGTTGCCCGTCGGTGTCCAGTGCACGGTGGCCATCACGACGCCCGTCTCGAGGGTGGCGACGGCGATGGCGACGAGGATCCAGGCCGACTCGACCGCGACCGTGTACATCGCCACGAGGAGCGAGGCGTCGGCCAGTGCAGGGCCGGTCACCAACCACTGCACGAACGCCACCGCCGAGATAGTGAAGAAGACCGCCATCGGTGCGCGACGCCGGAAGATCAGCGGGAAGACCAGGGCGGCCACGACCCCCAGGTTCGGATGCGCCGCGTGCGAGGAGAACAGCCAGCCCGAGCACAGCACGAAGAGGACCATGGCCAGCACGACGTCGACGTACGTGGCGTAGCGGCGGTCGAAGTCGCGCAGGCGCTCCCACACGCGCCAGGCCCGGTCCGTCTGCTCGTCCGGGCCGATCCCGGCGACGTCGGGGCCCCGGATGGCGGCCGGCCGGAGCCACGCCGGATAGAGGTAACGGGAGCTGGGGCGCATCGGATCCTTCGTTCCCAAGCGGGAGATCCATCGTAGTGCCCGCTGAGCTGGAACTCCGTACGGAGACCACCCGGCTTTCATCCGCCCAAGCCTCGCCGCCGCCGCCACGCTCGGGCGTCATCCCCAGGGATGAACGGGGGTGCGGCCGTTCATTCCTGAGGGCGATGGGGCGCACGCACCGGTCGATCTACCTTCAATACGGCAATGCCTACGGGCGGCGCGAGGTAGCGGGCGCATTCCGCCCCGAGTACGCAGCGCACCTCGCGCCGCCCGTAGCTTTTGGCCTTTTGGGCCCACGGCGTCCTGCCGCCGGAATCGGTCCGGCCGGCGGACCCGGCCACCCGCCGCAAGACCCCCGCCACTCAGAATCGCCCCGCCACTCAAAAGGTCCCGCGGGATGCTCGGGGCGTCTACGGCGAGTTCCTGCGCCTTGGGTCGCGAAATGCGAAGTGACGTGGGTTCGCATTTGTGGCCGAAGGGCGCAGAAAGCGCCCGTATTGGGCCGGCGGGCCCGTGGGAGAGGCGTCCGGGAGTGGGGCGGGGAGTGGGGCGGGGCGTGGGGCGGGGCGTTCAGTCGCCGATGCGGGCGGCGACCTCCCGGCACGCCTCGAGGTCGTCGAAGGCCCGGGCGACGTCGTCGGGGGTGAAGGCGAAGAAGAGCGCCGCCACCGCGTCGGCGCCGGCCTCGGCGTAGCGCTCGACGTCGTCGGGCGTCAGCTGGTTGAAGTACGGGCACACGGTGATGCGGAGGTCCGCTCGGGTGCGCCCGGCCGCCTCGAGGTGCGCGTCGAGCTCGGTCAGCCCCTCGGCCAGCTGCGCGGGGCTGCGGTTGAAGGTGTGCCAGCCCTGGCCGTGCTGCGCCGCCCGCTTGAGCGCGGCCGGGGTCTCGCCGCCGACGTGGATCGGGGGGTGGGGGTCCTGGAGGGGCTTGGGGAACATCTCGCAGGCCGGCAGCTCGAACGTCTCGCCCTTGAACGACGACACGTCGTCGGTCCACAGGGTGCGCAGGATCTCGAGGTACTCGTCGGTGCGCCGGCCGCGCCGCTCCCACGGCGTGTTCAGCGCGTCGAACTCCTCCTTCAGCCAGCCCACGCCCACGCCGAGGTCGACGCGGCCGCCCGACAGCCAATCGAGCGTCGACACCTCCTTGGCCACATAGACCGGGTTGCGTTGGGGGAGGAGCAGCATGGCGGTGCCGAGGCGCACGGTCGTAGTGCGCGCGGCCAGGTAGGTGAGCGTGACCATCGGCTCGAGCAGGCCGCTGCCGGGCGGGGCGGGGATGCGCCCGTCCTCCGCGTACGGGTAACTGCTCTGGTACTCGGGGAACAGCACGACGTGCTCGCCGACCCAGATGGTCGCGACGTCGCGTTGCTCTGCGCCGGCGGCCACTGCATCGAGCAACGCGCTCGTCGTCATGGGGCTCGCGGTGGGCAGCCACAGGTCGAACTTCATTTCACGCCCCCAGTCCCGATTGGACGAACGCACAGATCTCGTCGGCGGCCCGAGGCGCCGGGATCGGATCGGGCTCGCCGGCGCGCACCGAGATCGCACCGTAGATCTGCTGGCCCACCAGCACGACGGCGCGCTCGGGGTCGAGGTCGGCGCGGAACGCTCCCGCCTCGATCCCGGCGGTGACGAGCTCCTCGAGCACCCGGATCATGTCGAGGCCGATCAGCATGAGGGCGCCGCCGACGGCGGCGGAGCCGGCGGCGGTGGTGGTGGACTGGGTCGCCATGGCGAGGCGGAAGAAGTCCGGGCTCTCGTCGACGCGCTCGAGCACGCCCAAGATGAGCGCCCGCAGGCGCTCGACGGGCGGGGTGTCGTCCGCGACGACGAGGGCGATCGTCTCCTGCAGGCGGTCGTACATCGACTGCACGCACGCCTGGAGCAGCTCGTCGCGGTTGGCGAAGTACACGTAGACGGTCGAACGGGCGACGCCGGCCTCGGCGGCGATCTCGTCCATGGCGACGTCGGTCGTGCCGTACTCGCCGAACAGGCGCCGGGCCGTGTTGATGATCTGGTCGCGCCGGAAGTCCCTGATGACGTCTTTGAGTGTGTCGGGGGCGTGGCGGGGCATGGGTGGCTGCTGGGCTGGGCTGGGCGGGGTTGGGCTGGCGGTGGGGCTGGCTGGTTGGACGAAGGCCGCTCAGGCGCCGATCGGCGCGGACGGGGCGAAGGCCACGGGGAGGTGCTTGACCCCGTTGATGAACTGCGACTGGAGGCGCTGCACGTCCCCATCCTGGTGGATGTCGGGCAGCCGGTCGAGCAGGTGCTCGAACATGACCCGGATCTCCATGCGGGCCAGGTTGGCGCCGAGGCAGAAGTGCGGGCCGCCGCCGCCGAAGGCCACGTGCGGGTTCGGGTCGCGCCCGACGTCGAAGGTGTCGGGGTCGTCGAAGACGCTCTCGTCGCGGTTGGCCGAGGCGTGGAAGAAGACGACCTTGTCGCCGGCGGCGATCGCGGTGTCACTCAGGGACACGTCGGTCACGGCGGTGCGGCGGAAGTTCATGACGGGGGTGACGAAGCGGAGCATCTCGTCGACGGCGGTCGGCAGCAGGCTGCGGTCTTCGAGGAGGCGCTGCCACTGCCCGGGGTTCTGGAAGAACGTGTGCATTGCGCCCGACATGAGGTTGCGCGTCGTCTCGTTGCCGGCGACGGTCAGGAGGAGGAAGAACAGCTCGAGTTCGAGGTCGCTGAGCTGCTCGCCGTCGACCTCTACCGAGGTCAGCACGCTCATGAGGTCGGCGTGGGGGTCGATTCGCTTCGTGCCGTAGAGCTCGGACGCGTACGCGTAGAGCTCCATCGCCGCGTTCAGGGCTTCGGCGGCCTGGCCTTGGTACTCGGGGTCCTCGTTGCCGACCATGCGGTTGGACCACTCGAACATGCGGTGGCGATCGTCCGGGGGCACGCCGAGCAACTCGGCGATGACCTGCAGGGGGAGCTCGGCGGAGATCTCGGTGACGAAGTCGGCCCCGCCCTTTTCGACCACCTGGTCGATGATGGCGTCGGTCGAGCGGTGGATGCTCCGCTCGAGGTCCCTGACCATGCGGGGCGTGAAGCCCTTGTTGACGAGCCGCCGGTAGCGCGTGTGGAGCGGCGGGTCCATGTTCAGCATCATCAGGCTCTGCTGCGCGATGTCGTCCTCGGGCATCTCGAAGGGCATCGTGCCGCGGGCGGCCGAGCTGAAGTGCTCGTAGTCGCGGTTGACGGTGACGCAGTCCTCGTAGCGGGTGACCGCCCAGAAGCCGGGCCCGCCCGCCTCGTCCTGCCAGTGCACCGGGTCGTGGCGGCGCAGGTGGGCGAGCCAGGCGTGGGGGACGCCGGACACGTAGGACCGAGAATCCGAGAGGTCGACAGGGGTGATTTCCGCCAGGGTGCTCATTCGGACAACTCCTCTTGCCAATCGGACAGCGTGTCCGATTACTGGGAAGCTATGTCCAGTGGCGGTGGAAGTCAATCCTTTGGGGCTGGAGTTGAGGTGGGCCTGGGGCTTCGGTCGGCGCTCGGCCGGGTTGGTTCCGGTCAGCCGGGCTGGTCGGCGTCGCCCCGCTCGTCGGTGCCGTCGGTGCGGTCGGTGCCGTCGGTGCCGGTCTGGCCGGCGTCCTCGGTGTCGCGGGTTGGGAGAACGGCCACCGACTTGGTGGGGTCGTCGGGATCGAGAATGACCTGGAGGCGGTCGGGATCAGGTGGTCCGCCCGGCACCGGGGCCACCATGACGACCTGGTCCTGGGGGGTGCCGAACACGTTCTGCAGCCCGCGCGCGATCCCGGTGCCGACGGAGCCCAGCGCAGAGTCGCGGCGCCACCGTTCGAAGCCGGCAGGGGAGAACTCGGGCGCACTCGCCTCGACCGGTTCCTCGTCGGGATCCTCGGCCGGTGCTCCGCGGTCGTCGGGCTCCATGAACCATCCTCGCGCCGGGCGGACCTGGCGCGCGCCGCGCTCGTGCGGGCGTCCGGGTCGTCAGACGGAGCTCGTCAGCCCCCGCCGAAGCTCGGCAGCGCCCGCCGGACGTCCCAGAGGTGATGACACACCTCGTGGGCATTGCGCTGGACGATGTCGAACGCGCAAATGGAGCCCGCCTCGGGGTGAGGGGTGGCGACGTCGTGGGGAGCCTCGAGCGCGGCGGTCCGCCAGGCATCGGCCGAGGCGATAAGGGCGATGAGCCCGACGATCGGTGAGAGCGAGTCATACCGTCGAACCTCGGCGAGCACGTTCTCGTCCCAATCGGGCACGCCGAAGGACGGGTCGGCGCTGAGCGTCCACAGCCGTTCAGTCCCGACCCGCAGGACGTCGACGGTGTGCCACACATAGCGGCTGGCGGACCAGAGCCCCGGCTCCACGGCGACGGCGGGATCGATGCGCGACAGGACGCCGCCGAAAACGGCAACGTTGCGCACGCACTCGCCGACAAGCACCTCATAGGCCGACAGGTCCCAGTCGAAGGCGCATTCGGGACACGTGCCGAGCGGGCGCCGCCAACTCCCACGCGACGCGGCGTCCGCAGTGTCGCTCACCACGACGCCGGGCGCTCAGCCGTCACGCTCGACCGGACGGCCGAGGTGCCACGCGGAGCAGGTCGAGCAGCGGTAGACGTCGAGCTCGACGCCCACCTCGTGCCGGCGCTCCTCGGCCACCGAGTGGGCCTCCCCACGGGACATGTACGAGGTCTTGGTGGTGCCGTCGGCTCGCCAGTGCGACCCGAGCCCGGCGGGACGTTCGTCGTCGCGGACGCGGGTGCGCCGCACGCGTGAGGAGTGTCGCCGGGGCATCACCCCATTCTGCTGGCTCACCGCGCCGGGCGTGGGCGTCTCGCCCTGGCGTGCCCCGACGCGCCTGGGATTCGACGGAGGGGGAAAGGGTCGAAACCCAGCGCGCCGAGACTGCTCCCAGGCTACGACCTCCGCGGGGCTGAACGGCACGCTCCCTGCGCCATCCACCCGGCTTCGCTGCCCGCACCCCGCTAACCTTCTGCGGGTCGGCGAGGCGGTCGCCGACCGGAGGTGCGTGACATGGCGGACGACGTAGTGAACCCGGCCCCGCCTGGTCCCGAAGCCCCTTCGCAGGTCATCGGCGACAATCGGCCGACGGGGGCCGGCCCCCCGCCGAAGGAGCCGGGGTGGTATCCCGTGCGGACCAACCCCAACGAGCAGACCTATTGGAACGGTCGCGACTGGTCGGGGCGTCGTCGCTGGAGCGCGGGCACCGGGTGGACCGAGGTCGGGCCCGACTCGCTCGTGACGTCCGCCGCACCCGGGGCGGCCACCATGGGGCCGCGCCTGTCGGCCAATCCCTACGCGCCGCACATGACGTCAGCCACGTCGACGACCTCGGCGGCCTCGGCGACGCCCGGGATCACGCTCGGACTCCTGCTCCTGGTCCTCTCGGCCGTCGCCATGATGGTCGGTTCGGTCGCGACGTGGATCAGCTCGAGCTCGTCATTCGGAGGAGGCTCGGTGTTGGGCGGGATCAACGGCGCCGGCCAGACCGTCTCGACCGCGTCCTCGGGCGTCGATGCGGGGATCTCGAGCCTGGTCGGCATCAACGGCTACATCACGCTGATCGTGGCCGTCGTCGTGCTGGTGTTCGCCGGGATGATGGCGGTGTCGAGCGATCAATCGGTGCGGCTCGTCGGGTGCCTGTTTGCGTTCGTGAGCCTCGCGGTTTCGATTTTCGCCGTCGTGCGGCTCGTCCAGAAGATCAACGATGCCCATTCCACGCACGGCGTCAACGTCAACCTCGGATGGGGCGTGATCCTCGTGCTGGCCGCCTCGGTCGTCGCGACGCTCGTCACGCTCTACGAGGTCACCCGGGCCCGGTAGACGGGCGGCCGTCCAAACGCGCCGGCGGCCACCCGTAGCCCCGGGGTGGGGACGGGTGGCCGCCGGCGCGTTTGAACCCTGGACCTTGGACCCTGGACGTTGGTCCGGTTCGGGGTGCCTTACTGCGGCGGCCCCGAGCTCAGCTGCACCGTGGCGGTGTGGGTCTGGCCGTTGGCGTCGGTCCAGCCGACCTGCGCCTTATCGCCCGGGTGGTAGATGCCCATGTCGCCGGTGAGGTCGTTGGCCGAGTTGATCGACTTGCCTCCGATGGACGTGATGACGTCGCCTTGGGCCAGCCCAGCTTCCTGCGCCGGTCCGTTGGTGACGACACCGGCCACCGCGGCACCCGAGGACGAGGACGAGGAGCCGGTGTTCCCGGTGCTGCCGCTGTTCCCGAAGAAGCCACCGAAGCCACCCCCTCCGCCGTTCCCCGTGCCGTTCCCGGCGCTCGAGCCGGAACCGCTGGGGCTGACCTCGACGCCAAGGAACGCCGTCGCGCCGATGTGGATGGTGGAGGACCCGTTACCGGCCTCGATCGATCGGGCGAGAGAGAGCGCCGTGTTGATCGGGATGGCGAAGCCCTGGTTCCCCTGGGACTGGCCGTTGAACTGGAAGGAGAAGCCGGCCGAGGCGGCCGTGTCCATGCCGAGCACCTGGCCCGACGAGTTCACAAGCGCACCGCCGGAGTCACCCGGTTGGATGTTGGCGTTCGTCTGGATGAGGCCGCTCAGCTGCTCGGACGTGCCGTCACCATCATCCTGGGCCGTGATCGACTGGTTGAGGGCCGTGACGGAACCGCCGGCCGCGCTGGGCGTGCCGCCTGTGCCGCCTGCGTTGCCGATGCCGACGACATCCTCACCGACCGAGATGTTGGCCGAGTTCCCGAGGTCCGCCGTCTGGAGCCCCGAGGCGTTGTGCAACTGCAGCACCGCGACGTCGGACGTGCGGTCGTAGCCGACGACACTCGCCGTGTAGGTCTTCTTGTTTCCCACGTCGGTCACGCTGATGCTCGTGGCACCGTCGATCACGTGGTTGTTCGTCAAGACTTCGCCGCCCGAGGTCAGGACGATCCCCGTGCCGGCGGCCTGCTCCTGCTGGTAGCCGAGCGTCGTGTTGATGTCCACGAGCCCGGGGTCGACCTTGGCCGCGATGGCGCTGACGTCACTCGGGCCCGAGGATCCCGAGTTGGAGTTGCCGTTGCCCGTGTTGCCGGTGTTGCCCGGCACGATGCGAGACGGGTTCGAGCCGCCATTGTTGCCCCGGGCCGGGATCTGGTTGTTGTTCGACGACGCGGCCGAGGGGATCTGCGTACCGCCGGTCCAGGCGGCGTGGCCGATGCCGATGCCGGCGGCGAGCACGACAAGCGCGGCGCCTCCTGCGAGCAGACCGTTGCGCACCCTGTTGTCCCGGTGCCCGCTCGAAGCTGCGCCTGCCGCTGGGGGGGCCGGCCAGAAGGGTGCATTGGGGTCGGTCGGCGGGCCGCCGTAGGGAGGTGGCGGCGTGGCCCCGAGCATCGGGTTGCCGGCCAGCGCGCCCATGGCGTAGCCACCGGTCGGCGGGCCCTGGGGGACGCCTTGTGGCGGCGTGTCGGGCTGCTGGGGCAGGGGAGTGGCGTCCGTTGCGGGGGCCGACCCGACCGGAGTGGCCGCCGTGTCGGCGGCCGGAGTGGACGCGGTCTCTGCAGGCGCGGGGGTCTCGGGGGTCTCGGCCGTCGACGCGGCGGGCATCGCGATGGCTCCGCCGGTTTGCTCGGTCGGCGATTCGGCAGCGGCTGGCGTCTCGGCGCCGCTCACCGCCTCCGGCCCGGTCGACTGGTCGTTCTGGTCCTCGGTCATTGGGGGTCCTCCGTCTGCCTGCGAATGAGCAGGCTGGTCACGACCTCCATTGAAAAGGTCCTAGCTGTACGCCAGTTCATAGAAAGCTATGAGTCGGATAAATGTTGTCTGTGCGGCTCGTCGCGAGCCGAAAAGCTGTGGTTGCTCGTCCTCCTGGCCCAGATGACAGCTTCCTGACCTCCTCGCCCAGCATGCCCGGCCGGCGGCCTCGCTACATACCCCATGATGGCGGTGGCGCGCACGGGTTTGGGACGCGCCCGCGGGTCTATCCTGGCCAGACGACCTGACACCGCCAGGGGGGCCACGTGCACACTGCGATCTTCGACGCCGACAGCCACCTCATGGAGACGCCGGATTGGCTCGGCGAGTTCGCCGACGAGTCGGTGCGCCCCCGGCTCGAGCCGCTCGGCCTCGCCGGGGCCGGGGCCGGGGCGGTCGAGCTGATGGCGAAGCTCCCCGAACTGTGGGCCGCGCATCGCGGCCAGGAGATCGGTCCCGAGGTGATCAAAGGACCCAAGGGCTGGATGGCGCCGGGTGCCCTCGACACCCAGGTGCGCTCTCGCGTGCTCGATGCGTTGGGCATCGACGCGCAGCTGGTCTTCCCGACCTTCGCGCTGGCCCACTTCTGGCCTGGGCGGGACAGCGACGTCCTCTACGGGGGAACCGATGCGCTCAACCGGGCCATGGTCGCCTTCTGCTCTCCCGACCCGAGGCTCAAGCCGGTCGGGTTCCTCCCTTTGAACGATCCGGTGCGTGCGGCTGAATCGCTCGAGGGGGCGCTGGCCGAAGGTGTGGCGGCGGTGTGGGTACCCTCCGATGCACCGGGCGACATCTCGCCGACCCATGTCGACCTCGATCCCGTGTGGGCCCGCTTGGCCGAAGCGGGCGTGCCCTTCGTGCTGCACGTCGGCGGCGGCAAGCTCCTTCCCCAAGCGTTCCACCACAACGGGATCCCCCGGCCGAAGGACTGGCTCGGCGGCGGGGAGAACCTGCGGGCGAAGGACTTCCCCGTGCTGCACCATTCGCCCGAGCGCTTCCTCGCGTGTATGGCGCTCGACGGCGTCTTCGAGCGCCATCCGGCCTTGCGGGGAGCGGCCATTGAACTCGGCGCCACCTGGGTGCCCGGCTTGCTGCGCAACGTCGACCACGCGCTGCGCTCGTTCTCCAAGTTCGAACCGGCGCTCCAGGAGTTGTCCCTGTTGCCCTCGGAGTACCTGCGGCGCCAGGTGCGCTTCACGCCCTTCCCGTTCGAGGATACGGCATGGCTGATCGACCAGTGCGGGCCCGAACTCTTCATGTTCTCTACCGACTACCCCCACCCCGAGGGCGGACGTCGTCCGTTCGAGGCCTTCGGTGAGGCCGTCGGCCGCTTCGACGAGCCGACTCGCGAGCGGTTCTTCTGGCGCAACGGCGCCGAGCTGCTCGGGCTCCCCTGATTTCCCTAAGGCGACCGACGAGCGCCGCGTCGCCCGCCGTGCCGGAGCGGCCCTTGCGAGCGGCCCGGCACGGCGGGGACACGCCGGATCAGGTGCCGGCGCCGCCGACCACCGGCTTGTTGAGGTGGATGCCGCCGGCGGAGCCGAAGAACTGCGAGCCCGTGCCGTAGTTGAAGACGCCACCGTCGGCGGCGAAGGTCCAGTAGCCCTGGAGGTCCGGCGCCGCCGCGATCCCCACCACCGGGGCGTTGAGGTGGATGTTGCCGGCGGAGCCGAAGAAGTGGGCCGACCCGAAGTTGAAGACGCCGCCGTCGGAGGCCACCTCGTAGTACCCGGCGCCGTCGGTCGCCGCCGCGATGCCCACGACCGGCTTGTTGAGCGGCGTGCCGCCCATGGAGCCGAAGAAGTTGGCGTCACCGAAGCTGAAGATGCCGCCGTCGGAGGCCACCTCCCAGTAGCCCTGCCCGTCGGGGGTGACCGCGATGCCCACGATCGGCTTGTTCAGGTGCTGGCCGCCCATGGAGCCGAAGAAGCCGGCGTCGCCGAAGGTGAACACCCCGCCGTCGGAGGCCACCTCGAGGTAGCCCTGCCCGTCGGGCGTCGCGGCGACGCCCACCACCGGGGCGTTGAGCGGCGTGCCGCCCATGGAGCCGAAGAAGCCGGCGTCACCGAAGTTGAAGATGCCGCCGTCGGAGGCGACCTCCCAGTAGCCCTGGTTGCCCGCCGTGCGGGCCATGCCCACGATCGGCTTGTTCAGGTGCTGGTTGCCCATGGAGCCGAAGAAGCCGGTCTGGTAGGTGAAGATGCCGCCGTCGCTGGCGTCCTCCCAGTAGCCCTGCGCCCCGGCGCCCTGTCGGTCCGACGTGGTCTGGAAGCCGCAGCTGGTGTCGCCGACGACGTTCCCGCCCCCCGAACCGAGGGGGACGACCGGGGTTCCGCCGACGAAGGCGCAGTCAGCCTCGGTCCCACCGGGCGTGGAGTTCCCGGCGACCGTCGAGTTGGAGAGCTTGCCTCCGCTCGATCCGGCCTCGACGGCGATGCCGGCGCCGGTGTCCGACACGTTGCCCGAGACCGTGACGGCGTTGAAGTCGATGGCGCTGCTGCCCGAACTGTGTTGGGCGACATACACGCCACCACCGGCGTTGTTCGTGCCCCGCGCCGTGTTGTCGACGATCGCGCTGGAGCTCATCTGCACGGTCCACTCGGTCCACAATCCAGCACCGATGACCGCCGTGTTGCCCTCGATCGTCGAGTTGGTGACGATGACGCCGTCATCGCCGGCCAGGCCACCACCGGAGGTTGCGGTGTTGTTGCTCAGCGTGGTGCCCTTGATCGTGGCGATGTCGTAGGCCCAGACACCACCACCGACCCCGGCCTGGTTGTTGCCGATGGCGCCGCCCGTCGCCGAGTTATCCGAGATGGTGTCGTTGCTGAGGATCGTTCCCAGGTCAGCCTCGAAGATGGCGCCCCCGTTCCCCGTCATGGCAGCGTTGCCCGTCAGCGTGGAGTTCGTCACCGTCATGGCGTTGTCGTCGTAGATGGCGCCGCCGCCACCGTTGCTGGGCGAGGTGCTGGTCGCCGTGTTGGAGTTGAAGGTGCTGTTGGCGATGTTGTTGAGGCCGTAGTTGTCGTACACGGCACCCCCATTGCCATTGCCGGAGGAGGACGTCGCGCTGTTGCCGGTGAAGGCGTCGCCGGTGAGCTCCATCTCCGCGTCGGCGTAGATGGCGCCGCCGTCGGCAGGCCCGCTGCTGTCGGCGACGCTGTTGCTGGTGAAAGTCGAGTTGTCGACGGCGGCCGGCCCGCTCCCGTTGTAGAAGGCACCGCCCTCGCCGCCTGACGTTGTGTTCCCGACGAAGGTGTCGTTGCTGAGCCGGAGCGAGCTGCCGCTGTTCGTACGAATGGCGCCCCCGATGTCGGACGCCGTGTTGGTGGTGAAGGTCGACCCCGTGATCCAGGTCGCCCCGTCGTTGTAGATTGCGCCACCCTGGCTGGATGCGTTGTTCGTAAAGTTGACGCCGCTGATGGTGACGGTGTTGTTGGCGTTGTCGACGATGAGACCGCCGCCTCCGCTTCCCTCAATCGTCAGGTTGGAAAGCGAAAGGAAGGCGCCCGCGCCCGTCGTGGGGTCATTGTCCGTCTCGAGAATGTTGTTGGCGGCGCCCGCGTTCGTGATGTTGACCCCGCCGCTCGGGCCGAGCAGCTGCACGCCGGCCGGGTCGAGGACGTCCAGCGGGGCCGGCACCGACCCACCTTCGAGGTTGGTCAGGGTGTAGGTCCCCGGCGGGATGTTGACGTTGACCGTCTGGCCCAGGTTGTTCGCCGCCTCGACCGCTGCACGCAGCGAGCACATGCCACCGGCGTCCGAGCACGTAGTGCCGGTGCTCGGGTTGACGTCGGTGTCATTGGCCGTATTGACAGTGAACGTGACCTGAGCCGGAGGAAACGTCCGCGGTGATTCGGCCAAGAACGGGCGCACCGTATGCGCCGTCGCCGCGCCGCTCGGTGCCGCAGCGACGACCGCAAGCGGCGCCACCACTAATGCCACACTGAATACGCCCCCGAGAAGCGTGCGGAAACGCTTCGCTGAACTCGCCATTACGTGAACCCCCTGGTGTTCGCTCCGTCGCAGGTTGGTGCGACGCCGCGCCGAGAGTAGCGAGTTTGCAGCTCCTCTGCAGCTAGTTTCTCGGTCCTTCGCATCCGAAGGATGCCGTATCCTCGTGGCACGACCCGAACCCGAGAGGAATCTGCGGGCGTTGCACGGGCCCCGGTTGCTGAGTCGTAGCTGAGCGCGGCAGAGAGGGTGGGGCATTGACGACGACACGGACGACTGCGCTGGCGGTCGAACCAGTGGCGGGCGCCTTGGGCGCCACGGTCACGGGGATAGATCTGACCCGGGTGCGTGAACGAGACGAGCTCGAGGGCCTCCGGCGTGCCCTGGCCGACCATCTGGTGGTCTTCCTGCCCGAGCAGGATCTCGGCCTCGACGACCTCGAGCGTGTGACCGACCTGCTCGGTGGGCGCGACGTCACCCCTTTTGTCGATCCGCTGGAGGATCGGCCCTACGTGATCCGGGTCATCAAGGAGCCGGGCGACGTCTTGAACTTCGCCAACGCCTGGCACAGCGACCTCAGCTACCTCCCCGAGCCGCCGGCGTACACCCTGCTCCACGCGTGGGACGTTCCCGACTACGGCGGGGACACCGTGTGGTCGAACCAGTACCTCGCCTACCAAACGTTGTCGAGCGGGCTACGCGAGACCGTCGACGGATTGCGAGCCGTCCACTCCGCCGGCATGGCCTACGGCACGGGTGGCCTGCTGGACCAATTCAAGGACTTCTCCTCTATGGCGATCGCGCCGTCCGAGCGGGCGTTCGCCGAACATGTGCATCCGGCCGTCACCGTGCACCCGGTCACCGGCCGGCGAGCCCTCTATGTCAACCCGGTGTACACCACGCGCTTCGACGGGTGGACCAAGGACGAGTCGCAGGCTCTCCTGGCCCACTTGCATCGGCACAGCATCAACGAGAATTTCACCTGCCGGCTGCGCTGGTCGGTCAAGACGCTCGCCGTCTGGGACAACCGCTGCACCATGCACAACGCGTTGAACGACTACTCGGGCGTGCGGCGCGAGATGTACCGCACGAGCGTGAGGGGCGCAGCCCCCGCCGGGCTGCGCTGATCACGCGGGCGCGGGGGACGCGCCCTTGGGGAGGCCCGGACCTCAGAAGGAGAGCGGGCGGCCTGTGGGGGTGCGAGACCAGCTGGCCCGGCAGTTGCGGGCCGGCTGGCGCAGGAGGAGGCGGCGTTGGTGGCGCTGGCGCTTGCCGGACAGCTCGTGGTGGAGGCGCAGGCCGAGGTCGCCGGCGCATTCTTCGACCCCGCGCACCTCGAGTCGCCACTCGTAGTCGGCGCCTTCGGCGGCCCCGTCCGTCACGACGATGTCAGCGCCGGGGCAGGCCAGCCGGGCCCGGGTGAGGAGTTCGAACCGGGCGTCGTAGGTGTCAGGGCCGGCGTGGCGGAGCAGGAGGGCCCCCGTGATGCCGGGGGACTCGACCACGACCGCCCACGTCTGGCCCTGGCGGCAGAGGAACAGGGTGGCGCAGTCGAGCGCGCCTCGGTCGGCGTTGATCTTGGAGGTGCTGTTCGCTTCCATCGACCAGTAAAACGGCCGTGAACCGGGCACCCTACTGGGACCAAAGTCCTATTTCGCCTTTTCGCCGGGGCCGGCCACTCGGTGAGGGCGTCGAGCAGGGTCTGAGGTCCGGGCTCAGCGCCTCTCCCCCCGGGGAGGGGACGGCGGACGAGCCGACGGTCAGGGTGACGGTGCTGCCGTGGGCGACGATGGTGAAGCTCGAGCGCCGGCCGTCGGTGGTGGTGGTGGTGGTGGGGAAGTTCGTCACGGCGATCGGCGATTCGGTCGTCACCTTGTCCGAGCCGCCAGCGCCCCCGCCCCACCCGGGAGCCGCGGCACCGCGCCCGGCCGGGCCGACCCCCCGGGATTAGCCGTCGTAGAACCCGTTGCGGTGGAGCCCGACCAGGGTCCGCTGTCGTGTGGTCTTGGCGCGGGCGCGCGCCTCGTCCGACAATTGGTTGGCCTCGGCCGTGGGCCGCAGGCGCTGCGCGAGGTCGCGCCGGCCGTAGTGGCACTGGATGAACAGGCGACCCGGGTCGCCCCGACGCGACGGCAGTCGCCGGTGCCAGATGTCCGACACGAACAACGCGACGTCACCGGCGCGGGCCACCAACGCCACCGGTTTGGTGCCTTCGTACTCGAGGTCGTCGTCGGCCATGCGGTCGGGCGGGGGCGGCCGGCCCGAGGTATGGCTGCCGGGGATGACGCCGGTCGGCCCCGCCTTGAGCGGGCAGTCCATCAGGTAGATGTGCGCGGCCACCGCGAAGACGGGGTAGGGGATGCGCTCGTCCCACGGGACGCCCGGCGGGCGCGGCACGTGGGGGCCGCTGTCGATGTGCCAGAACCTCCCGCCGTGCTTGTTGCTGTCCGGCGGCTGCCACCACGCCGTGTTCGCGATGACGTGGCAGTCCTCGCCGAGCAGCGGCTCGATAGTCGAGAGGATCTTCCGGTGCGCAATCGCCCTCTGCACCGCCGCGCTCCGGTTGAGCATCTCGTAGCGGAACGGCTCCCAGTGCTCGGGCGGATAGCGCGACGAGCGCGCGTCGGGCGCGTACTCCTGGTACACACGATCGACATCATCGGTGAGGGTGTCGAGCGCCTTGGCGACGAAGACCTGTTCGAGGAGGACGTAGCCCTCGGACTGCAGCTGCTTGGTCGCCGCGCCGCCCGAACCCGGGCGCCGCAGGGTGAGATAACCGGTCGAGCGGGTGAGCACGGATCGATTCTGCCGCGCCGCCGCCGTCCCCGCACCCCTGTTTCGGTCGGGACCCGGGACCCGGGACCCGGGACACGCTCAACCCTGCGGCCGGAACACCACCTTGATCGCCTGGGTCGTGTGCCGGTCGATCGCCGTCTCGATGGCCGTGCGGTAGTCCTCCAGGCCGAACTCGTGCGTCACCACGACGCGGTCAGGCAGCAGGCCGGCAGCGAGGACGTCGAGGGCCCGATCGACCGAATGGCGCTCCGGGCCGCCGGCCAGTCCGGGCGCAGACCCCGCGTCGACCGTGTGGTCGATGGAGCCGACCAGTGCGGCCTCCTTGTACCAGATGGGGGTGAGATCGACTTCGCTGATGCCGGCCGCGCCGAGCAGCAGCACCGTGCCCCGGTGCGCCACGGCGCGCAGGGCCTCGGTCACCGAGCCCGGTGAACCGACCGCCTCGACGACGTAGGGGAAGCCGCCCATGAGCATCTGGTGCTGCTTGCGCCCGACCACCCGCGAGCCGCTG
Source organism: Acidimicrobiales bacterium (assembly GCA_035551835.1). Lineage (GTDB taxonomy): Bacteria > Actinomycetota > Acidimicrobiia > Acidimicrobiales > RAAP-2 > Bog-473. The sequence continues at coordinate 23,572 of DASZMN010000073.1, read as the reverse complement.
CGCGCGGCCAGCTCCTCCCAGTGGCCGTTGGTCGGGTCGCTGAACACGACGTGGTCCGCCCCGCACGCGGTCGCCGCCGCACCCTGATGCTCGTGGCGCGCCAGCACCGTCACCTCGCAGTGCGGGAACAGTCCCCGCACTGCGGCCAGCGTGGCGAGCCCGATGATGCCGGCGCCGACGATCAGCACCGGGTCGCCGTCAACCGGCGCCGCCCGCAACAGGCCGTGGCAGGCGATCGAGACCGGCTCGTAGAGGCTTGCACCGCGGTCGCCGACGGCGTCGGGCAGCGGGTGCAGCATCGATGCGTGGGCGAGCACCGTGTCCGCCCACCCGCCGCCGAGGTCCTGGGTGAAACCGAGTGAGCGCCCCGAGCTGATGACCCGGCTGTCGAGGTTGAGGCACGACGACGTCCAGCCCCGCGCGCAGCTGGCGCACAGTGGCATGCCCCGCGGCGCGCACGGGATGCACGGGTCGATGGCGACCCGGGTCCCTGGCGCGACCGGGCAGTCCGCGCCGGCCTCGACCACCCGCCCGGCCGTCTCGTGCCCGAGGACGAACGGAAAGGTCCCGATGGACGCCAGCGTGGGCGACGGCCCGGTGTTGTGGGCGAAGAGATGAAGGTCGCTCCCGCAGATGCCGCCGGTCGTCACCGCGATGCGGGCCCACGACGGCCCGGGCAGTTCCGGTTCGGGCAGCTCGGCCAGCGAAGCGGGGAACTCAGGGTCGACGAAATCGAACACAACGGCGCGCACGGCCCGAGCGTAAACCCCTGCCGGTCCAACCGTCGGCGAGGGGCTCTCCTTTCGGGTGCATCGGCGTTCCCGTTCGAGCAACAGGAGAAACGGCAACGGCTTCGTTCACACCTGCAACCTTGGCGTTCGAGAAAGTTCCGTTTCTCCAACGGCAACGCAAAGGCAGGCGAAAGTGACGCCGGTCCTCCTTCGAGTGCAGGCCTCGCCTCGCCCACCACCAACGCCATCACCATTGCCACCGCCACCGCCATCACCATCACCACCGCGACCAGGTCCCAGCCGTCCCAGCCGTCCCAGCCGACCCGTTCGACCCGGCGAACCAACCCGCCCGACGATCCCTCGCCTAACGTCACCGGCGATGCGCGTCCCCGACGCCACGTTGAAAAAGGTCCACGAACAAGGCTTTTCGCTCCTCGAGGGCTTCCTCGACCCCGACGAGCTCGATAGAGCCCAGAATGCCCTCTGGCGCCACTTCCCCCGCCCCGACGACTACTTCGCCGACCCGGCCCAACCTCAACACGCCCGCTACGCCGACAGCCAGTTCGCCGGTGTCGAGGAGTTCCCGTACCGTTCGTGGGATCTCAACCGCCTCGCCGTCCACCCCGATCTCGTCGATGCGGCCGAGCGCTACCTCGAGACCACCGACCTCCACCTCTACAAGGTGGAGTTGTGGGCCAAGTACGCCGGCGCCGTCAACTACGACCAGCCGCTGCACCGCGACTACGGCAGCCACAGCCTCGTCGTGCCCCGCCCCGAGCCGCGCTACCAGCAGCTCACGACGTTCGTCTATCTGAGCGACGTCACCGAGGAGGACGCCCCCACGGTGATCGTGCCCTACGACGCCGGCAAGGACGTGCCCTATACGCCGTTGTATCTCCCCTTCGGGGAACTCGGCGCATCGGAGGTGCGGTGCGTCGGGCCGGCGGGGTCACTCCTCGTCTACCGGACCGACATCCTGCATCGCGGCTCGGACTTCACGGCCGGCGGACGCTCGCGCTTCTCCATCCTCGTGGACTTTCAGGTGCGCGGCACGACGTGGGGCGGGAAGATGGCCTGGCCAAAGGCGTCGCCCGAGCGGTGGGCCAAGTTCCTTCCCCGGTGCACCGTGCGCCAGCGCGACCTGTTCGGCTTCCCGCGGCCCGGCGACCCTTACTGGAACGACGACACCCTGGCGGGCGTGGCCGAGCGCTACCCCGGCATCGACCTGTCGCCCTATCGAGCGCCGCGGTGATCCGTACGCGGTTCACGAAGGCGTTCGGGCCGGTCGTGCTCGCCGTGTGGCCGCCCCAGATCCTCGACCCGCGCTGATCGTGCCGGCCCGGCCGCGCTTCGTGGTCTGCCGCGTCTACGACGAGGATCCGCCGGCCGGCTACCGGGTGCTCGTCGATCGGCTGTGGCCGCGCGGCGTGAGCAAGCAGAAGGCGGCGATCGACGAATGGGCCAAGGACGTTGCGCCGAGCGATGCCCTTCGGCGTTGGTACGGCCACGAGCCCGACAAATTCCCCGACTTCGCGCTCCGCTATCGGGCCGAGCTGGCTGCCGAGCCGGGGAATGAAGCCGTCAGCCGCCTGCGGGCCGCGGCCAGGCGGTCGCACGTGGTCCTGGTGACCGCGACCAGTGACGTCGAGCGATCGGGCGCAGCCGTGCTGCTCCATTTACTCCTCGGGTCTTCGACACCTGTGCGTTGAGGTCGGCGGCGCGGCGGGAACCCGGTTGGGGCGATCAGGCAGAATGTCCCCAACGGGGCCGAACCGCGAACACGGGCTCCGATGCGGGCAGGCGAGGAGGGTCGTGAGTGTGATCGACGAACGACAGGACGACGAATTCGGTATTGGCCTGGATCCGACCCACGGCGCGGTCGCCCTCGTACCTCCCGTCGGACGGCCGTCGGACCCGAGCAACGTCGCCGTCGCATGCGCCGGGCTCACGGTGATCGGGCTGATCGCGCTCGCGCTCGTGGGGATGCGTCGCTCGCGGCGGAGCACCCGCCTGACCGGTTGAGCCACGTGTCGACCCCGGCCCCTCGACGCGCCGCGCACGCTGAGGGGCCGGAAGCAACGCTCCGTGGCTGTCAGCCCAAGGACATCCCGACGACGGGCTTGTTCAGCGTGAGGTTGCCCGTGGAGCCCTGGAAGTGGGCGCCGGTCCCGAAGGCGAAGATGCCGCCGTCGGATGCCACCAGGTAGTAGCCGTCTCCGGTCGGTGCAGCCGCCATGCCCACGATCGGCTTGTTGAGCGGTGTGCCACCCATCGAGCCGAGGAACGGCGCGTTGAAGGCGAAGATCCCGCCGTCCTTTGCGACCAACCAGTAGCCGCCCGTCGCCGGGTCAAGGGCCATGCCGACGACCGGCTGGTTGAGCGGCTGGCCGCCCATCGACCCGTAGAACGCCGTGCCGGTGCCGTAGTTGAAGACGCCGCCGTCGGATGCCGCGAGGTCGTAGCCGTCATTGTTCGGGGCCGCTGCGATCCCCACGACCGGCTTGCTCAGTGACAGGCCGCCGGCCGAGCCGAAGAAGGGGGCGTTCGAGCCCATGGGGAAGACTTCACCCCCGGAGCCCGCAAGCCAGCAGCCGTTGCCACCGGGCGCTGCCGCGATGCCCACGATCGACTGGTTCAACGGACCGCTCACGTTGCTGCAGTCGGTCGCCCGGGCGCCGTCGGCGAACACCATCCCATTGCCCTCGGCCAGGTTGTAGCCGCCGCCCCCGGGGATGGCCGCCATGCCGGCTATGGGCTTGCTGAGTGTCGTGCCGCTCTGCGAGCCGAGGAACGGCACACCGAAGCTGAACACCCCACCGTCGGCCGCAGCCAACCAATAGCCGTGCAGCGCGGTGCTCGGAACGCTGATGGGTGCGGGAGGCCCGCTCGGTGCAGGGTTGGGCTGCGTCACACCGAAGGCGCACTCTCCGGCGCCAAACCCGCTGACCACGTTCGCTGACCCGGTCGAGTCTCCGTACTCGACCACCGGCGAGTTGCCCGAGCAGAGCAGGTTCCCGGCGATCGTGTTCGTCAGGTTTTCAGAGGCGTCGGGATCGGCGAAGGTGCCGTTGGCGAAGGTGGCACTGCCGCCGATCTGGTTGCGGATCGCGCCGAACCAGCAGGTCGTCAGTCCCGTGACTCGTAGGTTGCCTCCGATCGTGTTGTCCTCGTAGTCGCTGTACACCGGGGGCCCGCCGAACAGGAAGGCTGGGGTTGGGATGCAGTTATCGCCACCCCCGCCGCCCGTCTCCACGACGTCGCCGTCGATGGTCGAGTTGTGCACAAGCACGCCGAGCGCATTGGGAGCCTCGATGCTCCCCTGCACGGTGTCGGCCGAGTTGAGGCTCGCGTTGTCCTCGCACGTGAACTCTGGGTTCTCGCATCCCAAGACGAGCGTTCCCGTATCGACGTTGATGTTGCCCCCCACGGAGATGCCCGAGGTCCCCGAACCGCCATCCGTGGCGAACGCCGCGATCAGGGACGCCCCTGGTTCGACCGTCACGTCGCCGCTGGTGACGACCTGGCCCGAATCAATGAAGCAGATCCCCGCGACCGTGACCGTGGTGTACGAGCCACCTGGCAGCGACGTGGGGGAAGTGTCACCCGACGCGCCACAGGTTGCCGGGCCCGGTGTCGTGGCCGAGGCCACGCCGGCGGTCCCCGCCAGGCTGAGGGGCACCACGAGAGCAGCTACCGCAGCCGCCGTGATGCCGAATCGCCTGAGGGTGCCCCTCCCCGAACGAACATCGCTCCGGCCTCGCACTGGACCAAAACTGGCCTCGCCAATGTGCATGTCAATACCACCTCTCTGCTTCTCGCCCGAAGCACTCAGGTCGCCCGGAGTATAGAGAGGTCCGCTCGAAATTGCTCAGGAAATTCCGGGCGGCGAAGATCGTCCCTGACCTTTGGCCGGGGAACCAAAAGGGGCCGAGCCCGCTTGGTCAGAATGCGCCATTGGTCAGCGCTTCCAGGTGCGCGCCGATGACAGGAGTCAGCCAGTTGGCGTAGGTGGCGGTGATGTGATTGTCGTCTCGGTAGACCAGCATGTTCCCGAGGATGGGGGTGCAGGTCGACGCGACGCAGAACCACGGGTCCGTGTCCACGTAGCCGGCGCCTGCTGCCGCGGCAACGGCCTGTTCCTGCGGGATCCCGCTGGGGTTGTAGTACGGATAGTGCCTGGGGATCGCACACGCCGCCGTGTCCGCCAGGTGCTGGCTGAGGCAGTCGGGTACCGATTGTTGCGGATAGGGGTCGTCGCCCATCACCACCACCTGGGCGCCCGTGTCCTGCTCGATCGTGGTGATCATCTCGGAGAGCCCAGCGAGCCAGGCCGGACTGTCGACGACGACGTGGTCGTTGTCGATGCCGTACTCGCGGGAGAAGCCGAGGATCACCACGGCGGGGCGCAGCGTCTTCATGCGCTGGAGCTCCGCGGCCCGCCACGCGTCACACTCGGTGTAGGGACGCCCAAGATCGGGGCTGAAGATGGGGATCTCGAGCGGTGGACATGTCGCCTTGCCCATGACGACGAGGTCATCGTGCTGTTGGATCGCCAGATTGTTGATGGCCGGGAACCACATGAGGGCGTGTGAGTCGCCGAAGAGCACGATGCTGCGAGAGGCGCTCGTCTCGCCGAACACGCAAGGGTGCACGGATGCATCGGTGAAGCCGTCGAGGCAGCCGTCGTCGAAGGGTACGGCGGAGTCTGCGGCCGCGTCGGCGAGCGACGGGGTGAGCGACGCCGGCACCTGTGGATTGGCCAGCGACTCGTACACCAGTCGCTTGACCTGCGTGTCGAGGGAGTCGGCCGTGGCCACCGCCGAGGGGACCGTCGTGGGCGAACCTTGGACGGTGACGTGGTTCGTCCTCAGACGTGAGGCGGTGGCGTGCCCGCTCCCCACCGGCGGCGGCACCGCCGCGACGACGGCAACAGCCGCCAATGCGCCGAGAAGGCTGAGCGCACCGCCCGCCACGAGGCTGCGCGCGGCGCGAGCCGAGAGCCAGAGCGATCGCCGGACCGGTTGCTCCAAGAGGAGGGTGGTCAGAGAGGCCAAGGCCAGACTCAAGACGCAGACGGCGACGTTCTGGGCGAGTCCGAGACGGTGCCCCACGACGTAGGGCGCCAGCACGAGCGCCGGCCAATGCCAGAGGTACCAGGTATAGGACACGGCGCCCAGCGGCTGCAGGGGAGCCAGGCCGAGCAGACGCGCCGGCCCGGCCCGGAGAGGTCGGGTGCCGGCGACGAGTGCCGCCCCGGTGCCCACCACGGGGACGAGTGCGGCCCACCCCGGGAACGGCGTCTGTGCACCGAAGGCAACGAGCGACCACGCCACGGCCCCGAGGCCGGCCCAGCCGATCGCGCCCAGCACCCACCCCGGGATCCGTCGAAGGTAGGGCGCCCCCAACGCGAGGAGCCCGCCGACCGCGAGCTCCCACGCCCTCGTAGGCAGCGAGAAGAAGGCCCAGGGCTCGTTGCTCCGGGTCAACGAGACACACATCCAAAACGAGAGGGCACCGACGACGGCCAGGGTGCCGAGGACCGCCGGACGAGTGCGGTCGGCCGCGGACCGTCGGTGGCGACCCCGAGCGCGCCGGCCGATCAGCGAGGCGCCGAGGAGGAGCGCCGGCCAGAGGAGGTAGAACTGCTCCTCGACGCCGAGTGACCAATAATTCTGGAGGGGCGACACCGGCCCGTGCGCGTTGAGGTAGTTGGTCGCCTGGAAGGCGAATCGGTAATTGCCGACGTAGAGCGCGCAGGCCACGCCGTCCTTGGCGACCGCTTTGGCCTCGAGGGGCCCGAGCACGGCGACCGAGACCACGACCGTCACCACGATCACCAACACCGCCGAGGGGAGAAGTCGCCTAGCCCGCCGCGCATAGAAGGAGGCGAAGGACAGGCGTCCGCCCTCTGCGGAGAGCTCTTCCCAGAGAAGTTGGGTGATCAGGTACCCGGAGATGACGAAGAAGACGTCGACGCCCACGAAGCCGCCCGGCACCGGCAGGCCGGCGTGGAAGGCGACGACGGCGAGGATCGCAACCGCCCGGAGCCCTTGGATGTCGCTTCGCCGGCTGCGCTGAGCCACCGGGCTTTCATAGCCGCTGACGAGCGGCCAGAGCCGGACATCCGGGTCCCGAGGCAGGAAGGGGAGACGCGAGTGAGCACAGCGGGCCCTGATGCGGCGCCCGGCAGCCGGGCGACTCGGTGCGACCAGCTCAGGGCGCGGGATCAGCCCGCGGGATCAGGGCGCGGGATCAGCCCATGGGTCGGGCCTCGCGGGCGAGCACCGCCGCGCTCGGCCGCACCCGGCGCTCGACGTCGATGAGGCCGAACGACACGTCGAAGCCGTGGAGCCACTCGTAGTTGTCGACCGCGGTCCAGTGGAAGAGGCCGCGGACGTCGACGCCGCGGCCGATCGCATCGTGCACGACGCGCAGGCCGTCCTCGAGGTACCGGACGCGCTCGGCGTCGTCTGCGGTGCCGACCCCGTACTCGTCGACCAGCAGCGGGGTGCCCGGGAGCTCCTCGTGGAGCCGATCGAGCACGAGCCCGAGGCCGCCGGCCCAGATGCCATAGCCGAGCGGGGAAACCGGAGCATCCGTGGGGTAGCGGACGACCTGGCCGTGCGCTACGCCCATGGTGGCGTAGTACGAGAACCCGAACAGGTCGTAGCACCCGGCGAGGTCGGGACGTTCCACCGGCGCGCGCCCGGGTATGCGCAGCACGCCGTCGCGGAACAGGCCGATGCCGGCGTCCCAGTTCACGGCGCGCAGGCTGCGGGCGACCTTCGCCGTCGCCTCGTCGTCGTCGAGCGGCACCTCGCCGGAGAGCCCGAAGACGGACGCCACCGGGGCGCCGGTGCCGCGCAGCACCGCGGCCGCCTCCGCCGTGGCCAGATGGATCTGCTCGGCGGCCAGCGCACGCTCGTCGCGGTCCGTGTGGCCGGGAGGCCAGCCTCCGCCGTAGGCCGCGCCGGCGTAGTAGTTCGTCTCGTTCACCGGCTTCCAGCCCCCCACGAGATCTCCGAAGGTCTCGGCCATGAACTCGACATGGCGGCGCCAGTACGTGGTGCGGTTGGCCTCGGTCAGGAAGCCACCGCGCTGGGCGAACCAGCGCGGGAGGGTGAAGTGGTGCAAGCAGACCCACGGCGTCACGCCGGCGGCGCTTGCCGCTTCGAGCACGGCGCGGGCGTGCGCGATCGCCTCGGGGTCGCGGTGACCCTCGTCCGGCTCGATGCGGGCCCACTCGATGGAGAGTCGGTGGTGGGTCAGCCCCAGGTCCGCCACCGCGCGGAGGTCCTCGACGTAGCGCGTGGCAAACCCATTGCCGTCGCCGGAGATCGGCGCGTGCCCGCCGCGCTCCCAGTCCCACCAGTCCGACGCCGGGGCGGCGCCTTCGGTCTGGGTCGACGACGCCCCCGTCCCCCAGAGGAACCCTGTCGGCCAGTCCACCGGAGCAGTCTGTCGCGCGCTGCGAGCGGTGAGGGGTTCCAGGCGCTACAAAGAGCCCATGGCGACAGTGACGCGGCTGGAAGGGTTGCACGGAACGGTGGAGCCGGGGTTCGAACCCGTGGCCGAACGGCTGGGGGAGTCGGTCGCGGCGGACCCCACCTACGCGGGGACGCTGGCCGTGTACCACCACGGCCGGATCGTGATCGATCTGTGGTGGGGTCCGGGCACCCGGCCCGACGAGCTGCTCCCTGTGTTCTCGAGCTCGAAAGGTGCTGCCGGCATCGCCGTGGCGTGCCTCGTGCGCGACGGCCTGCTCGACCTTGATGCGCCGGTCGCCTCGCTCTGGCCCGAGTTCGCCGCCCGGGGGAAGGCGGCGGTGCCGGTGCGCCAGCTGCTCAGCCACCAGGCCGGCCTGCTGGGTGTCGACGGCGGCTTCACCTACGACGAGCTCTACGGCCATGCACCGTTGGCGGCGCGCCTTGCGGCTCAGCGACCGCACTGGGCGCCCGGCAGCGCGCACGCCTACCACGCCCTCACCATCGGGGTGCTGGCCGACGAGCTCGTGCTGCGGGCAACGGGCGAGCGACTCGGCGCCTACCTGCGGGCGCACGTGACGGGGCCGCGTGGGCTCGACGTGTACCTCGGCACGCCCGAGGCTGAGGACGGCCGTTTCGTGGCCGTGGAGCTGCCGACCGCCGAGGAGTTGGCGGCGTGGACCGACGGCGTGCCGGGGCCGCGGCGGGGCAGCATCGAGTGGCTGGCGCTGCCCGACGACCAGCCGAACCTGCTGGTGGAGTGCAACTCCGAGCGTTTCCGGCGCGCCGGGACGCCGGCGGCCGGGGGGTTGGCCAACGGGCGCGCCCTGGCCGGCCTCTACGCCTCGGTCCATCACGAGGTCTCCGGCGTGGCGCGGTTGCTCGACACCGAGACGGTGGGCGCGGTGAGCCAGCAGCAGGTGTGGGGCCCCGAGCTCACCTCTCCCGAGCCGTCGGCCTTCGCCGTCATCTTCCAAAAGCCGACCGACCGACTCCCCTTCGGCAGCTACCGCACCTTCGGCCACGACGGGGCGGGCGGCTCGCTCGCCTACTGCGATCCCCACTTCGACGTGGCGTTCGGCTATACGGTCCACCGGATCCCACTTCCCGGTGGCGCCGATCAGCGGGCGCTCCGGCTCAGCCGGGATGTGCGACGGTGCTGCGTGGGCATCGATGGGGGGACGCCTCGGGCCGGGTGGTGACGGTCCGCCGCTCGGTTACTCGGATCGCAGGACGAGGGCGGCCGGCGTACGCGCGGCAATGCGGGCCGGGATGGCCGCGACGAGATTGGAGAGGACCAAGACGCCGACCGCGACCAGTATCAGCGAGGCGGGCACCGTGGGCTCGGGTACAGCGTTGATGTTCCGGGCGAAGAGGGTCCAGAGTTGCCGTCCCACCGCAATGCCCACGGGCACACCGATCACGGCGGCGATCGCGGCGATGACCGAGGCCTGCCAGGCGATGGTGGCGCCGAGCTGCCGGGCGGTGAAGCCGAGGGTCTTGAGGAGTGCAAGGTCGCGCCTCCGACGCCGGACGGACGCGATCAACGTCAGCGCCAGCGCCACGATCGTGCCCCCGGCCAGGCCGGCCGCCAGGAGCACCGGTGTCGCACCAGTGGACTGGTAGTTCACGATTTCCGCGGGGTGTTGAACGCCGAGGACGTTCACGCGGTCGCCCGTGCCGTTCGGGTCGGCGGCGAAGACCTTGTCCGCCAGGTTGGTGATGCGGTTCATGTCCGTCCGCCCCGTGGTGGCGCTGACGCCGCTGCGGAGGCGCACGAAGACGAGGCCTGGTCCATTGAGATTGGGATCCGAGCTTTGGGTGGAGTTGGAGAACGCCGGGCTGACCTTGACCGAGACGACGGCGCCTGTCCCCATCGATGGGTGGTCGGCGAAGTTGCTGGTGCCGCCGATTGCCGGGAGCGTGGCCGTGCCAGCGATGACCATCTTGAAGGGCGGGATGTAGAGCGGGGCCGTGTTCGGTGTGCCGAACGAGCCGGTGATCGTGTCGCCCACGCGCTTGTGCAGGAGCGCAAGCGTGCCCGGGCCCAGGACGACCTGCTTGTTGCCATCGACGGCGTGTCCGGACAGAACTGGTGGCGCGACAGTCGCGTGGTTGTTGCCGACAAGGACCGGAACGGTCTGGCCGTCGATCTGCAGCGAGATATTGAGATACCCGGACCAAGCGGCAACATCGGGGTCGCGCGTGAGGGCGGCGAGGGCCGGCGGCGGGACATCGTTCTCCGAGGTCAGGGCGTAGCTCCAATTCCAGCCGTAGAGGGCCGGCCGCGACACCAACGAATTGAGCCCGCTGCTGAACGTGAGGGTCGTCGTGACCAGGACTACGGCCAACGTGGCGCCCACCAGAACGGAGCGGGAGGGAACCGAGGTGCGCCCACGACCGGACTGAAGAGCGAAGCGCAGGCCCACCGCGCCTGAGGCCGGCAGGCCCGACGAGGTCGCCATCTGGAGCAGTCGTGAGTCGTGGGGGTGTTCCATGCGAGATTTCACGGCCAGACGGTGGGGCGCACCTCTGTAGGCCAAGGCCAGTGCGATCGCGCCCAGTCCGCCGATGATCACGAGAAGACCGAATCCAAGAACGGTCCAGTCGACCGCGATCCCAGGCTCGTGGTAGACGGCTCGGACCGGTCCGAGCGGGGAGAGCGGCGAGAGCGCCACCGCGACGGCGACTGCGACCAACGCCCCGGCCACGATCGCGCCCACGACTCCGATGAGCCCGTCGACGACGGTAGCGGCCGGGCTGGCACCCAGAGCCCGAAGGACCGAGAGATCCGTCTCGTCCGAACGCAACACCCGGGATATGGCGAGCGCGCCGACGGCCAGCGCCGCCAGGGCCGCAATCACGCCGAACACGCCAAGGGCGATCGCCTCGGGTCTGACGGCTCGCTCCACCTTGGCCTCCGTGAGTGCGGTGACGGTGAAGTTCGCATTGCTGCCGCTCGGAAGCAGGCGGATCAGCTTCTCCTCAACGGCGGGAAGGGCCGCGCCGTGGGCAAGTTGCATCGCGTACCAGGTGCCCTGGACGGAGGTGGCGGGGTTCAGAGTGCGGGTCAGGGCGGGAGTGAAGAGCACGTCGGTCGGCACGCGGTCGGCGTCGTCCTCGATCACTTGGTTGTTCAAGACGATGATGCCGACGAGCTTCATGTCGATCCGGCGCACCGGTGGCACCTGCGGTGTCCCGAAGCCCGGCATGGCGAACTGGCTCGATGTGTAGACGCCCATGGGAACGACCTGGCCCACGTGCACGCCCAGGTCGCGCGCTCCAAGTGCGGTGGTGACGAACTCGTCGGCCCGACGTGGGTCCGCCATCCGTCCGACGACTGCGGTGGCACGGTCTTCGTTGAAATAGAGCCCGTTGACGCTCCCGGCCGTGTTGATCGAGGATTTCAGGTTCGGTGCCCCGTCGTGCTTGAGCGGCACGACCGCCACGCCCACCCACGCCTCGACGCGCGTGACCTCTGGGAGTTGCGCGATCTTGCGGGTCACATCGGACGAATAGCCGTTGGCCGCGCTGTTGGGCGTGACGCCGTACGTCGACATCGTCAGGTCCGACGCGTTCGTGCCCGCCAAAAAGGTGGGATACGACGACTGGGTCCGGCGCGCCGCCCCGATCGAGGCCATCGCGATCCCACCGACCAATCCGATGAGGAGGGCGATCGACACATAGCCCAGCCAGCGACGGCGAAAGGTCGCCGCAAAGCGATACCTGACCACGGTCACCATGCCGTTCTCACGCCTCTCGACTCTTCGCCTGCCTGATCACCATCAAATATTGTGGGTTGGCCAACGGCGGCCAAGGAGGGCAGTATCCCGAATCTCCTTCGTGCCACCACCCCGATTCGCGCTAGCCGTGTGGGGCGCCTTCGCTTCTGTCTCCCCGGGCTGTCCCGGTTCGGTTACGCCACCCCCCGGGCTTCTTCGACCCGGTGTTTCCACGCAATGGCCAATCCGAGGACCGCCACGTAGCCGGCCAGGATCAGCCAATGACCGAGCGTCAGGGTTTGGCCGTCAAGGAAGGCCAGTGCCAGCGCGACCTGGTGGTAGTTCGGCATCAGGTGTGCGATGAATTGGAGCGAGCCCGGCATTTGGTCAACCGGGTTGAACAGGCCTCCGAAATAACCGAGGACGAACATGAGACCGGTGACGACGGGAAACGCAGCCTCGGGCGTCACCAGGAAGCCGATGAAGACGCCGAGCACGGCGAAGGGGAGGGACGTGGCCCAGAGCAAGACGGTGAGCCCGATCCAGGTCGTGGCGGCCAGTCGGACGTCGCCGAACCCTGCACCGACCGCCTCGACCAAGATGATGACGGGAAGCACCACGACCATGCTGGCGATGACCTTGGTGGCGACGTACGACCACGCCGGAATCGGGGTCACCCGAAGCTGGCGGGCCCATCCAGAGGCACGTTCCATCGAGAGCCGGCTGCCACCCGCGTTCAGGGCGGCCACGAGTGCTCCGAACGAGCACATCGAGACCATCAGGTAGACGCGCCAAGGCACCGTGCCGTCGACCACTTTGCTCGCGGTGTGGTCGCCGAGGAAGAGGATGTAGAAGATCACCGGGAAGCCGATGGTGATGGCGAGAAACTTCCAACTCCGCACCAGGCGCCCCACCTCGAAATGACAGAAGGCCAGGAGTGGGGTGAGGCGGCTCCGCCAGCCGTCGGGTGACGTGGGCGTGGGCTCCGCTGGACCCGGCCCATGCAGAGGAGTGGATGACCTCGGCGGAGCGACCGGAAGGTTGGTCACCTGCCGTCTCGAGCATCGGCGCGACCACATCGAGTCAGGGCCACAAAGGCCTGCTCGAGCCCGGCCCCGGTCACCTCGAGGTCACGGAACTCGACGCCACGTCCCACCAGGTCTCGGATGGTGGCGTCGGCATCGAGCGAGTCGATCGAGATGCCCGTACCGCAGACGTTCACCTCGGTGACGCCGTCCAGGTCGGAGAGCTCGGGACAGTTCGGCCGGTCGATGACGAAGCGGAGCCGTCGGGTGGCCACGGCCGCCTTGAGAGTGGCTCCGGGGCCGTCGGCCACGACCTTGCCGTGGTTGAGCACGACGACGCGATCGGCGATCTCGTCGGCCTCCGCCAGATGGTGCGTGGCGAAGAGCACGGTGCGGCCCTCGTTCCCGAAGTCCCGCATCATTCGCCAGAAGCCCTGCCTGGACTCCACGTCCATGGCGGAGGTCGGCTCGTCGAGGAATACGACCTCGGGGTCGCCCGCGATGGCGATGGCGAAACGGACACGCTGAGCCTGGCCGCCGGAGAGACGATCGGTTCGCTGGCGCAGGAGCGGACCGATATCCGCGCGCTGGACGACCTGGTCATGCGGCGCGGGGCGCCGGTAAAGCCGCCGGACCAGGCCGAGGGCCTCGTCGACACGAACGCCGGGCGGTAGGCCGATGCCCGAGCCGGACTGGAGCATCGCGCCCACTCGGCCATCGGCTACGGCCTGACGTGGATCGCTTTCGAGGACTTCGATCCGGCCCTCCTGCGGTCGCAGGAGGCCGAGGAGCGCTGAGATGGTGGTCGACTTGCCGGCCCCGTTCGGTCCGAGGAGCGCGACGACCTCGCCCCGGGCCACGTCCAGGCGCAGCCGGTCGAGGGCGATGCGGGACCCGTAGCGGTGGGTGACGTCCTGGAAGGAGAGGGCGATTGGGCGTGGCCGCGAAAGTGACTCGAGGTCCGGCGATGCTGCTGCAAGGGAAGGCAAAACGTTCTCCGACGGCTCAAGCCGCGACCGCGCTGTGAGAACGCGATCGTACAGCCGGCGAAGCCGCACGGGTATTCGCCGAAGGAATGATTTGACGAAGCGGGAACGGCCGTGGGGGACAGCTGGCCCCGGCGCTACGACGACGCCAGATCGTGTTGGAGCCGATACCAGACGTCCACCCCCTGGCGTTGCACCGGCGGCCGGCCGATCGCCCATGACACAAATTCTCGGGCGAACGCTTCGTGCGGCCCGGGCCCCATGATGAAGGTCTGGGCGTCCCAGGCTCGCCACTGCGCCCGCAGCGCGCCGCGAAGCGACGTGGTCTCCGCGACCTTCTTCCCCTTGACGATATTCCCGAGCGTGTTGCTGGTCAGGGTCGGCGTCCCCCATTGCGACCCGGTGCCGCCGTGGGCGGGCACGAGCGCGTAGGCCCCCGGCATCTTGAAGCGCATGCCGGCGGCGGCCTGCCAGAGCGTCGAGTCGGCGTCGGTGGGTGTTGTGGACGGGTACACGACCGCTACGGAGCCGGCGGGCACGGAGTCGACGCCCGAAGAGGTGAAGAACGCCGGGGTATCGACCGTCCTGACGGCATAGGGCAAGGAGGGCAAGAGCGGCAAGAGGACCGCCGCCGCCACGAGCGTGGTTGTCTCCAGACCGAAAAACTCGCTCGGCCACCGAGGCCAGCGGCGCAGGTGTTCGAGAGCCACTCCGAGTACCAAAGCGGTGAACAGGGCGACGAAGAGCGAGAACCGAGCCGTGACGGCGCCTTCGAGGAGGGGCAGATGGTGAAGGACGCCTCCGGGCAGGTGCAACCAGTTGACGTAGTTGTTGTCGAAAGCCAGCGGCGACCCGAGCGACAGGAGATACGCGGCGCAGGCAACGAGGAAAGCGACGACGACGACCCTCGATCGCCGACACAAGACGGTGGCCCCGATCAACAGCATCACGAGTGGAATGCCCAGATACGAGCCGTTCTCGGAGAGGTTGTTGGCAAAGCGGTCTGAGATGACCGTCGCTCCGGCGGGCGCGAGCACTTGATTCGACGTCGGAATCACTGCGCTCAGGAAATCCGACTGGTACTGGCCGCCCGGGAGGATGAGGGTGAAGTGCTGCGGACCCTCTTGCGAGTAGACCACGGGATACGCAAGCACGATGACCGCGATGCCGAGCGCGATGCCAAGTGCGGGCAGTGCACCAAGAACGTGCGCACGTACGTGGCGGAAGTTGAACAATCCGACAAGAACGGCGGCAATTGCGGCCACGATCACGGTGGTGGCGAGCAGCTCGCTCGAGATGAAGTACTGCAGCACGGCGAGGAGGCCGAGCAGCACGCCGAGGCGGCGCGGGGAATAGCGCTGCCGCACCAAGATCTCGTCGAGAACGATGAACATGAAGGGAATGAGGGCAACGAACATCGTGTGGATGTGGTTGTTGCCTTCCGAGACGACGTACGGAGAGAACCCGTAGAGGAGCCCACCGGCGAACGCCGCCGGCCTCCAGTTCGTCCAGTGCCGGACGAAGAAATAGCCGGCGACGCAACAGGCGAAGAACGAAAAGGAGATGAGGAAGTTCACGCCAGCGACGGGCCCCCAGATGGCCGTGATGGGGCTCGCGATCAGCGACAACAGCGGGATCGCGGCGTTGGCCGCATCGTTGGCCCCAAATGGAACGTTGACCCAATGACTGAAGAGCGGGCTCACTCCATGGGTGAGGGCGAACGGTGTCCAGGCCACGGTCCAGACGTTCAGTTTCGGATCCTGGCCCCCCTGCAACGCGTGCGCCGCTCCCGTCATCCAGGCGTTCCCGTTGGCCAGCAGGGCCAACACCGCGTAGACCGTGATGGCAGAGACGGTCGGGATCCACGCCCCGGCGCGCCTTGAGGCACGGCGGGGCGGCATGTTCTCGAGGGCAGGAGACGGGTCAGCGTCCGTCCGTACTTCCGTCTTTACTTCCGTCTTCACTTCCGTCAGTGCCATCGATCAGCCGGTCCGCGTTCTGCTGGCGAATGGTGGTCGGGTCCCCTCGGCGAGCACCTCAAACGCCATTTGCTTGGAGGGTTGCGTGGCCGAGGAGCTCTCGTCGCTGGCGCAGCACGATGTGCTCAGGACAGACCTCGAAGAGGAATTGGCCCACAGACAGCGCCAGCCGCTCTTCGACGAGGGAGTAGTAGATCCGGTTCGCGTCCCTCCGCTCGAGAACGAGGCCCGCGTTCTTGAGCACGCCGAGATGTCGTGAGATTGACGGGGCGGTGATGGTGAACCGCGAGCCGATCTCACCGGCCGTCAGCTCACCGCCCTGGAGATCCTGCAGGATCCGGCGCCGTGTCGGATCGGCCAGCGCCCGGAATACGCCGGCGTCATCGTCCATGTGGTGAAGTTCGGTAATTGGCTAAGAACAAATAACACAACAAATGCACAACTCCGGGTGGGAGTTCGATTCGTCTGGACTACGTCCGAGTCCGGACTCAACCGCCTTTGCGCGACGGGCTCGCTTCTGATTTGTCGGCACCCGTTGGAGGAGGCGAGCGCGAGCTGTCCCTAACACAGGGGGTGCCACCACCACTCCGGAGCCTTGGGGGTGACCCCCTTGGTGATGGCGTTGCGCATCAGCACACTGATCACCAGGCCGGTAGTCAAGCGAGGAATCGGCGGAGGTGCGACATGTCATTGACCCGTTGGAAGCTCGCGGTGGGTTCGGCCGCCGCCGTGGCGGTGCTGATTGTCGGTCCGACCACCGCCTACGCGCGACCGCCTGGCCCTCCCTCGCCCCCGCCCGGTCCCCCAACTCCGTCCGGAGCGGCGGTCCTCGAAGTGACGCAGAGTCCCTACGGGCCCGTCCTCGTCACGGGGAGCAACATCGACCCGGACCCGAACGCTCCGTCCGGGTACGACTACCCGGCCGGGTCTGCGCTCTATTTCCCCACGATCGACCCGGTTGTGCGCGGATCGTCCGCCCCGGGGCAACAGCTTCCGGGACCGGGCCCGGTTCCGCCTGGGCCCGGCCAGGTCGGCCCCGGCGGACCAGGCGGACCAGGCGGACCAGGTGCGCACGGACCCGCCTACCAGCCCGGGTGCAACGCCACCACCTCGGCGGTCAGCGATCTCAACGAGTTCTTCTCGGGGACCTCGCTACCCCCGGAGACGTGCACGGGTCCCGAGAGCGACGTAGCCAGTGCCGACTGGCCGGCGCTCACCACGACGGCACGTCCGGTGGCCGGGCCAGGCGTCGACCCCCGGTTGGTGGGTTGGGTGTATCGCAGCGATCTGAACGCGTACCAGGTCACATACGGCGGTCACCCGCTATATCTGTTCGACCCGGGTCCGGCCTCCTTCTTCGGGGAGAATTTTGTCGAGACCGTCGAGCCCACGCTGCCTTGGCACACGCTGTGGTACCTCGTCTCGCCGAACGGTGACGTCGATCCCGGGCCAGCCAACCTGGTTGCCGAGGACCCCGCGTCGGGGCTGCAGGACCCGCAGACTGGAGCACCCGGCTCGACCACGTACGGCAGCCCCGTCCTGGCCGTCACGCTGCTTCCCGGTGAGGGTGGTCTTCCCGTCACCGTCTACACGCTGCACGGCCAAGGACCTGCGCCGGTGCGCTGCGACAGTGCCTGCGCCTCGGAGTTCATCCCGTTGCGCACCACCGGACAGCCCACCGCGCTGGGACTCGCCGGAACTGTAGGGACAGCGCCCTTGCCCGACGGGACCACGCAGGCGACCTACAACGGGCAGCCCCTCTTCGTCTACAACCAGGAAGAGCCCTTGTTCTTGTTCGGCGGCACGCCGCCGTACGGTCCCGGCAATCTGATCGGCATCCAGACGGTGGGCAACGGCGAGGGCGTGAGTGCCTTCGGCGGCACGTTGAGCGTGGTCAACCCCTAGCACGCCCCATGCGAGAAGGGAGCAGTCGCCGCTGGAAGTGGTCACCGACGTAGCTAGTGCTGCCGCGCCTTAGTTCGTCGGTGGGTCTGGAAGCCAGGCCGATGGGTCGTTGAGATAGAGCCCGCAGGCGCAATCCAGGGCTTCTTCGGCACTGCCAGCGAACATGCCGCTGGGGAGGACGGCGTCCTCGTAGTCGTCGTGGCTGGCGCGGTAGAGGGCGAAGCCCCAGAGGTGGGCCGATCCGCCGTAACGCAGCCGGCACAGCTTGAGCACGGTCCCGTCGGCGCCGCGTCCATCCACGTAGGCGAAGTTGGCCCGGAAGCGGACCTCGACTGCGGCGAGGTCGGGCCAGCGGTCTCTGGCCCGAGCATTGAGGCGCTGGGTGAGGCTGGTCTTGGTCGATGTGGGCGGCGCCTTCACCGGGCCATCTTGACCCACTCGCTCCTCAGGCGGCGAGGGGAAGCTCGACTTGGGGCCGACGGGCGCCGAGGCGTTCGAGCATTTCGGCAAGATCACGACTGGTGAAGCGCCAGTCGAACGGACGCGCCGTCGCGTTGTGGCGACGCGCTCGGCCAACTCCATGAACGGCACGATCCCGGTCTTCTCCGGCTTATCGCGTTCGATCACGGGTGACCCCTTGGAATTAACCATCTAGGCCAGGTCAAGGCCGCCCAAGGCGACACCGGCGATCAGGAGCACCGCGAGTTCGTCTATTCCGAGTCCGGCAGTCCAATTCGTCTTCGTCCAATTCGTAATGCCCGCGGCAAGCGAAGCCATATTGACAGGCAGATCCGTCATGTGTAAGGTTTCTCTTACAGGTGAAAGAGTGAATGAAACCCGGACTAGTGAAGAGCTTGTCGGCATGCTGACCGCGATCGCGCACCCGCTGCGACTGCGGATCATCGCTGAGCTCGCCGGCGGGCGAGTGCACGTCAGCGAGCTGGCGCGGCGACTTGGCATGTCCAGGCCGCTGCTGTACATGCACCTGGACCGGCTGGAGAAAGCCGGACTGGTGACCGGGCAGCTGGAGCTGTCCGAGCATGGCAAGGCGATGAAGTACTTCGAGCTGGTCCCCTTCGAGATGCGGATCACGGCCGAGACGGTCGTCCACGCGCTGGCTGAAGACGATGGCAAGGATGAGCTCCACAAGGAGGAGAGCGACCAATGACATACACCACAATGCTGGCCTCAGCCGGCACCAACTACACGGCGATCGGCATCCTGTTGGCGATCGTCGTCCCGATCTGCGCCGCGGTCGCGGTGATCGTCTGGAACTACTACCGGCTGCAGCGGCACCGCGCGGACGCGGTGGCGCTGGCTTCCTACCGCAAGCTGGCCGAAGAGGCGGTGACTAACATGTCCGAGCTGCGCGGCGAGATGACGAAGCTCGCCGAGCACGTCAGCGCCGTCGAGCAGCTCATCCGAGACGTGGGGTGAGCGCCGTGAGCAAGCTGAGCCTGCGTCGCGACCCCATCCGACTCGTGCTCTCCCGTGGGCCGTGGGCGGCTGCCTGGTACCTGCTCAGCTACCTGGTCGTGGGCTGGGCGCTGTTCGCGATCGCGTTGAGCACCGCCGTCGCCGGCGCGGGGCTGAGCATCACGTTCGCCGGGCTGCCAGTTCTCGTAGCGGCCGCCGCGGCGATCCGGTGGTGCGGGGGCGTCGAGCGGGCCCGGCTCCGCCCTATGGTCGACGGACCCGTCACCGGCAGTTACCGCCAAGTCGTCGGCTCCTGCGTCATGGCCCAGGTGCGGACCAGGTGGCGGGATCCGGCGACCTGGCGGGACGTCGCCTACCTGGTCGGCATGTTCGTCCCGCTGCTCGCGCTGGATGCCATCGTGCTGGCGGTCTGGTTGACGTGCCTTGCCGGGATCACGCTGCCGATCTGGTACTGGGCGCCGTGGCAGACAATCCACGGCGTGCGGTACCACGGCTACGACCTCGGCTACCACCCTAACGGCCCGCACGGTCCCGGCGGCTGGGGCCTCTACGTCAACACGCTCCCGGAGGCGTTCGCGGTCGCGGCCGTCTGCCTCGTGGTGTTCCTGATCTTCAATTACGCCGTGGTGGCGACCGCCCGCGCCCACGCGGCGGTCGCCCGCCGACTGCTCGGCGCGGCGGTAGACCCGCTGCGCGAGGCGAAAAAAGTACTCGGCCATCCTGGCCCGCTGTCCCCGAACCTGCGCGCCTGACTGTCCCCGCCCGTGAGGGTCCAGCTCACGGGCGGGGACCAGGCCGCGGCCGACTAACACCAACACCCATCTGCGCCAACAGAGAGGAACTCCGATGCTCCAGCCGCACAGTTCAGTATTGCTGATTTCGCCCCCCGGCGAACCGCACGACCCGCCGCCACATGATCATGCCCGGCCCAACCTGACCGAACGGGTGGCCGGGTGGAGCGCCGCGCACCGCAAGACCGCGGTGTTCGGCTGGCTGCTCCTCGTCGCCGCCATCTTCATGGCGGGCCAGGCGCTCGGCTCGAGGAACCTGGTGGAATACAGCTCCGGCCAGG
The DNA here is from genome assembly GCA_035551835.1 of Acidimicrobiales bacterium. Lineage (GTDB taxonomy): Bacteria > Actinomycetota > Acidimicrobiia > Acidimicrobiales > RAAP-2 > Bog-473. The sequence goes on along the minus strand of DASZMN010000073.1, from coordinate 3,231 downwards.
CCGGGCAGGCCGAGCGGGTGCTGCACCAGTACGCGCCGGCGCAGCTCAACGCGTCGACCGAGAACGTGCTGATCCAGCCCACGGCGTCCGGCGTCACCCTCGCCACCGATCCGTCCATGCGTAAGGCGGCGTCCCAGGTTGCCGCGTCGCTGTCCGCCCACCCGGGATATGCGGCGCACATCCAGGCGCCGCGCGTGTCGAAGGACGGTCACAGCGCCCTGGTCACGTTCCAGGTCCCCGGCAACGTCAAGAACATCGACCAGGCGGTGACCTCCCTCCAGCACGCGATCGCCGACGTGCAGGCCAGGCACCCGGACCTGCGCGTCGCCGAGACCGGTGACGCGAGCATCCAGCAGGCGATCAACAGGTCGCTGAACTTCGGCAAGGCCGAGGTGACCTCGGTGCCGATCACGCTGATCCTGATGCTCGTCGTGTTCGGCTCGCTGGTCGCGGCCGGCATCCCGGTGCTGCTTGCGCTCACGGCGCTGACCGCCGCTATCGGGGTGGTGACGGCCGTCAGCCACTGGCTGCCGGTCAACGGCAACACGTTCGAGGTCGTGGTGGTCGTCGGGATGGCGGTCGGCGTCGACTACTCGCTGTTCTACCTGCGACGCGAGCGTGAGGAGCGGGCGAAGGGCCGGTCGTTCCCCGAGGCGCTCCGGATCGCAGGGCGCACGTCGGGCCGCACGATCCTGGTGTCCGGCCTGACCGTGATGGCCGCCATGTCCGGTCTGTTCTTCGTCGGCGGCGGCCCGTTCAGCGGCTTCGCGCTTGGCACGATCGCCGTGGTGGGCATCGCGGTCATCGGCTCGCTGACCGTGCTGCCCGCGCTGCTGGCCTGGCTCGGGCCGAAGGCGGACGCAGGGCGGATCCCGTTCCTCGGCCGGCGGCGGGCCACCGCCCGGCCGTCCCGGTTCTGGGGCGCACTGGCCCGCCGCGTGGTCGCCAGGCCGGTGATCTGGGGCGGCGTCGGCACGGTCGCGCTGCTCGCGCTCGCCGCCCCGGCGCTCGGCCTGCGGCTCGGACAGCCTGCCGTGGACGCACCGAAGGACGCGGCCGTGGTCCAGACGATGGCCGCCCTCCAGCGGGCGTTCCCGCAGGCCCCGGCGCCCGCGGAGGTCGTGGTGACCGGCGCGGACGTGACCGGCCCTAAGGCGCTCGCCGCGGTGGACGCGCTGCGGCGCGATGCAGCGGCCGGCGGCGCCATTCACGACCCGGTGACCACCGCCGTCATCGGCGGCGGGCGCGCGCTCGTGGTCGACGTCCCGCTGGCGGGCAACGGGACAGATACCGCCTCGGACAACGCGCTGCTAACGCTGCGGAACCAGATCTTGCCGGACACGTTCGGCAAAGTCCCCGGGGTCAATACCGCGGTCACCGGAGACACAGCGTCGCTGTACGACATCATCCAGACGGAGGACGCCAGCCTGCCCGTGGTGTTCGGCTTCGTGGCGGTGCTGGCCTTCGTGCTGCTGCTTGTGGCGTTCCGGTCGGTCCTCGTGTCGCTGGTGTCGATCGCGCTGAACCTGCTATCGGTCGGCGCGGCCTACGGCTTGGTTGTGCTGATCTTCCAGGACGGGCGGCTGCAAGGGCCGCTCGACTACACGTCGTTCGGCGGGATCATCTTCTGGGTGCCCCTGATGATGTTCGTGTTCCTGTTCGGGATCAGCATGGACTACCACGTGTTCATCCTCAGCCGGGTCCGCGAAGTATGGGCGCGGGGCTCGTCGCCGAAGCAGGCGATCGTCGAGGGCATCGCGTCAAGCGCGGGGGTGGTGACCAGCGCCGCGCTGATCATGGTGGCGCTGTTCTCGATGTTCTCCACGCTCTCGCTGATCGACCTCAAGATCCTCGGGGTCGGCACGGCCGCCGCGGTGCTCATCGACGCGACGATCGTGCGCGGCGTCCTCGTCCCGGCCGCCCTCTCCTTGCTTGGCGATCGCGCCTGGTCGTCCCGCTCCCCGTCGCGCCTCACTGGCCTCAGCCCGAACTCGCGTGGGGCCCTAGGTGAATTCGGCCTTGGATCCGATAAGAATGCTGGCGGATGGCATTCAAGGACGTCGTAGAGGGATCAATATGAGAGAGTTCTCGTGGAGGAACCAGGGAAATCGGATCCTCTTTCGGTGGGCGGCGGCGGCGTTAGTCGTGACAATTCTCGGGGCAACCCTGCCCCTTGCATCGGCCTCAGCTGGCGCGCCCGTGCAGAAGGATCCCGACCGCTGGAACCTGGTGTCGACCACCTCCCTGCGGATCTTCTACTACCAGGGCATGACCCAGGACGCTAAGGGTGACTTCTTCTTCGACGGCATCGACAACGGGCTGTTCAAGACCGACAGCTCGCTGACCCAGCTCGCCGGCACCACGCCGTACATTCCGGCGGCCGTCGCCGCCCGCGACAAGTACAACCACATCGGGGCGATCGCCTACTCCAAAGACACCGGGGTGCTTCTCCCCATGGAGTGCTACAACGGCACGAACTGCGCAAACACGGGAGCGATCGGTGTCGCGAACCCGGCCACACTGGCCTGGGAGTACGAAGTGAAGCTGGACCCGGCCACCATCAAGAAGGCCATGTGGGCTGCCGTCTCCCCAAATGGCAAGTTGCTCTGGACCTCCTCTGGCAACAACCTGTTGGCTTACGACATGGCCGACATCTCGGCTACCCACTCCTGGCCGACCCACCCCGCAATCAAGCCCGTGACGACCCTGAAGAATGCCGTCCCCGCGTCCGGCGTTGACGGTGGCGCGTTCTACCAGGGTCGCCTCTACCTGGCTGGCACGATCGGCAACGTCCACCAGGTGTGGTCCATCGACACTTCAAATGGCACGCGTCGACTTGAGATCTCCCGCACCATTGTGGGTGAGCAAGAAGGCATCGACTTCCTCTGGCAGGGCGGGGGCAAGGTGCATCCGGTTTCGCTCTGCAGCGATCCATCCTGTGGCGCCGCAAGGCACTACACCACCAACTCGTTCGGCGGCCAGCTCCACCTGATGGTGATGCCACAACCCGATGGGAATACAGCTCCTACTTATGCCGCCGCCACACTCCTGTCGTTTGACCCTCGCCGCTGAGGCGACTAGTCCCTGAACGCCGGGTCGGTGTCGCGTTATTGGCCTGCTGCCAGATGTTGCCGAGCTTGCGTAACAAGGTCGTGGTAATCGGCTTGGAACGGTTCAACCAACGCCCTCTCCAACGAGGCTGAGAGCGCCCAAATGGCGGCCTGCTCTGAC
>DASZMN010000072.1:0-75230 GCA_035551835.1 Acidimicrobiales bacterium | reverse complement strand
CCCCGAGCCTGTGTTGGCCACGGTGGCGGCGTCCTCGTCGTCAAAGTACGGGGACACGGAGGCCACCGACGTCGCAGGCTCGAGCGTCACGGAGTAGACGGCCGGGAAGGTGGGTTGTGGCGCCGGAAGGTCCCCGGTGGCGCCCGGTGCCGACGCACTGATGAGGATCTTCTCCCCGAGGACCGAGATGGCATCGGTGCCACCGTTGTGGGGTAGTGGTTCGCTGTAGGCGTAGTGCCGGACGACGGTGGTCGTCGGGACTGCTCAGCGGCGCTGTCGCCGTGGTGTCGGTACCACTGACCGCGTAGGTGTGCTGCAGGCTCGTCCCCGACAGGATCGTCAACGCAGTGAGTGCGGGGTGCCCCGTCGTACTCGTCGACGGGGCGGCCGAGGCCGCGGCGGGTAACGCGGCAACCGCGAGGGCGGCCAGTCCGGTGGCGGCCATGGCGCCGACGAACCGTGGGGAGAACGGGGACACGTCGCGACCTCCTACTGAGCTACCTGAGCGATCGCGATGGACGGTAAAGCACCGCGTTGAAAAGCCGATGATCACCGGGTGATCGCAAGATGAATGCCTGAGGGTCAGCTGAAGGACGGCCTCGGCTGTGGTAAATCATTGAAATCCGATTGACTTAGTGGGATTTCTTCGGTACCGTCCTTGGATGCAGCAATCGAGCCACGGATCCGCCGCCACTGAGGGTCGGGGCGGTCCCGGTCCTGCGGCCAGGCGCGGGCGGCCGGGTCGCCCTGTCGATCCCGCCGCGGTGGCGCGCCGCCTCGGTGCGGTTGTGCAGTGGCCGGGCGCGCTCGATGTGCCCGAGCGCGCCTGGAGGCTCGTCGCCCAGACCCCGGACTTCGACGCCTGGCTCATTGCCTGGCCCGGTGGGGGCACCGTCGACCTGCACGACCATGGCGGCTCGCAGGGCGCGCTGCACGTCATCACCGGCTCACTCGTGGAGACGACTCCCTGGCGCGACGACGCCGGCCGAATGACCTTCGCTCGTCGGGAGCTCCACGCCGGGGTCACGCTTGCCTTCGGCGCGGGTCACGTCCACGATGTGCGGAATGAGTCGTCCCCGTACGCGCTGAGCCTCCACGTCTACAGCCCGTCCCTCACCTCCATGACCTATTACGACTGCTTCGAAGGGCGGCTTTTGCCGCGCCAGGACCAATGGGGTTCCCGGCACGACGACGAGCCCGGCCGGGTGGTACGGGACGACCGGCGGGGACTGCGCCTCGTCGCACCGTGACGGAGCGCTCGGTCGAGCAGCTCCTCGCTGCGGCGCGCCGCCATATCGATCGCGTTGATCCGGAGGAGTTCGAACGGTGGCGCGCCGAGGGCGCGCTGGTCGTCGACATCCGCCCCGAGAGCCAACGAGCCGCCGAAGGCGGGTTCGACGAAGCGATCGTCGTCGAGCGCAACGTGCTCGAGTGGCGTTTCGATCTCCAGGGCGACCACGCCCTGCCCGAGGTCACGGACTACGACCAGCCCATTGTTGTCGTGTGCTCCGAGGGGTACGCCTCGAGCTTCGCCGCCGCGTCGCTGCACACCCTGGGCTTCAGCCGGGTCGCCGATCTCGACGGCGGCTACTGGGCCTGGCGGACCTGGCGCGACAGCGCCGATCGGGCGTAGTCACTCCGCGCCGGCGTTCAGCGCTGCGTAAAGCGCGCGGCCGCCTCGCCGCGCAGGCGCCCAGCCGGCAGCAGCCGTCCGCAGGCCACCACCGCCAGCGCCTGGGCCGGCCCGATGAGGGGCGCACCCGTCCCGTAGGTCCACTCGAGGTCGTCGGCGCGTAACGCCACGCCCGAGAGGTCGAGGCCGAACAGGTTGGGCGCTCCCGGATCGGCCACGATCGACAGGACGCGCGCGATGAGCTCGTCGGGCACACGCCGGGCGAGGGGGACGGACTCGAGGATGTCGAGACCGTGGATGACGCAGTGCGTGAGGGCGCCGTCCATCCCGCCGCCCGGTGGCTGCCAGCCGTGGAGCACCGCGGAGCGCAGATCGGCAAGAAGGCGCGCGGCCGGCAGGGTGCCGTCGCGCGCGGCGACCGTGTTCGACAGTTTGGTGAAGTCGCCACCCGCCGCTTCCAGTTCCGTCATGAAGGCCGGTCCCGCATAGCGCACCGGCATCGTGACGTGGGCCACGACCTCCCTCGTCCGCCAGCCCTGGCACAGGGACGGGGCGTCCCAGACGGGCGGCCCGGCCGCCTCCAACAGGTCGGCCAGCGCCAGGTATTCGCCGGCGACGCCGGCCCGCAGTGCGTCGTCGTCTGCGCTCACCAGGGTGTCGGATGGCATCGCTGTTCCTCCTACTCGGACGGTGGTTGGTCGGGTTCGGATTCGACGGCCCGGGGCTCGACCCGTCCGAGGTGGGCGGCCAGGCGGTCGAGCGAGGTCAAGAACCCGGCCTGCGCCTCGGAAGTCAGGAAGGCTTCGGGGACGTAGCGTTGGTGGATCCGCACCTCGGTGCGGTCGGGGCCCAGTGCCACGAACTGCGTCGTCACCTGCATGCCCGAGTCCGACTCGGTCCACGACAGAAGCTCCGGTGGGCGCACCTCGTCGTAGACGGCGTGGGTGGGGTACCGGCTCCCGTCGCGGTCGTTGACCATGACCGTGGCGAACACGCCACCGGGCCGGGCGTCGACCGTGATGTGCTGGCGCGGCGCGCTCGTGCCGGCGGGCCCCCAGAAGTGCGTGAGATGGTCGGGGTCGATCATGCAGGCGAAGACGAGCTGGCGCGGCGCATCGAAGACGCGGGTGAACTGCAGCTCACGCCCGGGGGCGCTCATCGCGCGGCGTCCTTGCCGCCGCGCCGTCCGGACTGCACCGCGCTGAGGTGCGCATCCAGCTTGTCGAAACGCTCGTCCCAGATCCGCCGGTGCGTGGTGATCCAGTCGAGCGTCTGGTCCAGCGCATCGACCTCGAGGTGGCAGGGCCGGAACTGCGCGGCGCGCCGCCGGGAGATGAGGCCACTGCGCTCGAGCACCTTGAGGTGCTTGGAGATGCCCGGTAGCGACATGGCGAACGGGGCGGCCAGCTCGCTCACCGTCGCATCGCCGCGGGCCAGCCGGCCGACGATGGCCCGCCGGGTCGGGTCCGCCAGCGCGGCGAACGCGGCGTCGAGGTGCTCCTCGGCCAGGGTCGGCATGCAGCTATTTAACCGCGCGGTTAGTTAACTGTCAAGTTAATGACAGGACCGGCCCGTTCCGGGGCGGTCACGCTTCCGCTAGACCGCGGGGCATGGACAACCCGCTGCCTCCCCTGACCGCCTCGGTCGGTCGACTCCGCACCCTGGTGGGCGGCTTCGACGACGAGCAACTCGAGCGCCCGTCCTACAGCACGGATTGGACGATTGCGGACGTGTTGTCGCATCTGGGCTCGAGTGGCGTGCTCATGTCGCGCCGACTCCAAGCCGCGCTCGCCGGCGCGCCGCTGCCCGACGACAACCCGCAGCCGGTGTGGGATGAATGGAACGCCAAGTCGCCGCGGGCAAAAGCGGACGACGCCCTCGTCGAGGACGAGCGACTCGATCTGGCCTTCGCCGCGGTGAGCGAGGCCGACCGGGCCCGCATCGAGTTTTCCTTCGGTCCGCTGTCAGTGAGCTTCGACACGGCGGCGGCGTTGCGTCTGAACGAGCACGCGCTGCACACCTGGGACATCGAGGTCATGTCGGATGCGCAGGCCCGCCTCCCGGCCGCTGCGGCCGACGTGATCGTGGACAATCTCGGTCTGATCGGTCGCTTTGCGGCCCGCGCGACCGGCGACGAGCGAGAGATCCGGATCCGCACGGCCCATCCAGTGCGGCACTTCACGGTGCGACTGACGCCCGAGAGTGCGGAGATGCTCGAGGGGGACGGCGGGATCGCCCCCGACCTGGAACTGCCGGCCGAGTCGTTCTGCCGACTTGTCTACGGGCGGCTCGACCCCGAGCACAGCCCGCCCGTGCGCGCCAACGGCGAGGTGCTCGGCATCCTGCGCCGGGTCTTCCCGGGCGTGTAAGCCCACGGCGGGGCGTCCGCCGGCGTCAGCTCGCGGACCGGGTCCCGGTGCGCGCCCGTCGCGGCAGTGCCGCCACCCGCCGGACGCGCGCACCGATGCCGTATCCGGAGGCAAGCAGCACAAGCAGGATCTTGACGCGCTGCGCGCGGTCGTCGGCGAGGGCGTAGTTGAGCTGGTAGCCCGGCAGTTCGAGGTGCGTGAGGGGCCACGTCACCGACAGGAGCCGGGCCATGGCCTCACCGCGCCAGCCCCGGGTGGGGAGGGGGAAGAGCTCCGGTGGCACCTCGACGCCGGCCCGCCGCGCCATGGCGAGGGCGGCGCCGACCACCGTCACGCAGTGGGTGGACCGGGCGACCGCGTGCACCCGCGCCCAGTCGACCGGGTTGCCGTCGGCCTCGGCGGCGCGCACGATCATGGCGAGGTCGGCAATCCACACCAGCCGGGCGAAGCCGTGGTGGGGTTTCCCCGCGTGCGCGGCGAGCACCACCAGCTCTTCGTTTTGCGGGAGCACGAAGGCGGGGGTGCCGGCGATCTCGGCCGGCTGACGGTGCGCCCAGAGCGTCTCGGGGTCGAGCGCGGTCACGCGTTGCGACGCCGACTCGAGCCCGAAGTGGAGCTCGAGGAACAAGGACGGCACCTCGTCGTGGGCGAGGACCGTGTCGTACTGCTCGCCCCCGGCCGCCCGAACGACCCGCCATCCGGACCCGCCGAGCGCCTCGAGGGCGCGGGCATGGTCGACGCGGGGAAGCAGCACGTCGATGTCCTCCATGGGGCGCAGGCCGGGTCGGGGGTAGCGGGCGGCCACGGCGGGGCCCTTGAAGATCACCGGCTCCAGCCCGACGTCGGTGAGCGGGCGGACCGCGAGGGCGACGGCGCGCGGGATGAGTAGGAGGGCCTCCATGGCGAAGGCGTCCGCCGTCCCGTGCAACGCGGCCCGCTCGGGACCCAGCGCGTCCAGCGCGTCGGCCACCCCGAGCGCGCGCCACAGCAACGGGCTGATCCGGTGTTCGTTGGCGGCGGTGACGGCGAGGCCGAGGTCGGCGCCACCGGCCAGGGCCCGCCGCACCCCGGCCGCAGCGGGATCCGGGCGGCAGGCCTCCCAGAGCAGGAGTGCCGTCGGCTCGATCGCCTCTTCGGTGGCTGCCCCCCCCTCTCCCCTCATCCGCTCATCATGCCGTCCGGGTAGCCCCCGTGAGTGCAGGGCGGATGGGTCCGGGCGCGGGTCGGGCGAGGGGGTCGGGGATGGCCCTGGGAGCGCCCCGGGGCCCGGCCATCGGCCGGGGTGACCGAGAATATGTCACAACCATTGCACAATTCACTGAGGGTGAAGCGGTAGTAAACGGTCGGATCGGGCGTTATCTAGGCACTGGAGGTCAGGCGGCTCTCGGTGTGGGCAGTCGGGGTTGCCGAAAAACAGGCGAAAATGTGCGGTCTAGGTGGGAGAACAGCAGTAAAGTCTCCCCCCATAACTTGAGGAACGGACGGACGATATGACGAGGGAACGGTCAAATCGAGATGTGGGGGCATCTCCGGTTGCACCGAGCGCGGGCTCAGGGCGCACGTTTTCGAGGCGCCAGGCCCTCGGTCGGATGTCCGCCGTGGCCACCGCCGGTGCGGCGGCCTGGGTCGTCCCCGAGATCCTGACGGCCAAGCCGGCGGCCGGGGCCACGTTGTCCGGCAACAGCGGGGGCGGCGGCAACACGACCGGCAAGCCGACGACGACTCCGTCGAACACCGGGGGCACGGGAGCGGGCGGGACGGGCGGGACGAACGCCAACCTCACCGCCGCGACCACACCGGCTGCGGCCGGCGCCGGCGGGTCACTGGCCCAGACCGGCCTCAACATCCAGCGCGACGCCGAAATCGGCGCGGCGCTCATCGCCGGCGGTTGGGCGATGCACCACTGGGCCAGCCGGGCACCCAAGCCCGCGCCCGTGGTGCACGAGGCGGGGAGCCCGGACCAACCCAGTTAGTCCGTGGCGCACGCGCACGACCGGGCGCATTGCACCCCCAACCTGAAGGCACTCTCGTACCGCTTCGCGGTCTGTTGCGACGACCCGTCGCTCGCTGCCCACATCGATGCGCTGCTGGCGTCGCTGCGCGACCCCTCTGACCCGGCAGATGGTGCACCGGCGATCCACCGTTACTCGCTGACGGTGTCGCGTGGACGCCACGTCGTCGTCGTCGACGTCGGCCGCGACGGGGAGCTCGTGAAGGCGGGGCTGGCGCCGGGCGACGCGGTGGGGTGGCTGGTGTGGGACGTCAACCGCCTGGCCGCCGAGCAGAGCGGTCAGCACCTGCTCTTCCACGCCGGCGGGCTCGAGGCGGACGGCATCGGGATCCTGGTGCCCGCGGCCTCGGGGTCGGGCAAGTCGACGCTCACGGCGGGGCTGTCGCGGGCGGGGCTCGGGTACCTGAGCGACGAGCTCGTCGCGCTCGAGCTCGACGGCGCGGGACCGGGGCGGCTCCTGGCGTACCCCAAGCCGATCACGGTCAAGCCGGGCAGCTTCGCCGTGTTGGCCGAGATGGACCCAGGTCCGCTCGGCGACGGGTGGTACGGCGAGGATGGCGGCGAAGGCGGCGAAGGCGAGCCCGGCGGCGAATGGCTGGTCCCGGTGGGCGAGCGCGCCGGGCGCCGGGTCGGGGACCCGTGCGGACCGGGTTTTGTGATCGTCCCCCACTACGACCCGGCCGCCGAGACGACGCTCACGCGGCTGAGCGAGACGGAGGCCTTCTTCACGCTGGCCCTCCACGCGGTGAACCTGTTGCCCCACGGCGCGTCCGGTACCGAGGCCCTGGGCCGGCTGGCCGCGGGCTGCGCGTGCTACACCCTCACCCTGTCCGACCTCGACGAGGCGTGCAGACTGGTGCTCGGGCTCGTGGCCGCCCGGGTATAGCCAGGGTTGAGCCAGGGTCGAGCCAGGGTCGAGCCAGGGTCGAGACGGACATCGTGGGACAGCAGAGGAGCGGGCATGGACGCTGAGTGGCCGGAAGCGGGTTTGGTGCCGGTGCGCCGGGAGGGCGCCACGGCGGTCGAGCTGGACGAGAACGTCGCCGTCTACGACGACGTGGGCCAGCTCCTTATCCTGCTCAATTCGAGCGCCGGGTCGGTATGGAAGCTCTGTGACGGCTCCACCACCGTGGACGAGATCGTCGGGGCGTTGGGCGAGACGTACCCCGAGGAGGCGTCGGTCATCGGCGACGACGTGCGTGAGACGCTGCGCAAGCTGGCCGACATGGGCCTGGTGTCCGAGGGACCGGCGGCGCCGGCGGCGCCGGCGTCTCCGGCGGCACCCGGTTAGCCGGCGTGCCCATCTCCCGCCTGCGCGCCGACGCCGGCCCCGACGAGGTGGCGGCCGTCGTGGGCCGCGACGGTGCGGTCATCGTCGAGGGCGCGGCCGACGCAGCGTTGCTCGAACGGATCGAGTCGGAGCTGCGCCCCTTCCTCGACACCACGCCGACCGGGCCGGACGACTTCAGTGGCCAACTGACCCGCCGCACCGGGTCACTCATCGCCCGCTCGCCCGCGTGCCGTGACCTGGTCATGCATCCGCTGGCCGTGGGCGCGGCGCGGGCGTTCCTGGGCCATGCGACCAACATTCAGCTCCACCTGACCCAGGCCATCGCCATCGGATCGGGCGAGACGGCCCAGCCGATCCACCGCGACCAGTGGGCGTTCGACTTCTTCCCGTTCCCGGCCGGCTACGAGGTCCAGTGCAACACCATCTGGGCGCTGACGGACTTCACCGAGGAAAACGGCGCAACCCGGGTCGTGCTCGGGAGCAACGCCCAGGAAGACCGCCTCTCCTTCGGCCCTGGCGACACCGAGCCCGCCGAGATGCCACGGGGCTCGGCGCTCTTCTATTCGGGCAGCGTGTACCACGGCGGCGGCGCCAACGACTCCGCCGCCACCCGGATCGGGCTCAACATCACCTACGTCGTGGCCTGGCTGCGCCAGGAGGAGAACCAGTACCTCTCGGTGCCGCGCGAGGTGGCCGAGACGCTGCCGGTCGACCTCCTGCGGCTGATGGGCTACGACCGCGGGGCGTACGCACTGGGTTACATCGACGACCTGCGCGATCCCATCGAGGCCGTGCGTCCCGGCATCGGGACGACGGGGTTCGCCGCGCACTGACGCGCGCCCGGCGCGGCGGCTGTGTCATGCCTGTGTTGGCCCGGTGCGCGCGCTCCGCGCCAGTACCGTGGGTCTCGTGCCGGTCTCCATCAACATGGCCACGGTCGATGACTACGACGAGCTGTTCGCCGCGTTCGGCCGCATCGTGAGCGCCGGCGACGGGTTCCCGCAGTCGGCGCCGATCACCCGGGACGAGTTCGACGACTACTGGGTCGATCACTCCGCCACCGTCTCGGTGGCGAAATTCGGGAACCATCTGGTCGGCGCGTACTACATCAAGCCGAATTTCGTCGGACGGGCGGCCCACATCGCCAACGCCGGCTACTTCGTGCTGTCCGCCTACCGCGGGACCGGCGTCGGGCGGAGCCTGGTCGAGCACTCGCTGCTCGAAGCACGCCGCCTCGGCTTCGACGCCATCCAGTTCAACCTCGTCTTCGAGTCCAACCCCGCCCGCGCCATGTACCGCCGACTCGGCTTCACCGAGGTGGGCCGGATCCCCCGCGCCGTCGACGGTGAGGACGCGCTGATCTACTGGCGCAGCCTCGAGGACGTCCCGCTGTGACCGACGACGTCTCGGTCGAACAGCACGGCGAGCACGTCGGCGTGGTCCGCCTGGGCCGGCCGCCCAACAACTTCTTCGACACGGCACTGCTGGCCGAGGTCGCCGACGCCTACGAGGAGCTCGACCGCACCGGCTGGTGCCGCGCCATCGTGCTGGCGGCGGAAGGCCGGCACTTCTGTGCCGGTCTCGACTTCGGCGCCAACGCGGGACAGGACATCGCCGAGCTCTACCGGCAGGCCTTGCGGCTCTTCGCGGCGCCGCTCCCGGTCGTCGCCGCGGTCCAAGGCGCCGCCATCGGCGGTGGCTTCGGGCTCGCGTTGTCGGCGGACTTCCGCGTGGCCAGCACGGCGAGCCGCTTCAGCGCGAACTTCGCCCGCCTCGGCTTCCACCACGGCTTCGCTCTGACCGTCACGCTGCCGGCCGTCGTCGGGCGCCAGGCCGCCGCCGACCTGTTGCTCACCGGGCGCCGGGTGGGTGGCGAGGAAGCCTTCGCCCTCGGCCTGTGCGACCGCCTGGCCGGCGACGCCGAGGGCGACCTCATGACCGACGCCCTCGCCTATGCCGGCGAGTTGGCCGGCTCGGGCCCGCTCGCCGTGCGCGCCATCAGGGCCACCCTGCGCCTCGGCTTGGTCGAGGCGACGCGCGTCGCCATGGAGCAGGAGTGCGCGCAACAGCTCCGCCTGCAGTCCACCGCCGACTTCGCCGAGGGCGTGCGGGCCACCGCGGAGCGTCGCGCCCCGCGGTTCACCGGGACATGAGCGCCGGCGCCGGCGCCCCGCCGCGTCACGCGCTGAACACGGCGTTCGAGTGGCGCGATCACGCGGGCCCCTTCCGCGTCGTGGCGCCCGAACAGGTGCGGCAGTACGACGAGCTCGGCTACTTCGTGCTCGAAGACGCGCTGGAGCCCGCCGCCGTCGACGAGCTGGTCGCCGAGATCGACCCGTTCGAGGCGCGCCAGGAAGAGGCGCTGCGCGAGATGGAGGGCGGCCGCTTCTTCATCGCCCGGGCCGACGAGATCACGTTCACCACGCACCTGGTGGCGCGCTCGCCCCGGCTGCGCCGCTTCACCTGTGCCGCGCTCCTCGCCGGCGTGTGCGCCGACCTGATCGGGCCCGACGTCCGCCTCTATTGGGACCAAGCCGTGTACAAGAAGCCGGGCACCGAGTCGCCCTTCCCCTGGCACCAGGACAACGGCTACGCGTTCGTCGAGCCGCAGCAGTACCTGACCTGTTGGGTCGCGTTGACCGACGCCACCGAGGAGAACGGCTGCCCGTGGGTGGTGCCCCGCCTGCACCGCCTCGGAACCTTGGCCCACGACTACTCCGACATCGGCTTCGTCTGCCTGCGCGACCCCGCCGACGCCGTGCCCGTTCCCGTGGCCGCGGGCAGCATCGTCGTCTTCTCGTCGCTCACCCCGCACTCGACGGGCCCCAACCGCACCGAAGGGGTGCGCAAGGCCTACATCGTGCAGTTCGCGCCCAGCGGGGCCGTGGTGGTCCGGCCCCAGCCCACCGGCGCCGCCCTGCGGGTGCCAGCCGACGACGCGGACCGCCAGTACGAGGTGCTGCGGGGCGGGCAGCCGGTAGTGTGACCGGGGCGGGCAGAGCACACCACCGCAACGCCGGCGACGACCGCGCCGGGCACGCGCACCACAAGGGGGCTCCCGATGACACACACGGCGCCGGTCACCGACTGGGCGGCGGACTTCGACGTGATGGACCCGAGGTACCTGGCCGACCCGTTCAGCATCTGGGACGAGCTCCGCCAGACCTGTCCGATCCCGCACACCGGCCGCCGCAAGAGCAGCTGGATGCCGCTGCGCTACGACGATGTGACGGCGATCGCCCACGACATCGAGCACTTCAGCTCGCTGAAGGTGGCGGTCATCCCCGGCGACGAGGACGAGGACCCCAACGCCAACTTCGACGGGCCGAACCTCGAGTACGGCCTGCCGCCCATTTCGGCCGACCCGCCGCTGCACACCTGGACGCGCCGCCTGCTGTTGCCGTGGTTCTCGCACAACCGGGTCGACACCTATGTGCCGCTGACGCGCGACCTCTGCCGCGCGCTGCTCGACGGCTTCGCGGACAAAGGCCACGCCGACGCGGCGGCCGACTATGCCCAGCAGATACCCGTCCGCGTGATCGCCCGCATCCTCGGGGTCTCGACCGACCTGGCCGACACGTTCACCGGGTGGGTGCGCGACGTCCTCGAGTTCGCCGACGACCAGGAGCGCCGCCAACGCGGCGCGGACGGGCTGCTCTACTACTTCGTCGAGCAGGTGGCCTACCGCAAGGAGAATCCGGGCGACGACCTGCTGAGCGAGCTGCTGCACACCGAGGTGGAGGGCCAGCCGGTCGACGACGGCATCGTGCTGGGCATGGCGGCCCTCGTGCTCATCGCCGGCGTCGACACGACGTGGAGCGCCATCGGCTCGTCGCTGTGGCACCTGGCCACGCACGACGAGGACCGCAAGCGGCTGGTGGCCGAGCCCCAGCTCATGGCGACCGCGGTCGAGGAGCTGCTGCGGGCCTACTCGCCGGTGACCATGGCCCGCGAGGTGACCCAGGACATCGACTACGCCGGCTGCCCCATGAAGCAGGGCGACAAGGTGCTCATGAACTTCCCGGCCGCCAACCGCGACCCCGAGGCCTTCGAGCACCCCGAGGTCGTCCAGCTGGACAGGGCCCACAACCGCCACGTCGCCTTCGGCTCGGGCATCCACCGTTGTGCCGGGTCCAACCTGGCGCGCATGGAGCTGCAGGTGGCGCTCGAGGAATGGCTCGCCCGCATCCCCGAGTTCTCGCTCGCCGAGGGCCAGGAGATCACGTGGGCCGGTGGCCAGGTGCGGGGACCCCGTATCCTGCCCGTGGTGTTCCCATGAAGATCCGCGTCGATCCCGACAAGTGCCAGGGACACGCCCGCTGCTACGGCCTGGCGCCGGAGCTCTTCGACGTCGACGACTACGGCCAGTCGACCGTGATCGTCGACGAGGTGCCGGTCGAGCTCGAGGACAAGGCCCGTCTGGCCATCGCCAACTGCCCCGAGTACGCCATCGAGATCATCAGCGAGTAGCCGGCTCCGGCCGGCCACGTCGCATCCGCCTGCGATGACGGTCCCCCCGATCCTCCCGGACGCGCCGGCCTGGTTCAGCCGCGCCGTGACGGTGCCGAACGGCCACGGCACCGTCGTGGTGGACGGTTGCCCGGTGCACTACCTCGACTGGGGCGAGCGCGGCCGCCGCGGGCTCGTGTTCGTGCACGGCGGTGGCGCCCACGCCCACTGGTGGACCCACGTGGCGGCGACGTTCGCCGGCGAGTTCCGGGTGGTGGCGATCGACCTGTCCGGCCACGGCGACAGCGGCCACCGCGACCACTACGACCCCGAGCAGTGGGCCGAGGAGGTGATCGCCGTCGCCGGCGACGCCGGCATCGGCGGGGTGCCCGTCGTGATCGGGCACTCCATGGGCGGGTTCATCACGATCGTCACGGCGGCGCACCACTCCGACCGGGTGGCCGGGGTGATCGTGTGCGACTCGCCGGTGACCGAGGCCGACCCCGAGATCAGCGCGCACGATGCGTTCGGGCGGCCCCGGACCTATCCGACGCTGGACGCGGCCGTGGCCCGCTTCCGCACCGTCCCGCCACAGGAGCACTACCTCGACTACGTCGTCGACTTCGTGGCCCGGGAGTCCCTCAGGTACGTCGAC
Source organism: Acidimicrobiales bacterium (assembly GCA_035551835.1). Taxonomy (GTDB): domain Bacteria; phylum Actinomycetota; class Acidimicrobiia; order Acidimicrobiales; family RAAP-2; genus Bog-473. The sequence continues at coordinate 62,822 of DASZMN010000072.1, read as the reverse complement.
GGCGGGTGGCAGTGGAAGTTCGACCGCCGCATCTTCGAGCAGTTCGCCCGCGGGGTGCGCGGCCTGGCCGTGCCCTACCTGAGCCAGGTCGACTGCCGGCTGGCGCTCTTGCGCTCCGAGCGCGGCCTGGTGACGCCCGAGATCGGCGCCTTCATGTACGAGAAGTTGGGCCGGGTGACGCCCGTGATCGAGATCCCCGAGGCCGGCCACCACGCCATGCTCGACCAGCCCCTCATCTTGTTGACGGCGCTGCGCACGCTGCTGGCCGACTGGGACCACTCGGAGCCGCACCGGCGCTGAGCGCCGGTGCGGCCGAGGGTCTCCCTTGGCAGGGGCGGGAGAATGTGAGAGGCGAGCGGCTACATGCCGGCGCCGGCGCCGGCGAGGGCCACGGCCTCGGTCTCTTCCACGAGGACCTCCTCGTCGAGCTCGCCCACCGTCTGCTCCTGGGCCCGCGCCCGGCGGATGAGGCCGAAGGTGGTGACGGCGGCGACCGCCAGCACGATGCCGCTGAAGGTGAACGCCGTCGTGTAGCCGTGGATGGAACCGGCCTCGAGTGCGGCGGGCGAGTGCCCGTGCGCCACGAGATACGTGGCGGTCGCCGACGTGGCGATCGTGTTGATCAGGGCGGCGCCCATGGACCCACCGGTCTGCTGCGTCGAGTTGACCAGTGCGCTGGCGACGCCGGCGTCCACGGGGTCCACGCCGATCAGGGCGGTGCTGCTCAGGGAGACGAACGCCATCCCCATGCCGAGGCTGATGATGAGCTCGGCCGGTAGCACGATCGACACGTAGGTCGAGGACGGGTCGAGCGTGCTCAACAGGAACAGCCCGGCGGTGCCGAAGACCAGCCCGGAGACCATGACCATCCGGGGGCCGACGCGCGGCAGGAACCGGCTGGCCACCGTTGCCCCGGCGATGATGCCGAGCGAGAACGGGAGGAAGGCGAACCCGCTCTTGAGCGCCGAGTAGTGCAGCGTGCCCTGGAAGTAGTAGGTCAGCGACAGGAACGTGCCGAGGAGGGCGGTGCCGACGAGCAGCGAGGCCAGGAACGAGCCGCCGCGGTCGCGGTGCAGCACGACCCGCATGGGGAGGAGCGGGTGCTCGGCCCGCAGCTCGATCACGACGAACGAAACCAACAGGACGGCCGCGGCGGCGAAGAAGGCCACCGCCGTCGACGATCCCCAGCCGTCGGAGCCGGCCTTGGTGAAGCCGTAGACGAGCGCGAGCAGGCCGCCGGTTACGGTCACCGCGCCGGGGAGGTCGTACCCGTGGTTGGCCGCGCCGCGGCTCTCGCGCACGGTGCGCAGCGCCACCAGCGCCGCGAAGACGGCGAAGGGCACGTTGATGAGGAGCGTCCAGCGCCACGACGCGTACTGGGTGAGGAAGCCACCGAGGATCAGGCCGATGGCGGCGCCGCCGCCCGAGATGCCGCCGTAGACGGCGAAGGCGCGCGCCCGTTCCTTGGGCTCGGTGAACGCCACCGTCAGCAGGGACAGCGCGGCGGGCGCCATGATCGCGGCGAACGCACCCTGCAGGGCGCGCGCGCTGAAGAGCATGGCGGAGTTCTGCGCCAGCCCGCCGAGGGCGGACGCCGCCGCGAACCCGATCAGGCTCACCACGAACATGCGCTTGCGGCCGAAGTAGTCGGCTATGCGCCCACCGAGGAGCAGCAGGCCGGCGAAGGCCAGCGTGTACGCCGTCAGCATCCACTGGCGGTTGGCCGTCGAGATGTGCAGGGCCTTCTGCGCCGACGGCAGGGCGATGATGACGACGGAGGCGTCGAGCACCACCATCAGCTGGGCGACGGCGATGACGCCGAGGGCGCGGAAGCGCTTGGGATCCAGCTGGGGCCCGCCGCCCGCATCGGCGGCGGCGCGGTCCCGGTTCGGCTGGTCGAGGGTCGAGGTCATTGCGGTCTCCTCCTGGTGGTGCGGGTGGTGCGGGTGGTCCGGTGAATCCGGTTCGGTTCGGTTCGGTTCCAGGCCCGCTCCGGCTCGCCGGCCCTCTCACCAGGAGAGGGTGGACTCGGCGACCGCAACGGCCTACAATCGGAATCGGAGTTCAGGTTCCACTTACACTATACGGAACCAAAGTTCCGTTTGTCAACAGGGGAGGAAGTGAGTTCCGTGGACCCGAAGTCGAAGGTAACGGGTGGCTGTGACGAGCCGACCGGCGAGGACCGCCCGCAGCGGGCAGACGCCGTCCGCAACCGGGCCCGCATCCTCGATGCGGCCGAGGTGGTCTTCGCCTCCGAGGGCATCGAGGCCCCCGTGGACGTCATCGCGGAGAAGGCCGGAGTCGGCGTGGGCACGCTGTACCGGCACTTCCCGACCAAGGAGAAGCTCTGCGAGGCCATCCTGCTCGAGCGGCTGCGGGACCTGACCGAGGACGCCCGCGCCCAGGCAGACGCGAAGGACCCCGCCGCCGCCTTCTTCGGCTTCCTCGACCACTTCGTCCTCATGGGCGAGGCCAAGCGCGACCTGATCGCCGCCGTCATGGGTGCCGGGTTGGAATTCGAGGTGTCCGCCGCGCCGGTCAAGCAGGACCTGCGCGAGGCGGTCGGCGTCCTGTTGCGCCGGGCCCAGGACGCCGCGGCCGTGCGCGCGGACGTCACGCCGGACGTGGTCCTCTCGCTCGTCGGCGCAACCTGCCAGGCCGCCGGGCATTCGGACTCGTCGGCGGCCTGCGACCTGCTCAGCATCGTCTGCGACGGGTTGCGCCCCCAGGCGACCGGCTGACGGTCGCCGCACCGCACCCCTCGCGCGCGGAAACTCGAACTTCTCTCAATCGCTGGCTCGCGACGAAGCCGATCTCTCTCCCGCGACTGCCTTCGTCAGGAGGGCGAGGTCGCCTCAGGCTGCATACGGGCTCCCCCTTATATTTTGGGCAAATCTGGCCTGCCCTCGCTTATTTTCATTAGTCGGAGCGCGTAGTCACTTGCGGTGGAAGCACCGGGCGCTCGGTATTTCAGGCGCTTGGTCGAGATGCCGACCGCCCCGACGGGAGGGCGCGCAGGCCCTCGCCATAGGAGTCGATCGGACTGCGCAGCGACAGGCCACCGTCGCACTCGATCACCTGGCCGGTCACCCAGTCCATCCCGTGGACGGCCAGGATGACCAGGGCGACGTCGTCGGCCTCGCCGAGTCGGCCCAGGGTCGTGCGCCCGGCCACCCCGGCCAGCCACGGCGAGCCCTCCACGCTCACCACAGGCCCGCGACCGAGCATCGGCGTCCGCGTCACGCCCGGCGCCACGGCGTTGACCCGAAGGCCATCGGGACCCCACTCGTCCGCCGCCACCCGCACCAACATGGAGAGAGCGGCCTTCGACGCGCAGTAGACGCCCATGGCCCGGTCGGCCAGCCGCGCGCTGATGCTCGACACCGCGACCAGAGAGCCGCTCCGCTGCTCGGCCCGCAGGACGCGGGCCCACCCTCGCAGGCACAGCAACGGCCCGCGGGTGTTCACCGTCATCACGCGGTCGAATTCCGCCGGGTCGACGTCGAGGAGCAGGCCGCCGTGCCCGACGCCGGCCGTCACGGTGACCGCGGTCGGCACGCCGAATCGCCGTTGGGTCTCCTCGACCGCCGCGTCGACCGCGGCGGGGTCGGCGACGTCACACGTGATGTCCGGGTCGCCGGCCACGTCCCATGTCGCCACCGGCGTGCCCCCCGTCCGGTACGCCTCGACCAGGGCGGCCCCGATGCCGGACGCGCCACCGATCACCAGTGCGAGGCCTTCGCTCGCGTCGCCCATGTGCCTTGCCTCCCTTCGAACTCACGTCCCACGTCCCACGTCCCACGTCCCACGTCCCACATCGCCCGGAGTGTCCGGGCCAGACCGTACCCGGCGGGCGGTGACAGACTCTGGCTCGTTCCCAAGCTCGGAGGCCCAGTGGCGAAGGTGCACCACTCAGCGATCGTGACGCATGACGTCGAAGCCAGCCTCGTGTTCTGGCGCGACGGCTTGGGCCTCGATGTCATCATGGACGAGACCTTCGAGGGCCCCTGGCCGGAGCTGTTCGGGACGGGCTCGACGAAACTGCGCTCGGTCTTCCTCGGTGACGCGTCGACGGGGGACAGCGGCATCGTCGAGCTGGTCGCGACCGAGGGCGCGGCGGCGACGGACAGGGCCATTTCGAGCCCGGCCGACGGCTTCTTCCTGCTTTCCCTCTTTGCCGACCTCGACGAGGTCCTGCCGCGGCTCGCGGCTCTCGACATCGGAGGCGAGATAAAGGTGGCTGACCTGGGCCCCACCCGTCTTGCCGTCGTCTACGACCCCGACGGTGTGCGGGTCGAGCTGATGGACACCGCCGCCCGCTCCACGCTCGACGGCTTGACCCGAGGCGACCCGTGAGCACCATGGACCCGCCCGGACACGAGGACGGCCCGTCGCACTGGCAGGTGGCGATCATCGGAGCCGGGCCCGGCGGGTTGGGGCTCGCGATCTCGCTGGTGGAGTCGGGCCGGCGCGACTTCGTGGTGTTCGAGGCGACCGACGGCGTCGGTGGCACCTGGCGGGTGAACACCTACCCCGGCGCGGCCTGTGACGTGCCCTCGCACCTGTACTCGTACTCCTTCGCGCTCAAGCCCGATTGGAGCAAGACGTACGCCCAGCAGCCCGAGATCCTGCGGTACTTCGAGGAGTGTGCCGACCGCTGGGGCGTCCGTACCCACCTGCGTACCGGTGTGCGGATCGTCTCGGCGCAGTGGGATGCGGGCGCGAGGCACTGGCGGTTGTCCGATCACGAAGGCGGCCGCTATACCGCCGATGTCGTGGTGAGTGCCATCGGGACGTTTACGACGCCGTCGTACCCCGACACCGCGGGCCTCGACTGCTTCGCCGGCCCGTGCTTCCACTCGGCGCGCTGGGAGCACCAGCACGACCTGTCAGGCCGGCGGGTGGCGGTCGTCGGAACAGGGGCGAGCTCGGCCCAGATCGTGCCCGAGCTGGCCAAGGTTGCAGCACGGGTCGACGTCTACCAACGGACGCCGCAGTGGATCCTGCCCCGGCGCGACAAGCCGTTCAGCGAAGAGGAGAAGCAGCTCTTTGCCAAGAACCGCGAGGCCATGGAGCAACACCGCGAGGAGATCTTCTGGGCCTACGAGAACACCATCGCCTTCCGCGTCGACGACCCGACCGCCGACCGACTACGCGAAATCGCGCTGAGCCACATCGACTACCGGATCAAGGACGAGGCGCTCAAAGCCAAGCTGACGCCGAACTATGAGTTCGGCTGCAAGCGGACGCTCGTGTGCAGCGATTTCTACAAGGCGGTGCTCCGGGACAACGTCGACATCATCACCGAGCCCATCGACCACGTGACCCCCGGCGCCGTTGTGACGGCCGACGGAACCGAACGGACGGTCGACGCCATCGTCCTGGCGACCGGGTTCAAGGCGACCGAGTACCTCGAGGGCATCGAGGTCGTCGGCACCGGGGGCCGCCTGTTGCACGACGACTGGGCCGAGGTGGCCCATGCCTACCTGGGCCTCTCCGTCACCGGGTATCCGAACTTCTTCATGATGTACGGGCCGAACACGAACCAGGGGGGCAACTCGATCATCTTGATCCTCGAGGCGCAGGCCGCCTATGTGGTCAGCGCACTCGACGCGATGCGCGACGCTGGCGTGGCAGCGGTCGAGGTCAAGCCTGACGTGATGGGTCGCTACAACGACGAACTGCACGTCGCGCTCGAAGGCACGGTCTGGCATCACGGCTGTCAGAGCTACTTCAAGAACGCCAGCGGAAGGATCGCGACCCAGCTGCCGCAGACCTCTCTGTGGTATGCCGAGAGAACGAAGCAATTCGAGATGGAGGACTACGAACGCGTATGAAGGCTGCGGTGTACTACGAGACGGGGGCGCCCGACGTCTTCCGCTACGAGGACGTGCCCGACCCGGTGGCCGGCCCCGGTGACATCCTGATCGACGTCGCGGCGGTGAGCATCGAGGGCGGCGACACGCTCAGCCGTCTGGGTGGCGAACTGGCCCGCGTGCCGCACATCGTCGGCTACCAGGCCGCCGGCACGGTGGCCGAGGTCGGGGCCGACGTCCAGGGCTTCGCGGCGGGGGACCGCGCCGTGACGGTGGGGGTCGACGGCTCGCACGCCGCGCGCCGGGCGGTGCCCGCCGGCTTCGCCTGGAAGATCCCCGACGGCGTCAGCACGGACGACGCGGCCTGCGTGCCGGTGCCGTTCGGCACCGCCGACGGGTGTCTCTTCGAATTCGGCCGGCTGCAGGCGGGGGAGACGGCGCTGATACACGCCGGCGCCGGTGGCGTCGGCATCGCGGCGATCCAGATGGCCAAGCGCGCCGGCGCACGCGTGTTGTCGACGGCGTCGAGCGATGACCGCCTCGAGCGGCTGAAGGAGCTGGGCCTCGACGAGGGCATCAACTACGTCACGCATGATTTCGTTGCCGAGGCCCGCCGCCTGACCGACGGTCGCGGTGTCGACGTCATCGTCGACTCGGTGGGTGGTGCGACGTTGCAGGGCAGCATCAACGCGCTGGCGTACCGCGGCCGCTGCGTGAGCGTGGGCGACGCCGGCCGGGCGCGGGCCGAGCAGGTCGACATCTCGAACATGCGACCCAACAACCAGACCCTGTCGGGCTACTTCCTCGGGGCGGAGCTGCTCCTCGTCCCGGGAACCCACGCCATGATCGCCCGACACCTCGACGCCATCGCCCGTGGCGAGCTCAAGGTCGTGATCGACCGCATCTTTCCGCTGTCCGACGCGGCGGGGGCGCACGCCTACATCGAGAGCCGCCAGGCCTTCGGGCGGGTCCTGCTCGCCCCCTGAGCCTTCGCTCCCGACGCCGTTGCGCGCCGACGAGCCCGACAGAGTCTGCGCCTAGGGCCGCGTCGACGAGCGCCAGCGCCGCTCGAACGGCAGGCGCCAGGTCCGGGGCGCCACGAGGTCGTTGATCGCGGGCGGGCCCCAGCTCCCCTTGGCGTACTGCTCGACGGGCGGCGGGTTCTCGAGCAGCGGCGTCGACACCTCCCACAGCCGCTCGATCCCCTCGGCCGTGTTGAACAGCGTGTGGTCCCCGACCATGGCGTCGTGGATCAGGCGCTCGTAGGCCTCGAGCACGTCGGCGTCCTGACCCGTCTCGTGCAGCGCGAACTGCAGCGACAGCTTCTCGAGCCTCATGCCGGCGCCGGGCCGCTTGCCGTAGAACGAGAGCGAGAGCTTGGATGAGTCGGCCAGATCGAAAGTGAGGTGGTCGGGGCCCTGGGCGCCCACGCCCGAGCTCTCGGAGAACATCGACTTGGGTGGCTCGCGGAACGCGATCGAGATGATGCGCTCGCCGCCCCCCATCTGCTTACCCGTGCGGAGAAAGAAGGGCACACCGGCCCAGCGCCAGTTGTCGATCTCGCAGCGCAGCGCCACGAACGTCTCGCAGTCGGAGTCGGGCGCCACGCCGGGGATGTCGCGGTAGCCCTCGTACTGACCGCGCACGACCTGGGTGACGTCGAGCGGGAGCATGGAGCGGAACACCTTGTTCTTCTCCTCACCGATGGGGTCGGGCGCCAGGGCCGTCGGCGGCTCCATGGCCATGAACCCGAGGATCTGGAAGAGATGTGTCACCACCATGTCCTTGAACGCACCCGTCGCCTCGTAGAACCCGACGCGGTCGTCGACGCCGAGCGTCTCGGGCACGTCGATCTGCACGTGGTCGATGTGATCGCGGTTCCAGATGGGCTCGAAGAGGCCGTTGGCGAAGCGGAAGGCCAAGATGTTCTGGACCGCCTCCTTGCCCAGGAAGTGGTCGATGCGGAAGATCTGCTCCTCGTCGAAGTACTGGTGGAGCATGTCGTTGAGCGCCACCGCGGAAGCCAGGTCGGTGCCGAACGGCTTCTCCATCACGACGCGGGACCGCTCGACGAGCTTGGCGTCGGCGATCATCTGGATCACGTCGCGGTCAGCCGCCGGGGGGATGCTCAGGTAGTGCAGCCGGCGCACCTGGTCGCTCCCGATGGACTTCTCGGCCTCCCCCACGTGGTCGGCCAGGGCCTGCGCCCCGGCGGACGTCGACACGAAGGTGAGCCGCTTCTCGAAGTTGGCCCACTGGAGCAGAGAGATCTTGCCCGTGAAGTACTGGTCGCACGCCAGGCGGGCCAGGTGCCGGAACTCCTCGTCGGTCATCTGGCGCGTGGAGCTGCCGACGATGCGGTAGTCGGGCAACATGCCCGACATCGACAGGTGGAGCAGGCCGGGAAGCAGCTTGCGCGCCGCCAGGTCGCCCGTCGCCCCGAACATCACAATGACGTGCGGGTCGATCTGCGCCCCCACCGGCGGGTTCGCCGATTCGTTCACGCCCACCACCTCGTTACGGTCCACCACCTCGGTCATGCAGGCCTCCGGACGTTGAGCTCGGACGTGTTGGCACCCATGATCTTGCGCACGGCCTCGGGTGGGAGCTTCTGCAGCTCGGTGACCCAGTCGGTTGGCTCGGGCAGCCCCTCCACGTGGGGCCAGTCCGACCCGAAGATGACGCGGTCGTCGCCCATCAGGTCCACGATCTCGTCGACGTCGTCCTCCCAGAAGGGGTTGATCCAGACGTGGCGCCGGAAGGTGTCGACCGGGTCCTCGGCGAAGTAGCCGGGCATGCGGCGCGCCGTCGTGCGCATTTTGCGGAAGAGGGGAGCGAGGAACTCCGAGCCGTTCTCGACCGAGGCGATGCGCACGTTGGGGAACCGGTCGAACAATTTCTCCAAGATGAGCGTGGCCAGCCAGTCGTGCGCCGCCCGCTCGATGGCGAACATCTTGATGTTCGGCCGCGCCGGCCCCCCGCCCTTGAACGAGGCCGAGAACCCCTCGGGCGCGTAGCCGTTCGAGGACAGGCCGGCGTCCCCGGCGTGCACCACGACCGTGATGCCCGACTCGTTGACCCGCGCCCAGAAGGGGTCGAACTCGTTGGCCGCCGGCGAGAGCGGGCCGGCCGCGGTGACCGGCGCAGCGGCACGCAGCACGACGGTGCGCGCGTCCTGGTCGAGGGCCCACTCCAGCTCGCGCACGGCCTCGTCGACGCTGGCCAGGGTGACGTAGGGGGAGGCGAAGATGCGGTCCCGGTACGCCATGCCCCAGTCCTCGGCCAGCCAGCGGTTGAAGGCGCGGAACAGGAGCACCACCGCCTCGGGGTCCTCCTTGAGCGCCTCCTCGTAGAGCATGCCCAAGGTGGGGAAGAGCCAGACCTGCGCCAGGCCTTGCGTGTCCATCGATGCCAGCCGGGCGTCACGGTCGCGGTACTCGGGCCGGATCGGCTCGGGCGTGCCCATCAGCTCGTGTATCGGCACGCCGTTGGGGTTGCCGCGGAAGTAGTCGAACAGTGCGCCGGCCGGCGAGATCGGATTGAACGTCGGGTTGGTCACGGCGCGGCTGACCCGCCCGCCGAGCGAGTGGTAGCGCCGGCCACCGATCTCGACCCATTCGATCACCCGCGGCCCGAGCGAGGGGTCGAGATGGCGGGTGAACGCATCGAGCGCCTCGTAGTAGTGGTTGTCGGCGTCGAAGACGGGTGCGTCGAGCGTGGACATGTCAGCCTTCCCAATCCTCGTTCCGTGGTCCCTGGCGTGCCTGGCGTGCCTTGCGTGTCTGGCGTGCGGAGCGTGGCGCCGCCCCCAAACTGTATTGGCTGGCGGGTGGGGCCCGGTCAGCCCGAGGGCTCGGGGCGCGGTGGCCCGGCAGCGGTGTGGCGCACGCCGGTTGGGTCGACCGCCCAGTCGGGTGGCTGCCCCCACTGTTCACCGAACACCAACTCGGGGAGCGGGCGTCGGCGCACCGGACCGTGCCTCCCCAGTGGCCGCCCGAGCGTGATCGTGGCCATGATCTCCACGCGGTCGGGGAGGCCCAACAGCCTCCGCAGGTCGCCGTCGGCCATGTAGTGCAACCCGGTCAGCACGCCCCCGTAGCCCAGGGCCCGGGCGGCCAGCAGCAGGTTCTGACAGGCCGGGTAGACCGAGGCGCCGTCGCTGCTGTGGGCCTCGGCGCGGTGGCGCTCGAAGCAGGCGAGGATGAGCACGGGCACCGACTCGTACTCGTCGACGTAGCGCTGCATGACGCGGGCCAGTCGTGACTTGGGCGAGTCGGCCTGGGTGCCCGACCCCTTGTCGTAACCGTCCTCGGCCCGCTTGGCGTCCCAGAACCGGCGGGCGCCAACCCCGATCATCCGCTTGGCCTCGGCGGCGACCAGACCGTCGGTCAGCACGATGAAGCGGAATGGCTGGCGGTTCGACCCGCTCGGGGCCCGGGTGGCGGCGAAGAGGATGTCGCGCAGGACCTCGTCGGGGACCTTCTCGTCGGCGTAGCGGCGGATGGCCCGCGTCGTGAGGAGGCCGTCGTAGAGCGAGACGCCGTCCGACGTGCTGCCGACAGCGGGTCGCACCTCACGCTCTGTCATCGCCGGCGACGCTACCAACCGCCCCCTGGCGCCCGATCTCAGGACAGGTCGAGGCCGATGCGGCTGATGGCGTTCTCGCCGAGGATCCCGAGCCGCTCCTCGTCGGAGAGGTGCGGGAGCGACATGAGGTGCTCGATCGTGCGGTCCAGCTCGTACCAGGGGAAATCCGTACCGAACAGCACCCGTTCGGGCCCGACGTTCCGGATGAGGACGCCGAGCTCGTCGGCCGTCGGTGCGTGCGGCGCTCCGGTCCAGGCGATGATCTCGCAGAGGTCGAACGACACGGACGGGTAGGCCGCAGCGAAGGGGGTCACCTGCCGCCAGCTCGCGCCGCCCAGGTGGGCCAGCACCAGATGGAGCCCCGGGTGCGCCTCGAGGACGGCGCTGAAGGCGAAGGGGTCAGCGGCCGGACCGTGCCGGGTCGAGCCCGAATGCGCCAACACGCTGAGGCCGAGCTCGAGGCACGTTTCATAGATCGCGTCGAGACGGGGGTCGTCCGGCGCGAACGACTGCATCGGCGGGTGGAGCTTGATTCCCTTGGCGCCCCGCTCCGCCGCCCAGCGCAGGTGCGCCGCGCCCGCCCGGCCCCCGAGCGCGCCGGGGTCGGCGGCGACGAACGGAGTGAGATGCGGCGAGGTGGCCGCCGTCTCGAGCACCCAGCCGTTGTAGTCGCGCAGGCGGTCCGCCTCGCCGGTGGCGGCGGGCTGCGGGCAGAACATGCCAAGCAACACCGAGTGCGCGACCGGCTCGCCGCGCCCCAGCGCCGCGACGAGATCTTCGGGCGTGCCGCGCCGGGTGCCGAACTCGACGCCGTCGTGCGACCCGTACTCCCAGATCTCGTACCCGTCGCGCACCGGGTCGTCCGGCTGCTCGAAGAGATGGACGTGGACGTCCACCACCCGGGGATCGCTCATGGGGGCATCCTCGCACCGAGGCGTTGCCGCCGAAGCGCGAGCAGTGCCGAATTCACAGAGCAATTACACGGGCGAGATCCGGCAGAAACCTCGAAGCCCAAGACTGTACGCGGGACATGGAATCCGGGAGAACCTGGTGACGGCCGATCTGGTGGTGCGTGCGGGCAGGGTGCGCGGCGTGCCGCGCGACGTGGTCGTCGACCGCGGCGTGATCGTCGCGCTCACCGAGGCTGGCCGGGGTGGCCCGGCCCGGCGGTCGGTCGATGCCGACGGCTTGGACGTGCTCCCCGGCGCGGTCGACGCCCACGTGCACTTCGACGCACCGGGGCGCGACGAGTGGGAAGGCTGGGCCACCGGGAGCCTGGCTGCGGCCGCCGGCGGGGTCACGACGGTCGTCGACATGCCGATCGACTCGCACCCCCCGACCCTGACGGCCGCCGCCGTGCGCGACAAGCGCGCCAGCGCGACGGGAGTGTCCGTGGTCGACTTCGCGCTGTGGGGTGGGCTCGTCCCGCGCAATCTCGGGGCGTTGAACTCGCTCCTCGACGCCGGGGTCGTGGGGCTCAAGGCCTTTCTCTGTGACAGCGGGTGGCCCGAGTTCCCAGCCTGCACGCCCGAGGCCCTCGACCGCGGCATGCGCGCCGCCGCCGCGGCGGATGTCCCAGTCGCCGTGCACTGCGAGGACCCGGTCCTCTTCGAGCGGGGTGGGCGTGACCGTCCCATGGCTTCCGAGGTCGCCGCCGTCGCGACGGCCGGGGCGGCCGCCGTCCGCCACGGAGCGCGCCTGCACGTCGTCCACTGTTCCTCGAGCGAGGCGGTCGAGGAGTCGATGCGCTGGCCGGGAACCACGATCGAGACCTGCCCGCACTACCTTGCCCTCGACGACCAAGCCGCCGATCGGATCGGGCCCGACGCGCAGTGCTGCCCTCCTGTCCGCGACGAGAGCAATCGCCTTCGCATGGTGCGTGCCGTCCTCGACGGCAGCATCGACACGATCGCGTCCGACCACTCGCCGTGCCCGCCCGAAGAGAAGGAGGGCGACGCGCCGTTCGCCGGCGTGTCGGGAGTGCAGACGACGCTGTCGGTGCTCCTCACCTTGGACCTCCCGCTCGCGGTCCTTGACCGTCTGCGCACTGCCGCGGCCCGGCTGTGCGCGCTCACCGGCAAGGGTGCGCTCGCCGTCGGCTCGGACGCCGACGTGGCGCTGGTCGATCTGGCGGCGACGTGGACCGTGGGCCCGGACACGCTCCAGACGCGCCACCGGCGCTCGCCCTTCAGCGGTCGGGTGCTGTCTGGCGTGGTGCAAGCGACCCTGGTGCGCGGCGAAGTCGTGTACGAAGACGGCGCGCTGGCCGGCGAGCCGATCGGGCGCTTCCTCTCACCCGGCGCGCTGTCGCGCAGTGCGCGCCTCATCGGTGTGGCGCGGTGACGACGCAATTCCCGGTCGACGACGACGCGCTCTGCGCTCTGGCTGTCGCGCTGGCGCAAACGAGCAGCGTGTCGGGAACCGAGGGTGAGGCGGTCGCGCTCGTGACCGGCGCCATGCAGGCGGCCGGCTTCGACGAGGTCGGGGTCGACGACAGCGGGAACGCAGTCGGTGTGCTGGGACCCGCCGACCGCCCGACGCTCATGATCGACGGCCACATCGACTCGATACCGTTGCACTCCGCCGAACGCTGGAGCGTCGATCCCTTCGGCGGCATGGTCCGCGACGGGATGCTGTACGGCCTCGGCATCTGCGACCAGAAGGCGTCGATCGCCGCCGCCATCTGGGGCGTGGCGGTGGCGGCTCCGGTGGCCGCGAGCCGCGTCGTCGTGGTGGCCAGCGTGTGCGAGGAGGAGATGGAGGGCGGCGCCCTCGCCGAGCCGGTGGCCACCTGGAGACCGGATGCCTTCGTGACGAGCGAGCCCAACGACACGCAGCTGTGCATCGGCCAGCGCGGCCGGGCCAAGGTGGAGGTTACGGTGACCGGCCGCGCCTGTCACGCGGGCCACGCGGGCTACGGGCTCAACGCGGCTCTGGCCGTGGCGGCTCTGATCGACGAGGCAGCTCGGATTACGCACCCCGCCCACCCCCAGCTCGGGGCGCGGGACCTCAACTGCATCGACGTGCACTCCGATCCCTACCCCTCGGTCTCGACCATTCCCGGCTCCGCGGTGGCGCGCTTCGACTGTCGGTTCATCCCTGGCGAAACCGAGGAGTCGGTCGTCGCACTCCTCGTCGACGCCGCGCGGCGCGCCTGGGCCGGCTGGCCCGAGCAGCCCGGACTCGAGGTGAAGCTGGTGGAGGCGACGTTCGCGACGTGGACGGGCCGGACCTTTTCGCTGCCCGAGTACGCGGCGGCCTGGTGGACGCCGGAGGACTCGGCGCTGGTCCGCGCTGCCACGGGCGCGCTGGGCACGGTCGGCCTCGACCCCACACCCACGCACTACTCCTTTTGCACGAACGGGTCGTACAGCGCTGGCGTGTGCGGCATCCCCACGATCGGCTTCGGCGTGGGGGTCGAGTCGATGGCGCACCAGGTCGACGAGCACGTGAGCCTCAAGTCGCTGCGCCGCGGCGCCCAGGGGTACGCGGCGTTGGCGGCGATGGCGTTGCGCTAACCGGTGGTGGCGAAACGCTCGGCCAGCTCGCGGGTGAGGCGGGGCCACACCACCGGATCGTGGCCGGGAATGAGCGAGTAGCCCCGGGTCGCAGCCAGGCGCTTGAGGCGGCGGATCGGCTCGATCGTGGCCTCGGGCGGCACCCCGACCCGACCCCCGATCGGGAGCTCGTGCTCGATGTTCTCGGTCAGGTCCGCCGCGTCAAACGCGAAGACCAGACCACCGCCGCCCACCGACTCGTCGAGGTCCACGATGAAGCTCTGGTGCCCGGGGGTGTGGCCCGCCGTGAGGACCGCGGTCACACCCGGGGCGATCTCGCCGTCGCCTTCGGCCAGGCGCCAGTCGATGGCGGGGTCGTCGTAGTCGATACGGAACATGGCGTGGTGCTCGGGGTCGGGGTGGTTGGCGAGGCCGTAGTCCAACTCGGCTTTCTGCGCGTGCACCGGCACCCGGCCCGAGAAATGGCGCAACCCGCCGGCGTGGTCGTTGTGCAGGTGGCTGAGGCCGACGGCGTAGATCTGCTCGAGCGCGATGCCCGCGCCCGCCAGGGCCTCCTCGAGCGGCTCGCCCGGCCCGGGCAGCACCGGCCGGAAGCCCGGGTCCCCGTGGAAGCGGCGCTTGAGGGCGGGATCCCGGATGAGCGCCGGGTTGAAGCCCGTGTCGAGCAGCAGCCAGCCCCCGTCGCACTGGAGAAGGACGCCGGGCACGGGCTCGCGCAACCGCTCGGTGGGCGGCGCGCCGTGCACCGAGACCGACTTGGGCAGGTCCTCCCACCCGAGCGTCAGCAGTACGACCCGACGCACGCCGTCCGCGCTCACGACGGCATCGTGGTGACCGACTGCCAGCTCCCCGGGAGCGGGCCGCCGAAGGCGAGGGCGTGGACCGCCTCGTCGGCGTCGGCGACGCCGCGTTCGCCCGGCGTCGCGGGCTCAGGTGCCCACCCGTGGGGTGCGGTGTACCGTGCGCCGCCGGGAGTGCGCCCGCCCCAGACCGCCAGCGCCAGCGCGCCGACCCGCACGATGCGAGCGAGCGCCCCCCCGTCCGCCGCGGGCAGCTCGGCGACGGCGCCGTCGTCGTCGGGCAGCGACGCCAGGACCCAGCGCTCCTCGAACCCCGGCCCCCGTTCGTACATGGCCTCGGCCACGCGGTGGACGGTGCTCACGTCGGGGTGCGCGGGATCGCGGTCCAAGGAGTCGAGATCGTGGTGGAAGGTGATGTCCCCGTGGGCGACGTCGATAGTCCCGCTGAAGGCCTGGGCGAGATCGAGGCCGTGGGACGGCACGGTGCCGGCGTACGCCGTGCGCAGGTCGCAAAAGTGCACGCCGACCTGGAGCCACAGGACGTCGCTGATCTCGTCCCAGGGCCCGTCGTGCAGCCGGCGCCCGTCGCGGCGCCACGAGCCCTGGATGTCGGCCAACTCCGCCGGCCGCTCAGGCTCGCCGCTCACTGGGCCAGCCGCCGCCCGAGGGCGGCGTGGAATCGACGGATCGGCTCCTCGTGCGTCGTGGCCAGGGCAGCCACGCCGAACCACGGTGACGCGGTGCCCTGTTGCATGCGCTCGCACGCCGCAACGTCCTCGGCCATGAACGAGCGGATCGACGTCACGAGCGCGTCGGCGTCGGCGTCGGCCGGCGCCCGCACCCGCAACGTGAGCCGCGTGCGGTCCGGCGCAACCGGAACGGCGTCGTAGGAGGCGAAGTAGTCGTCGGTCGTCACCAGCATGAGGTTGGGGAACAACAGATATGCCCCGATCGTCCCGCGCATGTCGGGGGGAACCCAGTCCGCCGCCCTTCCCGACGGCGCCTTGAGGGGCTCGAGACTCCACCAGTTGTCGCCGAGCGACTCCCAGCTGAACGCCCGATGGTCGTACGCGGCGAGCGTCTTGGCGTGGAGGTACCACAGGTGGTAGACGTCGATGTGATTCTCCACCAGCAGCTTCCAGTTGCACGCCGCCTCGTACTGGACCACGGCCACCTGTCGGAGGGGACCGGCCAGGAACCGCTCGAACCGGAGGTCGAGACCGGACATCTCCTCGGCCAGCGGGGGCGACTCGGCCCAGGGGTTGACGAAGACCATCCCGCACCACACAGCCACCTGCGCTTCGACGAGACCGAGGTCGCACAGCTCGAGCGAGGGGAACTGGTCGTCGGCCTGGGGCACGCGGGCGAGCTCCCCGGTGGAGGCGTAGCTCCACTGGTGGTACGGGCAGGTCATGAACCGCCCCACCGTCCCGGTCCCCTCGAGCAGCGTGATGCCGCGGTGGCGGCACACGTTGTGAAAGGCGCGCAGCACCCCGTCGTGGCCGCGCACGACGGCGACGGGGATGCCGCCCACGAATGCCGTGACGTAGGAGCCGGGCCCGGCGACCTCCTCATCCGACGCCACCAGAGCCCAGCTGCGCGTCAAGAGGCGGGCCCGCTCTGCGGCCAGCACCCCCGGGTCCGTGTAGAGCGCGGCAAGCGACGATGCGCCGGCTGCGTCGGAGTTGCCAGTGGCCAAGAGCGAGCCGTCGACCATGCTCATTCGCTGCCCTCGGCCCCGCCCGCAGCGGTCTCGTCGAGGTAGTCGGGCGTGGTCAGGCCGAGCCGACGCATGGCCGTCCCCGTCAGAGCCTCGAGGACGCAGCGGTGCGCGAAGAGCGCGGTGATGTTGTTGCCCGAGTCGTAGGGAGGGCTGACCTCGACCACGTCCATCGCCACCATGCCGACCTCGGCGCACATCCGCCGCACGGCGCGGAGCACCTCGGCGCTGGTGAGGCCACCCGGCTCGGGCGAGCCGGTCCCGGGCGCGTGGGCCGGGTCGACCGCGTCGACGTCGACCGAGATGTAGAGGTGATCCGCGCTGCCCGAGAGGGCCTCGTTGATGGCCCGCTCCAGCACGGTGTCGAAGCCGTGCCGCTGGACCTCGGCCATGAAGTGCGAGTGCATCTCCTGCTCCTCCATCCAGGCCACGATGTCGGGTGTCGGCCAGTAGCCGCGCAACCCGACCTGGACGAAGTTGCGGCCTAGCACCGCGCCGCTCTCGATCAGGCGGCGCATGGGCGTGCCGTGGCCCGCCAGGACGCCCTGCATGTCGGGGGCGGTGTCGGCGTGGGCGTCAAAGTGGACAATGCCGATCTTCCCGTACCCATAGACGTCCGCCACTGCGGTGGCGGCCGGCCACGTGATGCCGTGATCGCCGCCCAGGATGACGGGCATGGCGCCGCCCCCGAGGATCTCGGCCACGAAGGTGCGGATGTTCTCGAAGGTGCGGTCAGTGCTCCCGATGATGATCTCGGCGTCGCCGTAGTCGCACACGGTCAGGTGCTCGAACGGGTCGACCCGTACGTGCAGGTGGGGGCGGGCGTAGGGAGGAGACGGCAGGTGGTCGCAGGTCCGGATGGCCTGGGGGCCCATATGGGTGCCGGCCCGCGTCACGGCGGTGCCGTCCCATGGCGCGCCGCCGACCGCCACGTCGACCTTGCCCGCCCTGAGGTCTTCGGGTGTCAGGCAGACCGGGAGCTTCATAAATGTGGGAATGCCCTGCCATGCGAGTTCGAGTTCGTAGCGGTTCAGGCTGATCGGCCCTGGGGGCCTTTCCGTCACGGCGTTCTCCTTTTTGTACGTGTTGTTCGGCGTGTTCTCGGCGGCCCGTCCTCATTCGAGCGCGACCCGCGGATCGACCACTGCCTGGAGGACGTCCACCAGCGCGTTGATGACGACGTAGAGGACGCCGAGCACGAGCGTGACGCCGGCGATGGCGGGGAAGTCCGCGGTCGGGATGCTCTGCTCGGTGTAGAGCCCTATGCCTGGCCAGGCGAAGACCGTCTCGACGACCACAACGCCGGCGAACATGAGGCCCACCTGGAGTCCGGTCATGGAGAGCGCGGCGGACAGAGAGTTGCGCAACGCGTGACGGAACAGGACGAGCCTCTCGGTGATGCCTTTGGCACGGGCCGTGCGGACGAAGTCCGACCGCATGGATGCGTGCAGCGAGCCACGCAACACGCGTCCGATGGAAACCGCCGGGCCGATGGCCACGCAGAGCGCGGGCAGGATCAGGTGTTCGAAGCCGTCCCACGCGGTGTTGAACTGCAGGTGCAGCAGGGCATCGGGGATGATCATCCCGGTCGGGCCCGTCGGCGGGTTGGCCACGCCGGTGTCACCGCTCGCCGGCAGCAGATGCAAGTCACCGTTGAGTATGAGCACGCCGAGGAGGGCGAGGAGGAAGGAGGGGACCGAGGCACCGGCGATCATCGCCACCCGCATGACGCTGGCCCCGCGCCAACGACCCGCGGACGCCAGGCCGAGCGCGGTGCCGAGCACGAGGGCGATGCCGAGGGCGGCGATCGTCAACTCAATCGTGGCCGGCAGGTAGGCGGCGAGGTCGGTCGAGACCGGGCGGCGCGTACGGAGCGAGTTCTCCAGGTTGCCGTGGAAGAGGTTCCCAAGGTAGTGGAAATACTGGTTGAGTACGGGCTTGTTGTACCCGAGGACGGCCGACTCCTTGGCGATGGCCGCTTTGGACGCGTTGGCGCCGAGGTAGGCGTGCACTGGGTTGGTGCCGCTCAGCTTCTGCAGTAAGAAGATGATCGCCGTGAGGATGACGATGATGATCAGCAGGGCGCCGATGCGCTTGAGCACGAACCTCGGCAGGCCGGTCATACGCCTTGCCCGGTTGCGTCGGCCACGGCGTCACCCGTGAGGTTGGCGCCGAGTGCGAGGAGGGCAACGGCGATCCCGGGCATCACCGGGATCCACCACTGCTGGAGCAGGAACTGCAGGCCGCGCGCGGCCATGGCTCCGAGCTCCGGGGACGGCGCGGGCGCGCCCAGCCCGAGGAAGGACAACGCCGCCAGCGTCACGACCAGGTTGCCCACGTCGAGGCTCGCGGTGACGACGATCGCGGGCACCGCGCCGGGCAGCAAGTGGCGGAGCCCGCGGCGGACGGGCCCGGCGCCGGCCAGGGCCGCCGCCTCCAAATGGGGACGGGCGGCCCAGGCGCGCACCTCCCCGCGCATGATCCTCGCGTAGAAGGGCCACCAGACGATCGCCACGGCCACGAGCACATGGGCGTAACTCGGGCCGAGCGAGGCGGCGATCGCGATGGCGAGCAGCGGGCCGGGCAGCGCGAGGAACAGGTCGGTGAAGCGCATCAGCACCGTGTCCACCCACCCGCCGGCCACGCCGGCCACGAGCCCGATCAGGCCGCCGATGACGACCCCCGACGTCACGACGATGAGGACGCCGAGCATGCTGGTGCGCAGGCCGAAGAGGACCCGACTGAAGATGTCGTAGCCGACCTCGTCCGTGCCCATCAGGTGGCCCCCGTGCAGGGGGGAGGTGAAGGGGACACCGGAGGGGACGATCGGGTTGTAGGGCGCGATCAGAGGTGCGAACACCGCCAGGACGACCAGCAACCCGAGCAAGATGATGCCCGCCTTGTCCACCTTGGTGGCACCCGTGAACACCTTGGACGCGCCGCCGATCGACTTCAGGCCGCGGCGGCCCGCCCGACCGGGAACGTAGGCCTCGGCGACCGCCATCAGCGGCCACCCACCGTGCGCAGGAAGACCGGGCACGCCACCTCGCGGCTCGATGTCCCCCACGACGTCAGCGGTGCGTCGACGGACGCGCACGCAGGCTCGGCCTTGGGGCAGCGCGGGTGGAACTCACATCCCGACGGGGGGTCGAGCGGGCTCGCCGGCTCGCCCCCGAGACGGACGGTGGTTCGGGCGAGGTCGGGCACGGCGTTCAGGAGTGACTCGGTGTACGGGTGCGCCGGGTACGTGCAGATCTCGTCCGAGGGCCCGCACTCGACGATGCGCCCCAGGTACATCACGGCGATGCGGTCGGCCACCACCCGCGCCGCCGCGAGGTCGTGGGTCACGAAGAGCACCGCGACGCCGAGGTCGCGCCGCAACTGCCCGATGAGGTTGAGCACCGTCGCTGCGAGGGAGACATCGAGGGCGCTGGTCGGCTCGTCGCAGAGCAGCACGTCGGGCGGGACCACGGTGGCGCGGGCCAGCGCAGCGCGCTGGCGCTGGCCGCCCGAGAGCTGCGAGGGCTTGGCCGTGGCCATCTCGGCCGGCAGGCCCACCTCGGTCAAGGCGGCGCGTACTCGCTCGGCGCGCTCCGATCGGCTCAGGTCCTCCGAGCGCAGCCGCTCGCCGACGAGCTCGCCGATCGTCAGCCAGGGTGTAAGCGAAGCGCCGGCGTCCTGGAACACCATCTGGGGCCGCGCGCCACGCCCGAACTCAATGGAGCCCGAGTCGATTGGCTGCAGGCCGGCAATCGAGCGAAGCAGCGTCGACTTCCCGCAGCCGCTCTCGCCGACCAGGGCCACGGCCTCGCCCTTGTTCACCTCGAGTGAGACACCGCGCAACGCCTTCAGGTGCTGGCGGCGGAACCCCTTGCCGATGGGAAAGGACTTCGACACGTCGTGCACGAGCACGCCAGGCGGCGCGCTGCCCTGGACGCCGAGGTCGATCTCGGGCCAGGGGTCCGCCGGATCCACCCCCATCGCGCCCCCAAGCGCCTCCTGCCAGCGGACGCAGGCCACCTGGCGCGGGACCGCGTCGGCGGTCATGACGACCTCGAGCTCGGGGAGCGCGGCGTCGCAGATATCGGTGTGCAGGTCGCAACGCGGGCCGAACGGGCAGCCCGGCGGGTGCGCCCGCGGATCGGGTGGTTCGCCGCGGAGCGTGACGATCGGGCGGCTGCGGTCGCAGCCGACCACGAGGCGAGACCGCAGCAGGCCCGACGTGTAGGGGTGGACGGGTGCGGAGAGCACTCCGGCCGCCTGCCCCACCTCCGCCAGACGCGAGCCGTAGAGCACGGCGATGCGGTCCGAGATCTGCGCTGCGACGCCGAGATCGTGGGTGACCAGGATGAAGCTCGTGCCGACCTCGTCGCGCAGGGAGGCGATGAGTTCGAGGATCTGCGCCTGGACGGTCACGTCGAGCGCGGTGGTGGGTTCATCCGCGATGACGAGAGAGGGTGACCCCGCCACCGCCATGGCGATCATGACGCGCTGGCGGAGGCCACCGGAGAGCTCGTGGGGGTAGGCCCGCAGGCGGCGCTTGGCCTCAGGCACGCCGACGGCATCGAGCAGCCGCAGCGCTTCCTCGGCCGAGCCGGCCGCCTCCTGGATCTGGCGGCCGACGCGCATGGTCGGGTTGAGCGACGTCATCGGGTCCTGGAACACTGCGCCGAGGTGCTGGCGGCGCACCAGGCGCGCCTCCTCCGCCGTTGCCGTCACCATGTCGGTGCCGCAGACGCGCACGGAGCCGGTGACGGTCGGGCTCGGACGCGCCGGCAATAGGCCGAGCATGGTGAGGGCGAGCACGGACTTACCGGACCCGGACTCGCCGACGATCCCGACGATCTCGCCGGGGCCGACGTCGAGCGTCACCCCGCGCAGGGCGTGGACGTCGTTGCCCCCGCGGACGAAATTGACGTGCAGATCCGACACGGCGGCGACCGGCTCACGCGTCGTGCCGCGCTCGGTTTGCTCGTGCGGTCCAGGCGCCTTGGATCCGATGGCTGCGGCGTGCGAGAGGGTCACCGGCCCACCAGCCACGCGAACGGCGCCAGGTGACGCGGGTCGACGGCCGAGAGACGTTCGGGATGCCACTGCACGCCGAGGAGCCCCGGAGACTCGACGGCCTCGATCACGCCGTCGTCGCTCCAGGCCGTCGCCCGCAGTACTTGGCCCGGGTCCGCGATCGCTTGGTGGTGGATGGAGTTGACCCGTGCGACCCTGGCGAGGAGCCCCGCCGCCACGGAGCCCGGCTCGGCGCGGACCCCGTGCACCGCCTCGTACTGGCGCTCCTCCTGCCAGTGGCCGTCGATGCCCTTCTCCACCAGGTCGGAAATGAGTGTCCCGCCCCCGATGACGGCGAGCAGTTGCGCGCCGCGGCACACGCCGAGGACCCGCTTGCCCAGACCCAGCGCGTGCTGGACCGCCGCGATCTCGGCGACGTCGCGGCTGGGATCCACGTCCATCAACGACTCGTGGGACCGCGCCGCCGTGCCGGCGTAGAGGTCGGGGTCGACATCGCCACCTCCCGTGGCGATGAGTGCGTCGCAGCGGTCGACCACTGCGGTCAGGGCGAGGGGATCGGTGTCCGGGCCGGCGGGCAACACGACCGGCACGGCACCCACGCCCGCCACCGAAGAGACGTAGCCGCGGTGGGTCGAGTACCGATCAGCCGGTGACCGTCCGCACAAGATGCCGACCAGCATGGGCGACGTCACGCGATCGCCGCGCTCGCGGGGGCACCGCGCAGCGGTGGCTCCTCGGTCCGGCCGCGGGTGATGGCGGCGCACAACTCGTCGACCACCTCGTCGAGGAGCTTGTGCCCGAGCTCGGGCGTCGCCTCCGACGGCCGCCCGGTCACCCCGTTGCGCGACAGGACGGCCGCGGTGTAGCGGAAGACGAGTCCCGCAGTGCGGTCTTCGTCGTCGGCCTGGTGGAGCTGGCCGAGGCGGACGTGCTGCGGCGCCAGGGCGAGCATCAGCGCCGTCTCGGCGCGGTTGGCGTGCACGTCCCCGCCGTCAGCCAGCGTCTCCGCGCTGATGGCCGGCGTGAGTGTCCACCAGTGGATGACCCCGAAGCGCAGATCGGGTCGCTCATGGCGCAGGTGGTCCCCGGCGACCGACAAAGAGGCCTGGTTGCCGAAGTGGCCATTGACCGCGAGCACGCGCCGGATGCCACTGCTTGCGAGCCAGGACACCATGTCGACGACGACGTCCGCCAGTCGCTCGGGCGTCAGCGAGATCGTGCTCGGGAGCAGCGTCCCGTGTCCGTAGCTACATCCGAGTGCGAGCGCCGGGAGCACGGGGGCGCCGGTGCGCGACGAAGCGGCGTCGCACAGCCCCCGGGCCACGATGGTGTCGGTGCCCGACGGAAGGTGAGGGCCGTGCTGCTCGGTGGCTCCCACCGGCAAGAGGGCGACCTCGTCCGGGCGGCGCCGGACCAGCGCTTCGATCTCCGGCCACGTGAGGTCCTCCCAACGCACCGGTCCGTCGTGCCCGTTTGTCGTCATCGGTCAGAACATGGTCAGGTAGTTTTCGCGCTCCCACTCGGAGATGCGCGTGTGGTACGACTCCCACTCCGCGACCTTCATATCGACGTAGGCCGTCACGAACTCCTTGGGGAAGACTTCGTGGGTGAGGGGGTCCGCGTCGAACGCCTCAATCGCCTCGAGCAACGTGCGCGGCAGCTTCGTCGCCTGGACGTCTCCGCCCGAAGGCCCTGTTCGAGACCAGTCGTAGGTCAGGTCCTCGACCGGATTCCCCGGGTCCAGACCCTGGGCGACTCCCTCAAGCCCGGCCGCCACGAGGAAGGCGGCTGCCAGATAAGGGTTGGCGGCCGAGTCCACGCCGCGGTTCTCGATGGCCGGACGGTTCCTGGGCAGTCGCAGGAGGCAGGACCGGTTGTTGTCGCCGTAGGCGGCCCAGGTCGGGGCCCATGACACCGTGCCGTCGGAGAGACGAGGTTGGAGCCGCTTGTACGAGTTCACGGTCGGCGTGCAGATGGCGGCCAGCGCCGGCGCGTGGCGCATGATGCCGGCAACGAAGCCGTAGGCGGTCTTGCTCCAGCCGCGCCCGCGGGTGTCCTCCGGGTCCCGGAAGAGGTTCTGCCCTTCCTCGAGGTCAGTGAGGCTCATGTTGAAGTGGGCGCCCGAGCCCCATGCTTCCGTGTAGGGCTTGGGCATGAAGGTCACCATGAGCCCGATCTGCTTGGCGATCTGCTTGGCCATCAGTCGCAGCAGGGTCACCCGATCGGCCGTGACGAGCGCCGGCGCAAACTCGAAGTCGAACTCGACCTGCCCGTCCCCACCCTCGTGGTCGAAGCTGAATGCACCGAAACCGCAATCGTGCATGGCTCGCACCATCGGGTCGAGGAAATCCATCACGTCCAAAGTGGCTTCTACGTCGTAGCCGGCGGTCGGGCGCAGCCGCCCGGAAGGCTTCGACGGGACGAGGTAGCCGTCTGGGGGAGCCGGCCGGTCCCCGGCGAAGGGCTTGACGACATAGAACTCCGGCTCGATGCCCAGCTGGAACTCGTAGCCCGACGCCCTGGCACGGTCGAGCTGTTTCTTCAGGATCGAACGAGTGCAGTGGGCGAACGGCTCCGTGCCGCCGTAGTGGAGGTCAGCGGCCATGTGGGCGAAACGCCGGTCAAAGGGCAGGATGCACAGCGTGCTTGCGTCGGGCACGGTGACACACTCGTCCTCGGTCGGTGTCATTTGCCCGAGGTTGCCCAAGCCTCGAGGCGTGTACCGCTCGTGCCCGGCGAGGAGGTCGGGCAGGTGCCCGATCGGCACGCACTTGGACTTGGCCCGCCCGGCAATGTCGACGAACGACGCGAACACATACTCCACGCCCTGCGCTGCCAGGCTGCTCGCCAGCTCGGCGTGGTGCTCGTCGATCTCGAAAATCGTCTGCATAGGTGTCTCTCCCGTACCAAAAAAGGGAGAGCCCGGTTGGCCGAAACCTCCCGGGCTTTTATCCCTCCGCGTCAGGCTGCGGCTGCAACCTGTTCATCTCTCGGTCCAGACCGCCCCGGCGGGCGCGGAACCCTAGGTGCTGCAGTTGAAACTGTCTGTCGCGCTCGTGTGGCGTGTGGTTCGGGTCTCCTGTCTCGTGTGTTCGTGGGGGTTTTTCATCCTGGGTGGAGCTTGGCGAGGTGCAGCATCTCGGGGTCGGTCACGACGTGCGCCTGGGGGATGCCCTTCAGCCACGGCTGGGCGACCATCGCGTCGTCTTTGTCGACGATGTTGAGCCAGCAGCCGCTCTTCACCGAGTTCTCGATCACCTTGTTGTACGTGGAGAGCGATCCCGTCTGGAGCGCTTGAGTGTTGAGGTTGGTCTCGTCAGGCACGCTGTCGCAATTGACGTACTGCAAGCCCCCCGAGGGATCGAAACTGATGTGCGTCCAGGTATAGGTGTTGTACGTGTCGGGCCAGAAGTAGTCGATGAGCATGTTGGGGCTCCCCGGACCCTGCGAGGCGGCGACGTTCCCCACCCAGCCGAATATCTCGGAGGTCTGGTACCCGACGACCTTGGTGGTCAGGCCGTCGGCCTGCAGCTCGGCGCCGATGTCCTCGGCGAGGAGCTGGTCGTCGGGCGCTCCGGTGTCGTAGCCCACAGTGAACGAACGCTCAGACGCCGGTAGTCGCTTGACGAGGTCCTTCAACTTCGCTGGGTCGTAGGCGATGTTCTGTTTGCCGTAGGGCTCGGGGATGAGCCCGGTCGGACCGGCCTGCTTGGCCACCGTGCCGCGGCCAGGAAAGATGCCGGCCACCAAGTAGGCCACGTTGATCGCCCCCAGCACGGCCAGCCGGTTGGCGGCCGAGTTCATAAGGCCCTTGTTCTCGTTCACGTATGCGGTGTCGGACTGGAGGCTCGGGAGCGAGTACGACGACACGTTGGTCTTGGCCTTGTACTGGGCGATCACCGAGGTGGTCATGTCATGGAGGATGGCGGCGATCTGACCGTCGTTGAACTCGATCTCCTCGGTGGCGAGGTCGTCGATGACCGGAAGGTTGATGGTCGTGTAGTAGGGCTTGGGCCCCCAGTACTGCGGGAATGCCTTCATCTGGTACATCACGCCGACCTTCGCATCGGTCAGGGTGTAGGGGCCGGTCCCGACGTCGTGCGTTTCGAGGTATGTCTGGTCGTTGTCCGACCCGGCATTTGCCGCCAGCGCGGTCGGGCTCATCATCGCCGGGCCGTATGGGGATGCCAAGTAGTCGAGGAACGCCGAGTTCGGCGTCTTCAAGGTGATGACCGCCTGGTAGGGATTCGGGGTCGCCACGGAGGCAACATCGGACACCATGTAGGCGGGTCCCCCGTTGACGGCCGCACGCCGGGCAAAGTCAGGAGCGATGGCCGCCGAGGTGAAGGCTGTCCCGTCATGGAACAGCACGCCGTGGCGCAGCTGGAAGCTGTAGACGAGACCATTTTTCGACACCGACCAACTGGTGGCCAGCTCCGGCTCGAGCACTCGCTGAGCGGTGTCTGCCTTATAGGTCAGAAGTCCCTCATACATGTTCCGCGTCAGGAGCAGCCCCTCGCCCGCGTAGTACACGTCGGGGTCGGGCGGCTGGCCGGGGTCTTGGAGGAAGCTCAGGTTGAGCGTGTGACTCGTGGGGTACGAGGCCGCGCCGGCTGGAGGCGACGAGGCCACCCATGCTGGCGCCGCCGCAAGCGCAAGGACCGCTGCGGTGGCGAGGGTGCGTCGGGCGGTGCGCGCCGACGACGTGAGACCTGGCATCATGCCGCTCCTTTGTGGACGTTGGCCGGTTCGTTGGTGTTGCCGTGGGTCTCAAATGCCTCGACCACCTCGGAAGTTGTTCGACGCGCACCGTGCTGGAGGTACTCCATGGCGCTGAGAGAAGCCTCGTGCCGGGCCTCGGTTGAGCCGATGACGCAGTCGGAGACGACGCGCACCCGGTAGTCGTGCTGGTGGGCGTCGGCGAACGTGTAGTGGATGCACACATCCGTCAGGCCGCCGATCAGTACGAGGGTCGACGCGCCGAGACCCTTGAGGAGGATCTCGAGGTCGGTGCCGAAGAAGCAGGAGTAGCGCCGCTTCGCGATGCCGTACTCGCCCGGCCCCGGTACGAGCGTCGGCCACAGCTCCGTCCCGTCGTCGCCTTCGAGGCAGTGCACCCCTTCGGTGCCGTCGAGCTCGCGCCCGAAGTCGACCAGGTCGGGCCGGTGTGCCTCCTGGAAGAAGACGACGGGGATCGCCGCCAACCTGGCGGCGGCGACGACGCGCTCCGCGTTGGCGATCAGGCCGGCGTGGCCATCCATGATTGCGATGCCCGACTCCTCGGGTGGCAGGGCGTACCCGCGCTGGATGTCGATGGAGAGCAGTACGGGGCGGCCGACGAAGATGGGCGCTGCGTCCGTCATCTCACCTCCTCACCTTCTGCGAGCCGCCCCCCGTCGCCTCTCTGTCAACGAGGTCGATTCAAACCCCCTTCTGTTTCCGGGTGAGTTCGAGAACGTTTCAGAACGGTGAACACGCGCGTCAGCGCGCTTCGAGAAGGCGAGCTGCACGCGCGACCGCGCGTGCGCGGCCGGGCGGCACACCGCAGATGCGCAATGCTGCGTCCGCAATGACCACGGGTGTGGTGGATCTTTGCCTGAAGGAGTGGCTGGCCGTGATGACGCTTTCGACCAACCCGAACACGACTTCGGCCGACATGCGCGGATCCGCCTCGCGAAAGGTGCCGGCGTCATAGCCACGCGCGATGAGTCGCGCGTAGACGCGGAAGAGCTGATTGCGGCGGCGCCAGAAAAATTCGAACTGGTCGCCGCGCGCCTCTGGGAGCAACTGGAGGGCGCCCAGGTTCTGTGGCTCGCACAGGTTGGCCGTGTCGACCCGAATGAGGTGCCATAAGGCCAGCTCAGGCGCATGTTTTTCCAACTTGAGGCGGTGCACGACGTCGAGCGTCGGACGCACGGTGCGGTCCAGCAATTCGATGAGGATGTCTTCCTTGCGCGCGAAGTAATGGAACAGCGAGGCCTGACGGAGCCCCACGGCGTCGGCGATGGCGCGCGTGGACGTGGTGGTGAACCCGTTCTCCGCGAAGAGCTCCGCGGCCGCCATCAGGATCTCTTCGGCAACGTCCTCGGACGAGTAGCCGGGCGTCGCGCGCGGACGGCCGACCGGTCGGATCGCCTCGTTGGATATGGCCATGTGTTAACGACGCGTGAAGGAGCGGGTCATGGGCTGGATTTCTATCGTGCGATAGATAATCATCCTAGTCGGACCGACCGTATTCGGCAGAGAGGAAAGGGATGTCGAGCCCGACGAGCGGTCAGACGGCCACCACGTCGGGAGCACGCGACCATGCTCGCGCCCAGGCCGAAGTCGCTGCGACCCACATGCCGACCATCCCGGCCCGCCGGGCCACCGCCGTGCCGGACGGCGTGGACGCGGCGCGTCTCATCTGGGTTGAGACGGTCGCACCGGGCGGGTACGCCCACAAGGCCGTGGCCGCAGGGACGACGATCCGCCTGAGTGACCCCGAAGCGGATGCCTGCGCACACCTGCTCCTGTTCCGGAGCGACCAACCCTGGGAGCGTCTCAACGTGGCGGACACCGTCAAGGTGCAGTGGCAGGTCTACACCGCTGTTGGCCAGCAACTGCTCTCGGACCAGGGACGAGTCCTGGCAACGGTCGTGAGCGACACCTCGGGACGTCACGACTCGATCTGTGGGACCTCCTCGCGGGCGCACAATGAGGAGCGCTATGGGAGCGGCAGTCCCGAGGGTCCCTCGCCCGCCGGGCGCGAGCTCTTCCTCCTCGGCGCCGCCAAGCACGGGCTTTCCCCCCGCGACGTGCCGCCCAGCCTGTCGTTCTTCAAGGGCGTCCGGGTCGAGCCGTCGAGCGGCCGGCTGCTGTGGCAAGGAGGATCCGGTGCACCCGCCGTTGTCGACCTGAAGGCCGAGTTGCCCCTTATCGTGCTCCTGGCCAACACCGCCCACCCCATCGACCCCGCCGATCGGTGGCATGCCACGACGCTCGGCATCGCCGGGTGGTCCGGGGAGCCGACCAACCCGACCGACCCGACGTGGACCTCGAGTCCCGAGCGCGAGCGCGCCTACTTCAACACCGCGGACGATCGCGATGCCCGGGCGACCAGATGATGCGCACCGTGAGTGACGACGTGGTGGCGCCGCGGACGCCGTGGTCCGGGATCGTGCCCGCTGGGGGCACCCTCGAGATCGTCGACCTCGAGGGCAACCAGGCGGTCGACTGCCTGTTCTACGTCGCCTCGGACACCGCCGAGCGCTACAGCGCCCCCGATACGGTGGCGCGCCAGGGCTCCATCTTCTTGACGACCGGCAGCGAGCTGCGCTCGAACGAAGGCCGGCCGCTGCTCACCGTCACCGCCGACGAGGTGGGACGCCACGACACGCTCGGGGGTGCCTGCTCGAAGGAGGCGAACACGCTTCGCTACGGGTACCACACGAAGGCGCAGCACGCGTGCGTCGAGAATTTCCTCGTCGAGGGCGCCCGCTGGGGCCTTGGTAAGCGTGACCTCGTCAGCAACATCAACTGGTACATGAACGTGCCGGTCGAGGAGGACGGCACGCTCGGCATCGTCGACGGGATCTCCGCACCCGGCCGCACGCTCCGCCTGCAGTCCCACGTCGCCGTGTTGACGCTGATCTCCAACTGCCCACAGGTGAACAACCCGTGTAACGGCTTCAACCCGACCCCTGTGCGCGTGGTGGTGCAGGCACCATGAACCTCGAGGTCGGACCGTTGTTGGTGGCCAACCGGGGCGAGATCGCGGCGCGGATCATGGCGACGGCGAAGCGCCTGGGTCTCGAGACCATCGCGGTCTTTTCCGACGCGGATCGTGACTCCCTGCACGTGCGCAACGCCGACCGGGCCGTGCGGCTGGGAACGGCTCCGGCCCGGGAGAGCTATCTGCGAGGGGACGCTGTCATTGAGGCCGCCCTTGCCACGGGAGCGTGGGGCGTGCACCCCGGCTACGGCTTCTTATCCGAGCACGCGGCCTTCGCCCGGGCCGTCGAGGCGGCGGGACTCGTCTTCGTCGGCCCCACCCCGGCGCAGATCGAGCTCTTCGGCGTCAAGCACGAGGCGCGGGCCGCCGCGGCGGCGGCTGGTGTGCCGCTGGTGCCCGGGTCGGGGCTGCTCTCCAGCGTCGACCACGCGTGTGAGGAGGCCGAGCGCATCGGCTACCCGGTCATGCTCAAGGCGACGGGCGGCGGTGGCGGTATCGGTATCTCGCCGTGCGACGGGCCGGACGAGCTGCGCGAGGTCTTCGCTCGGGTGGCGCGCCTGGCGGGGTCGAACTTCGGCGACGACGGCGTCTTCCTCGAGCGTCGAGTGCGGCGGGCGCGCCACGTCGAGGTGCAGGTGATGGGGGACGGCGGCGGCGACATCGTCGTGTTGGGCGACCGCGACTGCACACTCCAGCGTCGGAACCAGAAGGTGGTCGAGGAGGCCCCCGCACCCAACCTTCCCGACGCGGTGCGCGAGATGCTGGCGCGGACCAGCGCCGACCTCTGCCGCTCGGTCTGGTACCGGTCCGCCGGCACCGTCGAATTCCTCTATGACGTCGAGAGGTCCGAGGCGATGTTCCTCGAGGTGAATACTCGGTTGCAGGTGGAGCACCCCGTCACCGAGCAGGTGTACGGGCTCGACCTGGTCGAGATCATGCTGCGGGTCGCCGCGGGCGACCCCGGTGCCCTGCACGAGGCGCGTCTGGCCAGGCCCGCTGGCGCGGCCATCGAGACTCGGGTCTACGCCGAGGACCCCGAACGGGACTGGCGGCCCAGCCCCGGACTCATCACGTCCGTCCATTGGCCGACGGGGGTGCGCGTGGACAGCTGGGTCGAAGCGGGGACGGAGATCTCAACCGCCTACGACCCCTTGTTGGCCAAGGTCGTCGCCACCGCTCCGGATCGCGACGGCGCCATCGACGCGCTCGGGGCGGCGCTCGCCAAGAGCGCGATCGGCGGCATCGAGACCTCTCTGGCCTTCGTGGAGCAGGCTCTGCAGGACGCGGAGTTCCGGTCGGCTCGCCACACCACGGCGACACTGCTCGACGTGGTGTACGACTCGCACCGGATCGACGTCGTCCGGCCCGGCACCCAGACGACAGTGCAGGCCTGGCCCGGGCGGCAGGGTTACTGGGACGTCGGCGTCCCGCCCTCGGGGCCAATGGACGATTGGTCGTTCCGGTGGGGCAACCTCGCTCTGGGCAACGCCGAGGGTGCGGCCGGCTTGGAGGCGACGTTGGACGGGCCGGCGCTGCACTGCGCCGTCGACACGGTGGTCTGCGTGACGGGCGCCCCTGCCGCGGTGCAGGTGGACAGCGTCGCCGTGCCCATGTGGGAGCCGGTCACGGTGCCCGCTGGCTCCACGCTCGACGTCGGGTCGATCGGGCCTCCGGGCATCCGGGCCTACGTGCTCGTGGCCGGCGCGCTCGAATTGCCCGAGTACCTCGGGAGCGCGGCGACCTTCACGCTGGGCGGCATCGGCGGCCTGGGTGGCCGCACGCTGAGGGCCGGCGACGTGCTGCATGCGACTGGAGAACCCGTGGGGGTGCGGGCGCCCGGGATCAGGCCAGAGCGGCCGCACTTCACGCAGGACTGGGAGCTCGGCGTCGTACCAGGACCCCATGCCGCCCCCGAATTCTTCCTAGCGGCGGACCTGGACGCGCTCTACGCAACGGCCTGGGAGGTGCATTTCAATTCGGCCCGGACGGGCGTGCGCCTCGTCGGGCCGCGCCCGGGCTGGGCCCGGGACGACGGCGGCGACGCCGGCCTCCACCCCTCGAACATCCACGACACGCCGTACTCGGTGGGTGCGGTGAACTACACGGGCGACCTCCCCATCCTGCTCGGACCCGACGGGCCGAGCCTCGGCGGATTCGTCTGCCCGGCGACGGTCTTGAGCTCGGAACGCTGGAAGCTCGGGCAGCTGCGGCCCGACGACCGCGTCCGCTTCGTGCCCAACTTCACGTGCACCGCCAACGGCAAGGGCGCCGACCTGTCGGGCGTCCTGGACCGGCGGCCAGCCGGGGCAACACCCGCGGTCACCTACCGGGCCAATGGGGACGACAACCTGCTGGTCGAATACGGCGCGATGGAACTCGACCTATCTATGCGGGCCCGGGTCCACGTGCTGGCGGATCAGATCGTCGCGGCCGGTCTCGAGGGCATCGTCGATCTGACGCCGGGCGTGCGCACCTTGCAGGTGCACTTCGACCCGCGCGCCACGTCGCTCCGGCACATGCTCGACGCGGTGGGCGCGCTCGAGGAGACTTTGCCGAGCTCCGAGGAACTGGAGGTGGCGAGCCGAGCCATCCACCTCCCGCTGTCCTGGGACGACCCGGTGACGCACGAGGCCACAGCCCGCTACGCGGCGGGCGTCCGGGAGGACGCGCCGTGGTGCCCGTGGAACATCGAGTTCATCCGGCGCATCAACGGGCTCGACGACGTAGAGGACGTCCGCCGCACCGTGTTCGACGCCACCTACCTCGTACTCGGTCTTGGCGACGTGTACCTGGGCGCGCCGTTGGCGACACCCATCGACCCACGCCACCGCCTGGTCACGACGAAGTACAACCCTGCTCGGACCTGGACGGCGGACAGCTCAGTCGGGATCGGCGGGGCCTACCTATGCATCTATGGCATGGAGAGCCCGGGTGGCTACCAGCTCGTCGGGCGGACACTGCAGATCTGGAACAGCCATCGTCAGCATCACCCGTTCGAACCCGGCGTCCCCTGGCTGTTGCGGTTCTTCGACCGCATCCACTGGTACCCGGTGACGGCGGACGAGCTGCTCGACGCGCGCGCCGACTTTGCCGGGGGGCGGTTTCCGGTGCGCACCGAGCCCGGCACGTTCCGGTTGCACGAGTACGAGGACATGCTGCGCCAGGAGGCACCGAGCATCGCGGTCTTCAAGGAGCGTCAGGCGGCCGCGTTCGCAGCCGAGCGCGCCGCCTGGGCGGCCGCCGGCGAATTCGAGCCCCGTAACGAGCCTGCGCTGGACCCGCCGGATTTGCCGAGCGTCGCGGTCCCGGCCAACGGCACGCTTGTCACTGCCCCGATGACGTCAAACGTGTGGAAGGTCAGCGTGCAGCCGGGGGACCAGGTGGTCGCCGGCCAGGCCATGGTGATCATTGAGGCGATGAAGACGGAGACCGCGGTGGTCTCGCCCTGCAACGGCGCGGTCGTCGAGGTCTTCGTGACGCCGGGCACGCAGGTGGCCGCCGGTGCGCCGCTCGTCGTCTTGGAGTCAGCGTGACGCGTGGGGCCGCATGACGAGCGCGCGGCAGGCGGCGGAGCGCGCTCTGGCTGCGATCGAAGCTTCCCCGCGCCCCGAGGCGTGGATCAGCCGCTTCGACCCGACAGACATCTTCGTGGCGGCGGACCGGATCGACGCGAAGGTGCGCTCGGCGGCGGACCTCCCGCTTGCCGGGCTGACGTTCGCCGTCAAGGACAACGTCGACGTGGCGGGACTTCCGACCACGGCGGGCTGCCCGGCCTTCTCCTACCTGCCCGTGCACGACGCGCCCGCGGTTCGGGCCTTGCTGGAGTCGGGGGCGCTGTGCATCGGGAAGACGAACATGGACCAGTTCGCCACCGGGTTGGTGGGGACACGCAGCCCCTACGGCGCGGTCCGCAGTGCCTCGGACCCCGACCTGATCGCGGGCGGGAGCAGCAGTGGCTCAGCCGTGGCCGTCGCGCTGGGCGAGGTCGACCTTGCCTTGGGTACCGACACCGCCGGGTCGGGCCGGGTGCCCGCCGCCCTGAACGGCGTCGTGGGGTTCAAGGCGACCGTGGGTCTCGTCTCGACCGTCGGGGTCGTGCCGGCCTGTCGGTCCTTCGACTGCGTGACGGTCTTCGCTCGCGACGTGGCCGGTTGCGAGGAAGCGATGGCTGCGCTGACGGGTCCGCACGGCGCGGCGCCGGGACGTCGCTCGTTCCCGTCCGACCTGCCGCTCGCGCCCCGGAGACCCGCGGTGGTCGCGGTACCCGGCGACGAGGTGCTCGGAGTGCTGGCGACGGATTGGCTGGACGCGTACGGCGCCGCCACAGCGAGGCTCGTGGAAGCGGGCTGCGTCCTCCGTCCGCTCGATCTCGGTCCCTTCCTGCGCGCCGGCGGCCTCCTCTACGATGGCGCGTTCGTAGCCGAGCGGTACGCCGCGGTGGGCCGCTTCGTCGAGACGCACCCACACGAGGTGGACGCGATCGTCGGCCGCATCATCGGCACCGCCGCGGGCATCCGCGCCGTGGAGCTGGCGGCCGATCAGGAAACGTTGGCCCAGCTGGCGGTCGAGGCCCAGGCCGAGTGGGACCGCGTGGACGCCGACACCTTGCTCCTACCGACGACCACGCGCCACCCGACGTTGGCCGAGGTCGCCGCCGACCCGGTCGGGGTGAACGCCGGGCTGGGTCATTTCACGACGTTCCTCAATCTGCTCGACATGTGCGCCGTCGCCGTCCCGGCCGGGATGGCAGCAGGGCGACCGTTCGGGGTCAGCTGTATCGGCCCGGCCTTCACCGACCTCGTCCAGCTCGAGATCGCGGCCCGGCTCGAGGACTCGTCGTCGCCCCCTCCGCCGCACCATTCCCCGCTGCGGTTGCGGCCGCCCGCGCTGTCGCTGGCCGTCGTGGGTGCGCATCTCAGCGGACAGCCGCTGCACCACCAGCTGACGTCGCGCGGGGCACGGCTTCGCAGCGTCACCCGCACTGCATCCTGCTACCGGCTGCACGCCCTGGCGACCGAACCCCCGAAACCCGGACTTGTCCGCGTCACGGGTGGCGGCCTGCCGATTGAAGTCGAGGTCTGGGACCTCGCTCCGTCGCGCTTTGCCGATTTCGTCGCCGCGGTCCCGCCTCCGATGTTGATCGGGACGGTGCTGCTCGAGGACGGGACATCGGTCCCGGGCTTCCTCTGCGAGCCGGTCGCGCTCGAGGGAGCGCCCGACATCAGCGAGTTCGGCGGGTGGAGGACCTACCTCGACTTGGCCGGCTCCCGGTCGAAGTAGAGGTCGGGATGGCGCCCTTCTTCCAGCAGGCCCGAGATCCCGTCCCTGGCGTACGCGAGGTGGAGGTCGATGCGGTGAACGAGGAGCTCCGCCTTGCTGGAGGAGCCCGGCACGGCCCGGGTCGCCTCGGCCACCACGGTCCCCGTGGGGGCCACGATCCGGCTCGCCCCGAGCATCGTCGACGTGGAGTGCGACCCGGCCTGGTTGGCCTGGACCCACCATTGGCTGTTCGTCAGGGCCAGCGCTGGGTACAGCAGGTCCCATGCGTTGGCCCCCTCGATCTCGTACGCCGAGGGGGCGAGGATGAGACGGGCGCCTCGCAAGGCCAGGGTACGGGCGACCTCGGGGAAGTCCCCGTCGAAGCAGACCACCAGCCCGATGCACCCGAGAATGGGGTCGTCGTACGTCGTGAGCCGGTCTCCCGGGGTGAACACGTTCGGCTCGAGCGTCGGCGGGTAGAGGTGCGCCTTGCGGTGCCAGGCAACGAGTGTGCCCCGCTGGTTGAAGAGGAGCGCCGTGTCGTAAATCAGCCCGTCGTCGCCCCGTTCGGGCACGCTGCCGGCCGCCAGCCACATCTCGTGGCGGCTGGCCGCCTGCGAGAGCTGCTCCGTCCGTGGGCCGTCCAGGGGTTCGGCGTCCGCCCGGGCGTCGCGACCCAGCGACTCGGGGTCGTAGCCGCAGGACCACAGCTCCGGGAGCACCAGGAGCTCGACACCGCGCTTGCCCGCCTCCTCGATCATTCCCAGCGCCACGTTCATGTTTTGGCGTCGCTCGCCCGGCGTCGGCAGCCACTGGGCCACGCCAACAAGAAGGTCTCGCTTCACGTCGGTATCTGGTCTCCCCGCTTTGTTCAGGAGTGCGAAGCTCACCCTACGGCTGCAACATTCGCAGTCCGTTTCCCGCGCGTGAATGCACTGTTACAGAGATGGGGGTGGCGCTCGTGTCCGCGAGCCGTCGGCAACACGCACGGGAGGGAACATTGACGGTGCCGCCAAGCCGGATGGACATGCCGTTCACGGGCATCGCTTCGTTCTTACGCGCTCCGGTGCTCGGGCCGGACGACCCGGTGACGGCCGACCTCGTCGTCCTGGGTGCGCCGACGGACGAGGGCTCGCCCTTCATGCCCGGCTCCCGGTTCGGTCCGCGGTCGATCCGTGAACACTCGCTCCGCTTCGTCTCCGACGAACCCGGCTATTTCGACCCGACGAGGGCCGAGCGCCGGCTTCAGCGGGAGATGGGCGAGCACCGGATCGTCGACCTCGGGGACGCGGACGTGATTCCGACCAACGTCGTGGGCACCTTCGACAACATCACGGCCCTGACCGCTCGCGCCCTCTCACGGGGCGGGACGCCGCTGGTGCTTGGGGGCGATCACGCCATCTCCTATCCCGTCGTCCGGGCCTTCTCCGAGCCGCTCTACGTGGTCCACTTCGATGCGCATCTCGATTACATGCCCTTCGTCCACGGGGCCTCGATGACGAACGCGCATGCGTTCCGCCACATCGCTCGGCTCTCCCACGTACGCGGTCTCATCCAGGTGGGCATCCGCAGCTTGCGCACCACGGAGGTGATGTGGCGCGACACCCATGCAGACGGGAACACGGTCGTGACGATGGCTGACTTCCGGCACCGCGGGCCGGTCGAGGTCGCCGCGCTCGTGCCGCCGGGTGCCGACTGCTACATAAGTCTCGACATGGACGTCCTCGACCTCTCGCTGGTTCCCGGGTGCGTCTCGGCCGAGCCCAATGGAATGCGGTACGACGAGCTGCGTGATGCGCTCGCCGCGCTGACTGAGCGGGCCCGCATAGTGGGGTTCGACCTGGTCGAGGTCAATCCGCAGCTCGACGTGGGTACCGGCGTCACCTCGTACCTGGCCGCGCATACCGTCGTCGAGTTCCTCGGCAACCTGTGCGACAGCGCCCGCTGGAAGCAGCTGCGGGTCAGTGCGGCGCCTGCAGGGCCATCAGAGTGACCAGGTCGTACAGCACGTGTGACGCCGCGATCGCTGTGATCTCGGCGTGGTCGTACGCCGGCGAGACCTCGACCACGTCGGCGCCGACGATGCGAGCGGGCGCGAGCCCACGCAAGAGCGCAAGGAGCTCTCGGCTAGTCAGGCCCCCGGCCTCCGGCGTGCCCGTACCGGGTGCGTGAGCCGGGTCGAGCACGTCGATGTCCACCGATACATAGATGGGTGCATCCCCCACCCTTTCGCGCAGCCGCTCCGTGACGGCCACGGCCCCGAGCTCGGACACCTGCTCTGTCGTGATCTGTGCGAATCCCATGCCGGCATCATCGTTCAGGTCCGAACGCGCGTAGAGCGGGCCTCGCAGCCCGACGTGCACGCTGTGGTCCCGCAGCAACAGTCCCTCCTCCCAGGCGCGCCGGAACGGGGTGCCGTGGGTGAAGCGCTGGCCGAAATAGGTATCCCAGGTGTCGAGGTGCGCGTCGAAGTGCACGAGGGCGAGCGGCCCGTGGC
Organism: Acidimicrobiales bacterium; assembly: GCA_035551835.1. GTDB lineage: Bacteria > Actinomycetota > Acidimicrobiia > Acidimicrobiales > RAAP-2 > Bog-473. Next base: position 25,886 of record DASZMN010000072.1, on the reverse strand, counting down.
GGGCCGCCGTGGCCCGGAGGAGCGGCAAGGCCACCGTGTGGTCGCCCCCCACCGCGACGAGTCGGCCCCCGTCTGCCAGGAGAGCACGCGCCGCGGACTCGATCTGGCCGACGGCCTCCTCCGCGCTGAAGGGCGTGCAGGCCAGATCGCCGGCGTCAACCACCTGGGTCAGCTCGAAGGGGAGCGCGCTCAGCGCTGGGTTGTACGGACGCAGCAGCCGGGACGCCTGGCGCACCGCCGCCGGCCCGAAACGGGCGCCCGGCCGGTAACTGGTGCCGGCGTCAAAGGGGATGCCGGCGACCGCGATGTCCCACCTGTCCACTGCGTCGACGGTCGGGAGCCGGGCGAAGGTCGCGAGGCCGGCGAAGCGGGGGACGACGGTCGCGTCGGCTGGGCCCTGGGGACCCTGACGTTCGGCGGTCAATCGTCGATGGCCTGATACACCAGCGCCCGCAGTTGGGCCCGGAACGGGTAGGCGATCGACGGGAAGAGCTGCGTCATGAAGACGATGAAGAGGTCCTCGGTCGGATCGATCCAGAACGCGGTGCTTGCGGCCCCGCCCCAGTAGTACTCGCCCGCCGAGCCGGCCATCGCGGTGGCCGCCGGCCCGAGCCCGACCGCAAAGCCGAGGCCGAAGCCGACGCCCTCGAAGCCCCCCTCGCCGAAGCCGCCGATGGCGAGGTCCTGCAGCGTCGCCCCACCCGGCAGGTGGTTGACCGTCATGAGCTCAATCGTCTTGCGCCCGAGCACGCGGCGGCCGTCGAGCTGTCCCCCGTTCGCCAGCATCTGGCAGAACGCGACGTAGTCGTGGGTGGTCGAGACGAGGCCGCTGGCTCCCGACAGGTAGGGGTGCGGGCGCTTCACCCGGTTGGCGAACTCGCCCTCCATCAGCCGGGGCGTGTTGGCCGGGCGGTACTGGTAGCAGGCGGCCAGGCGCGAGAGGTCTACCTCGGGGACGTAGAACCCAGTGTCGGTCATCCCGAGCGGCTCGAAGAGTTCGCGGCGCAGGTACTCGTCGAATCGCAGGCCCGAGAGGATCTCGACGAGGCGTCCGACGATGTCGGTTGACAGCCCGTAGTTCCAGTGGGTGCCGGGGTGGAACTTCAGGGGGTGCTCGGCCAGCAGGGCGGTGACGCTCTCGAGCGTCTGGTCGGGCCCCAGCGCACGCCGCGCCGCCGCGAACCCCTCGTCGACCGGATTGTCCGGGAAGAGGCTGCCGGGAAGCCCCGTCGTGTGCATGAGGACGTCGCGCATGTCCATCGGCCGCCGCGGCTTGACGAGCGTGACGGTGCCGTCGTCCTGCATCTCGGCCACCTGCAGGGTGCGCCACTCGGGGATGTAGCGGTGCACCGGGTCGAGCAGCTGGAACCCACCCCGCTCGTACAGCTGCATCAGGGCGACCGAGGCGATGGGCTTGGTCATGGAATAGATCCGGAAGATGGCGTCGTCCGCCATCGGGAGCGTCCGCTCCCGGTCCATCAGACCGAGGGAGCGGGCGTAGGCGACATGGCCGCCCCGCACCACGGTGATCTGGCATCCGGTGATCTTCCCGGTGTCGACGTAGTTGGGCCCGAAGTGCTCGGTGATGCGCTCCAGGCGGTCATCGCGCATGCCGGCGGCGTCGGGCTCGACCTTCAATTCCGAATTCATTCGCTCACCCTTGCCTGCGCTCGCCCGTGCCCGTGCCGCTGCGCTCGCTCACGCCTGGGCCTCGGCCTTTTTCCGTTTCTGGTCCCGCAGGTACGCCGCCGTGCCCTCGAGGAACGCGCCTACGTCCTTCTCCTTGTTGGCGGTCACACCGTGGAACCACTCGGGCACGTAGACCTGGGCGGCGCCGGCCCCGAGGCCGGCCAGGATGGCGTCCACGGCCACCGACACCGGTTCGGCGGCAACCGGCAGGTCGGGCACGTCGTTGTCGGGCAGGGTGAACAGCTCGGTGTCGATCACGCCGGGGTAGACGACCATCACCTTGATCCCGTCCTCCCACAGGTCCACGGCCATCGCCTCGGAGAACGCGGTGAGCGCCGCCTTGGACGCGTCGTAGGCGGCTTCGCCTGGGGCGCTGAGCTTGGCTGCGATCGACGAGACGTTGACGACGGTGCCCGACCCCCGCGCCAGCATCTGGGGCAGAAGCGCCATGGTCAGCCGGACCGGGGACAGGTAGTTGACGTGCATCACGGCCGTGATGGTGTCGATGTCGAGCGCGGTGACGTGGCGGCGCTTGGGGATGCCGGCGTTGTTGATCAGGAGGTCCACCCCGCCGAAGGCGTCGATGACGTCGACCGCCAGCCGATCGACCGCGTTGATGTCCGCCAGGTTGACCACCCACATGCGGCTGTCGGGCGAGTACTCCATGCAGCGTCCGACCACCTCGGACAGGCGGTCCGCTCGGCGAGCGCAGATGCCCACCACCGCGCCCCGCTCGGCGAGCGCCACGGCCAGGCCGGCCCCGATGCCCGACGAGCCTCCCGTCACCAACGTGCGACACCCCTCCAGGTCCAGCGCCATCGTCCACCCCACTTTCGATCACCCGACGGCCTCACCTTACGCAGCGGACCGCCCGTTGACGATTTGTTAAGGGCGCCCCCCGCCGCGTTGACATCGGGTTCACACCCCCCAAGGCTTGCTGCTGGGCGTGTCGATCCTGGTCTTCATCTACCTGGGCATTGCCATGTTCAAGCCCGAGTGGTTCCGACCTGGATGGGCTATTTCTGGACGATCCTGACGCTGGCCGTTGCAGGAGCTCGTGCGGGACGTCGGTGGAACTTGGCAAACGATGGCGGGTGACGACGTCGCCAAGACGATCTTCGCCGCCGCCGTCGATCAGCAGATCACGCAGATCGTCCTCGGGACCTCGCGGCTCACCCGTTGGCAGTCGATGACGCGAAGCTCGGTGATCCAGACGATTCTCCGCATGGCGTCGGAGAACGACTTCGACGTGCACGTGATCGACGTGCCGGGCGAGCGCCCGAGCGCCGACGACGTGGGTTAGCTTCCGGTCAGGTCGGCGTAGGCGGCGTCGGCGGCCCGGCTCGCCGCCTCCTGCATGCAGCGGTTGAGGTGCGCGAGCGCCTTGGCCCGCCGGGGGTCGCGTGCCAGGTATTTGGCCACGGCGACAGGGTCGGCGGAGCCGTCCCGCTTGCTCAGGGAGAAGACGGCTTGGTCGACGATGTGCTCGTCCGGGCGGTCGCTGATGCCGCGATAGATGGACCAGGGGACCCCTTCGGCCTCGCAAACCTCGGCCACGCCGGCGGCCTCCATATCCACCGCGCCGAACCCCCGTTCGAGGATCGGCTGCCACACCGTGTCGTTGTCGAACAGGCCGTCGGTTGTCATCAACGCGCCCTGCGCCTGCCTTGGCGGAAGTGGATGGGCCTGGAATTCGGGTCCGTCGGGGTAGAGCTGTACCCGGCCCGGCACCATGAGCGATCCGACCGGGAGGGCCGGGTCGAGTCCGCCCGCGATGCCGATGACCATGACGTGGTCGAAGGACCCGGCGGCCAACGCCTTGCGGGTTGCGTCCCTTGCCAGGGCGGGGCCCATGCCGGTCACGAGTGCGGCGACCCCCCACGACCCGGCCCGGCCCGCGTGCGAGAACACGTGATCGTCGGGCGTGGGCTTGAGCGAGAAGGACTTCACGATCGCCTTCAACTCGGGCTTCATCGGAGCGAGCACGGCGACCCGCCTCTCTGTCGTCGTCACCCCATCATCATGGCGGATGGTTGGCTACCGTGTGCTGCCTGGCCCGACGAGAGGAGCATCATGCCCAGCGCCGAACAGGTTGTCCGTGACTTCTGCACCGCTGCAAGCAGCCGAGACCCCGAGGCGCTGCGCTCCTTCTTCTCGGACGACATCGTGTACCACAACATCCCGATGGAGCCCGCCGAGGGTATCGAGGCGACCATGGCGGTGATCAACATGTTCATGGGCATGTGCGATGCCCTCGAGTTCGAGGTGCACCACCTGGCGACGGACGGTTCCACTGTCCTCACCGAGAGGACCGACACCTTCACCATGAAGGGGAAGACCGCCCCTCTTCCCGTTATGGGTGCGTTCAACGTTGTCGACGGGAAGATCAGTGCGTGGCGGGACTATTTCGACATGGCACAGGTCACCGCCATCTTCGAAATCGCGTAGGTCCGACGCAACAGTCCGACCCGGCAGGGAGGCGACGACTCAGTAGCTGTGGCACTGTCCGGGTGCGTCGGGCGGTCCGCCGATGTACCGGGCTTCCCAGGCCAGCTGTACCGACAACGGCGCGCTGCCGGCCGTGGGGTAGCCATCGAAGCCGTTCCACTCGCGGATGCCGAAGTACCCGGCGGTGGGGTCGTCACGGCCGCCCTCTTCGCAGATCGCCGTCGGCATCCACGCGGCCGGGATGGTGTTCTCCGATTTTGCGACCGCCTCGAGGAAGGCGGCGAGTTGCAGGTAATTCTTGAGCTGATTGGCCTCGACCGCGTTGGCGAACTCCACCAGCTTGGCCTCCTGGTCGTAGGACATCAGCTTCATCCCGACTTTCCGGGGCCGCTCCTGGCTCGCCGCCGTGTGGCGGGTGCCTGGTGCCGAGGCGGCGGGGCTGCCGCCGGAGATCCCGAAAAGGAACAGTGGAACGGAAAAGACGGCGATCGCCGTCGCGAGTGCAATGCGGAATCGCATGGCGCCTCCTTTCTTCGGGCGCGCGTGTGCGCGCCTGGTTCGGCTCGGCGTAGGGCGGGCGATGGGGGTCCTCACAGCCCACACACGTAACGGGTCGTCCATGGCGTCCAACCCCGCTCAGAAAAGAGCTTGAGCGCAGCAGCGTCCTGCACCCCCGCCGGAGAGTCCTCAGCCGGGGTGCCAAGACCGGTCAGGCCTTCCCACGTCCCAAGCTCGAACTGGTAGGCGCCGCCTCCACCTTCGGAGTAGTTGCCGCCGGACTCGTGCTGGCGGATACACGCCCATTCGGCGGTGTCGGTGCTGGTGGCGTCCGCGCCGCCGTCCGACGGGGCGGGCGCAGCAACGAGCGCGGCCTTTGCTCTGGCGGCCGCGGCCTGCTGCACGGCAAGCGCCTTCAAAAAGCTGACCGCTTTGAGATAGTTCGCCTCTTCCTGCGCGGTGACTGCGTTGTAAAAGGTCGCGACCTTCGCCAACTTCTGCGCCTCGGCGTACGACATGAGCTTCATGTCGATCCTCGCGGCGCGGTGTCGGCCTCCGGCAACGTGCCGACTTCCCGCAACGTGGTTGGCCGCTGGCGGCGCGGCGGGACTGCGGCTGCTGCTGAGGAACGTGAAAAGAACTACTGGAATGACAAGGACGGCTGCTGCCGTCGCGAGTGCAATGCGGATCCGCACGGCACCTCCCTTCGTCGAGCGCGCATCGGCGCGCCAGGCTCTGCTCGGTGTAGGGCGGGCTCCGGCCTTTTGCATTCGCGCCCCGAACGGAGAGCGGTAGGCGTCGTCCGTTCTGGCTCATCGCCGCAGGGTGTGCGGCCGGTGTTGTACAGCCCAGGGATGGCTCTGTCGGGAGGTCCTCTATTCGTCAGTTCTCGTCTGTGGCGACCACGGTTCCTGCCGGCAGGCAGGCGGGCCGACTCCACAGGGGGGGCTTGGCAGTACTGATCAGGCCCGTGTTATCCGTATGGAGCGGGAGCCTCTGCTCACGGCATGATGCGGAAAGGCCAATCAGGCTTTACGGTGAACAATGTAGCAGCCGGGTGACCAGAACCGGCGTTCATCCGTGGATCACCGCTCTGACCAGGGATTTCATCCGACTCCTTTGTGATATCAATCACAAACCACCAGGTCGTGGGCGCTGTTTTAAGTGAATGGCTGGGATAAATATTTGCTCAATTCCGAAAAAAGCGTTTGACCAGTAGCGATGACGCATCATCGAAGGAGAACCGCCTGGGCATGCTCCCAGGCGAAGGGCGAACGCAGCGGCATCTAGGGTCCGTCCCGAACCATCGGCAGTTCCGGGGAGGTCGTCAGTGCCGTCGAGCGTCGTTGTCGCCGAACAGGAGCGCTACACGGTGGCCGGGATGATCCGACATCTGGCTCACGTACAACCCGATCACGAGATGCTCGTTCTCGGCGGGCAGCGTCGGACGTGGGGCGAGGAATACGACATGGCGTGTCGTGTCGCGCAGGCGGCCAAGCGCGAGGGTGTCGCCGTCGGTGATCGCATAGCGTTCCTCGATCGCAACGGCATCGCGTACTTCGATTTCCTCTTCGGTGGTTCACTGATCGGAGCGGTTAATGTCGCGGTGAACTGGCGCCTCGCACCCGCCGAAATGACCGCGATCATCGATGATTCCCAAGCCGCGGTGTTGGTCGTGCACACCGACTATCTCGGGGTTTTGTCGGACATGACGAATGGCTTGGAGAGCGTCCGCCGGATCGTGTTGATCGGCGACGTCGGCTCCGCGCACTGCAGTGATCCGCGTTCGGTGACGTTCGAGCAATGGGTCGAGGGATGCCCGCCCGAAGACCTTGGTCACGTCGGCACAGCCGATGAGGTAAGTATGCAGCTCTACACGTCCGGCACGACCGGGTTGCCCAAGGGCGTCATGCTGACCAACGAGAATTTGTCGAAGGCGGTTGCGGGTGCCAATCACACCTTCAACGTCTCCGACGACACGGTGAGCCTCGTTGCCATGCCGCTGTTCCACATCGGTGGTTCCGGGTGGGCGCTCTGCGCCATGTCACGAGGAGGTCGTTCGATCATCCTTCGTGATGTCGATCCTGATCTTTTGTTGCGGCTGATCGCGGCGGAGCACATCACCGAGATGTTCCTGGTCCCGGCCGTGCTCATGGTGCTCCTGGCAACCCCGTCGTTAGCCACGACGGACCTCTCGAGCGTGCGGTTGATCTTTTACGGTGCGTCGGCGATCTCCGAGGACGTGCTCGTAAAGTGCATGGGGGCCTTCGGCTGTGGGTTCTGCCAGGTCTACGGGATGACAGAAACCACTGGTGCCATCGTGTCGCTCCCGTTCGAAGACCACGATCCGGATGGGCCCCGGCGCGGCCTCCTCAGATCGGCGGGCAAGCCGCTTGACTCCGTGGAGATCAGGATCGTCGACCCCGACTCGGGAGACGTGGTCCAGGCCGGTGAGGTCGGGGAGGTGCAGACTCGATCTGCCTACAACATGGCGGGCTACTGGCGGAAGCCCGACGAGACGGCCTTGACCATCGACAGCGCAGGATGGCTGCGCACCGGTGACGCCGGCTATTTCAACGCAGAGGGCTATCTGTACCTACACGATCGGATAAAGGACATGATCGTGAGCGGAGGCGAGAATATCTATCCGGCGGAAGTCGAGAACGTCCTTCTTTCGCACCCGGCGGTCGTCGACGCGGCGGTCATCGGGGTCCCTGATCCGAAGTGGGGTGAAACCGTCAAGGCCGTCGTCGTCGTCGCACCGGGCACGGAAATGAGCGATACGGACCTGATGACGCACTGCCGTGCGAACTTGGCGCACTACAAGTGTCCGACCTCCGTCGACAGGGCGGAAGCTTTGCCTCGCAATCCTTCCGGCAAGATCCTCAAGCGCGAGCTGCGGGCTCCGTACTGGGCGGCCCAAGAGCGGGCCATCAACTGATTTGATCGCGAGACGACGCGAGGTCGCCCGACGTTCCGGCCGGGACGCAGCCCCGATCGGCGGGCCCGACGGCAGCCCCAGCGGGACGAGCCGTCAGCGCGTGGAGCGGCGGTCTTTGGAGGTCGAACCGCTCCTCAGGGCATCCTTTATCTTCTCGCCCGCCTGCTTCAGGTGCCCGACGACCTGATCCACCTTGCCCTCGGTCTCGAGGCCTTCGTCCCTGATCGTGCGGCCAACGACTTCCTTCGCCTTGCCGCGGGCCGCCTCTGCTGTGTTCTGCGCCTTGTCATTCGCTGACACGGTCGTTACCTCCTCTGTTGCCGTCTGCGGTCCATACCCGGTCTTCGTCAGCCGAACCAGTGAGCAGCGTCAGCCAAAAGTGAAGTCGTACGCCTCGACACCGGGGGACATGGTCAGCGTGAGCGTCCCGGTTTGCAATGAGGATCCTGAGAGCAAGGTGTAGAGCTTTGGTACGCCACCGATGTTCAAGGTGGTGACGGGTCGCCCGTTGTCCGAAACGCCGACGGTTCCTTGGCCACTCATGACGAGATAGACGGTATCGGCGGTGAACTGAAGGCCAAGGGTCGCATTGCTGCCCGCGGTTGCCTCCTCGTTGTGAACGGTCCAGGTACCCCCGAAGGCCAGGCTGTTGGAGGGGATTGACGACGGCGGGTGGTAGACGGTCGCCTTGTCTTGCACCACGGAAGTACCCACTTCGTTGGAGAGCCTCTCGTAGCCGACATAGCTCTCCGGGGTGATGGCTTGGCTCGTGGGCGTCTTGTCGGGGATGTCGGTCCGCGGAGGAAGGTCAGAGACCCCATTGGCGGTCAGGAGCATCCGGATGTTGCTCTCCATGGTGCCGTAGCCGCCCTCGCCGAAGTCGTAGGCGCGGACGACCCCAGTCGGGTCGATCAGGTATTCGGCCGGCCAGTATTCGTTGTTATAGGCATCCCACGTGGCCAGGTTGTCATCCACGGCAACGGGGTAATTGATGCCGAGGCTTCCGGCTGCGCTCTTGACGTTGGACACCACGTGCTCAAAGGTGAATTCCGGTGACGACACCCCGACGATGACCAGACCGTCCTTCTGGTAGTCCTTGTACCAACCCTCGACGTGCGGAAGCGCGCGCTGGCAGTTGATGCACGAGTAGGTCCAGAAATCGACGAGCACGACCTTGCCCCGAAGCTGACTCAACGAAAGAGGCTGATTTCCGGGTGTGTTGAGCCATGCCGTGATGCCGGTGAAGTTCGGTGCTCGGCCAAGGCTGGGCAGGTTCGTCTTGTTCGCCATGAAGACGGTCGGCTTTTGCGGAGACGTCGTCGCGGTGGGTGACGACGTCGACGTGGTGGACCCTCCGGCGGCCAAGTGCCCGCTCTGCGTGTTCCCGGCGTCGGTGACCGAGCAGGTCGCCTTCTTCCCCTCGAGCTTGGCGTTGGCGGCCGCGAATTGATTCTGACGTTCGCCGCTCAGCTGCCGCAGCTGGGTGCACGCCGAATTGGTGGACTCAATATGGTCCTCAAGCGCCGTGGTGTAACCGGGGACGTCCCGCTGGACCGCCCCGAGCCAGTTGAAGGCAATCGCCAGCGTCGCAATGCCGAGGACGACACCAGCGACCTGCCGTACGACCGGCAGGCGACTGCGCAGAGCCTTCCAACTGGTCGCGGTGCGCTGAGCGACGACCGCAAGGATCAAGAGCGGCAGCGTGATGCCGATGGCGTAGAAGAGCGTGACCAGCAACGCCGAAGCTCCGACTTGGCGGTGCGAGGCGGCGACGGAGATCGCGGTCAGTACGGGCCCGGCGCACGGAACGAAGACGGGGCCGAGGCTCAGCCCGAGCAGGAACCCGCCGCCCTCCTTGGCGTAACGCGTCGAGCCGAGCCGCGCGAACGGCCGCTCGAGAAGCTCACCCAGTTGGGGGATCAGCAGCCCGAGCGAGATCGCTCCCAGCATCGCGACCCCGAGCCAGAAGAGGAAGTTGAGCGGGAGGTGCAGGAAGCTGAGCACCGTCTGGGCGAACAGGACGGTCAGGCTGAAGCTCAGCACCAGCCCGCCGATGATGAGGAACGGGCGCCGCCCGCTGGTGGTGGACGTACCTCCGGCGACCACCACGGGGATCACCGGAACGATGCAGGGCGAGACCCCGGTGATGAGGCCACCCAGGAAGGCAACGACGAGGAGCTCACCCATGCACGTTGTTCGCTTTCGGATCCATCGTCACCGGCGCTCCTCCGGTCGGCCCTCTGACGCAGAACCTATCGGTCGGCCCCGGAAAAGAGTCGTCACCCTGGGCATGACGCGGAGGCTCGACGCGCACCAGACTGTCGCCTGTGATCAGCGTCAACTGGGTGTATGTCGGGAGCGCAATCGGTGCGCTCGGTACAGCCGTATATCTGCGGGACACCCTCAGAGGGACGACGAAGCCCAACCGGGTCACGTGGCTCCTCTGGGCCATCGCGCCCTTGCTCGCTGCCGCGGTGGAGCTGAACGAGGGTGTGGGACTGCGCGCCCTGCCGACGTTCATGGTGGGGTTCATGCCTGTTCTCGTCTTGGTGGCCTCGTTTCACAACCCGACCTCGGTGTGGAAGGTCAGGCGAATCGACTACGCGTGCGGAGCGATGTCCGTGATCGGCACAGCTGTCTGGCTGGTCACACGCAACGGCGTCCTCGCCATCTCGGCCGCGATCGCCGCCGATTTCCTCGCCGGTGTGCCGACCGTCATGAAGAGCTGGACTCATCCCGAAACCGAGACCGTCCACTCCTATGTCGGCGTGGTCATCAGCATGATCATCGTGCTCCTCACGATCGATCACTGGACCTTCGACGTCGCGGCCTTTCCGCTGTTCATTGCCTGCATGGGGTCGGTCGAGGTCTTTTTGGTGGGCTGGGAGCTGGGCCCTCGTTGGCGGCGGGCGCGCGGCCGCGATGCCTCGGTGGCCGAGCCCGCGACGCCTGCATAGAGCGATGACGGCTCCCGGCCTGGTAGGAAATCGGCAGCAATCGTCACCGAAGGGAGCCAGCAGTGCCCAAAGTCAAGGCCAACGGGATCGACATTGAGTACCTCATCGAGGGTGACAGGAACGACCGACCCCTGCTCTTGGTGATGGGACTGGGGGCCCAACTCATCACATGGCCCCAAGGTTTCGTTGACGCATTTTGCGAACGAGGCTTCTTCGTGATTCGCTTCGACAACCGCGACTCCGGGTTTTCCACGAAGCTCGAGGGCACCCCGGATATCGCTGCACTCTTCACGGGTGACGCCTCTTCCGCGCGGTATCTGATCGAGGACATGGCGGACGACGCGGCCGGTCTGTTGGCCGAACTCGGACTGCCGAAGGTCCACGTGGTCGGCGCTTCTCTCGGCGGCATGATCACCCAGGCGTTGGCGATCCAACATCAGGACCGATTTCACTCGGCCTGCTCGATCATGTCCACAACCGGGAACCGCGCGGTCGGAGCCCCAACCGGTGAGGCCATCGCCGCGTTGCTTCGGCCGATCGCAACCAGTCGAGAGGAGGCGATCGAGGCGAGCGTTTCGGGCAGCAAAGTGATCGGCTCGCCCGGGTATCCGGTCGACGAGGCACTGCTCCGCGCCCGGGCGGCCGCCGCCTACGACCGGTCGTACTGCCCCGAAGGTACCGCTCGCCAACTCGCCGCCGTTTTGGGGTCACCCGACCGGACCGAGGGCCTGCACGGGGTCGCGATGCCTTTCTTGGTGTTGCACGGTGAGGCAGATCCGCTCGTGACGCTGAGCGGCGGGCAGGCCACGGCGGAGGCGGTGCCCGACGCGAAGCTGATCACCTATCCCGGAATGGGCCACGACCTGCCCGAGCCGCTCTGGGCGGACGTCGCCGACGCCATCGTCGCAAACGCGGAGCTCGCGTCAATGTCCTAGGGCGTTCGGTCAGGCGTCGAGGGCATTCGCTGCGGCGACCGAGGCCAGCCATGCCGCGCTGGGCTTGGCTGTCCTGGTGAAGGTGTCTCGGTCGACGCTGACGATGCCGAACCGGGGTCGATAGCCGAGAGCCCACTCGAAATTGTCGAGCAGCGACCAATAGGTATAGCCCCGCACGTCGATGCCCTCGTCGATGGCATCGAGGACCCCTGACAGAGCCAGGCGTACGTAGTCGATGCGCTGCTCGTCATCAGTCGTACCGATGCCGTTTTCCGTGACGAGCAACGGAACGGAACCCCCCGTGTACTCCCAGGCCCGTCGGATGCAGTTGCCCAGGGAGGCGGGGTAGAACTCGTAACCCATGTCGAGGACGGGCACGCCCTCTTCGTAACCCGCCCAGCCGTTCGGCCCGATGAGCTGACGGGAGTATGTCTGCACGCCCAGGAAGTCGTCGCCCTTGGTGGCGTCGAGGAAAATGTCCTCTGCGTGGTGCCGAATGCCGTCGAGTTTTTCCTCGCCACCCGGCGCAAGCTGGTAGTCCGTCATCGACAGCGTGAGACCGACGGGCACCCCGGGCGCAGCCGATCGAATGGCGTCGACCGCCAAACGGTGCGCGTGGACGAAGTTCTCGGCGACGTGTCGTGACAGCCCGACTTCGGTCTTGCCAGGCGGGAACATCCCCACGAGCCAGCCCATGGTGGCGACGATGTTCGGTTCGTTGATCGTGCAAGCCCGAGTCATGACGTCGCCCAGTGCCTCTGCCACCACGGAGCAGAAGCGTGCGAACCGCTGCAGCGTCACGTCGCTCTCCCATCCGCCCTGGCCGGTCAGCCAGAGCGGGGTCGTGAAGTGGTGGAACGTCACCACTGGATCGAGGCCGCGCTCCCGCAAGCCGAGGCACTGCCTGCGGTAGTGCGCCAGTGCCGCCTGGGAGAACTCGCCGTCGGCCGGCTCGACCCGGCTCCACTCGATGGAGAACCGGTAGTTGTCCAACCCAAGGCCAGCGACGAGGTCGATGTCTTCCTCCCAGCGCGCCCACGAGTCGCAGGCATCACCCGATGGTTCGGTGCACGCCGACCCGGAAGTGTGCTCGAACGCCCACCAGTCGTTGTTGACGTTCCCGCCTTCGACCTGATGGGCCGCCGTCGCGGTGCCCCAGGTGAAGCCCTGCGGGAATTTCCTGCTCCTTCCGGTCTCGGCCATGTGCACGTCCTCCCCGCCTGTCCTGGTCCGTGGTGGGCACGGTATCGTTAGCTGACAATGGCGTCACATTCCTCGCCGATGACTGACGTCCCCGACTCGGAGCGGGAGCGAGCGGGAGCGCCCGCCGGAGCGTGGCGGGCCGAGGCCGCCCGCGCACCGATGGTCGAGGCGCACGGCCTGGTCAAGCGCTTCGGCGACTTCGTGGCGGTCGACGGCGTCGACTTCTCCATCTCGCCGGGAGAGTCTTTTGGCTTCCTCGGACCAAACGGCGCGGGCAAGACGTCGACGATGCGGATGGTCTCGTGCATCAGCCCGGTCAGCGGCGGGACCCTGCGCGTGCTGGGAATGGATCCGTCGACCGACGGATCCAGGATCCGGGCCCGCATGGGGCTCGTCCCCCAAGAGGATTCGCTGGACCTGGAGCTCACCGTCCTCGACAACCTCATGATCTACGGGCGCTACTTCGACATGCCGAAGAAGGTCGTCCGCGAGCGGGCGGCTCAGCTGCTGGAGTTCGCCCAGCTGACTGAGCGCGCCAACGACAGAGTCGACCCGTTGTCGGGTGGGATGAAGCGCCGGCTCACCATCGCCCGGGCCCTCATCTCCGACCCCGACCTGCTCATCCTCGACGAGCCCACCACCGGACTGGACCCGCAGGCCAGACACCTCTTGTGGGACCGCCTCTACCGGCTCAAGCAGGAGGGGGTCACCCTCATCATCACGACGCACTACATGGACGAGGCGGAGCAGCTCTGCGACCGACTCGTCGTGATGGACAAAGGACGCTTTGCTGCGGAAGGCACCCCGCGAGAACTGATCGACGCCTACTCGTCCAAAGAGGTCGTGGAGCTGCGCTTCTCGCCGGGCCAACACGAAGCGATCGCACCGTCGTTGGCCGCGCTGGCAGATCGTCAAGAGGTCCTGCCCGACCGGATCCTTCTGTACACCGAAGACGGTGATGCCGCGCTGGCCGAAGTCGCGCGGATGGGCCACGTTGCCCAGAGCACGCTCGTCCGTCGGTCGACGCTGGAGGACGTCTTTCTCCGCTTGACCGGCCGCACCCTGGTGGACTGATCCGAATGACCACCACGGCGCACGGCGCGGCGGCCGGAGGCGCCGTGTACTTCCAGCATGGCGAGGTGCTCCCGAGGCGGCGGATCCCGACACCCATGTGGCTGCGCGCGGCGGGTTACTGGGGCTACCAGTACCGCCGCACCTGGCGCAGCTCGGTCGTCACCAGTTTCCTGATTCCGGTCCTCTATCTCGCTGCCATGGGCATCGCCCTGGGCTCCTTGATCGACAAGCACTCACACAGCGTTGCCGGCGTGACCTACGTGGCCTACCTCGCTCCCGGTCTCCTCGCTGGCACCTGCATGCAGATCGGCACCAACGACGCCACGTATCCGGTAATGGGCGCGATCAAGTGGATGCGGACATATCTGGCCCAGTTGGCCACCCCGCTCGAGGTGTATGACGTCCTGCTCGGACACCTGGCGTGGATCATGGCCCGGCTCGCCATCGTCGTTTCGATCTATCTCGCCGTCATGGCCGCCTTCGGCGTCGTCTACTCGCCCTGGGCGATCGCGGCGCTCCCGGCCGCCTTGCTGACCGGTCTTGCCTTCGCAGCGCCGGTGAGCGCGTTTGCCGCGACCCAGGACAAGGACTCGTCGTTCTCCACCCTGTATCGCTTCGCCATCATTCCGATGTTCCTGTTCTCGGGCACATTCTTCCCCGTCTCGCAGTTGCCCGCCTGGCTGCAAGCGGTGGCCTACGCGACGCCGCTGTACCACGGCGTCGCCCTCTGCCGCGACCTCACCTTGGGCCAGGTCTCGTGGGCCGACCTCGGACATGTCGCGTATCTGAGCGGCTGCGCACTGGTCGGCTACCTGGCCGGACGCCGGACTTTCGCGCGGCGGCTCGTGGTGTGAGATGGCCGTGAGCGTCACCGACTCGAGCTCGGTCACCGACCGCAGGCCTGCGGGCGCGGCCACGCGGATCACCCCACTCGCCCTCCTGGGGGGCCGACACGCCTCGCGGGTGCTCGAGCGCAACATCCTGGTCTATCGGCGCTCCTGGATCTTCATCGTGTCGGGGTTCTTCGAGCCGCTCTTCTACCTCCTCTCCATCGGCGTCGGGCTCTCCCACCTCGTCGGGCCCATCAACGTCGACGGCCGGATGGTGCCCTACACCGCCTTCGTCGCCCCCGGGTTGCTCGCCTCCTCTGCCATGAACGGCGCCATGCTCGATTCGACGTTCCTCGTGTTCTTCAAGCTCAAGATCGCGAAGACCTACGACGCCATGCTGTCCACGCCGCTGGGCGTCGACGACGTGGCGCTCGGGGAGCTGAGCTGGTGCGTGTTGCGGGGCACGCTGTACTCCGCCGCATTCCTCGCCATCATGGCGATGTTGGGCTACATCGTCTCGCCGTGGGCGGTTCTGTGTTGGCCAGCCGCCGTCCTGATCAGCCTGGCCTTCGCGGCGGCGGGGATGGCCGGGACGACCTACATGCGGACCTGGCAGGACTTCGACATGGTCTCCTTGGCGTTCATCCCGCTCTTCCTCTTTTCTGCGACCTTCTACCCGCTGACCGTGTACCCAGGGTGGCTGCAGGCGGTGGTCAGGTGCACGCCCCTTTATCAGGGAGTCGTCCTCGTGCGCGCCGCCGACCTGGGGATCTTCAGCTGGACGCTGCTCGGCCACATCGCCTATCTGGTCGCGATGGCGGTCGGCGGGGTCATCGTCACCCGACGGCGCCTGGGCAAGCTCCTGCTTCCGTGACACCCAGGTGCGGGTGGCCGATACCGTAAGGGCCGAATTCCCGAGGGTGAAGGACCAGAATCCAATGAACATCGTGGTGAGCAACGTCAAGGGTGGCGCGGGAAAGACGACCAGCGCCGTGTACCTGGCCGCCGTCGCCGGTCTACGAGGACGCGGGCCAGTCGTGCTCGTCGACGCCGACCCTCAGGGTTCAACGGCCGAATGGTATGAGGCGGACCCGCTCGAAGGTGTCGAGCTGGTCGAAGGGCCGTCGGTGCGGACGGTCGGCAAGGCGATGAATCTGAACGATGGCATCGTCGTGGTGGACACCCCACCGGGCGAAGGCACCGTGGTGCAGGCGGCCCTCGGGCGAGCGGACGCGGTCGTCATTCCCACCCGCGCCGGCGGGGTCGAGCCGAACCGCGTGATGACCACTCTTGCCATGACTCCGCGCGACGTCGCCGCCGGCGTCGTCATCTGTTCCGCCCGGCTTGGCACGAAAGACCTGGACGCAACGGTCGAGTGGTGGAACGAGCTCAAGGTGCCGGTCTGGGGGATCATTCCCGAGCGAGTCTCGATTGCGAGCGGCCCCTCCGCCGGACTTTCGACCGAGGGGCTCGAGCACTACGCGAAGGTCTTGAAAAAGGCCTCCTCCTCGCAGGCCCGCTGACCCGCCGTTCAGGGAACGGCCGTTGTCTGCACGGCGGTGTGGAACCGGCTCTCGGACCACGCGACAGGCGCCTTGCCGTGGAGCTGGCCGATGAGCTCGGAAAGGAACCAGCGGCGCACCGCGACGCTGGTGGGTGACGCCGGGAGCGTCAACAGCCGGGCCGAGAGGCCGAACTCGTCGGCCTCGTCCAACATGGCGTCATAGAACTCGCAGGCCACGACGGCGGACTGGGGCATGTCGAGGGTCCAATCGAACAGTTCGACCTTGTTGTCGACCGCCGCCTGCCACATCTCGTCCATTCCTGGACCCAGCCCGTTGAATCGCGTGCCGATCTCCGAGACGAGAACGGAGAGTCGTTCGGGAAGGTTGGCCGCGCCGGGGATGCTCCCGGACCGTTCCTTCATGAGCCGGAGCTCGCGGAACAGGGCCTCATACTGCTCGCTCGCCTTCTGGAGGAGCGCGACCGGGATGCCGAGCAGTCGCACGTGCACAAGGGGTGATGCAGGTTGTTCGCCGTGAAGCTCGGGGTGTGTCAGGCCCATGAGGTCGAAGCGGAAGCTTCCGTCGGAGATGTTGATCGGAGTCACCGGGAAATCGACCGGAAGCTCGAACCAGACGATCTTGCCGCCGTCGACGGCCTGGACGCCCCAATCAGAGGCAAGCGTGTTGAACAACGTGAGCCCGCGGCCCGTGGCGGCGTCGCGACCGTATTCCTTAATTGAAGGGAACGACGGGCTGCCGTCGGCAACGTCAACCCGTATCCGATCGGGCAGGATGTGCAGCGTGACGCACATTGATGTGTCGGCATGGAGCACCCCGTTCGTCACGAGCTCGGAGGTCAGGAGGGCAGCGCAACTCGAGACTTCGTCCGGAAGGTCGCGCAGGTGCGCGGCGACCCAGTGACGGGCCACCGGCGTGCTCTCTACGACCGGTTCGAGGTGCAGCGTTGCCATGCCATCCCGTGACGTACCCACAGGCTGGGGGGTTAAGCCTTGTTCGGTGAGCCCGGAGTAATTGATGCACAGCACCACCACGTCGTCGGTGCGTTCCTCGTTGCCCAGCATGGACGCGAAAGCCACGGCCGCGTTTTCCGGCCAGCCCGACCCAGCAATCACAGTTGCCGCGGTGCCGAGTCGTTCCATTCCGTGAGTGATCAGCTCACCGCGGCGCTCGATCAGTCCGTCGGAGTACATGACGAGCGAATCACCACGGTCGAGGACCAGCTCGTCCCGAGGTCTCGGCGCGCCGTTCAATCCGGCGGCGATCAGGAGCGAATGTTGCAGAGGGCAGAACATGGCGGACCCGTTGGAGCGCACAACCAGGGGTGGCGGGTGTCCGGCGTTGCTCAGCACGACCCGTCCCGTGGACGGCGTAATGGTGCCCACCACTGCCGTCACCACCCGATCCTCCACCAACGTGTCGAAGAGACGGTCGAGTGACGAAAGGACCTCGGTGGGCGTTTGTCCTGACACGGCGTAGGCACGAATGGCACTGCGTACCTGGCCCATCAGAGCGGCGGCCGGGGCACCCTTGCCCATGACGTCGCCCACGCTGAAGAAGACAGAGTCGCTCCCCAGCTCGAACACGTCGTACCAGTCACCGCCGGCGTAGCTTCCGGCCACACCGGCCCGGTACTCGGCGTCGAGCCGGAGACCGTTCACTGCGGGCAAGGAGTCGGGAAGCACCGCCCGTTGGAGGACCTCGGCCACCACGTGCTCGCGTTGGAATCGGGTGGCGTTCGAGAGGGCGACGCCCGTCCGTGATGCGACCTCGGTGGCCAACGACACGTCATCTGCTTCGAACAGCCGGGCCGGGCCGTCGATGAAGGTCATCACGCCGATGACCTCACCATTCGCGGTGAGCGGAACGGCCAACACGGTGGAGACGGCCTGCGGATCCGCGTCGTCGGCTCCCTCGAGTGGTGCCAACTGGGTCCGACCCGTCCGATACGCGACCGCCGCTGGCGCGGCGCTGTTGAACGGCACGATTTCGATGTCGGATCGGGAAGAAGATCGCTGATCGGACCGCTCAGGCTCGCGTACGTCCAGGCGGACCAGACCTTGTTCGCCAGGGACCTGGACGACGCACGAATCGGCCAAGCGTCCCTCGACGAGGCTCATCGTCCGTCGAATCACCGTGGTTGGCTCGAGACTCGAGCTCAGAAGCCGTGTCACCTCGGAGAGCAACGACAGGCGTTCGCGCCCGGCCTCCGCGGCGCGGAGCGCGTCTCGTTCGTGCTCGAAGACCTGGGCTCGTTCGAGGGCCTGTGCGGTCAGGCCGGCCAGGGTGGAGAGGAAGCGATGATCCGGTTCACTCAGCTCTGGGTAATTCACGAACGCGAGGGACAACACGCCGAGCGGTCCGACGCTGCCCACGAGTGGTTCCGAGACCACCGTGACCGGTTCGGCGAATTCCTCGAGGACCCGGTGCACCACTTCGGAGGCCAACTCCGGATTCAAGATGGTCGCACTCTCGATTGTCCCCACGACCGTGGTGGCTCGTGAGAAACATGTGCCGGCGTTCCCCTCGTCCACCGGAACGATCCCGCGAGCGAGCAGTGCCGGGTGCCCGCTGCTCGCCAGACAGGAGAGGGCCCGGTCACCTGTTGCGGGCACCCGCACGACGGCGGACTGGGCGCCCAATGCCCTTCGTCCTCCGGCAATTGCGGCATGGGCGACATCGCCGGGGGTGGTTGCCGCAGCCAGGGCCGAGCTCAATTGATGGAGGTGTTGGTTGCGCTCCAGGTTGACGAATTCGGTCAGGGTGAGGCGGGCGCGCTCCACCGCTTGCGCCGCGGCGCCGGTGATTGTGAAGAGGAAGCTCCGATCGGGATCCGAGATCTCGCGGTCGTCGTCCCAGTGCACGACGACCGCACCGATCGTGTGGTCCGACACGACGAGCGGCACGACGGCCAGCGCACGAAAATGGCTGGATACGAGCGAGGAGTACACGTCAAGGCGCTGCCGCCGCAGCTCTTCGGGTGATTCCGCGAACAGGGCAACGTTCTGGCCCAACACCGGTCCGTCAGGTTGCAACGACGTCAGGACACCGTCGACGGGCTCGTCGGGGTCGTAGCCAAATCGCCGAAGGGTTCGCAACAGCCCTCGTTCGCCCACCAGCGCGAACGTCGCCGCATCGACATGGAGTTCGTCGCGCACCGCGGCGAAAACCGCGTCCGCCACCTGAGCCGGATCGGCTGCCGTGGTGAGGGCGCGAGCCATCACCTGCATTCGCTGCGCCGTTTCGGCCGCAACCCGGCGTCGCCGCTCGTCCCGAGTCTCCGAGCGTGCGGTCCAGAGCTGTACGTTGCGCTGACCGCGAAGGTAGGAGATCCACATGGCCAACGCCGTCGCCGCCACCTGGGTGAGGACCCGTAGCAAGTGATTCAGCTCGCCGTAGTTGTGGGGAGGCGTGCTGATGATGAGCGCAAAGACCGCCGCCAGCGCCCCGACCAGCGCGACCCTCGACGGCCGCGCGAAAGCGGCGGCGATGAACGGCCCGATCGCCATGACGCCGACCAGGGAGATGTTCCCGGCGTAGAGGGCAAAGACGATGGCGGCGACGCAAACCCACAGGAGCGCGACGAGGGTGGCGATGGCCTCGGCGCGATCAGCGCGGTCGCTCCGGGGCGAGGCCTGAATCTCCTCTTCTGTTGGTTCGGGCACGGTACATTCTCCCCCGGAAGGCATGGGGCTTGTGAAGACGCTATTTGGTCCGGGGGCCCGACGGCGTCCTCCGGGTCTGCCCGTCACCGGGGTTTCCCGGGGGCGATCTACCCCTGTGGCCGGTGGCAGAAACCCCGAGGGTGCGCCTGCGGCGTGCCTGACCGTGCCGCCCTCGACAGGTTTAGGTTGTTCGTCGGACGGCTATAGAAGCCCCGGGGCCAATCGCCATTGCAACGCGTCCGAACGGTCCTCGTGACCGGCGGCACAGTCTCAGGGAGCAGGAGTGGATCAGGATTTTCGTATTGAAGAGAGGCTCGCGGGGGCTCTTCCCGTGATCGCAGTCAGCGGCGAGATCGACGTCGCCACGGCTCCTCAGCTGCGAGAAACTCTCCACCGGGTCATTGCCGAGGGTGGGAGCACCGTCGTGCTGGACCTCCTGGGGATCACGTTTCTCGACTCGACGGCACTCGGCGTTCTGGTCGGAGCGCTCAAGAGGTGTCGGGAGCTGGGCGGGGACCTCCACGTCGTCTTGGCCGACCCACGCATCATGAAGATCTTCGAGATCACGGGCCTGACCAACGTCTTCACGATCACCGATTCACTTCAGGCCGCCGGCGCGGCATGACGGACTCCATGGAAAGGCTGTCTGCCGGAGATCGCATCGAGCTCAGGTTTCCGGCGCGAGGCGATCTCATCGTCCTGGCCAGGCTCGTGACAAGCGCTATCTCGGCGCGCGCCGGTTTCGACATCGAAGAGCTCGAAGACCTGCGTCTCGCCGTGGGCGAGCTTTGCCTGCTCACCCTCCAAGGCCACGATGCCCGGTACGGGGACCTGTGCCTGGAGCTCAACGTCTTGGACGATGCCATTGCGGTCGAATGCACGCTGGAGCGTGCCGCGCCCGCCGACGGGAGCCGTCCCGACGAGGACGAGTCGGCCCGGCTAAGCGAACAGATTCTCGATGCCCTGGTTGACGATCACGGCCGAGAGAGCCAGGACGGCTCCGTGCGGGCCTGGTTGCGCAAGCGTCGGGGAGGGCATGTCGCGTGACGGAGGGCCGGGAAGGCGATCCCGGGCCGGCGTCCGACACCGGAGCTGAACACCCGCCTCTCGGCGCAGCCGAGCGCGAGGAGCTCATTACCTCCAACCTCGGGCTCGCCCACCAACTGGCGCGCCGGTTCCTCCACCGTGGCGAGCCCCTGGACGACCTCGTCCAGGTCGCGTCCGTTGCGCTGGTGAAGTCGGTGGATCGATTCGACCCGAGTCGAGGCGTGGACTTCGCGGCGTTCGCTACGAGGACGATCATCGGCGAGCTCAAGCGGCATTTCCGGGACAAGGGTTGGGCGGTCAGGGCAAGTCGACGCGTCCAGGAGCTCTACCTCGAGCTCGGCCACGCCACGGCGAGCCTCGTTCAGCAGCTCGGACGCAATCCGACGGTGTCAGAACTGGCCGAAGCGACCGGCGCGAGCGAGGAATCGGTCATCGAGGCGATCGAAGCCGGTCAGGGCTACCGCGCCGCGTCGATCGACGCGAACGAGAGCGAGGACGATCCGCTCTCGGCCCGCCTTGGCGAGTACGACAACAATTACGACTCCGTCGAGGACCGCGTCCTGCTCGGGCCGGCGCTGGCGACCCTGCCGCCCCGCGAGCAGTCGATTTTGCGCATGCGCTTCGTCGACGGCCTCACGCAGTCGGAGATCGCCGTGGCCGTGGGCGTGAGCCAGATGCACGTGTCCCGGCTGCTGTCCTCGAGCCTGCAGAAACTCCGCGAGGGCATCGCGCAGGCGGGGGCCCAGCGGCGACCTTAGCGACGGATTCAGACACTGATTGGGGGATGCCCCCCGAATCAGTGGCCAAACCGCCGGCTTCTCGACGAGATTCGTGAAAATTCCGGGTTATCCCTGCGCCCCTTGAGTATCGTTCCCGACAGGTGATCGGACGGAAAGGGGGGCCATGGTTCATCTCGATGCCACGTTGGCTCATTCGGAGGAACCCGGAGAGAAGGGTCTCAAAACCGGGGCGCTCGGGCTGATTTCGTCTGTCGTGGTCGGCGTCGCGTCGACGGCGCCCGCCTACAGCTTGGCGGCCACTTTGGGGTTCGTGGTGATCGCGATCAACGGCCTGTCGGCGCCGATCATCACCATCCTGGCCTTCATCCCGATGTTGTTCATCTCCTACGCCTACAAGGAACTGAACTACGCGGACCCAGACTGTGGCACAACGTTCACCTGGGCCGCCCGCGCCTTTGGGCCCAAGACGGGATGGTTCGGCGGGTGGGGCATCCTCGCCGCCGACATCCTGGTCATGGCCAGCCTGGCCCAGATCGCGGGGCAGTACGTCTTCCTGCTCTTCGGTGCCGGCGGCATCGGGACGAATGCGGCGAGCGGCTGGGTGTTGCTCGTCGGGATCCTCTGGATCGTCATCATGACGGCGATCTGCTACGTCGGCATCGAGGTGTCGGCGAACATGCAGAAGGTCCTGCTCGGGATCGAGTTGACGATCCTGATCGTGTTTGCGGTGGTCGCCCTCGTCAAGGTCGGCATCGGCCACGCGCCCCCGGGTCATCTCACCCCGAGCGCGGAATGGTTCAATCCCTTCCACCACCTCTCCTTCACGAGCTTCATGATCGGCTTCACTCTGATGCTGTTCATCTACTGGGGGTGGGACACCTCCGTCTCGGTGAACGAGGAGACCAAGGACTCCCACCGGATTCCGGGACGGGCTGCGGTCCTCTCGACGGTCATCCTGTTGGTGACCTACGCCCTCGTGGTCATGGCCTCGCAGTCCTATGCGGGTATCGGCACGAAAGGCATCGGTCTTGGCAACAGCGCCAACGAAAACGATGTGATCAACGTTCTCGGGACCTCGGTCTTCGGGACGTCTGGGATCGGCTGGTTCATGACCAAGTTGCTCTTGCTCATGGTGCTCAGCTCGGCGGCGGCGTCGACTCAGACCACGATTCTGCCGACGGCGCGGACGAGCCTGTCGATGGCCACCTTCAAAGCGATCCCATCGGCCTTCGGGCGGGTGCACAAGCGTTTCCTCACCCCGACGGTGTCGACTGTCGTTATGGGGGCCGTCTCCATAGCCCTTTACGTCGTCATGAACTACCTCTCGAACGGCAGCAGCGTCATCGGTGACTCGGTCACCGCACTCGGCTTGATGATCGCGTTCTATTACGGCCTGACCGGGTTCGCCTGCGTCTGGTACTACCGCAAGAGCCTGACCGAGAGCGCCCGAAACTTCTGGTTGCGCGGGATTCTCCCGCTGGTCGGCGGGCTCATCTTGTGGTTCGCGATGTTCTGGTTCCTTTGGTACAACTGGGTGACACCGAGCAACAGCTACACCACGTGGACTCTGCCTGGCACGCACCGGGTGGTTGGCGGTGTCTTCATCCTCGACGTGGGCGCCATCATCTTGGGCATCGTGCTGATGCTCCTCTGCTGGGCCGCCCGCCCTGCGTACTTCCGAGGTGAGGTCCTCAATCGAGACACCCCGACGCGGGTGCCCGAGAACCTCGGTACGCCGGTCGGCCTGTTCGGGATCGAGCCAAACGAGGCCCCGGGGGCCGAGAGGGAGCCGACACAAGCGGGATAACGTGCGCTCGGGACCGGCGAGCGAAAGGTCGCGGGGAGGGCGCACACATTTTCCACGAACGGTCACCGGCGGGGTGCTGGCGACGGGTGGCGCTCGCTCGATGTCTCACGCGGTGATGAACGACAAGACCCACTAGACCGAGGGCTGCGGCCAACGCCGCACACGACGTCGAGCCGGAGGTGCAATGACGAAGAGACTGGAAGGGACCGTATCCCTGGTCACTGGCGCAAGCAGCGGGATCGGCGAGGCCACCGCCGCCGCGCTGGCCGAGGAGGGGGCCAGGGTGGTCCTGGTGGCGAGACGCCGCGATCGCCTCGAGGCGCTGGCCGCACGCATCGGGACCGACCAGGCGCTCGTGATCGAGGCCGACGTCACCGATCCGCGCCAAGCGGCCGGAGCGGTCGGCGCGGCGGTCGATGCGTTCGGTCGCCTCGACACGCTGGTGAACAACGCCGGCGTCATGCTGCTCGGACCGATCGTCGGCGCGCCGATCGACGAGTGGCAGCGCATGGTCAACCTGAATCTCCTGGGTCTGCTCTATTGCACCCACGCGGCCCTTCCTCACCTCCTCTCGGCCGCGGAGAGTGAGCCGCGTACGGTCGCCGACGTGGTGAACGTGAGCTCCGTCGCCGGCCGCGTGGCCCGCCTCAACAGCGGCGTCTATAACGCGACCAAGCATGGCGTGGGTGCGTTCAGTGAGTCATTGCGCCAGGAGGTGACGGCGCGTCACGTCAGGGTCACGATCATCGAGCCGGGCGCCGTCGCGACCGAGCTGGCGTTTCACAACCGACCGGAGATCCTCGAAGGAATGGCGCAGACCTTTGGCGGCATCGAGATCATGCACGCAGAAGACATCGCCGAAAGCATCCGCTACGCCGTGACCCAGCCGCGCCGCGTCGCGGTGAACGAGATCATGGTGCGGCCGACCGAACAGGAGCGCTGAGATCGAGCGGGTAGCGGTCGTCGGCTGCTCGGGCTCGGGCAAGACCACCCTGGCCGCCGCCCTGGCGCGGGTGCTCGGCGTGACCCACGTCGAGCTGGACTCGATCTACCACCAGCCTGGGTGGACACCGCTGTCCGATGAGGAGTTTCGGTCGCGGGTCACCGCGGTCACGGAGGCCGGCGCCTGGGTGGTGGACGGGAGTTACTCCGTCGTCACCGACATCGTCTGGGGGAGGGCCGACACCGTTGTCTGGTTCGACCTGCCGTATTTGAAGGTGATGGCACGCACGATCCGGCGCACCGTGCGCCGGAGCTTCACCCGCGAGGAATTGTGGAACGGCAACCGGGAACGGCTGTCGAACCTGTGGTCCTTGAAGCCCGAGAGGTCGATCATCGCGTGGGCTGCCACCCGCCACGGGGTGTACCGCCGGCGCTACCGCGACGCCGCGGTCGATCCGCGGTGGGTCGGGTTGCACTTCGTGCGACTGTCCTCGCAGGCCCAAGCCGATACTTTCCTTGCCAGCGTGGCGACGGCGGCGACCAAGGAGGCGTGACGATGGATCTCGAGCTGGCCGGGAGGGCCGTCCTCGTGACCGGCGGCACCGACGGCCTCGGGCTGGCCCTGGCCGAGCGACTGGCCGCCGAGGGCGCTTCGGTGGCGGTGTGTGGACGAGACGCGGATCGGGTGCGCTCGGCCGAGGCGGCGCTCCGAGCGGCCGGCGGCGACGCCTTGGCGTACCGAGCCGACGTCACGAGTTTGGCGGACCTCGAGGCGTTCGTCGACGCGGCGGTGGCGCGCTGGGGCCGTATCGACGGGGTCGTGCACAATGCAGGCCGGGCCTCGGCTGGCCCGATCGAGTCCATTGAGGACGCGACGTGGGACTCGGATTTCCAGCTCAAGCTGATGGCAGCCGTGCGCCTCACGCGCCTGGCTCTGCCCCGGCTCCGGGAGGCACGGGGTGCGATCCTCTTCACCCTGGCCATCGCGGCCAAGGCTCCCGGTGGATCGAGCGAGCCAAGTTCCGTGAACCGAGCTGCAGGCATGGCGCTCATGAAGGCCCTCTCGAAGGAGCTGGCCGGCGATGGCGTCCGGGCCAACGCGGTGCTCATCGGCCTCATCGAGAGCGGCCAGTGGGTGCGGATTGCGCAGGGCGCCGGGCAACCGGTCGAACAGTTCTACGAGCGTTTTGCGAGGGATGCCTCGATCCCCTTGGGGCGCTTCGGCCGGGCCGACGAGTTCGCTGACCTGGGATGCTTCCTGCTGTCGCCCCGGGCGTCCTACCTGACCGGCGTCGCCATCAACCTGGACGGCGGACTTTCCCCGGCCGTCTGAGCTGAGGGTCAGGCGTTATAGCCCTGCGTCTCGGTGCGGTCGCCCCAACCGGCTTCTTCCAGACCGATCACATAGCCGTCGATCATGTCGATCCGGGTCAACGCGTCCACGTGGGGCCGCCCGCCTCCGCCCCACTTCGCCTTGGCCGCCCGGCGGGCCGTGCCCACGTCGTCGGCGACGACGAACACCACCTCGTGGTCCTCGCCCATGCGGCCGGGAGTGAGCTCGCCCCCCAGGAACGCGGCGAAGAGGTG
>DASZMN010000071.1:0-5874 GCA_035551835.1 Acidimicrobiales bacterium | reverse complement strand
GCGAGGCGATGGTCTGGTTGCCCAAGGACCCGAAGAAGGCGGCCCCGCCCAAGGAGAACACCCCGCCGTCGGCGCCCGCCATCAGGTACCCGTTGGGGCCCGGGGCGTTCGCGATGCCCACGATCGGCGCGTTGAGGTGGGTGCCGGCCAGCGACCCGTCGTAGTTCAGCCCGAAGTCGAAGATCCCGCCCTCGTTGGCCACCAGGCGGTAGCCGTTGGGGTTGAACGGCGAGACGGCCACCTCGACCGCACCGATGGTGCACGAGCCACCCGTGCCCGCGCCCCGCGCGTTGCCGCGCTGGTCGGTCGTGATCCCGGTCCCGCTGCAGACCCCAGCCGGTACGCCACCCACCGCCGGGCTGGTCGACGCCGGCACTTCGGTGTTGGTCGGCCCGCCGTTGTTGGCGAGGGCGCCGAGTTGTGCGGGCTGGCCGATGATGTCGCCCGTTGCCGGCGTGCCGCAGGTCGTGTCGTCGATGAGGTTGTACCCACCCGAGGTGAGGGTGCCACCGTCGCCGAACGTGCAGTTCGTCCCCACGACCTCACCGGAGACGCCGTCGGCGACGATCGTCTCGGCGGCGTTGAGAATGGATTCGTCACTCGTGTTGATGTTGCCGCCGCCCGAGCCGGACGTGTTGGCGTCGATCGTGTCGAAGAGGAAGTTCGTGGTCGGCGGCGCGACGACGTGCGACGTGGCCGCCGACGTTGTGGGCTTGGCGCCCGGCTTGTTCGGCCCCGCCGTGTTGAAGAAGCAATTCCCCCCGAAGTAGCCGCCGCCGAGGATGCTGGCCGTATTGCTGGCGATCGTGTCGTTCGTCAGGTTGATCTGGTTGCATCCGTCGGCGAGGATCCCGGCGCCGTCACCGACAAACGACGTCACTCCTATCGCCGGCGTGGGAATGGTGTTGTGGCTGATCGTCGACGCCGTGATCGTGGTCGGCGTGTCGATGTTCTCGACGAAGATGAAGAGCCCTGCGCCGGACTCGGTCGCCGTGTTCGAACTGATGTCGGCCCGGGTGAACGTCTCGGTCCCGTTGTAGAGGAAGGCGCCGCCACCCTCATAGGCCGAGTTGGAGTCGATCGATCCTCCGGTGAAGGTGTTTGTCCCGTTGTCGAAGTACATGCCGCCGCCCGCGCCGTCGGTGCCCGAGGCCCAGATTGCCTGGTTGCCGTTCACGGTCGTGTTGGTGAAGCTGTTGGTCCCGAGGCTGATGTAGACACCGCCGCCGGAGCCGCCGTTCTGCGCCACGTTCGAGAGGATCGACACGCCGGAAAACGTATTGGTGCCGTTGCCGATGAAGACACCACCGCCGGATCCCTCGTCGCCCGTCAGGGTGTTGTTGGAAATGCTGCCACCCGTGAAGGAGCTGGTTCCGTCGTTGATGTAGACCCCTGCGCCGTCGCCGGTGGCGTTGTTGCCGTTGACGTTGACGTCGGTGAAGGTGGGGTCGATTTGGCTGATGAAGACGCCGCCCCCCTTGCTCGCGGAGTTCGCCTCACCCTCCCCGGTGTCGCCGATCGTGTCGTTGGAGAGTTTGTCGACCGAGGTCGAATCCGCGTTGAGATACAGCCCACCGCCGTCGCTCGAAGCTGCGTTGCCGTCGATCACGCTGTCGGTGATGGTCAGCGTGCTGTCGACGTCCTGGGCGAGGCCGCCGCCATTGCCGTCGATGTTGGAGTTGCCGTTGATGGTCGAGCCGTCGATGTCGACGACCGTGGACGCATTGCCGGACCCATCGATCTCGATCCCAGCTCCGTCTCCGTCGGACCGGTTGTTGATGACGCTCGACTCGTCCTCCATGGTGAAGGCGGTCGCGCCCTCGGACTGGCTATCGATGAAGATTCCGCCCCCGGCGTCGGTGGCGTTTGAGCCGTTGTCGCTCACCTGCGTGCCGTCGAGGGTCATCGTTCCACCCTCGGCGTAGATCCCGGCGCCGAAGTCGGCGCCCGAGTTGTTGCTGACGGTGTCGCTGTCGAGAATCGTCGTCCCGAGTTCCCCGTAGATCCCGCCTCCCGGGCCGGCGTTGGTTTCGTTGTTCGTGACGGTCGAGTCGGACAGGGTCAAGGTGCCGCAGTTGAGGATGCCGCCGCCGACCTCACCGGACGCAGAGGAATTTCCGTTTTGGATCGTGACGCCGTGGATGATGGCGGTGTCACCGGTATTGACTTTGAGCACACGGGTGGTGGCGAGGCCGAAGGTGGCATTGGCCTCGATCGTGACCACGTTCTGTCCCGCCCCCTCGATGTCGACCGTTCCGCCGCTGTCCGAGATCAGGAGCTGTCCCAGGGTGGCGTCGTCGAGCACGTACGCGGGCGCGTTGAGGGGCGTGAGCGTCGTGGGATCGGGGAGAGTGATCGTCGTGTCCGCGCCCAGGTTGTTCGACGCCTCGATGGCGGCGCGCAACGTGCAGGTGTTCGACTCGTCGACGACGTGGGACGAGGTACAGGTCGTCTGCGTGCCCGGTGCCGCCAGGCCATAGTCACCGGCATCGTTCACGGTGAACGGCGTCGCCGCACCCGCCACGGCGGGGGCGAAGAGGGACACGCCGAGCCCGGCTCCGACCGTCGCCGCCACGATCGCCATTCCCCCAGCAAACTTTCCGAAAGCCCTCAGCACCGTCCCCGTACCTCCGTGTCCGTGCACCGTTGTTGCTCGAAGGTGCTGAACCGTAGTGCGGAACGGCGGTTGTTGCTCGGAATTCTTTCGGCTGCGACGGGAGACCGCGCTGGAGGCGCCCGACCGCGAGCCGGAGGCCGCGGGGCGCCCGGCCGCACCCCCAAGAGAGGGTCCCGTGGATTGGGCGCCCCGGGCAGCCGTGGATGTGGGCGTGGATGTGCGTGCGCGGCGCCCTGCGACGTAAGGGGCGGACCGCCGAGATCGCCCGCGAGTGGTCATCCACCGAGGCCGTACACTTGTGCCCATGGCAACTCAGACCGAAGACCTCCAGGCCGCGACGCCGACCACCCCGGTCGTGACCCTCACCCCCGAGGCGCACAAGGTGGTCACCGAGGCGATCGGCCAGGAACCCGACCCGGCCTCTCTGGCCCTGTGGCTCGAGGTCCGGGGCGTGCAGGCGGGATCGTTCGTCTACGACCTCTATTTCCAGGCGGTGTCCGACGCCGACGAGGGCGACGTGCGCGTGGGGCAAGAGGGGCTCGAGATCGTGATCCCCGCCGCCAGCGTCGACCGTCTGCGCGGCGCCCGCCTCGAATGGTCAGAGGACGGTGGGGGCGGACTCGTGCTCGTCAATCCGAACGCACCGGCCCCCGAAGAGGTGGCGCCGAACGTGCCCTCCGAGATCTTGGCCAAGGGGATCACCAGCCCGCTCGCACTCCGTGTTGTCGCCGTGCTCGAGCAGGCGGTGAACCCGGCGATCGCCAGCCACGGTGGGCGTGCCGACCTGGTGGCGCTGAACGACGAAGACGGGACCGCGTACCTGCGGCTGTCCGGCGGGTGCCAGGGCTGCGCCATGTCGCAGATGACGTTGCGCCAGGGCATCGAGACCACATTGCTCGAGGAGGTCCCCGAGCTCACGAAGATCCTCGACGTCACCGACCACGGCGGCGGCGAGAACCCCTTCTACAGCTGAATCACCGCGTCATCGAGGCTCCCGGGAGCCGTTCGGGCGTCCGGTAGCGTGGCATCGTGCTGCGCTTCCTGACCGCCGGCGAGTCGCACGGCCGTGCGCTGGTCGTCATCGTCGAGGGCCTGCCGGCCGGTCTCCCGGTCGAGGCGTCCGACATCGCCGACGAGCTGGCCCGGCGCCGGCTCGGCTACGGGCGCGGGCCGCGCATGCGCTTCGAAGCCGACGAGATCGCGCTCGTCGGCGGCATCCGCCACGGCCGCACCCTGGGCTCGCCGGTCGCCATCGAGATCGCCAACACCGAATGGCCCAAGTGGACCGAGGAGATGGCGCCCGAGCCCGGAGCGCCCTCCAAGGTCCTCACGCAGCCGCGACCCGGTCACGCCGACCTGCCGGGGATGCTCAAGTACGGCTTCGACGACGCTCGCGACGTGCTCGAGCGCGCGTCGGCCCGGGAGACGGCCGCCCGCGTGGCTGCCGGCACCCTGGCCAAGCTGCTGCTCGTCCACCTCGGGACGTCCATCGTCAGTCACATCGTCGTCCTGGGCGACGCCGCCACGCCGCCCGACAGCGTGCGGCCGGGCCCCAGCGACCTGGAGAAGGTCGATGAGAGCGCGGTGCGCTGCTTCGACGCCGCCGCCGAGGAAGCGATGATCTCCGAGGTGAAGGCGGCGGCCAAGGTGGGCGACTCGCTCGGCGGGGTGGCCGAGGTGCTCGCCTTCGGGGTCCCGGTCGGGCTCGGGAGCCACGTGCACTGGGACCGCAAGCTCGACGCCAACCTGGCGCAGGCACTCATGTCCATCCAGGCCGTTAAAGCCGTCGAGATCGGTGACGGGTGGGACAACGCGTCGCGTCGCGGCTCGGCGGCGCACGACGCCATCGAGTACGACGAGGCCGAGGGCTACGTGCGCCCGACCGATCGCGCCGGCGGCATCGAGGGGGGCATGTCGAACGGCTCGCTCATCGTCGCCCGCGTCGCCATGAAGCCGTTGGCCACGCTGAACCGCCCCGTCCTCCAGACGGTCGACGTCGTCACCAAGGAGTCGACCGTCAGCTTCAAGGAACGCACCGACGTCACCGCCGTTCCCGCCATGGGCGTCGTCGCCGAGTCGATGATGGCCCTCGTGCTGGCGAACGAGGCGCTCCGCAAGTTCGGCGGCGACTCGCTGGCCGAGTTCGTCCGCAACCGCGACGGCTACCTCGGCACGCTGGGGTCGACGCCGTCGGCGGCGACCGGACGGCCCAGCTCCGGCCCAGGCAGCGCGGCGGGATGAGCACCCCCCGCATCCTGCTGGTCGGGATGATGGGCGCCGGCAAGACGACGGCGGGCCAGCTCGTGGCGCAGTCGTTGGGATGGGACTACCGCGACTCCGACGCCGACGTGGTGGCGACGACCGGCCTCACGGTGCCCGAGCTCTTCGCCCGCGACGGCGAGCCCGCTTTCCGCCGGGCCGAGGCGCGGGTCCTCGCCACCGCGTGCGCGCAGGAGAAGCCGAGCGTGGTCTCGGTCGCCGGGGGAGCGGTGCTGAGCCCCGAGAACCGCAAGCTCATTCGCGAGAGCGGCACCGTCATCTGGCTGCGGGCACGGCCCGAGAAGCTGGCCGACCGCGTCGGGACAGGCGAGGGGCGCCCGCTCCTGGGCGATGACCCCGGGGCCGCCCTGGTCCGCCTGGCCGCCGAGCGCGCCCCGTACTACGCGGAGGTGGCCGACGCGGTCATCGACGTGGACGACCTGTCGCCCGACGAGGTGGCCGACCGCGTGCTGGCCGCGGCGCACCTCGGGCACGCATCGCCAGCCCCCACCTCCTCGACGCCGTCCGCCTGACCCCCGACGCCGATCCATGCACGCCCTCTCCGTTGACCTGGCCGAACGCTCGTACCCCGTCCTCGTCGGCCGCGGCGCCCGCCACGAGGTGGCGCGCTTTCTCCCGCCCGAAGCCAAGTCGGCGGTGATCGTGACGCAGGAGGCGATCAAGGACGCGGGATGGGTCGCCGGTCTGGACCCGGGTGTGCCCACCGAGATCTTCGTGATCCCAGACGGCGAGGATGCCAAGACCCTCGCCACGGTCGAGGCGCTCGCCCGCGACTTCGTCCGGGCCGGCCTCTCGCGTGCCGACGTGGTCATCGCCGTCGGTGGGGGCATCGTCACCGACGTCGCCGGGTTCGCCGCCGCGACGTATCACCGCGGCACGGCGTACGTGAACGTGGCCACGTCACTGCTCGCGCAGGTCGACGCCGCCATCGGCGGGAAGACCGGGGTCAACTTGCCCGAAGGCAAGAACCTCGTCGG
>DASZMN010000070.1:0-6963 GCA_035551835.1 Acidimicrobiales bacterium | reverse complement strand
ACGGCGGCGCCGGTGTCCACGGTGGCGCCGGTTGCCTTGAGGCGGTCGAGCAGCGCGGCGGGGACGTCGACCGCTTTTGATCCCAGGCGATCGGCGACGTCGTCGGGCGCGGCGTCGATCGGCGTGACCGGGGTCGGCGTGGTCACGGCAGGTCGAGCCCGGCCGTCACGAGCTCCTTCTCGCACGACTCGACGAAGCGCGCCGCCTCCTCCGCCGCCTCCGTCGCGCTCCAGCCCAGCTCGGGCGCGATGAGGTTCGCCGCCTCCAGGGCGGCGGCCAGCGTGGCCTGCGCCCGCTGGATGCTGGCCCGCGTCCGGCGCGCCAGCACGTCGTCGAGCGTCTGGGCCATCTCCTCGCGGGCGGCGTAGACGAGCTCGGCGCGCGTGTAGGGCAGTCCGGTGACGGCGGGCTCGAGGAGCTCGGGGTGGCCGTCGGCCAGCGCCAGCACGTGCGGGGACTCGGAGCCGTAGCGGCCGAGGAGGCGCGCCTGGGGCTGGGCCATGGCGACCGGGTCGCGTGTCTTGGTCGTCGCGCCGATGAGCTGGAGCTGCTTGGTGACGCACCGACGGCGCCGCGGCGACTCACCGAGCTGGCGGACGACGACGTCGACCGTGTCCTGGGCCATCTTGCGGTAGGTGGTCAGCTTGCCGCCGGTGACGGTTACCACGCCCTCGGGCGACGTCATCACCGTGTGCCGGCGCGACAGGTCGGCCGTGCGCTCCGAGACGTGGTGGCCCGTGGGGGCCAGGAGGGGCCGCAGGCCGGCCCAGACGCCGGTGACGTCCGCCCTCGTGAGGCGCGACGTCGTGATGTTGTTCGCCGCCTCGAGCAGGTAGTCGACGTCCTCGGGCGTGCAGGCCGGGTCGTCGAGCGGGCCGGTGTAGTCGGTGTCCGTCGTCCCCAGGTACACGAGGTCGGTGCCCGGCCACGACACGACGAAGATCGACCGCTTGTCCTTGGGCACGGGGATCACCGCCGCGATGTCGCACGGCAGGCGGTCCGCCGGAACCGTCACGTGCACACCCTTGGCGGGACGGATGGAGTTGGGACGAGTGCCCTCGTCGAGGGCGCGGATCGCGTCGGCCCACACGCCCGTCGCGTTCACCACGACGCGGGCCGAGACGTCGAACGCGCTGGCGGGATCGGACGGGTCGGGCTGGACGCGGGCGCCACGCGTGGTGCCGCCGCTGGTGGCCAGGCCGACGACGGGGAGGTAGTTGGCGACGGCCGCGCCGTACTCGATGGCCGCGGTGCGGGCCAGCGTGAGCGTGAGGCGGGCGTCGTCCGCCCGGGCGTCGAAGTAGAGGAACCCGGCCACCAGGTGGTCGGTCTTGAGCGTGGGGAGATGGGCGAGCGCCTCGTCCTTGGTGACCTCCTGGTGGCGCTCGCCGATGCGCCAGCCGCCGGTGACGTCGTAGAGCCACAAGGCGGTGGAGTACGAGCGCGCCACCGTCTTGGAGACGACGCCGTCGCGCCCGAAGAGCGGGATGAGGAACGGCAGGGGGGAGACGAGGTGGGGCGCGTTGTCCAGGAGCCGCTGGCGCTCGGCCAGGTTCTCGTAGACGAGGCGGATCTCGCGCTGTTGGAGGTAGCGGAGCCCGCCGTGCACCATCTTGGAGGACTTCGACGACGTGCCCGAGGCGAAGTCACCCTTCTCGACCAGCGCGGTCTTCAGGCCGCGGCTCGCGGCGTCGAGGGCCACGCCGGCACCGGTGACGCCACCGCCGATGACGAGCACGTCGAAGTCCTCGTCCGCCAGGCGGCGCAGCGCGTCGTCGCGGCGAAAGGGGTGCACGGGCCCAGCCTGCCACACCCGCCGCGCGCCCCATCCGGTGCGCCCCCGGGACCGCGCAACGGGGATTCGTGCGGCCGTACCGGGCCGCCGCGTGTGCGCGTCGGCGCCGCGGCCGTGCGTAGCGTCGGGCGGGTGGAGCTCTTGGCACCGGACGACCCGTGGGCGGCGTACGCGCGGACCGTGGTCGTCGTCGCGTGGCCGGGCGGGTCGGACCTCGAGGTCGAGGCGGCGCCGCTCGGGTCGGTGGGGTCGTGGCCCTTTGCGTCCGACGACGTCGTCCACGTGCTGACGGCGTGGGACCCGGGCGACGCCCGCCCGGGCGAGAAGGAGAACCGCCGACGCCAGGCCGCGCTCGAGGCGGACCTCCGGTTGTTCGGGTCGGGTGCGCCGTGGCTCGCGGTCGGCCCCGACCCGGTCTCGGGCCACCGCGAGGTCGGCGTCGCCGTCTGCGGTCTGGGGGCCGACCGGGTACTGGCGTTGGGCGCGCGCTTCGGCCAGGACGCGATCTTCGAGTGGACCCCGGACCAGTGGGCGATCGTGGCGTGCCGTGGGGCGCGCCGGGCGGCGTTCGGCTGGTCGCTCCGCCCGCGGTGAGGGAGCCGGGGCCTTGACCTTACTACGTCTGACGTAGTAGTCTTCGGGGCATGCCACGTCGCCCCACATCGAAAGGGGACCTGGGCCGGAGCAACGAGCCGCCCGTCCTCATCCTGACCAGTCTGGCCGCCGGGCCCAAGCACGGGTACGCGCTGACCAAGGACATCGAGGAGTTCGCCGGGGTCAACCTGGGCCCCGGCACCCTCTACGGCGCGATCGCCCGGCTCGAAGAGCGCGGCCTCATCGCCCCCGAGCCGGCCGGCGAGGACGAGCGCCGGCGGCCCTACCGCATCACCGGCGCCGGTCGCGTCGCGCTCGAGGCGGCGGTGCGCCAGATGCGCACGCTGTCCGACGTCGGCGCCACGCGCCTCGGCCTCGTCCCGAGCGCGTCGGTCCGGGGGGTGCTCGCGTGACGATCCAGAGCTACGAGCAGCTGTTGCGTTGGTACCCGCCGCAGTGGCGGGACCGTTACGGCGGCGAGATGACCGCCCTGCTCGAGGACACCTACGCGATGGCGAGCGACGTGCCGCTGCGCCAGCGCGTCGGCCTGTTCCGCTCCGGGGTAGCCGAGCGGGCGCGGAACGTCGGCCTCGTGGGCTGGTCCCGGGACCCCGACGTGCGCCTCCGCGGCGGGTCGTTGCTCGTCCTGTGCGGGTGGGCCTTGTACATCGTGGCCGGGGCCATGTTCGTCAAGGACGCCGATCACTGGTCGATGTCGAGCTCGCCCGTCGACCACTCGGTGGCCAGCGGGGCGTTCAACGTGGTCGGCGTGACCGTCGTGATCGGGTGCCTGGCCGTGCTCCTCGCCGCCGTGGTGGTCCTGCCGGCGTTCGTGCGCTTCCTGCGGGCGGGCCGCTGGCACGAGGTGGCGCGCCCGGTGATCGTCGCCGTCGCGTCGCTCGCGCTCTCGACCCTGCTGTTCGTCATCCTGCTCGCCTGGGCGCACAGCCTGAGTGTCAACGACCGCAATGGCAGCTTGCCCGTCTACGGCTGGTTCTTCATCGTGGTCAGCCTGGCGTTCTTCGCCGCGGTCGGGTTTGCGACGACCGCGGCGGTGTCCGTGGCCGGCCGCCTCGAGCTGTCGCGCCCGGCGCTGCGCACCCTGGGCGGTCTGGCGATCGGGCTGGTGGGGGTGATGGCGCTCACGCTGGTCTCCCTCGTCGTCTGGTGGGCGACCGAGGCGCTGCACTCGACGGGCTTCCTCGCCCAGACCATCGGCAACGGCGTGCCGTTCTCGTCGAGCGTGGTGCCGCCCACCCTGTTGTTGTCGGGGCTCTTGATGACGGTGGGGCTCGCCGCGGGCGTGGCCGGGCTGGTCCGCATCGTGGGTTCGCTCGGGCCGGAGGGCCCCGCCGCCGCCTGACCGGTCGACGGGCAGAATGACCCCGTGACGTTGGCCGCCCGCGTCTTCGCCGCCTCCCACCTGACGGGCTCGTTCGTCCTGCGCTCGGGGCGCACGGCCGACCACTACTTCGACAAGTACCGCTTCGAGTCCGACCCCGCGCTGCTGGCCGAGATCGTCGAGGCGCTGGTGCCGCTCGTGCCCCCGGGCGTCGACGGTGTCGCCGGTCTCGAGCTCGGGGGCGTGCCCCTCGCCACGCTGCTCTCGTCGGTCACCGGGCTGCCCGCCTTCTTCGTGCGCAAGGAGCCCAAGAAGTACGGCACCGAGAAGGTCTGCGAGGGCGGTGACGTCGAAGGGCGCCGACTCGTGATCGTCGAGGACGTCGTGACCACCGGCGGCCAGATGGTGCTCTCGGCCCAGGACCTGCGTGCCGAGGGCGCCATCGTCGAGCACGCCCTGTGCGTGATCGACCGCGACGGCGGCGGCGCGGAGGTGGTCGGGTCCGAGGGGATCGAGCTGCGGGCGCTCTTCACCATGCGGGACCTGGAGCAGTTCGGGGCCTGATCGCGGTGATCGCAGTCGACCTCGGCGCCCTGTCGGCGAGCTGCACCCGGATGACCGTCACCTCGTTCAGCGCGGCGTCTCTCGACGGGAAGACCCCGACGACGGCGGCGGCGTCGCTGGTCAAGCTCGAGGACGCGGGGCCACCGAGGTGGTGGCCGCCAAGACCGGAGCGACCACGTCTGCCACCTTCAGCGCCACGTGGAAGCTCTCCTGCGCCAAGTCTGGCTTCTGCTGAGTCGCGGACGCCTCCGGGTGGACATTGCACGGGCAATCGCGTGCAACGTCACAGGCGCAGGTCGTACGTCCGATTTCGACAACGATTGTCAAAAAGGCTGGCGGGGCCGCTAGGGTCGCTCGACATGGCCGACTACGAGATTCCCGAGCCGGAGCCCAAGGAGATCGACGAGCAACTCTCCGTGGAGCTCGGCCACATGACCGACAACAACGTCCTCCGTGGGCATCCCTCGGGCGACGAGCGGTGTGACAACTGCCGCTACTACCTCGACGAGACGAAGGACCTCTCCTATTGCTGGCACCCCAAGGTCCGCATCCTGGTCGGGGGGAACTGGTGGTGCCAGTGGTGGGAGGAGATCCCGGCGGGCTGACCCCCCGGGCGCTCGGCGCGGTGCGGGGCGGGGTCGGGCGAGCCGGCGCTCCGCCGTCGCGGTGACCTTTCACGCGATTTCCCCGTGTCCGTGAAGGTTTCAGGGTCTTTCGCCAGGAATTTCACCGATCTTTGCCTGGAATTTCATGGCGATTTCCCCAGGCGGAAATTGCACGGGTGTAGGTGAGCTCAGAGCCCTCGCAGTTTCATGCCCCAGGCGCCTCGATCGGGCACGAACGCGCAGGAGCCCGGTCACGAGGACCGGGCCTTCTGACGTGGGTTGCGCAAAGTTCTGCGCTGGGCTGGGTCAGGCCGCGCCGGTGGGACACCACCCTGATGCACGAGGCAGTGAGGCGGCACCCTGCGGTGGCCCTTCGGACGAGAGGTTCATCGGGCGGCCAAGGAGCAAGCTACGACGCGCTTTCTAGTGCTGCTCCGTCGATGAGCTTGGACAAGGCGCGACGAACCATCGTCCGTAGTCGCTCAGAAGTGACCGCGTCGATCCAGTGATTCAGGTTGCTCTCGTCGAAACTTTCCGGGAGCTCGAGCTCAGGTAGGGTTACGTGTCCACGGTGGACCACGAAGACGTAGACCGTGTCGAAGAGAGCCTTCTCTGAACGGGCAACCCCGGCCTGCGATCCGCTTCCTCCGTCGAACCCACCGAAGATCTCGGGCTGGACGCGATGGATCTCGAAGCGTCCAATCTCCGTGTCGATCGTCTTGGGTCGGTCGAGGGAGACCGCGAACACAGAATGTGGGATCTGCTCGATCATCCCGTGGGCGAAGAGGGCGCTCCAGCCTGAGACATAGCTCGGGAAGGGGTTGGTAAGGATCGGCAACACGTAGGTGGGATCGACAGCCCCGTTCCCGATCGTCCAGATGCCCTGGCGAACCTTGGTCACCAAGCCGGCGCCGGCGAGCCGTGCCAAGGTCCGGGCAGTTGTGGGCAGTGACTCACCCCACGTGACGGCCGCATCACGGGTGGTCACCACAGGGCGTCCGAGGCTTTGCAGCGACGCGTACGCGTCCGTTGTCCTCCTCATTGGTCCCTTCTCGTTGCGCCCTCGAGCTCATCCAAGGATGTGGCCACGCCTGTGCGCATGTGCTCCCAGGTCGCCTCGTCGTAGAGTACCGAGACGTCCGGGTCGAGGAATGGGGCCACCTCGGATCTGAAGTTGTCGAATGGAATCTCCAACGCTCGCAGTGCGGCCTCCGACGCATGTTCAGTCGAAAGGTCCGGTCGAGGCGGTGGCGCAGCATGACGCCGGCGGAGCAACAGGTCGAGGTCGAACACATCGCGGGGTTTTGTCTCACTGCGCAAGGCCAGGGCCGCGATCTTCTGATCGATCGTCGGCCGTCTCCCGGTAATGGACAACCGCCGGCGCGAGAACGCCGTAGGGACGGACGATGTCGTCGGGCACCGCCTCGAACGCGACATCGGCGCCCCAGCCGTTGCGGTCCGAGAACTCGACCTTGGGCCGGACGTGGCCGGCGTGGCCTTCGGCTATGAGACCGATTTTCCAGCGACGCGTGGTGTCGGTCTGCTTGGGCGCCGATATCTCTGCAATTTCCATCTTGGCCTGACGAGTCAGCGCTCAATTGTCTTGCCTTCGAGGACCTTCTGGACCGTCTCGCCCACCTTCCACGCCGCGCGCCCGTAGAAGTCCAGGTCGATGTGGTTCGAGTAGCGGGGGCTCTCGAAGAAATACCGGATGTGGGCCCCGCCCTTCAGCACGAACCAGTCCTGTCGGTCCGCTGCGAGAACGCGCAGGCAGAGCAGGTGGAACACCTCAATCACCTGGGCCGGGTCGTTGCGGCCACCTACTAAGAGCACCGAAAGTTGCTCTATACGGCAACTATTTGTACTCCTAATCCCCCCTCTGGCCCATCTTTGGCCGCCCACTATCGCGTTGAAAGCTCCGTGAAGGTTTCCTCCGGAAATCGCGTGGAAGGGCACAGTCGCAGGTCGGACGCCGATTCCGACAATCGTTGTCAAAAAGGTCGGCGCCGCCGCTAGGGTGGGGTGACATGCAATCACCCGAGGCACTCACGGACCTGTTCCGG
>DASZMN010000069.1:0-1918 GCA_035551835.1 Acidimicrobiales bacterium | reverse complement strand
AACGAACGGACGACCCTCGCCGAGGTCCTCCGGCGGATGCGGGCCGTCGAACTGCCGGTGGTGCTCAACATCATTGTGGTGGACGACGGGTCGAGCGACGGCTCCGACAAAGTCCTCGGGGCGCTCGAGGATTCCACGGTGCGACTCCTGCGGCACCAGAAGAACCACGGCAAGGGTGCGGCCATCCGCACGGGATTGACCGAGGCAAAGGGCGACCTGATCCTGATTCAGGATGCCGACCTCGAATACGACCCCAACGACTGGCCCAAGCTCCTGGACCCTGTCCTGCGCGGCAAGGCCCGCGTTGTGTACGGCAGCCGCTTTACGGGTGAGCGTAAGAACATGCTGCCGCTGCATTGGATAGGGAACCGGTTGCTCTCGCTCGTGACCAATGTGCTGTACAGCTCGACGCTGTCGGACATGGAGACTTGCTACAAGCTCTTCGACGCCCAGGTACTCGAGGGCTTGACGATCGCGTCGAATCGCTTCGATTTCGAACCCGAGATCACTGCGAAGGTGCTGCGGCGCGGCCATCGGATCTACGAGGTGCCAATCTCCTATGCCGGGCGCGAGCACGACGAGGGCAAGAAGATCACCTGGCGCGACGGCTTCAGCGCGCTGCGGGCGCTGGTCAAGTTCCGTTTCACCAAGGACTACTGAGCCGCAGGTGCCCGAGGCGATTGCCGCCGTTGTGGTCGACCACGATACCGGGCCGCTGCTCGGAGGCTGCGTCCGGTCCCTCCTCGACGACGGCGCCGTGTTGGTCGTGGTCGTAGAGAACGGCGCCCCCGGAGGCGCGGAGGCCGCGCTGGCGCCGCTGCTGGCCGAGGCTCCGGCCCTACGCGTGCGGGTCGTGCGCCCGGGGCGCAATATCGGCTTTGGGGCCGGGGTCAACCGGGGCCTGGCCGCGCTGGCCGCCGAGTCGCCGGCGCCCGAGCTTGTCCTCATCGCAAACACCGACCTCGAGGTGCACCCCGGCACGCTCGACGCCCTCCGTGCCGAGCTCGAGGCGCACCCCGCGTGGGCGCTGGTCGGGCCCAGGATCCTGACTGAGACCGGCGAGGTCTACCCCTCAGTCCGGGCCTTCCCGAGCTTCACCGACGCGGCGGGCCATGCCCTGCTGGCGCAGTTCAAGCCGGACAACCCCTTCACGAAGCGCTACAACCCGGGCGCACCTGAAGGTGACGTCGTGACGGGCGCCGGGTGGGTCTCTGGGTCGTGCTTCCTGGCGCGCCGCGGGGCCCTAGAGGAGCTGGGCGGCTTCGACGAGGCCTACTTCATGTACGCCGAGGACATGGACCTGTGCTGGCGGGCCCATCACGCGGGGTGGGGCGTGGGCTTCGCGGGGACGGCGACCGTCACTCACATCCAGGGCGTGAGCACGGCCCGTCGCCCCTACCGCATGATGCTGGCGCACCATCGCTCGGCGCTGCGTTTCACGGTGCGCACGACGACGGGGTGGCGCCGTCTCGCACTCCCGGTCGCCGCGTTCGTACTCGGGGTGCGCATGACTTTGGCGACCGTCCGCATCGCACTGGGCCGATAGCGCGTGAGGGCGCGTCGGTCGAGGCGGACCAGCCGCGCCGTCGGCACGCTGGCCGGGGTTCTTCTCGGGCTTGCGCTGGCTGCCTGCGGGGGCGGGGGCGGGGCGTCCGCCTCGCGCGTGCACGTCGAGCCCGAGGTCACCTTCGCGTTGCCTTCCGCTTTCGACGGCTGCAGCGCAGCGACGGCGCTCGGCAGCGGCGCCACGCGGGTGCCCATCAAGGTCAGCACCGTGGCCGGCCAGGTGGCCGAGCTGGTGAACGTCTGCATCGGCGGTCACGGGCCGTTCCCCTTCGTCCTCGACTCAGGGGCCGGGCAGTCGACCATCGACGCCCATCTCGCCAAGCGGCTCCACCTGGCGGCGGCTGGGCCGGCG
>DASZMN010000068.1:0-12816 GCA_035551835.1 Acidimicrobiales bacterium | reverse complement strand
CACGACCGCCTTGTTCGTATTAGGCGCGGCGACGGCCTACTTCACCCTCCCGCACGCGCTCGGCTTCTTGAAGTCGGTGGGAGGCCCCAACCTGCAATCCATTTACAATCCGATCCCATATTTGGGCCTGATTCTGCTGATGATGGCCCTTTTTGGACTGACGTTTCAGTTCCCGGTGATCCTCGTATCACTGGAGCTGGCTCGAGTGGTGACGTCGGCCAAGCTGTTGAAGTCCTGGCGTTGGGCCATCATTCTCATCACCCTGGTCTCCGGCGTCGCCACACCAAGCTCTGATCCGTTTTCGATGCTTGCGCTGGCCGTACCGCTGATCGTTTTCTATTTCGCCTCCATCGGCATCGGGAAGCTGTTCGGTCGCTGAGTCGAAGTCTCTGGTTCGCTGCATCCGGATAGGGCCCAGGATCCGAATAGGGGTCACTATGCGAACCACGATTGATTCATACAAGGAACGGGTCGGCCGATTGAACCTTGAGGGGATCAATTTCGACGACTTCAAAGAGCATCCTCTCTCGCCGGAGGTCCTGCGCACGCTGCGCTACATGCATGATGTTGAGCACCACACCGTGTGTTACCTGCGGGATCTGCTCCTCACGCCGGCCCACCAGGACCCCGAGATCACGTCCTTCCTCTCCTGCTGGGTCTTCGAGGAAATGTGGCACGGCGAG
This sequence comes from Acidimicrobiales bacterium, assembly GCA_035551835.1. Taxonomy (GTDB): domain Bacteria; phylum Actinomycetota; class Acidimicrobiia; order Acidimicrobiales; family RAAP-2; genus Bog-473. The sequence goes on along the minus strand of DASZMN010000068.1, from coordinate 12,133 downwards.
GCCATCGGCCAGGTGCTCGAGGCGCACGGCGAGATGGCCGGCGCGCCCCGCGTCGGGGCCCTGCGCCACGGGCACCCGACGCTGCGCGAGCTCCTGCGCCCCATCATGGGACAGGAGGGCGCGCACATCGACTTCTACGCGTCGGAGGCGACGCGCCGGCTGGCCGACAGCTCGAAGGCGCAGCACCTCACGCGCTTCGCGCTCTCGCACTGGTGGCGGCCGGTCGGATCGGGCGTGATGCCAAAGCGGAAGTCGCCTTCCTCGTGCAGCACCTCTTCGACGGCGACAAGGGGCGGGAGATCCTCGAGCGCATCGACCGCCGCGTCGACCGGCTGCCGGAGCAACACGATCTGCATCTGCTCGAGTGCGCCGAGACGTCCCTCCGCGCGTCGGACACGCCGCGCGGCGCGTCCTAGCCGCGGCATTTCGTTGCACCTTCATCATCCACGCGCCTCAACGCCTCCGAACTCTGTGGACCCACACAGTGAGGAGGTCACATGACCGCAGACCCCCGGGCACTCGCCGAGTTGCTCGAAGAGGCGCAAGACCGGCAATCCGATGCGCTGCATCCGACCCGCGACGCGCTCGACGAAGTCGTCGAGGCGAATCGGACCGGCACGGCTGACGACGACGCCCTGGGTAACCGAGAGTTCCACGTCGCGCACCAGCGCTCCCTGGCCTCGAGCTTCTCGGGTGCGGCGATCCTCGGGGCGGCCGGCGGGGCGGCGCTGGTCGGTGTGCTCGCCTCGGCGGCCTCCGCCGCCAGTTCGACGGACGTCCAGATCCTGCAGACCGCAGCGTCCATTGAGAACCTTGCGGTCGGCACGTACAAGACAGCGTTGACCCTGCCCTACATCGGCGGTTCGGCCGCCAACCCGATCGTGACCAAATTCGCGCAGGTGACCATGAGCCAGCACATGCAGCACGCCGACGCCTTCAACGCGGCGGCGCGCCAACTCGGCGGCAAGGCACAGAACAAGCCCGACCCGGCCTTCGTGCCCGTCGTCCACAAGGCGGTGGCCAGCCTGGCCTCGGACACCGCGGCGCAGGGGACGCTCGGCGTGGTAGCCCTGGCGATGGAGCTCGAGAACATCGCGGCCGAGACGTACGTGAAGGGCGCCGCGCTGGCCTCGCACGCCTCGAACAAGGCGCTCTTCGCCAGCATCATGGGCATCGAGGCCCAACACGTCGCCGTGCTCAATACGGTGCAGGCCCTCCTGACGTCCGGCTCGCCACAGCTGATCTCGCTCGCGCCGGGCACCGCGGCGGCACTCCCCGCCGCAGCGGGCAGCGTCGGCGTCCCCCACGCGTTCTATCAGACCGACAAAGCCGCCCCGGCGGGACAAGGAGCAGTCAAGTGAGCCACGACACCAGCGAGACCCAGCTGGGCAGCGAGCGCGAGTTGGTCGCAATGCGCAATGACCTCGACCAGATGCACGGCGACGTGAGCCTGCCGGCGCTGCGAGAGGTCCTCGGGTCGCCGAGCGGTACGAGCAGGCGGACCTTCCTGTTCGGCGCCGGCGCGGCCTTGGCCGGCGGCGCGCTCCTGGCCAGCGGCGCCGGGGCGGCGATGCCGGCCCTCGCCGGTGCGTCCACGCAGCGACTCTCGGCCGCGCGAGCAGCGGCGTTCCCGCCGAAGGGCCTCAGTGGCGACCTGGCCGTGGCGGCGGTGGCCGCCAGCCTGGAAAACCTGGCCGTCTTCGCGTACGACTCCGGGTTGGCTGCGGCGAGCGCCGGGAAGCTCGGGACGGTCCCGCCCGCCGTCGCCACCTTCGCGTCCACGGTGAAGGGACAGCACCAGCAGCACGCCGACGCCTGGAACGCGGTGCTCAGGTCCCACGGCAAGGCAGCGGTCACGGTCACTAACCCGAGCCTCACCCCGACGGTGCAGTCCGATTTTGCCAAGGTCACCGACATCGCCGGCCTGGCCCAGCTGGCGCTGACCCTCGAGACGATCGCAGCGCAGACCTACCAGGTGGAGACGTCCAAGCTGAAGAGCACGGCGGCGATCGAGCTGTCGGCCTCGATCCAGCCGGTGGAGATGCAGCACATAGCGATCCTCTACTTCGTCCTTGGCCTGTACCCCGGGGCGCAGACGGCGGCGGGCACGCCCGTCGCCTTCAACTCGACCACCCGGGCGGCATGAGCGTCGGTCGCCCCCGGGTGCTGCCTCCACGCCGGGTTGCCACACTCGCGCTGGCAGCCCGCAGCCGGGCTCGCCGTGGCCGCGTGTGGCGGCGGCGCGTCCCACCCGTCGTCTGGGTCCGGCGCGGCGGTCCGCTCCGACACCGTGACGATCGCCAACTTCATGTTCTCCCCCATGACCGCTGCGGTGGCGCCGGGCGAGACTGTCACGGTCGTCAACAAGGACGCCGTCGCCCACACGCTCACCGACACCGGGGACCGCTTCGACACGGGCAACATCGGCCCGGGGCAGACCATGTCCTTCACCGCGCCGACAAAGCCCGGTTCGTACCACTACATCTGCAACATCCACCAGTACATGATGGGAACGATCCGGGTCCGCTGACGGACGCCCAGCCGGCACGAACCGGCCATCGGTAACGTGGAGGGATGCCACGCGTGGCCGCCGCCCGAGTCGAAAGGGCGCGGCCCCGGCTCTCGAGTACGGCGGCCGTCGCCGCATCCATCGCAGCGTGGTCCGTCCTCTTCGCTGGAGCGCCGGCCGGGCTCAGCCGGTGGGGCCCACGTCTCGGCTGGCGCGGCGGACGACCGGGCACACGCAACCGCGCCGGCCTCATCCCAGTCGTCCTCGGCACGGCCGGTCTCCTGTGGTGCGCCCGCTCGCACTACCCGCACGGCGGGACGGTGGAAGTCAGCCTCGTGCCCGAACGCCTTCTCGCGACCGGGCCCTACGCCCACAGCCGGAACCCGATGTACGTCGGCGAGGTGACGATCTGGCTGGGTTGGACCATGTTCTACGGCAGTCCCTCCGTGCTGGCCGCCGGCCTCGCTCTCGCCGGTGCCATGCGGTACGCGGTGGGCCGGGAGGAGCGGACCCTCGAGCACGAGTTCGGGCACTCGTGGACGCGCTATGCGCAGCGGGTCCCGCGCTGGCTGTGAGGGTTCGCCGCCCCGAACGGTTCCGACCCCTGGTGCACGCGGAGCAACATCGTCCCGGTCGTGGCCCGCGGCACGGTCGCCCCGACGGAAGGCTGACCGCGTGAGTCGGGAGGCCGGACTCGACGCCGCCAGCGTCGCTCTCGTCTTGTCGGAGGCCACCGGGAGGACCTTCCGTCACGCCGGGCGACTCAGCGGCGGCGAGGTCGGGGCACACCGCTTCATCGGACCGGACGGCCGACCACTCGTGGTGAAGTGGGAGACGGCCGATGACGGCCGGGCCTACAGAGGTGAGGCCGTGGCGCTTTCGGAGCGACTTCGCCAGGCGGGCTGGCCGGTCCCCGCCGAATCCGTCATCGATGCCGGTCGAGCGCGCTTCGTCATCCAGGAATTCATGCCGGGGACGCCGCCAACCGAGTTCGACCACCGACTGGTCGATCAGCTCCTGGACCTGCACACGCGCCGGCTCGGGCTGGCCCAACCTCGCGATCCGATCCGCTGGCCGGCGAACCTCATAACGACGCTGACGACCGGTGGGGTCGGATATTGCCGGCACGAGTCGTTTCGTCGTTACGACACACGGACGGAGTCGTTGCTCGCGCGCATCCAAGCCTTTGGGGAGACGCTCCGTCCAGGGGACTTTGCGGGCGACGACGTCGTCCACTGGGACCTGCATCCGGGCAACCTCCTCGTCGACGAGGGTGGCCTCTCGGCGGTTGTGGACACCGACTTCGCCATCGTCGGTGACGCGGCGTTTGACTTGGTCATGCTGGCGCTGACCAGCCTGAATTTTGCCTGCGAGCCGGGGGTCAGATCCCGACTCTTCGCCGCAGCGTTCGACCCGCTCACCGAGGTGCGGATACAGGCCTACCTCGGGCACCTGTTCCTCCGGCTGATCGACTGGCCGATACGGCGCAACAGCCCCGCCGAAGTCGATTTCTGGCTGGCGCGGGCGGACGAGCTGCTCACGATCTGAGCCGCCGCCACGGCCGTCGCCGGAAGGTCCCGCTTCGGCGCATGGGTCAAGAGGGACGGCGCGTTGGCGAGATCGAGGCTCAGGCGAGCAACGCCTCGAGCACGGCGCGGGTGCGCTCGAGCTGGGCGCGGGTCACCCGCTCGTCGGGGTGGTGGGCGAGCAGCGGGTCGCCGGGCCCGAAGTTGGCCGCGGGCACCCCGTGGGCCCAGAACGACGCCACGTCCGTCCACCCGACCTTGGCCCTGGGCTCGGCCCCGCTCTCCTCGACCAACGCCTTGAGCAGCGGGTGGCCGAGCGAGGGCGGTGCGCCGTCGCCGGCGTCGAGGAGCTCCCAGGTGTCGCCCTCCCCCAGCTCGAGAGACGGATCGAGCAGGTCGTGCAAGAAGGCCTCCGCCTCTGCCTGACCGCGGTCGGGGGCGTACCGGTGGTTCAGTGTGAGCTGGACCTCGTCGGGCACGACGTTGCCGGCCACGCCCCCGGAGACGGCGACGGCCTGCAGCTGTTCGGCGTACGTGCAGCCGTCCAGGACGACCTCCCGGGGCGGCCAGTCGGCCACGCGCTGGAGCAGCGAGGCGAGGCGATGAATGGCGTTGCGACCGGTGAAGGGACGCGCCGTGTGTGCGCGCACGCCCTTGAGCGTGAGCCCGACCCGCAACGTGCCCTGGCATCCGGCCTCGACCACCGAGTTCGTGGGCTCGCCGAGGATGGCGGCGTCGCCGGCCAGGAGGTCGGGCCGTTGCTCCCACAGTTCGAGGAGGCCGCTGTCTTCGCGACCGATCTCCTCGCGCGCGTAGAAGCACCAGGTCACGTCGACCCTGGGCGTGCGCATCGACGAGGCGAGATCGAGCATGACGGCGAGGCCACCCTTCATGTCCGAGGCGCCGACGCCCCACACGGTGTCGCCCTCGAGCCTCGGGCGTGCGTTCGCATTGGGCGGCACCGTGTCGAGGTGACCGGCCAGGACCAGACGCTGGTCCCGCCCCCGATCAGTGCGGGCGACGACGTTGTCACCGACGCGCTCCACGATCAGCCAGGAACACAGGTGGAGCACCTCGTGCACCGCGTCCGCCAGCTCCCCCTCCTGGCGGCTCAGCGAGGGCGTCGCCATCAGGTCGGCCGTGGCCGCCAGCAGGTCCGTCATGGCGCGCTCAGGTGCTGGCGCCGTGGTCACGCAGCACCTGGTTGAGCTGCGCCTTGTCGTGCCGCTCCCCCTCGGTCAGGCGCTTGATCACGAGGACGCACGGAACGAAGAACTCGCCCCCCGGGTACTCGCGGCGCCGGCTGGCCCGGATGGCGACGCACCACGAAGGCACGACCCCGCGCGAGATCTCCTCGCCCGTCTCGGCGTCGATGACGGGGATGGATGGATCGAGGAAGCTGCCCGCGCCGAGCACGGCTCCCCGCCCGATGCGCGCGCCGCCGGTCACCATGCAGCGGCTTCCGACGAACGCGTCGTCCTCGACCACGACGGGCACCGCGTTGGGCGGCTCGAGCACGCCGCCGATCCCGACACCGCCCGACAGGTGCACCCGTTGGCCGATCTGGCCGCACGACGCCACCGTCGCCCAGGTGTCGACCATGGTGCCGGCGCCCACCCAGGCGCCGATGTTCACGTAGGAGGGCATGAGGACGACGCCGCGGCCCAGGAACGAGCCCCAGCGCGCCGACGCGCCCGGCAGGGCGCGCACGCCCGCCTCGGCGAACCCGTGCTTGAGGGGGAGCTTGTCCGCATATTCGAAGGGCCCGTGCTCGATCGTCTCCATGCCGCGCAGCGAGAACAGCAGCAAGATCGACTTCTTGAGCCACTCGTGCACGACCACCTCATCCGTCGCGGGGTCGACCTCGGCGACGCGGGCCTCGCCCTTGTCGAGGAGGTCGATCGCCTCCTCGACAAGCTGGGCGGCGTCCGCCTCCGCGGGTGACAGCTCGGCGCGCCGCTCCCAGAGCTCCTCGATGTGCGCCTGAAGATCAGCCATGGCTCACCCTAGCCAGGCGCTCGCCCACCAGCGCGAGCCGCTCCATCGGCTGCACCACCGCCACGCGCACGTGGTCGGCGCCCGCCTCGCCGTAGAGATCGCCTGGGCTGACGAGCAGGCCCCCGTCGTTCGCCAGCGCCTCCGCCATGGCCCACGCATCGGGCCAGCGGGCCGGGGGCACGGGCACCCACAGGTAGAAGCCGCCCTCGGGTGGCGCGACCGGGGCCCCGTAGGCGCCGAGGACGCCGGCGAGGTACTCGAGGCGCTCGCGGTAGCGGCCGCGCTGGGCCTCGACGTGATCATCGTCGGCCAGGGCGGCCACGCCGGCGGCCTGAGCCGGCCCCGGCACCATGAGCCCCGCGTGCTGGCGCACGGCCCGCAGGAACTCGACGATCTCGGTGTCGCCGGCGTAGAACCCGACCCGGACGCCCGCCAGGTTGGAGCGCTTCGACAACGAGTGCACGGCGACCACTCCCTCCGGCCCGTGCTCGAGCACCGATCGGGGCGGACCGTCCCAGGTGAACTCCGCGTAGCACTCGTCGGAGAAGACGGGCACGCCGCCCGCCCGTCCCCACGACGCCTCCGCCCCCAGATCGCCTAGGCCGCCCGTCGGGTTCGACGGCGAGTTCGACCACAGCACGAGCGCGCGCCGCGCGTCGGAGGGGTGGATTGCGTCCAGGTCGAGCCCCCCCGACCGCCCCGGGGGCGGCGGGACGGCGACGGCCCGGCAGCCGGCCAGCGCGGCGCCCATGGCGTAGGTGGGGTACGACACCGCGGGGTACAGCACGGTGTCGCGCCCGGGTGCCCGCAGCCGCAGGACGTGCGGCACCGAGGCCACCAGCTCCTTGGTGCCGACGCAGGCCGCCACCGCAGACGGCGCGACGCCGGACAGGCCGAAACGGCGCGTCAGCCAGGCGGCGGCGGCCTCGCGCAGCTGCGGGCTGCCGGCCGAAGCGGGGTAGCCGCGCTCGGCCCCCGACGATGCCAGGGCCTCGATCACCGCCGGCAGGGGCGGATCGCACGGCGTGCCGATCGAGCAGTCGACCATGCCGCCGTCGTGCGCCTCGGCCAACTTGGCCAGCCCGGCCAGGCGGTCGTAGGGGTAGGGCGGCAGCCGGAACGTCACGGCGCCACGAACTCCGCGAAGCGGGCGCGGCCCACCTCGTCGAGGACCACCTGCAGCGTGGCCGACTCGTCGCCGTCGCGCTGCCCCACCACCTCGCCCTCTCGATGGATCGCGGCCAGCACGTCGCCCCGGCTCCAGGGCACCACCAGCTCGATGACGCGGTCCGAACCGCGCAGGCGGTCACCGACGACGTTGAGCAGGTCGTCGATCCCCTCGCCGGTACGCGCCGACACCAGGACCGAGCCCTCGATGGAGTGGGCCAGCGCCTTGGCCGCCTCGGGCGCCTGGTCCGCCTTGTTGACGACGACCAGCTCGGGCACCCCCGCGGCGCCGATCTCGGAGAGCACCTCATGGACGGCGGCCATCTGGGCCTCCGTGTTGGTGGCCGACGCGTCCACGACGTGGACGACGAGGTCCGACAGGTGCACCGAGTCCAGCGTGGAGCGGAACGCCTCGACCAGCTCATGGGGCAGCTTGCGCACGAAGCCGACGGTGTCGGTGACGAGCACCGTCTCACCCCCGGGCAGCGACAGCTGGCGGGTCCGGGGGTCGAGCGTCACGAAGAGCCGGTCGGCGGCGGGCACCCCCGCGTCGGTCAGCCGGTTCAGCAGGGTCGATTTCCCGGCATTGGTGTAGCCGACGAGGGCCAGCTCGCGATGGCGGCCGCGGGCGCGGCTGCGCCGCTGCAGCGTCCGCGTGCGCTCCACCTCGCGCAGGTCGGCCTCGAGCCGATGCATCCGGCGGACCAGGCGGCGCCGGTCGACCTCGAGCTGGGTCTCGCCCGGCCCCCTCGTCCCGATCCCGCCGGCCTGCTGGCTGAGCGCGGTGCCACGGCCGCGCAGCCGGGGCAGCCGGTAGCGCAAGAGTGCGAGCTCCACCTGGGCCTTGCCCTCGGGGCTGCGCGCGTTCTGGGCGAAGATGTCGAGGATCACCGCGGTGCGGTCGATGGCGGTGCGCCCGAAGAGCTTCTCCAGGTTGCGGTGCTGCGCGGGCGTGAGCTCGTCGTCGAAGACCACGGTGTCCACGTCGAGGCTGCGGCTCAGCGCCGCGATCTCCTGCGCCTTGCCGCTCCCGACGAACATCGCCGGGTCGGGGGCGTCGCGGCGTTGGACGACGCGGTCGACCACGTCGGCCCCTGCGCTGTCGACGAGCAGCGCCAGCTCGTCGAGCTCCTCGTCGACCATCTCGACGGTGCGCCCAGGAAAGACCACCCCGACGAGGATGATGCGCTCCCGGAAGGCGCGCTCGATGAGCGTCCCGGGCAACACGTTGCTCAAGAGAGCATCCCCGGGTGGATGTCGACGTCCGCGACCTTGCGCACGGGCCCGGCGAGGAAGGAGGTGGCCTCGTCGGCCCCGAGCGTCACCTCGAGCGTCCCGCCGGGGTTCCGCACTCGCACCACGTCGCCGCGCAGCGCGTCCCAACTCCGCGCGGCGGCCGCGGCCGCCACGCTGCCGGTGCCGCAGGCGAGCGTCTCACCCGCCCCGCGCTCCCAGACGCGGAGGTCGAGGTAGTCGCCGTCGGCGCCGGTCAGCACCGTGATCCATTCGACATTGATGCCGCCGCTGTACGCAGCCTGCAGTTTCGGGCCGAGCTCTGCGATCTCGACGCCCTCCGTGTCGGGCCCGAGGAGCACGAGGTGCGGGTTGCCGACATCGACCGTCCGGGCCCGGCGATCGTCGAACTCCTGCGGTTGGTCCGGCCCGAGGATGGCGGGGCCCATGTCGACGCGGGCCGTAGCCCACCCGTCGCCGGGTCCGGCGGCGTAGTCGACGGTCCGGACGCCCGACGCCGTGGCCACGGTGAAACTCGGCGGCGCCACCCAGCCGGCGTCCACCGCCGCCTGGGCCAGGCAGCGGATGCCGTTGCCGCTCATCTCGGCCTCGCCCCCGTCCGCGTTGTGCAGCTGCATGGAGAGGTCGCAGCCGTCGCGACCCGGGCCGACCCGGATGATCCCGTCCGCGCCGATGCCGCGCCGGCGGTCGGCGAGCAGGCGCACCTGCGCGACCGAGAAGCGGATGGTGTCGTCGCGGTCGAGCACGACCAGGAAGTCGTTGCCGGCACCTTCGTGCTTGGAGGCCTCCACCCCTCCATTCTCGCAGGTGACCTCGTTCAGCCGTGCACGGAGAGCGCCCCTTCGAGCAATCCCGTCGCCTCGTCGGGGGTGGACGCCCAGGTGATGCGCGGGTCGCGGCGGAACCACGACGCCTGGCGGCGGGCGAACTGGCGGGTGCGGCGCACCGCCTCGTCGAGACACTCGTCGAGCGGGGCGCCGCCTTCGACGTGGGCCAGGATCTCGCGATAGCCGAGGGCCTGGCGGGCCGTCCTCGAGATCCCCCCGGGCCGGCCCGCGAGCGCCCGCACCTCGTCCAGCAGGCCAGCCGCCACCATGGCAGCGAACCGCTCGCCGATGCGCCGGTCCGCCTCCTCGGCCGCCAACGCGAGGCCCACCTGAGGGACCCCGCCCGGCGGGTAGGCCTCGAGCCCGGGCCCGAAGTCGGAAAAGGGTCGCCCCGCCCCGAGAGTCACCTCCAGCGCCCGCACCACCCGGCGCCGGTTGGTCGGCTCCATCCGACCCGCCCCGATCGGGTCGAGCACGGCGAGCCGCGCGTGCAGGTCGGCGGGCGCGACGAGCCCGGCGTCGAGCTCCGCCTCGAGCGAGGCCGCCACCTCGGGGTAACGCCCCGGGATAGCCAGGTCGTCGACCACAGCGCGCAGGTAGAGGCCGGTGCCGCCGACGAGCAGCGCGTGGCGGCCGCGGCGCTCGATGTCGCCCAGCACCTGGCGCGCCGCCAACTGGAACTCGGTGACGGTGAACTCGCGGTCCGGGTCCACGAGGTCCAAGAGGTGGTGCGGCACGGCGCGACGGGCCGCGGCGTCGGGCTTGGAGGTGCCGATGTCCATGCCCCGGTAGACGCACATGGAGTCGACCGAGACGATCTCGCAGTCACCCCGGCGCCGGGCCAGGTCCAGCGCCACCGCCGACTTGCCCGCCGCGGTGACGCCGACAAGCGCGACCGCGGTCAACCGCTTGTCACCGGGATCTGCACGCGGTGGCGCGGCCGGGCCGTCACCTCCTCGATCCGGCCCGACAGGTGATGCGGATGGCCGGCCGTCACCGTGACCCGGGCCAGGGCGCCGGCGCGGGCGGCCGCGTCGCCGGCCGGGGGGAAGTGGACGAGCTTGCCCTGGCGGGTCCGTCCGGTCAGCGTGGCCTCGTTGCGGCGGCTGACGCCCTCCACCAACACCTCCTCGACGCGCCCCACCCGCGCCTGGTGGCGGCCCAGCGCGGCGCGGTCCACCACCGTCTTGAGCCGGGCGAACCGCTCGGCCACCACGTCGGCGGGCACGAACGAGTCCGCCAGGGCCGCCGCCCGGGTCCCGGGCCGCGGCGAGAACACGAAGGTGTACGCGCCGTCGTAGCCGGCCTCCGCGCAGACGGCCAGGGTGTCCTCGAAGTCCTCGTCGCTCTCGCCCGGGAAGCCCACGATGATGTCGGTGGTCACGGCCAGGTCGTCGATGGCGGCGCGGGCGGCGCCCAGGCGCTGCAGGTAGCGCTCCGCGGTGTACCCGCGGCGCATCGCCCGCAGGACGGTGTCGCTGCCCGACTGGAGGGGCAGGTGCAGTTGCTCGCACACCTCGGGCGTCTCGGCCATCGCCTCGATCGTCTCGGGGCGGAGGTCCTTGGGGTGCGGGCTCGTGAAGCGGATGCGCCCGATGCCGTCCACGCCACCGACCGCCCGCAGGAGGTCGGCGAAGAGCGGCCGACGCCTGGTGATGTCGCGGCCGTAGGAGTTGACGTTCTGGCCGAGCAGCGTCACCTCGGTCACGCCGCGGTGCGCGAGCAGCCGCACCTCGCCGACGATCTCGTCGAGGGGCCGGCTGACCTCGGGGCCGCGGACCGACGGCACGATGCAGAAGGCGCACGAGTTGTCGCACCCGGTCTGGATGTTCACCCACGCCGCGTACGGCAACTCCCTGACCGCGCCCGGGCCGAGGAGCGGCTCGGTGCCGGCCTCGGGCTGCGGCGCGTCGAGGATCTCCATCAACGGCCCCTCTTCGCGCGCCCGGCGCAGCAGGACCGGCGCGCGCGCCAGGTTGTGCGTGCCGAACACGACGTCGACCCAGCCCACCTTCGCCTGGATGCGCTCGCGGTCCTTCTGGGCCAAACAGCCGCCCACGGCGATCTGGAGGCCGGGCTTCGCGTCCACCAGCTCCTTGAGGCGGCCGAGCGTCCCGTAGAGCCGCTGGTCGGCGTTCTCGCGGATGCAGCACGTGTTGAGGACCACCACGTCGGCCTCCTCCATGGTGGCGGCCGGCTCCAGGCCGTCGGCCACGAGGAGGCCGGCCAGGCGCTCCGAGTCGTGTTCGTTCATCTGGCACCCGAACGTCCGGATGAAGTAGCGCCGCGGCATCCGACGAGTCTACGGAGGCCCAGCGCGTACGATCGTCCGCCGTGGGCCGCTCCGTGCCGAGACGACGCCGCCGGGCCGGATGGGTGCTGGCGGCGTCGCCGCTGGCGTTGGCCGCCTGCAGCTCGAGCCCGGGGCCGAGCCCGGGCGCGTCGTCGCAGGGGTCGAAGGGCTCCTCGCTCCCGCGTGCGGGCGCCACGGTGCTCGACCAACTGGCCTCCTACGGGTCGCAGGCGGTGTCGTGCCATTCGGCCTCGAGTCCGGTGGTGTGCCTGGAGGCCGCGGACCGCACCCTCGGCGGCCAGGTGCACACCTACGCCAACCTGCTCGCCGTCGGCACGGGCTTCACCGCCCCGCAGGGCGACGTGGTGGCCGCCCGCAACGACGCCCAGACGCTGGCCAACAGCCTCGAGATCCTGGGCGACGCCCAGCCGACCCAGGCGAACTACGACAAGGTCCTCAACACCTTCAACCTCGACGCGGCCATCGGGCAGCTGCGCGGCACGGTCCAGAAGCTGAACGCCGCGGTGGGCGGTTAGGGCGCGCCAAAAGTTTGATCGCG
>DASZMN010000067.1:0-22090 GCA_035551835.1 Acidimicrobiales bacterium | reverse complement strand
GCAAAGCCCGAGACCGACCGGGCGTCTGTCCCAGCAGGGCTTGATCGACCGGACGCAACGCTGGAGTGTCGCACATCGTCGAACTCGCCCTGCCTGGGGCGGACGTGCGCCACGTCGTGATCGATGCATGGCGACACCGCGCGCTTCGTGAACGTCACGCGCCGACGCGAGGGCCGCGCGTTGTGGCGTGCGGGGCCGATACGTCGCCATGCTCGCCAACGCGGGCATCACCAGCATCACCATGACGGGGGGGCGGTGGGCGCGCGACAGCATCGGGCCACCGGAAGTGACCGGTCGCCGACGTCGAGCGGGTCCCACGACCCCACTGGACCTCGGTCGTGTCCATAACCACCGTGTTCAGGTGCGTTCGGAACCACGGATCGCGGCGAAACCCGGGTTAGCATCGACGAGATGTCGTGGGCTCTCGAACCGGTGGCCCGATCGGGCGCCGGCCGGCGGATCACCGACCACTCCCGGTCGTCGTGACCCGGATCTCCAAACGGTTCGGTCGGCGGATCCAGACCCGGGAGCGAGCCGAAGAGACGTTCGGGCTGCCGGTGACGGCCGAGATCCCGGCGTCTGCGCCGACCGAGCCGGGGGCCGCGCCCGAAGTGGAGGTCGCCAGCCGCCCCGACTCGCCCTCCTCGCAGGCCTACCGCCAGCTGGCGGGCCACATCGAGCAGGTGCGGCGCGATGACCGCACCGCCGGCCAGGAGGACCCCGGGGCCCGAGCCGGCTTCACCATCCTGATCGCCTCCCCGCGTGACGAGCCCGCCCGCTCCTACGTCGCCGTCAACCTGGCTGCGGTGTTCGCCGAGTCGGGCGACCGCGTCATGGTGGCCACCACTCGCGGGCTGGCTCCTGGGCCAGGTGAGAACGGATCGACCGGGCCCTCGGTCGACGCCGACGACGCAGCGACGCCGGCCGCCATCGTCTCGCACGCCCGGCCGTCGTGGATCACCGGCGTCTCGACCCTGGCGCTCGGCCAGCTGTACGCGACGAGCGAGGGCATGCTGCGCAGCTTCGGCAACTTCGCCGTCGCCGCCCGTGAGATCGTCGACGACCTGATCCTCGAGGCCCCCCTCCTCGAGTCGCGCGAGGGGGCGGCACTCCTTTCGGTCGTCGACTTGATCGTCGTCGTCTGCGAGCCTGGCCGCACGGCCGCCGAGGACGGCTTCGAGAGCCAGCGCCTGCTGACCCGCGACATGTTCCTCCCGGTGCTCGGGCTGGTCGTGGCGCACGCGCCCGCCTAGCGCGACAACCTCGAGCGCGGGCTCAGGAGTTGCGGTTGGGCCCCAAGCCCAGCGCCGCGTAGATCTCGCGGGTCGCGCTCGAGGTGTTGAAGGTGTAGAAGTGCAGCCCCGGCACGCCGGCCTCGAGAAGCTGGGAGCAGAGCTCGGTGGCCAGAACCACGCCCTCCTTGCGCACGGCGTCCGCACCGCCACGTTGGTCGGCGGCGCGCAGGCGCTCCTCCATCCAGGCCGGGGCGGCCGCGCCCATCGCGCCCAGCCGGCCCATGGTCGACAGCGACGTGACGGGCAGGATGCCCGGCAGCACCGGCGTCTCGATGCCCCGTTCGCGCAGTTCGGCGACCAGCCCCAGGTACTCGGACGCCTCGAAGAAGAACTGGGTCACGCCGAAGTCGGCCAGCGCCAGCTTGGCGGCCAGGAAGTCGCGGTCGCTCGGCAGGTCGGCCGAACGCGGGTGACCGGCCGGGTGCGCCGCCACGCCGAGGGAGAACCCGCCGATGGCCCGGGCCAGCTGGACCAGCTCGGTGGCGTAGGCCAGCTCCCCCGGCCCGGCGTCGGGGTCGGTGGGCGGGTCGCCGCCCAGCGCCATCAGGTTCTCGATGCCCGCCTTGCGCAGCGCCACCAGGATGTCGGCCAGCTCCAGGCGGGAATGCGCCACGCAGATGAGGTGGGCCATCGGGTTCAGGCGCGTCGTGTGGAGCATGCCCGAGACGAGGTCGAACGTCCGCTGCCGCGACTCGGCGCCGCCGCGGTAGGTGACCGAGACGAAGGACGGCTCGAGCGGCTGGAGCTCGGCGATGGTGCGCGCCAGCGTGGTCAACTCCTTGTCGTTCTTCGGCGGGAAGAACTCGAACGAGTAGGTCGGGCCCGCCTCGAGCAGCTCGGCGATGCGCGTCACGGGGCCACCGTCCCCGCGTCCTCGCCGACCCGGCCGAAGTCGTCCTCGAGGCGGACGATGTCGTCCTCGCCGAAGTACGTCCCGTGCTGCACCTCGATGAGCACCACGTCCGTGTCCCCGACGTTGGCGACGCGGTGGGCGGCTTCGAGCGGGATGTCGATGGCCTGGCCCGCCGTCAGCTCGATCACGCGGCCGTCGAGGGTGACCAGCGCCGTGCCCGCCACGATGAACCAGTGCTCGGCCCGCTTCGAGTGGCGCTGGTAGCTGAGGCGCTTGCCCGGGTGCACCACGAGGCGCTTGACCTTGTGGTCCGGCGCGTCGTCATCGAGGACCGTGTAGTTGCCCCACGGGCGTTCGGAGTGTTCGCGTTCGTTCACCTGGTCTGCTTCTCCCTGGATGCCGTCGCCGTCATCGTTGCCATCGCTCCGCCCGCCGCGGTCGCCGCGTCGGCACCGCGCTCACCGGGCCGACAGCTCCGCCGCCCGCAGCGCGTTGGACAACAGCATGGCACGCGTCATGGGCCCCACCCCACCGAGACGCGGCGTGATCCAGCCCGCCACCTCGGCCACGTCGGGGGCGGCGTCGGGGACCAGCTTCTTGCCCTCGAAGCTGGTGCCGGCCGACACGACGGCGGCGCCCGGCTTGACCATGTCCGCCGTCAGCACGTGCGGCTGGCCCGCCGCGGCCACCACGATGTCGGCCGTGCGCACGAGGCGGGCCACATCCTCGCGCGCCACGCCGGTGTGCACGACGGTCACCGCCGCGTTGAGCCCGGGGCGCTTGAGGGTGAGCAGGTTGGCCAGCGGGCGGCCGATGGTGACCCCGCGCCCGATGATGACCGCGTGGCGGCCTTCTACCGGGACGTCGTACGCGTGCAACAGCTCGACGATCCCCGCCGGCGTGCACGGCAGCGGCCCCGGCGTCCCGAGCACGAGGCGGCCCAGGTTGATCGGGTGCAGCCCGTCCGCGTCCTTGGCCGGGTCCACCGCCAACAGCGCCTGCTCCTCGTCGAGCCCGGCCGGCAGCGGCAGCTGGACGAGATACGCGCTCACCTTGGGGTCCGCGTTGAAGCGGGCGATGGCCTCCAGCACGTCGGCCTGCGTCGCCGTGGCGGGCAGGTGTTCGCCGGCCGAGTAGATCCCGAGCGCGGCGCAGTCTTCGTGCTTCAACGAGACGTAACGTGCGCTCGGCGCGTCGTCGCCCACCAGGATCGTCCCGAGCCCCACGTGGTTGCCCTCGCGCGCCAGCGTCGCGGCGCGGTCACCGACCTCGGCCTTGATCCGTGCGGCGACCGCCTCGCCGTCGAGCAGGATGGCCGCCATCAGTGCTTGAAGTGCCGTTCGCCGGTCACGACCATCGCCAGGCCGGCCTCGTCGGCGGCGGCCACCACCTCGCCGTCCTTCACCGAGCCTCCGGGCTGGACCACCGCGGTCACCCCGGCGTCGGCCAGGACCATGAGCCCGTCGGGGAAGGGGAAGAAGGCGTCGCTGGCCCCGGCGCCGCCCTTGGACCGCTCGCCGGCCTTCTGCACGGCGATCTCCGCCGCCACCACCCTCGACTGCTGGCCCGCGCCCACACCCACGGCCTGGCCGTTGGTCACCACGGCAATGGCGTTGGACGTGGTGCGCCCGCACACCCGCCAGGCCAGGACGAGGTCGCGCCACTCGTCCTCGCTCGGCTCCCGCTTGGTAACGATCTGCCACGACGCGCGCGGCGAGATGAAGGTGTCGACGTCTTGCACCAGGACGCTCGCCCCGAGGCTGCGCAACTGGCGCACGGCGCGCTCGGGAGCGGGGCCCGACAACAGCCGCGTTGCCTTGCGCCGCTTCACCAGCCTCTCGACGGCCTCGGGCGCGTACGACGAGGCGATGATGACGTCGGCCTGCGGCCCCGCCGCGATGGCGTCGGCCAGCTCGGCGTTCACGTCGCCCCCGATGGCCACGACGCCACCGAACGCGCTGAGCGGGTCGGACTCGAGGGCGCGCTCGTAGGCGGTCACCAGATCGCCGGCGACCGCCGCGCCGCACGGGTTGGCGTGCTTGATGATGGCGACCGCCACCTCGTCGCCCCCGACCTCGACGGCGTCCGCCGCCAGCTCGTGGACCAGGCGCCACGCGGCGTCGCCGTCGAAGATGTTCAGGTAGGACAGCGCGGAGCCACCGTGCTGCTCCATCGAGTCCCACCAACTCGATGCCCCGGCCACCCGGTACCGCGACCCGCGCTGGTGCGGGTTCTCCCCGTAGCGCAGGACGTCGGTGCGCTCGAGCGTGAGGTGCAGCGTCGGCGGCAACACGGCCGACAGCGCCGACTCCTCCACGTCCTCCTCCGTCGCCCCCGCCAGCTCGGCGACCGGCTGTGGACCGCCGCCGTCGAGCCACGCCACGATCGCCGCGTCGTACGCCGCCGTGTGCGCGAACGCCGCACGGGCCAGCCGGCGCTTCGTCGCGGCCGACAAGGAGCCCGACGTGCGCAACTCCTCGAGCACCACCGGGTAGTCGGTCGGCGACGTCACGACCCCCACGTGGTCGTGGTTCTTCGCCGCCGCGCGCACCATCGTCGGACCGCCGACGTCGATCAGCTCGATCGAGGGATCCGACGAGAACGGGTAGAGGTTCACCACCACCAGGTCGATCGCCTCGATGCCGTTGGCCGCCAGGTCCGCCACATGCGCGTCCTTCGACCGGTCCGCCAGGATGCCGCCGTGGATCTTGGGGTGCAGCGTCTTGACCCGGCCGCCGAGCATCTCGGGCGAGCCGGTCACCTCCGCGACCTCGCGGTGCGCGAGGCCGGCCTCGCGCAGTTTGGCCGACGTGTTGCCGCTCGCCACCAGTTCCCACCCCAGCGCGACCAGCCCCTGCGCGAACTCGACGAGCCCGTCCTTGTCGTACACCGACAACAGGGCGATCACTCGGTCATCTCCTCGTCCATGCCTCTTCTTTCTCTTCCGTCCGATCTTCCTGGCGACCCACCGCGCCGTCCCGCAGCGCCCCGATCCGGCGGCCGGCCTCCAACTCGCCCAACGCCCAGGCGACCGTCTCGGGATACAGCGTGCGCTCGACGACCTTGATCCGCTCGTGCAGCGTCTCTTCGGAGTCGTCCGCACGCACCGGCACGACGCCCTGCGCCAGGATCGGCCCCGCATCCATCTCGAGCGTCGCCAGGTGCACCGTGCATCCGGACTCGCGCACGCCCGCCGCCAGCGCATCGCGGACGCCGTGCCAGCCGGGGAACGCCGGCAGCAGGGCAGGGTGCGTGTTGAGGATGCGCCCGGCGAAGGCGTCGTGCACGGCCTGGGTCATGACGGTGCCGAAACCGGCCATGGCGACGAGGTCGACCTGGTGCGCCACCAGCGTCGCCGCCACCGTGGCGGTGAAGCCCTCACGGTCGAAGTCGGGCCCGAAGCCGCCGTAGGCCCTCCGGTCGACGAGTTCGGCCGCGGCGCCCTGCTCTTCGGCCAGCGTGAGGCCGGCGCAGGGACGGTCCGACAGGACCGTGGTGACCGGGAGCCCGGCGTCGAACATGGCCCGCAGGATCGTCCCGGAACCCGAGACAAGGACCGCGAGACGCACGCCGCCAATCTAGTGGAGCCGACCACGCGTTCGACCTGGGATTGCAGCCCCCTTTAGGTCCATCCGGGTGGTGATCGGACCCGGGGGTGTGCTGGCACCCCGCAAGAGCTCGGGTACTAGCGCCCTTTTGCGCATCCCTCTTTGGGAGGACGCTGACGATGGAAACAGAAATGTTGGAGCGTGGCGATCGTCTCCACTCAAGGCGGTGTCCGCCGGTGCTGGTCTCTGCGCTCCCGAGTCCTCTACGAAAGGGGCGTAAATGACGGACCTAACCTTCAAGCGGTGGCTGGGGCCACTGGGCCTGCTCGCCGCGGTGCTCATCTTCGTTGGCCTCGGGCCGCTCGGCAGTGGAGTGCCGGGCGAAAACGCGTCCGGAATCACGGTGGCGCACTACGTGAACACGCACGTGAATCAACTATGGGCGTCCTTTTATGTCGCTGGCGCCGGCCTGGCTCTCTTGACCGTCTTCATGGCGTCGGTGTACTTCGTACTGCGGGAGAGCAACCAAAAGGTGCTGCCGACGAGCTTTCTTGTGGGATTCCTCGTCTTCTTCACCAGCTTCCTCGTCTCCGGTTCTCTCACGGTGGTGACCATCCTGGCCGCGCACAACCACGACTTCGCGGTTGCACACATTGCGAACTTCACGTCGGACAACGGCGAGCTCGGGGTGCTCCTGGGGTTGGCGACGCTCACCCTCTTTGCGGGGCTGGCCATCCTCACCAACCGCGACCGGTTGGTGCTGCCCAAGACGCTCGGCTTGTTCTCGTTGGTGGTCGCGGTCGTCTGCTGCCTTGGGCCGCTGAGCGGCATTTCGCTGGTCCTCGGCCTGCCGATCTGGGTGATCGCCACCGGGTTCGTGATCTCGACGAAGACCCGGCGCGGCACGCTCGACCCATCGGATGACGTCGGCGTGGCCTCGGTTGCGGCACCGGCCCCGCAGCCAGTCGCCGTCTAACGCCGAGAGGCGGGAGCCTCCGCACTTGTGAGCCAACGGGCCCGCGCCGCGCCTCCTCGGCCGGTGCGGGCCTGTTGCCGCGTCGAGCTCAGCTCAACTCAATCAGCTCAGCTCAATCAGCCGAGTCCCCGCACGATGGCGACCATCTTCTCCCCGCACTCGGTCGGGTTCTGCGCCACCGCGACCCCGGCCGCGGACAGCGCGTCCATCTTCGCCTGCGCCGTCCCCGACGAGCCCGAGACGATGGCGCCGGCGTGGCCCATCTTGCGCCCGGGGGGCGCGGTGACCCCCGCGATGTACGCGGCCACCGGCTTGGTCACGTTGGACGCGATGAACTCGGCCGCCCGCTCCTCCTCGGAACCGCCGATCTCACCGATCATCATCACCGCCTTGGTGTCGGGGTCCTTCTCGAACGCTGCCAGGCAGTCGATGAAGTTGGTCCCGGGTACGGGGTCGCCGCCGATGCCGACGCAGGTGGTCTGCCCGATGCCCTGCTGGGAGAGCTCGTGCAGCGCCTGATAGGTGAGCGTGCCCGACCGCGAAACGATTCCCACGGGACCGCCCGCCAGCGCGATGTCGCCCGACGTGATGCCGATGTTGCACTTGCCCGGGCTGATGATCCCGGGGCAGTTCGGCCCGAGCAGCCGGGTGTTGGGGAAGTCCTCGACGAGGCGGTTGTAGACCACCGCCTCGTCCTGCGCCGGGATGCCCTCGGTGATGCAGACGATGAAGGCGACGCCTGCCTCGGCGGCCTCGATGATGGCGTCCGCTGCGCCGCGCGGCGGCACGCTGATGAACGACGCGGTGGCGCCGGCCTCCTTCACCGCCTCCGCCACCGACGCGTAGACCGCGATGCCCTCGATCTCTTCCCCCCCGCGCTTGGGGTTGGTGCCGGCCACGACCTTGGTGCCATATGCCTTGTTGCGCAGGCCGTGGTACAGCCCCTGGCTGGTCGGGCTGATGCCCTGGATCACGACCTTGGTGGTCTCGTCGACGAAGATGCTCACGTTCTGTCCTCTCAGTCCTTTTGCGTCTCGGGTGACTCGGGTTACGCCTGCGCCAGTGCGACGGCGCGCCGGGCGGCGTCGAGCATGGTCGGCTCGGCGATGAGCGAATCCGACAGGTGGTCGACCAGCAGAGCCCGGCCCTGCTCGGCGTTGGTGCCGTCGAGGCGCATGACGACGGGAGAACTCAGGCTGACCCGTCCCATGGCCTCGATGATGCCCTTGGCCACCTCGTCCACCCGGGTGATGCCGCCAAAGATGTTGACGAAGATGGACTTCACCGCCGGGTCGGCGTTGATCACCTCGAGGGCGGCGGCCATCACGTCGGCGTTTGCCCCGCCCCCGATGTCGAGAAAGTTGGCCGCCGACCCGCCCACCTGCGTCACCACGTCGAGCGTCGACATCGCCAAGCCGGCGCCGTTGGCGATGATGCCGACGTCGCCGGAGAGGCCGATGTAGTTGAGGCCCTTCTCCTTCGCCATCTTCTCGCGCGGGTCGATGTCGGAGTCGTCCTCGAACTCTTCCCACTCGGGGTGGCGGAAGGACGCGTTCTCGTCCAGCGTCACCTTGGCGTCGAGGGCGTGCACCTTGCCCGCGGGGGTCAGGATCAGCGGGTTGATCTCGGCCAGGTCGCAGTCGCCCTCGACGTAGCAGTGGTAGAGGCGCACCAGCAGCGTCGCCGCCTGCTCCCGCGCCTCAGGGTCGAGGTTGGCCCGGTCGACCCACTCTCGGGCCTGCTCCTCGCTGAGGCCGGCCACGGGGTCGATGTGGATCTTGGCGATGGCGTCGGGGTTGGTCTCGGCCACCTCTTCGATCTCGACTCCGCCCTCGGCCGAGAGCATCCCAAGATGCAGCTTGGCCGGGCGGTCGAGGGTGAAGCTGGCGTAGTACTCCTTGGCGATGTCCGACGCGTGCTCGATCCAGAGCCGCCTCACGACATGGCCCTTGATGTCCAGGCCGAGGATGTTGCCGGCGTGGAGCCGCACCTCGTCCGCGTCGGCGGCCAATTTCACGCCGCCCGCCTTGCCGCGGCCGCCGACCTTCACCTGCGCCTTGACCACGACCGGGTAGCCGGCGGCCTCGGCCTGCGCGACCGCGTCGTCGACCGTGTCGGCGACACCGCCCGGTGAGATCGGAATGCCGAAGCGGGCGAAGTACTGCTTGCCCTGGTACTCGTAGAGGTCCACTTTGGGTGCTGTCTCCTTTGTCGACTGCTGTCTCTGTTCACTGCTCGGTGTGTCGGTGTCGCCGGTGTCGCGAATGTCTGGTCGTTTGCCTCGGGGCGAGGCGGGAGCCGGCGGGCCTGCACCAGGCGCCCGCCAGCGGTCGAGCCGTCAGCCCTGCAGCGCCTCCTCGCGCGCGTCGAGGGCCTCGGCCAGCCAGGAGCCGATCGAGTCGAGGGGCGCCCCGGGCGTGAACACCTGGGCGACGCCCTGCTCCTTGAGCACTGGGATGTCGGCCTCGGGGATGATCCCGCCGACGAGGACGAGCACGTCACCGCGGCCGAAGTCGGTGAGCAGCTTGACCACCTTGGGCACGAGGGTGAGATGGGCGCCGGAGAGGAGAGACAACCCCACGGCGTCGGCGTCCTCTTGGACCACGGCCTGGACGACCTGCTCGGGCGTCTGGTGGAGGCCCGTGTAGACGACCTCGAAACCGCTGTCGCGTAGAGCGCGGGCGATGACTTTGGCCCCTCGGTCGTGCCCGTCGAGACCGGGCTTGGCCACGACCACCCTGTAGGGACGTTTCATCGGGGTCCCAGGATACGGACGGGCCTGGGAAGGCGCCAGATGGTGGCCCGGGCCGCCTTCAGTTTTTCGGCGATCCGGGGGCCGCCACGTCGTGTGCGAAGCGGTCACAGACGTCCACCATGGCCTGGTGGAAGGCAATCCCCAGCCGGAGGGTCAGTCCCGGGTAGCGCGCCCCCTGTGCGTCCGCGTCGCTGGCCACCGGCTCTATTGCCTGTAGCGCCAGGACCCGCTGCTCACTCCTGGCCCGGACTGCCGCCAACAACGCCGCGGCATCGGCGTCAGCCAAGACATCGGCAAAAAACAGCTTCACCAAGCCCAGGTCACGAAGCTCGAAGGGCATCGGGGCGGCCTCGGCCACCCAGCCCGCCAGCGCTCGCTCGCCCGCTGTGGTGATGTCGTACACGCGCCGCTGCCGCTTTCCCCGTGGCTCGTCCCTGCCCTCGATGAGCCCATCCACTTCGAGGTGTCGAAGAGCCGGGTAGATCTGCACGTGCGAGATGGTCCAGAAGAATCGGATGGAGAGTTCGACCATCTGTTTGATCTCGTACCCGGTCCCGGCGCCCAGCCGGACCATGCCCAAGACCACATAGTCCTGGGGCGTCAGCTCAACGGTGTCGGTGTCGGTGTCGGCGTTGGAGGCGCTTGACTGGGCCATACCTATTATTCTAACATATTGACATAACGTATACATGAACCGTTGCGTGGAAGGAGCCGGCCATGGCGTCCCCCGACGAGACACTCGCCATCCGAAAGGCCATGGAGGCGCACGACGTCGAGGCCGTCGTGGATTGCTTCGCTCCGAACGCCATCGTCTACTCGCCGTTCACGGCGCGGACGTCGTTCCGTGGCCCGGAGCAGATTCGACTGCTCACCTCGGTGGTCCTCGAGGTGGCTGACGGGTTTCGTTACACGAGCGAAGTGCGAGGGGACGACGAGGCCTATCTCCGGTCCGCGGCCCGCGTCGACGGACACGACATCGAGTTCGTCGACCACCTGCGTTTCGGACCGGAAGGCCTCATCGAGGAGCTGACTCTCTTTGCCCGACCGCTGCCCGCAGCCGCGGTCGGGCTCCGCGTGATCGGAGCCGCCCTTGGTCGAAACAAAAGCGCAACGCGCGGCGCGGTCATCTCTGTATTGGCTACCCCGCTCGGGTTGATGACCCGCGTCGGAGACGGCGTCGGGATGGCACTTGTGCGTCCAGCCGTGGAGACCGCGTCGCCCAAATAACGGTGCGTCCGATCGGCGCCGATGCCGGCGGGCGGCCGCTCAGCCGGCGGGCGCCGGCTCGCAGATGACCACGGGGATGTCCCGGGTCGTGTTGCGCTGGTAGCCGTCGTAGCCCTTGTAAACCTTGACGAGCTCCGGCCAGAGCGCAGCCTTCTCCTCGGGCGACGCGGTGCGGGCACGCATCGGCCGAGTGCGGTCGCCGGCGGTCAGCTCGAAGTCGGGGTGGGCCACGAGGTTCTTGTACCAGATCGGATCGTCCGAATATCCGCCCTTGGACGCGACGAGGATCACGCGGTCCTCCGAGTACATCGGCGACGTCAGCAGCGTGGAGCGGCGCAGTCCGGTCTTGCGTCCGGTGGTCTGGATCTCGACGGGCTGCATGCCGGCCACCGTCTTTGGGAAGCGTCCCCCGCTGAGCTTGAGCAGGGCGCGGTGCCCGTGCTCCAGCATCCAGGCTCCGACTTCGATCGTCCGGTCGCTCACGAGGGCCGAGTGTAGCGACCCGGCGGCGCAGGACCCGGGCCCGTGGGCGGGGCCCGAAGATCTGGCCTTCGCTGGCCTTCGCTGGCCTTCGCTCAGGCCCGGCGCAGCGGCGTCGCCGACAACAACAGGTTCTTCTTGCCGACCGAGTCGAACTCGACGGAGGCCTGGGCCCGCGAGCCCTCGCCCTTGGCCGAGATCACGACGCCCCGGCCCCAGTGCTCGTGGACGACGTGGTCGCCGGGCGAGAGCCCAAGGTCCTCGGCACCCGTGCTCCCGCGGCCCTTCGACTTGGCCGCGCCGGACTGGGCTGACAGCGGCACCGCCGGCGAGAACGTCGCCCCGCGGAGGTGCTCGTCGCCCGAGAGCGAGTCGTAGCCGGTGCCGCGCCGCGGGGACCCGAGGCCGACGTCCTCGACCAGATGCGACGGCACCTCGGTGACGAAGCGGCTCGGCATGGCCGCCTGCGTGCGCCCCCACGTCGTGCGCGACCAGGCGTGCGAGATGGCCAGGTGCCGGCGCGCTCGCGTGATGCCCACGTAGAAGAGGCGGCGCTCCTCTTCGAGCTCTGTCGGCTCGGCAAGGGAGCGGAAGTGGGGGAAGATCCCCTCCTCCAGCCCGACCACGAAGACCGCCGGGTACTCGAGCCCCTTCGCCGTGTGCAGCGTCATGAGCGAGACGCGCGTCCCGTCCGAATCGATCTCGTCGGAGTCGGCGACCAGCGCGACCGTCTCGAGGAAGCCCATGACGTCGTCGAAGTCGCCCGCCTGCGTCGCCAGCTCGGCCAGGTTTTCAATCCGCCCGTCCGCCTCGTGGGTGTGCTCGGCCACCAGCTCGGCCAGGTAGCCGGTGCGGTCGGCCACCAGCTGGACGAAGTCGGCCGGGTTGATGGTCTGCACGAGGGGCCGCAGCTCGCCCAAGGTCTTGGCCAGCTTCTCGGCGCCTCGCAGCGCCTTGCCACTCAGCCCGGCCTCTTCGGCGCGGTCGACGGCGGCGGAGAACGGCACGGCGTTGAGCTGGGCCCAGGCGGCGAGGCGGGCGACCGAGGTATCGCCGATGCCGCGCTTGGGGACGTTGACGATGCGGCGCGCCGAGACCTCGTCGTCGGGGTTGGCCAGGACGCGGACGTACGCCAGGACGTCCTTGATCTCGCGGCGGTCGTAGAACTTGGCCCCGCCGACCACCTTGTAGGGGATGCCGCTGAACTTCATCGACGTCTCGAGCGGGAGCGACTGCGCGTTGGTGCGGTAGAACACCGCGACGTCGCCCCACGAGAGCCCCTCCGACGCGTGAAGGCGGAGGATCTCGCTGGTGACCCAGGCCGCCTCGTCGCGCTCGTCCTCGGCGCGGTAGCGCTTGACCGGCCCGCCGGTGTCGCCGACGGTGAACAGCTCCTTGGGCTGGCGACCGACGTTGTTGGCGATGACCGCGTTGGCCGCATCGAGGATCGTCTGGGTGGAGCGGAAGTTCTGCTCCAACAGGATCGTGGTCACGTTGGGGAAGGCCCGCTCGAACTCCAAAATGTTGCGGATGTCGGCGCCGCGCCAGCGGTAGACCGACTGGTCGGAGTCCCCCACCACGCACACGTTGCCGTGCGCCTCGCCGAGGAGCTTCACGATCTCGTTCTGCGCGTGGTTCGTGTCCTGGAACTCGTCGACCAGGATGTGCTGGAAGCGCTCCTGGAACTTCGCCCGGACGTCGGCGGCCGCCTGCAACAGGTTGGCCGTCACCATGAGCAGGTCGTCGAAGTCCATCGCGTTCGCCGCGTGCAGCCGCTGCTGGTACTGCATGTACACATCGGCGATCCGCTTGCGGAACGGGTCGGGCCCCTCGCGGGCGTCGGCCGCGAACGACTCGTAGTCGACCAGCTCGGACTTGGCCTGGCTGATCACGCCCTGGACCGCCCGCGACGGCAGGCGCTTCTGGTCGAAGCCGAGCTCGGCCGTGATCATCTCGATCATGCGCCGGCTGTCGGTGTCGTCGTAGACCGTGAAGCTCGAGCGGTACCCGAGGCGGTCGGCGTTCATGCGCAAGATCCGCAGGCAGGCCGAATGGAAGGTGGACACCCACATCTTGTCGGCGGCGCTCCCGACCAGGTCGACGACGCGGTTGCGCATCTCGTCGGCGGCCTTGTTGGTGAAGGTGATGGCCAGGATCCCCCACGGCGCGGCGTCGCCGGTGGCCATGAGGTGGGCGATGCGCCGGGTCAACACCCGGGTCTTGCCCGAACCGGCGCCGGCCACGATCAGCAGCGGACCGCCCCGGTGCTCCACGGCCGCCCGTTGCGGCAGGGTCAGGTCGTCCAGCAGCGCGGCGGGGTTGCCCGAGAAGGCACCGGCCTTGGTGGCTGAGCGCCGGCGCCGGCGGCGTCCGTCGTCCGCACCCTCGAGCGCGCCCGGGTCGTCGTCGTTGGGGAAGGGGGCGCCGTCGTCCCCGCGGTCCGTCGTCGGGATTGCGGCCGCCGCCTCGGCGCCCACCCCCTCGTCGGAGGTGTCGAACAGCTGGCCTTTCCCGTTGCCGAGCCCGTTGCCGAGCCCGTTGCCGAGCCCGTTGCCGTTGCCAGAACCGTTGCCCGAGGTCTCGTTCGCCCCGCGCCCGCCGCTGGCCGGCGACACGGTCACTCCCACTCGATGGTGCCGGGCGGCTTCGACGTGACGTCGAGTGCCACCCGGTTCACGCCCTCCACCTCGTTGATGATGCGCGAGGCGATGCGCTCGACCAGGTCGTAGGGCAGGCGGGCCCAGTCCGCCGTCATGGCGTCGTCGCTCGTGACGGCGCGGATGACGACGGGGTACGCGTAGGTGCGGCCGTCACCCATCACGCCCACGGTGCGCACCGCCGGCAGGACGGCGAAGCTCTGCCACAGCTCGCGGTACAGGCCGGCCCGGCGGATCTCCTCGACCACCACGGCGTCGGCCTGGCGCAGGATCTCGGCCCGCTCGGGCGTCACCTCGCCGATGATGCGCACACCCAGGCCGGGGCCCGGGAAGGGCTGGCGCCACACGATCTCGTGGGGCAGGCCGAGCTCTTCGCCCACGGCGCGCACCTCGTCCTTGAAGAGCAGGCGCAGCGGCTCCACCAGCTCGAACTTCAGGTCGTCGGGCAGCCCGCCCACGTTGTGGTGCGACTTGATGTTGGCCGCGGTGTCGCTGCCCGACTCGATCACGTCGGGGTACAGCGTCCCCTGGACCAAGAAGCGCGGCCCGTCGCCGTGCGGCTCGTCGGCTTCGGCGCCGCTCCGGGTGTCCGAGCGCGCCCCCTCGGGACCGGCGGCCGCGACGCCGTCGTCCACGTCGTCACCCGCACCGAGGTCCCGCGCCACCTCTTCGAAGATCCGGATGAACAGCTCGCCGATGATCTTGCGCTTGCGCTCGGGGTCGGTCACCCCGGCGAGGGCGGCGAAGTACCGGTCGGCCGCCTTCACGTGGACCAGCTCGACCTTGAACTGGCGCCGGAACGTGTCCTCCACCTGGTCGGCCTCGCCGGCGCGCATCAGGCCGGTGTCGACGAACACGCACGTGAGCTGCGACCCCACCGCCTTGTGCACCAGCGCCGCCGCGACGGCGGAGTCGACGCCCCCCGACAGCGCGCACAACACCCGGTCGCCGCCCACCTGCGCCCGCACCGCGGCCACCTGCTGCTCGATGATCGACACGTGCGTCCACTCCGGCGCGCACCCGCAGACGTCGATCAGGAAGTGGTCGAACACCTCGCTGCCCCGGTCGGTGTGCACCACCTCGGGGTGGAACTGCAGCCCGAACAGGCGGCGTTCCGCGTCGTGCATCGCCGCCACCGGCGCGCCCGCCGAGTTCGCCGTGGCGACGAAGCCGGCCGGCACCTCGGTGATGGCGTCGCCGTGGCTCATCCAGACCGACGACGCGGCCGGCCAGTCCGGGAACAACGGCGACGACGCGCCCGCCAACGACAACGACGTGCGCCCGTACTCGCCCCGCCCGGTGCGTGACACCGTGCCGCCGAGCTGGAGCGCCATCAGCTGGGCGCCGTAACACAGGCCCAGGATCGGGATCCCGAGCTCGTAGATACCGGGGTCGATCGTCGGCGCCGGCATCTCGTAGACCGACTTGGGCCCGCCGGAGAAGATGATGCCCTTGGGCGCCCGGGCCCGGATCTCGTCGACCGTGATGGACGAGGGGACGATCTCCGAATAGACGTGCGCCTCGCGGACCCGGCGGGCGATCAGGCGGGCGTACTGGGCGCCGAAGTCGACGACGAGGACGGTGTCGGTCACAGGGCGGGGCTCAGTGCCCCATCCCGACACCCTGCGAGCGCTGGAGCTGCTTGCCCTCGGTCTGCAGCGACGGCGCCACCATCACCTCGGCCTTCTGGAACTCCTTGACCGTCTCGTAGCCGCACGTCGCCATGGCCGTGCGCAAGGCGCCGAAGAGGTTCATGCGCCCGTCGTTCTCGTGGGCCGGGCCGAGCAGGATCTCACGCAGCGAGCCGCGCACCCCCGTGCGCACCCGGGCGCCGCGGGGCAGCGTCGGGTGGAAGGTCGCCATGCCCCAGTGGAAGCCGCGCGCCGGCGCCTCGAAGGCGGACGACAGCGGCGAGCCGAGCATGACGGCGTCGGCGCCGCACGTGATGGCCTTCGCGATGTCGCCGCCCTTGGACATGCCGCCGTCGGCGATCACGTGCACGTACACGCCCGTCTCGTCGAGGTGCCGCATCCGGGCGCCGGCCACGTCCGCGATCGCGGTCGCCTGCGGCACCCCGAGGCCCAGGACGCCGCGCGTCGTGCAGGCGTTGCCGGGACCGACGCCGACCAGCACGCCCACCGCACCGGTGCGCATCAGGTGCAGGCCCGCTTGATACGACGCACATCCCCCCACGATCACCGGGATGTCGAACTCACGGATGAAGCGCTTGAGGTTCAAGGGCTCCGAGGTCTTCGACACGTGCTCGGCCGACACCACGGTCCCCTGGATCACCAGCACGTCCAGCTCGCCGGCCAACGCCGCCGGCGCCAGCTTCTCGGTCCGCTGCGGCGTGACCGAGGCGGCGGTCGTGATCCCCGCCTCCTTCATCTGGCGGATGCGCGCCGTCACCAGCTCGGGGATGATCGGCTCCTGGTACATCTGCTGCATGCGGGCGGTGGCCTTCTCGTCGTCGAGCTCGCGGATCTCGTCGAAGAGCGAGGTGGGGTCCTCGTAGCGGGTCCACAGGCCCTCGAGGTTGAGCACGCCCAGGCCGCCGAGCTTGCCCAGCTCGATCGCGGTGGCCGGGCTCATCACCCCGTCCATGGCGGCGCCCAGCACGGGCAGCCCGAACTTGTAGGCGTCGATCTCCCACGAGATGTCGACGTCCTCGGGATCACGGGTCCGGCGGCTGGGGACGATCGCGATGTCGTCGAACCCGTACGCCCTGCGTCCCGATTTGAAGATGCCGATCTCGATGTCTGCCACTTGGTCGCCCTCCGGCATTCGTGGGGCCGATACGGCGCACCCACCACACCGGCCTGTCTCAACGACTCAATTGCGAACGCCGGGCCGACACGCCGACGATCCCTCATGCTACTCCGCCCAGGCCTCTCCTCAGGCGCTCCCGGCGCCCGAATTCGACCCTCCAACACCCTCCGACACCCTCCCACACCGGTCCGACTTCCTCCTCGACGGCTCGCCGCGTCCCCGCCGCCGGACCCGTCGCGGCGGCGGGGCGCGAGACTCCCCCTGTGCCGAACCCCGACGCCTCCGCCGCGGTGGAGCGCGCCATGCGCGCCCTCCTGGCCCAGCGCGCCGACGACCTGGCGCAGGGCGCCACCGGCGTGGGCTGGAAGATCGGCTTCGACACGCCCGCCATCCAGCAGCACTTCGGCCTGCACGATGCGGTCGTCGGCTACCTGACCGACACCAGGGTCGTCGCACCCGGCGCCACGGTCTCGCTCGCCGGCTGGGCGGCGCCAGCGGTGGAGGTCGAACTGGCCGTCCGGGTCGGTGCCGACGGCACGGTCGCGGGCCTCGGACCGGCACTCGAGCTGGTCGACCTCGACATCTCCTTCGGGGACATCGAGCTCGTCCTCTCCGGCAACGTCTGCCATCGCAACGTCGTCTTCGGTGCCGAGGTGACCGGCGTCGATCCCATGGCCCTGGCCGCCACCGTGATCAAGGACGGCACCGTCGTGGCCGAGGGCCGGCTGACCAAGGACCCGACCGTGACGACGGCGTTCGTGCGCGCGTATCTCGCCGCGCACGGCGCTGTGCTCGAGCCGGGCCAGCGCATCATCTGCGGCTCGGTCGTCCCGCCCGTCGCCGTTGCGCCCGGTGACGCGCTCGACGTCTCATTCGGTCCCTTCGGCTCGCTTGCCGTCCGCTTCGACGACTCGGGCTAATTCGGGATGATTCGGACTGATTCGGACTGATTCGGACTGATTCGGAGTGGGTCGGCCGCCCGCCACACGTCCCTCGCCGGCGCGCGCCTACGACGCGGCCTCGAAAAGCGCATCTTGGAAGGCCAGATCGGACATGTCGGCAGCGGCCGCTCCGGCGGCCCAACCGGCCAGATCCGTCGGGGAGCAGTCGATCGCGTCGAGCCGGCCGAAGAGACGGTTCACCGTGTCGTCCACCTCACCCTCGCGCCGGGCCAGGACCGGGAGCAGTCGGCTTCCGAACTCCTTCTCGGCTTCGGCGGTGGCCGAGCTGTCCGCCTCGCTCAGCCGGGCGCCGATCCGTCCCGCGTAGGACACGAAGAACGACCGACGGAAGGACGGCCGCCGAGCGCGTGAGCCGTTCGTCGCGTGTCCCAATGCCGTCAGGCGCCTCGTGGCCTGGACAAGGAGGGACGTGAACAGCAGCTCGGTTGCATCGAGATCCGCTCCGTGTCCCACGATCGTGGAGAACCCGAGCTTCGGCGAGACCACGGCGCGACAGCGGTTGGCCGCGGCGACTACCCCCAAGAGCATCGCCTTTGCCTGGAGGTACGGATCCTCGAGCCAGACCCGCCGCGCCTCGACGCTGTCGCCCGATCGACCATCCGCCGTCACCTCGAGCAGCGCCCGGTCGAGGCGGTGCTGCGTGATGAGCTGCTGTGCTTTGGCCGAGAACGCATCGGCCTCGTCGGGGAACTCGCTCGACTCGGCCTTGGCCAGGAGGGCACGGATGCGCGCCAGCAGCCGCGCCTCGTCGGCCGACTGCGGCGTGGCGCTGCGGGTGGCCAGCCCGAGATCCGGCAGCTCGGGCAGGTGCTGCAGCAGCCCGAGCGCATCGATCGTGGCGAGGAGGTCGGACCGCCACCCGGGGCTCGCGGCATCGAGCACCCGCGTCCGGCCCCAGGGCCCGGCTGCACACTCGAACTCCGAGCCGCCGACGAAGGGAAACAGTCCGGCGACCATGGCGGAGGCCGTCGCCCCCGCCCGGCGGCGAACGATGTGGGCGATGTCCTCGGGGCCCCAACCGGCCTGGCACAATTCCTTCAGTTCGCTCGCCACCATGCTGCGGAGGCGGCCGGCGACCAGCTCCCGTCCTTCAGCAACGCCGAACCCAGAAACGAGATCGTCCAGCAACGGAGATCGCCCGGCCGGCCGGCCGGGGTTCTCGCAGTCCCAATGGGCGGCATTGAAGAGGACGGACTCGACGATCTCGGTCATTGGCACGTCACCGTCGGCCGACCGGGAGCGTGCGGCTCCTGAACGCCCACGTGACGTTTGCTCCCGGCGCCGCTTCATCTGCTTGGCCCGGCGTCGGTCCCGGTTGGCCTTTCCCAAGCTCCCGTTCCCTTCTCTATCCGTCCGACTGCGATGTCCGCGTATCTTCGTGGGCCCGCCGCAGCTCAGGGGTGGATGGTCCTCACCAGCCCAACTGCAGCATCGGGGGAACGGTCGGCACTTCCGCCCGTCCGCGCCGCGGCCGGATCCGACACGCTCAGACCTTGGTCGGCCCGACCAGCACGATGCGCAACAGCTCGTAGAGCATGCGCGCCGTGGCGCCCCAGACCATCTCGCCGGCGACCTCGAAGAACCACACGGGGAACGAATTGTCCTCGGACCCCTCGATGACGCGCCCGGGAATGCGCCAGCGCTCCTCGTGGAAGATCGACGGGTCGGCGAGTTCGGCCAACGAGACGTCGAAGATTCGATCGACCTCAGCCGGGTTGGGCACGAGATGCGGGCGCTCGGCCAGCGTCCCGAGCACCGGCAGGATGAACGAGGCGGACACCATGGTCATCAGCGGGTGGAGCCAGCCGACCGTCGTCACCAGCGCCGGGTCCAGATCCACCTCCTCGAAGGCCTCGCGGAGCGCGGCGGCCGTCGCGTCTTCCCCCGCCTCGATGCGCCCACCCGGGAAGCTCACCTGGCCTTGGTGGGTGCGCAGGTCGGTCGAGCGCCGGGTGAGGACGACCCGCGTCTCGCCGTCCTCCTCGAAGAAGGGGGCGAGCACGCCGGCGTTGATCCGGAGCGGCTGGGCCGGCGCCTCGCCGACCACCGGCGCCTCGAAGATGCCGTCCCCGCCGACGTCGGCCGGCACCGGGCCGGCCTGACCGACGGCGTCGAGCGCGCCGAGCAGCCGGTCGAGGCCGATGGACGCCCGCCGCGCCGGCGGGAGGCCACCCCAGGGCGGTGGGCCACCCGGCCGCCAATCGGCGGGACGCGGGATCACCTGGGGCGGAACGGGGCGCGGCACCCGGCCAACATAGGGGCAGCGCGCGCCCGCTCCGCCCTCTGGGCGGTATCGAGCCGCCGACGCCCCTTCGCACCAGCCGATGCCCGGACGCGCCGACGCCCGGACGACGCGCCGATGCCGGACCCGCAGGCCCGGCATCGACACCCGACACGATCTCTCTCAGCGAATACCACGGTACCGCCGAGAGGCGTGAGAGTTACATCATGCCGCCCATGCCGCCCATGCCACCCATGGCGGCGGCGGCCGCAGCCGGGTCCGGGCCCTTCTCGGGCTTGTCCGCGACGAGCGCCTCGGTCGTCAGCAGGAGCCCGGCGATGGACGCCGCGTTCTGCAGGGCCGAGCGGGTGACCTTGGCCGGGTCGATGATGCCGGCCTTGACGAGGTCTTCCAGCGCGCCGGTGGCGGCGTTGAGGCCGTTGTTGCCCTTGGCCGACTCGACCTGGGCCACGAACACGGCGCCCTCGAGGCCGGCGTTCAACGCGATGCAGCGCAGCGGCTCTTCCAACGAGCGAGCCACGATGCGGGCACCGGTGGCCTCGTCACCTTCGAGCGTCTCCGCGAGCGCGTTGACCGACTTGCGGGTCCGGATCAGGGCGGTGCCGCCGCCGGCGACGATGCCCTCTTCGACCGCGGCGCGGGTGGCGGACAGTGCGTCCTCAATCCGGTGCTTCTTCTCCTTGAGCTCCACCTCGGTGGCGGCTCCGACCTTGACGACCGCGACGCCGCCGGCCAGCTTGGCCAGCCGCTCCTGCAGCTTCTCGCGGTCCCAGTCCGAGTCGGTGTCGTCGATCTGGCGCTTGATCTGGGCCACGCGGCCCTTCACGTCGGCGCTCTTGCCGGCACCCTCGACGATCGTGGTGTCGTCCTTGGTCACGATGACCCGGCGGGCCGTGCCCAGCAGGTCGACGGTCGCGTTCTCGAGCTTGAGCCCGATCTCCTCGCTGATGACCGTGCCACCGGTGAGGACCGCCATGTCCTGGAGCATCTCCTTGCGGCGCTCGCCGAACCCGGGGGCCTTGACGGCGACCGAGGTGAAGGTGCCGCGGATCTTGTTCACGACGAGCGTCGCGAGGGCCTCGCCCTCGACGTCCTCGGCGATGATCAACAGCGCCTTGCCGGACTGCATGACCTTCTCGAGCACGGGCACGAGATCGTGCACGGCCGCCACCTTCGAGTTGAAGAACAGGATGTACGGCTCGTCGAGCACGGCCTCCTGGCGCTCGGGGTCGGTGACGAAGTACGGCGAGAGGTAGCCCTTGTCGAACTGCATGCCCTCGGTGAGCTCGAGCTCGATGCCGAAGGTGTTGGACTCCTCGACCGTCACGGTGCCGTCCTTGCCGACCTTGTCGATGGCGTCCGCCAGCACGTCGCCGATGGCGGTGTCGGCAGCCGAGTTCGAGGCGACCTGGGCGATCTCGATCTTGCCGCCGACCTCCGTCGACTGCTTGGCGATGCTGTCGACCGCGGCCTTCACGGCCTTGTCGATGCCGCGCTTGAGCCCGCTCGGGCTCGCGCCGGCGGCCACGTTGCGCAGGCCCTCGGCGATGAGCGCCTGCGCCAGCACGGTCGCCGTCGTCGTGCCGTCACCGGCCACGTCGTTGGTCTTGGTGGCGACTTCCTTGACGAGCTGGGCCCCCATGTTCTCGAACGGGTCCTCCAGCTCGACCTCGCGGGCGACGGACACGCCGTCGTTCGTGATGGTCGGGGCGCCGAACTTCTTCTCGATCACCACGTTGCGGCCCTTGGGCCCCAGGGTGACCTTGACGGTGTCGGCCAGCTTGTTGACGCCGGCCTCGAGACCGCGCCGGGCGTTCTCGTCGAATTTCAGGATCTTGGGCATGGAACTTCTCGCACTCCTCTCGGGTCCCCCGGCACGGGTCGCCGGAGGGGTTTGGCAGAATTTTCTGAGGCCGCCGCGCCGGCCCGGGAATCACCGGGGCGGCGGGCAGACCCTTGTCGGGCCGACCATGACGCACCGTTGCCGGCGACGTCGGTCGTGCCCCCGGACTAGGCCAGCTTGGCCAGGACGTCGCGGCTGGAGAGGATGAGCAGGTCCTCGCCCTCGACCGTGATCTCGGTGCCGCCGTACTTGGAGTAGACGACGGTGTCGCCCTTGGCGACGTCCATGGGGATGATCTCGCCGGTG
This sequence comes from Acidimicrobiales bacterium, assembly GCA_035551835.1. Lineage (GTDB taxonomy): Bacteria > Actinomycetota > Acidimicrobiia > Acidimicrobiales > RAAP-2 > Bog-473. The sequence goes on along the minus strand of DASZMN010000067.1, from coordinate 177 downwards.
TCCTCGGAGCGCCGGCCCGGGCCGACGGCAATCACTTCGCCCTGCTGGGGCTTCTCCTTGGCCGTGTCGGGGATGACCAGGCCGGACGCCGTGGTCTCCTCGGACTCGCCGGGACGGACGACGATACGGTCATCGAGGGGGTGCAGCTTCATCGGGAGGGGCCTCCTTGGCGGTTCT
>DASZMN010000066.1:0-30436 GCA_035551835.1 Acidimicrobiales bacterium | reverse complement strand
GCGGTAGAAGCGCTCGAAGATGCGGTCGAGGTCGCGGGCGGGGATCCCGACGCCGTGGTCCTGCACCGAGAGCCGGACGTTGTCGCGCTCTTCGATGCGCCAGTTCGGGGAGCCGGCCGAGGTGGTCTCCATCGGGCCCGTCCCGGCGGCGTCACTCTTCTCCGCCTCGATCCCCGCGCCCCCCGCGAGCGGCGCCGGCGGGGCGGTGGAGCCGGTGGCGGGTGGGGCGAGGCCGGATTCCTCGTCGGGAGGCGTGTACTGCTCGAGGATCTCGGGCGTGAACACCGGCTCGATCGGGCCGTCGTCGCGGGGACCGGGTGCCGACTCGGCGCCCTCCGCGGTGGTCAGCTTGGGCTGGCCGGAGGCCGGCGTGTCGTCGGGCCCGGCCCCGGGCTCGTCACCGGTGTCTGCCGCCGCGGCTGCCGCGGCCCGCCGGGCGGCCAGCGACAGGTGATCGAGATTCGGGTTGCTGCGTTGGACGGTGCCGGTCACCACGACCTTCGAGTTGTCGTAGGAATAGGTGATCGCGTTCTCCAAGAGGGCGTGCATGGCCGAGACGAGCTGGCGGCGGTCCCCCATGATGGCCACGGCGGGCGACGGCTCCTGCAGCACGATCTCGATGCCGCGTTGGTCGGCGGTGGCGCGCACCCGCTCGACAGCGTCGGCCATCACGAGGTTGACCAGGACCGGCTCGCGCGGCGGGGCCTCCTCGGACTCGATGCGCGACAGGTCGAGCAGGTCGTCGATGATGCGGCTCACCCGGAAGGCCTCGTTGTGGATGCGCCCGGCCAGGCGCTGCGCCACCTGGGGATCGGGCTCGGACACCAGCGTCTCCGCCAGGAGGCCGAGCGCGCCCATCGGCGTCTTCAGCTCGTGGCTGACGTTGGCGACGAAGTCGCGGCGGATCTCCTCGAGCCGGCGACGCTCGGAGATGTCCTCGATCAGCGCGATGACGCCGAGCGGACGGCGGCCGTCGTCGATCTGACGGGCGCGCACCTGGAGCGTGCGCCGGGGCGGGCCGTAGAGGTCGAGCGTGCGCTCCGCGGAGCCCTCGTGCCACGCGTCCTCGAGGACCTCGGTCACCGCCTGGGCGGCGAGGGCATCACCGTGGCGGCTGACCATCAGGGCATTGGCGCGGCCGTTGCGATAGATCACGGTGCCGTTCTCGTCACAGAGCACGACGCCCTGGGTGAGCGTGTCGAGCGAGCGCCGCAGCCGGATGGCGTCCGAGCTCGACTCGGTGACGGCCTGGGCGGCGCCGCCGGTCACCTGCTCGAGGTAGGCCAGGGAGATCTCGATGTTGTTCTCGTCCTCGGGGGGATCGAGGCCCAGGCGGGTGCCGAGGGCGGCGAGACGCTGGCTGATGGCCCGGCTCCGGGCCCGGCGCCCCAGCAGGGCCGCCACCACGCCCACCAGGACGCAGACGGCCACGGCCGCCGCGATGAAGATGATCTCCTGGGACTGGCTCAGGGTGACTTCAGCCATTGCGCTCATCGGTAACGCCCCCAATATGACAGGCGGGAGGGGGCGGGGCGAACGAGCGGCCCCGAAGCGGCCCGCCACGCGTCCGCCGCTCGCCCGCCCGGCGGCCGCCCGGCGACCGCGAGGCGCCCGCGAGAGCCCGCTGCGGGGCGTCGGGCGGGGCACCTGGCGTCTGTGCTGGGCATCTAGGCGGTCGCGCCTTCGGTCGTACCGCTGCTCCCACCGGCTCGGTCAGGCCCGGGGCGGCGGCGGTGCCGGCCGAGTCACGGGCCGCGACGTCGGCGGCGAACCGGTCTGCAACGCCGCCTGCCCCGGCGCCGGCTCCGTCCAGCGCGCAAACGGCCGCACATTCGCCCCGCGCCGTCGAACCGTTCTCCGCCGAACGCGTCCCCGGACGGTCCGGGGCCCGCAATCGCGACGGAGGGCACCCCAAATGGTCGTGTGGCACCTGGCCGATGTCTCGCTCAACCCGAGTGTGAACGCATTGCCCGGCGGCGGAACGCTCCAAGAGCTCACCAACGGCCTCGGCGCTTGGGCGCTGATCGCCGCGCTGGCGGGCCTGCTGGTCGGCGCGGCGGCGTGGGCGCTCGGGGTGCACTCGCAGAACTTCCAGCAGACGATGGTCGGGCGTCGGGCCGTCTTGGTGTCGGGGTTGGCCGCGCTATTGATCGGCGCGGCGCCGCCGATCATCAACTTCTTCTTTCACACCGGCACGGCGTTGCACTGATCCCCGGCACGCGTCGCCGCCACCTCGGGCATTCCTTCGGGCCTTGCTTCGCACAACGACTCGGACATCGATTCGGACGCCGTGACCATGCAAGCCGCCGGTTGTACCGGACTCGACGCGCTCAACCCGGTCTGTCAGGTCGGCAGCCTTGGCGGCTCGCTCGCGTCGTCGGGGTTCGAGTCGGTCCTCAACGGCATCAGCCAGTGGGTGGCCAGCGGGGCCGAGTGGTTGCTCGGCCAGATCGGCAGCGTGCTGGTCTCGACGACGTCCATCGACGTCGGCGCCACCTGGTTCCGCACCCACTACGGCCAGATGACGGCGCTGGCCGGCGTCGTCATCTTGCCGATGCTCCTGCTGTCGACGCTGCAGGCGGTGCTGCGCCAGAACCCCGGGCAGCTGGTGCGGACGTATCTCGTGCAGCTGCCGCTCGCGTTGTTGCTGGCGGTCGTGGCGATCCAGATCGTGATCCTGGCCCTGTCGGCGACCGACACCATGAGCGACGCGATCGCCGGCGGCACGGGGGCCGACGTGACCTCCCTCCTCTCGACGGTGACCAAGGGGCTGGTGGTGGCGGCGGCCGATCCGTCCATCGCGAGCTTCGTGCTGCTGCTGATTGCCCTCGTGATCGCGGTGGCGGCTTTCGTGCTCTGGCTGGAGCTGCTCATCCGTGCCGCGGCGGTCTACGTCGCCGTGTTGTTCCTCCCGCTCGCCATGGCGACGCTCGTCTGGCCGGCCGTGTCGCACTGGTGCCGGCGGCTGGTGGAGACGCTGGCGGCGTTGATCCTGTCCAAGTTCGTCATCGTCGCCACCTTGAGCCTGGCCGCGGGCGCCGTCGCCTCCGGAGCCTCGGGAGCGCCGAACAGCGGCGGCTTCTCCGCCGTGCTGGCGGGCGGCGCGTTGCTCGTCATGGCGACCTTCGTCCCGTTCGCGATCCTGCGCCTGATCCCGGCGATCGAGGCGGGCGCCGTCGGGCATCTCGACGGCCTGCGCCAGCGCGGCACCGCCCCTGTGTCGGCGCCGTTGCGCTCCGCCGCCACCCACGCACTGCACGCGGGGCTGACGGCCGGCGGCGACGCGCGGCACATGGCCCAGGCCGCAGCGGGTGCGCTCGGGGGTGCCGGTTTTGGGGCCGCCGCCGACGCTGCTGCCTCGGGTTCGTCGTCCGAGCCCGACGGCGGCGAGGAGAAGCAGGCGACGCCCGAGAACGGCGGGATCGTCCCCGGTCCCGACGGGATGGGGATGGGCGATCCGAACTCGCAGCGGATCTACGACGAGGCGTTGGCGGCCGGCCTCGAACCGCCGCCCCGCGGTCCCAAACCCATCGTCGGGTGGTCCGAGGGTGACGACGACGGTGGGGGGGACGGCGTCGGGACCGGTGGCGGGAAGGGCGGCCCGCCCCCGCCCCCTTCTGCGGCTCCGGCGTTGCCACCGGGTTCGCCCGTCACGCCGCCGGCCCGGAGGCGGCCGTCGCCCCCGGGCCCGGTCCCGGTCCCCTCCGGAAGGGACAACCCCGCCGAGGCGTGGAAGTGGAAGGACGTGCCGCCGGGGCGCGGGTTCATGCACCCGGTCGAGCCGGGAAAGCATCGCTTTTACATCGACTACGACGGGCAGGGCCCCAAGATGGTCGGGCTCGATCCCGTCTGGCCGCCCGACGAAGAGGAGGGCAGCACGTGAGCGAGCCGAGCAGCGCGCGCAGCGGTGCGCGCAGCGGTGCGCGCAGCGGGGCGCGCTATCGCTTCGGCCCCCGCGAGCGGGGCGGCTCGCTGGCGGGCTGGCGGCCGGGCCAGATCCTGACCGTCGCGGTCGGACTGGTGTTCGGAGTGCTCGTGTTGCGCGGCGAACCCAACGCGGCCGGGGTGGCGGCGGCCGTCGTGGTGCTCGTGTTCTACGGCGCCATCGCGACGGTGCCGGTGGCCGGCCGGACCGGTGACGAGTGGTTGCCGGTCGCCGTCTGTTGGGCGGCGCGGCGGCGCGGGCCGGGTGCGCGCGGCGGACCGGGGCGTGGCCTGGGCGCCCTGCGGGGCGTCCGGCTGTTGCGGGCCGGCTGGCAGGACATGGGGGTCGTGCACGACGGTACGGCGCGCACGTTGACCGCCGCCGTGTCGCTGCGCGGGCGCAGCTTTGCTCTCCTCGGGCCCGACGAGCAGGACCGCCGGGTCGGGGCGTGGGCCTCGGTGCTGGCGTCGCTGGCGCGCGAGGGGTCGCCCGTGCACCGGGTGCAGTGGGTGGCGGCGTCGTTTCCCGACGACGGGAGCGGCGTCCACGCCTACCTCGAAGCAGAGGCCGTCGCCGAAGGGGGGTCCGCCTGCACCGCGTCGTACGATGCGCTGTTGGCCGACATGGACTCGCACACATGCACGCACGACGTGGTGCTGGCGCTCCAGGTGCGCCTGACCCGATCGGTCGAGGTCGGCTGTGCCGCGCTGGCCCGCGAGATGGCCTCGCTCGTGCGCCAGCTGTCCGACGCCGAAGTGGAGGTGGAGTCGGTCCTCACCGCGGAGGACCTGGCCCACCAGCTGCTCCGTTCCTACGAGCCCGATGGGACTCGCACGACGACGGCGGCCGCGGCGGCCGCGGCGGCCGATCCCTGGCCGATGGCGATGGAGGAGACCTGGTCGAGCGTGCGGGTCGACGGGATGGTGCACGCAACGTTCTGGGTGGCGGAGTGGCCGCGCATCGAGGTGCGGAGCGACTTCTTGGCTCCCCTCCTGCTCGATTCGGCCCGCTCGACGTTCGCGGTCGTGATGGCGCCGCTCGGATCCGACGCCGCCGTGCGCAAGGTCGAGGCCTCGCGCACCGCGGACCTGGCCGACGCCGAGCTGCGGCGCCGGGGCGGCTTCGTCTCGACGGCGCGGCACGCACGCGAGTCCGAGGTGCTGGCCCGGCGCGAGGCGGAACTGGCGGAGGGCCACGCGTCCTTCCGCTATTCGGGGTTCGTGACCATCTCGGCGGCGAATGACGAGGACCTGGCGACGGCGTGCGACGCCGTGCAGCACGCGGCCGGCCAGAGCCGCCTCGCCCTGCGCCGCCTCTACGGCGACCAGGCGGCGGCCTACACGTGCACGCTGCCGCTGTGTCGCGGGTTGCGCTGAACGTGGGGCGCCCGAAGGGGTGGCTCTACCATGGCCGCCATGTCCGGCTCCGCCGACGGTCCCCGCAGTTTGGTGGTGCTGCTGCTCGACAGCCTCAACCGGCACATGCTGGGGTGCTACGGCGGGACGGAGTTCGACACGCCGAACCTCGACCGCTTTGCCCGCGAGCGGGCGGTGCGGTTCACGTCGCACGTGACGGGCTCGCTGCCATGCATGCCGGCGCGCCACGACATCTTGTGCGGCGCGCTCGACTTCCTGTGGCGCCCGTGGGGTTCGATCGAATTGTGGGAGGAGCCCGTCACCGTGCCGCTGCGCCGAGCGGGCGTGACGACCATGTTGGTCTCGGACCATCCGCACCTCTTCGAGGTCGGAGGCGAGAACTACCACACCGACTTCACCGGTTGGGACTACGTACGCGGCCACGAGGGCGACCCGTGGCGGACCTACCGGGATCCGACCTACGTGGGCGCGCCCGCGTTGCCGGCCCGGGGCGGCGGCTGGTACTGGCGCGAGCGCACCGGCTTCGCCGCCATGGAGGACCGTCCCTACGACCGCTCCCGCACGTTCTTCCGTACGGAGGAGGACTTCCCCGGCCCGCGCACCATGCGCACGGCGGCGGAGTGGCTGCGCCGTGGCGCACCCCGCGAGGCGCCCTTCATGTTGTTCGTCGACGAGTTCGATCCGCACGAGCCGTTCGACACCCCCGAGCCGTGGGCCGGGCGCTACGACCCGACGTGGGAGGGGGAGCTGCTCATCTGGCCCCCCTACGAAGTCGGCGCCGTCGCCCGGGGCCGCCTGACCGAGCGCGAGGGACACCACATCCGCGCCAACTACGGCGCCAAGCTGGCCATGATCGACCACTGGGTGGGCTCGGTCTTCGACGCGTTGGACGAGCGGGGGCTATGGGACACGACGGCGGTGATCGTCGGCACCGACCACGGCCACTATCTCGGTGAGAAGGACATCTGGGGCAAGCCGGGGGTCATGCAGTACGAGCCGCTCGGGCACATCCCGCTGCTGGTGCACTGGCCGGGGGTGGCCGGCGGCACCGAATGCGCTGCGTTGACGACCAACGTCGACCTGCACGCGACGATCGCCGACCTGTTCGGAATCGACGCCGGGTCGTCGAGCGGTCCGCGTCACGGGCGCTCGCTCGTCCCGTTGCTGGCGGGCGAGGCGAACGCGGTGCGCGACTGGGCCATCGGCGGCGTGTACGGCAACTGGGTGCAGGTGACCGACGGCCGGCGCAAGTACGCCCGCGGCGCGGCGGGCGACAACTTCCCCTTGTCGATGTGGTCGAACCGCTGGTCGACGATGCCCGTCGGCGGCCTGGAGGACGTGGTGCGCCTGCCGCCGCCGGACCAGCGCGCCTGGCTCGATGCCATGCCGGGCACCGACGTCCCCGTCATCCGCCAGCCCTTCGCGCCCGGCGACCGCCTTCCGTTCTGGGTGGGGCACGGCGCGGTCGACACCCACTTCCTCTTCGACCTGGCCAGCGACCCGGGCGAGAACGAGAACCGGGCGGGCGGGTCGGCCGCGGCGGACAGGGCGGCGGAGGCCGAGATGGTGGAGCTCCTGCGGGTCGCGCTGGGGGACGTGGAGGCACCCGCCGAGCAGCTCGAGCGCTTGGGGATCGCGTGAGCGCGGCGGACGGAGACGACGACGGCGGCTTCGTGCCGCCCCGCATCCCGGCCTCGGCCGGGGGACTGATCTTCGACGGGTCCGGGCGTCTGCTCATCGTCAACCCGACGTACAAGAAGCACTGGACCATCCCGGGCGGGATCATGGAGGCGGACGGCGAGACGCCGTGGGAGGGATGCCGCCGTGAGGTGCGCGAAGAGGTCGGGCTCGATGTCACACGGGGGCGGCTCGTGGCCGTCGACTTCCTCCGGCCACGGCGCACCGACCCCGGGGGGATGCGCTTCCTCTTTGACTGCGGGGTCATGAGCGACGAGGAGCTGGCCGCCATCACGCTGCAGGAGGAGGAGCTGTCCGAGTACCGCCTGGCCGAGATGGCCGACGCGCTGGAGATCCTGAGCGGCCCGCTGCGACGCCGCGTCGGCGAGGCGCTCGGGGCGGGGCCGGGCGAAACCGTCTACCTGGAGGACGGGCTACCGGTCTGATGGCGCCGGCCGCGGCGTCGTTTTTGTGGGCCCACGGAGTCCGGCCGCCGGAATCGGTCCGGCCGTCGGACCCGGTCGCCCACCGACAAGTTGCCCCGCCGAACAGCAGGGGTGGCGGGGGCGGGCGGGGTATCGGGAGTGGGATTCGGGGTGCCTACGGCGAAGTGCTGCGCCATTCGCGGCGCAATGCGAAGTGACGTTGATGCGCATTCGCAACCGAAGGGCGAAGCAAACGCGCATAGGTGGTCGCGACACGGCCCGAGGTTCACGTCGCCTCCATGAGGCACGGTGGAGGTCGGTCGGAGGCGAGCTACGGCGCCAGCCCGAGTTCGACCGGCGCCTCCCGGGAGAAGTAGGCGGCCGTGGCGACGAGGAGCACGCAGGCGAGGGCGAGCGCCCATCCGGGATGCAGGTGCACGACCAACACGGCCCCGACCAGCGCACCGCCGAACATGCACAGCACCGAGGTGGCGCGGTAGGCGGCCTTGTTGTTGGTGCCACCGGCGAGCGAGGAGTCCGAGGCGAGCCTCGTGAGGGTGCTCGTGAGGACCGTCGTGGTCATGTCGGACGCGCCCAGTCGCTGCACGGCTGCGTTGCGGATGCCCATGGCGAACGCCAGCAGCGCGATCACCGTGTAGCGGGGCCACCCGGCGCCGAGCACCGCCACGGTGCCCGCGATGACGGCCGCGATCGCCGTGAACCCGGCCTCGAGGGTCACCACCCACAGCAGCAGGGAGCGGTGTGGGCGTATCCAGAGCGCTATGCGGCCCCCGGCGATGGCACCCACGACGAAGAAGCCGAGGGCGCACCCGCTGGCGGCCACGGAGAACCCGGGAGCGCCGGCGAGCCCGAAGGCGACCAGCACGACGTTGCCGGTCATGTTGGCGGTGAACACGTGGCCGAGCCCGAGGAAGCTCACGGCATCGACGATGCCGCTCACCACCGTCAGCACGGCGAGGGACACCACCAGGGGCTGGGGCGGGCGATCCGATTCGCTCATGTGGGACCTTCCCTTGCGTCGAGGGACTCCGAAGGACTCCGAAGGACTCCGAAGGGACTCCGAAGGGACTCCGAGTGTCCGGCTGTTCGTCAAAACGTAACGGAGGCGTTTCGTGGGAGGGCCGACCGTTCATCCGCATGAGGGAGCGCATGCCGCGGTTGCCGGCCCACCAGGTGACGACGCGCAATCTGGGCGCGGCGTATCCGTTCATCGCCGAGGCAGGCCTGGGGCGGCGCGGCGTGGTCATCGGCGACGACCTCCTCGGCGGCTCCTTCGTCTTCGACCCGTTCGAGTTGTACGCGGCCGGCGTGGTGTCGAACCCCAACATGGTCGTCTTCGGGCAGATCGGGCGGGGCAAGAGCGCGTTCGTCAAGAGCTTCCTCTGGCGCCAGGCGGTCTTCGGCCGCCGCGCCTGGGTGGTCGACCCCAAGGGCGAGTACGCCGACCTCGCCGACGCGTGGGGCGTGCGTCCGGTGGCGCTGCGGCCCGGGGGCGCCATCCGGCTGAACCCGCTCGACGGCGGGCCCGAGGCCGCGGGCCAGGCCGCGGGCCGCGCGGGCACCGACGCGACGGCGCGACGCCGCACGGAGCTGCTCGCGTCGCTGGCCAGTGCCTGCCTGGGCCGGAGCCTGGCGCCACGCGAGCGGGCCGCCCTGGGCGCCGCGCTGACCGACACGGTCGCGGCGGCCCCGCAGGACAACCCGACCGTCCCCCAGGTGGTCGAGGCGCTGCTGGCCCCGAGCATCGAGGCCGCGCGCTCGCTGCGCACCGAGCGGCGCGACCTGCTCGAGGACGGGCGCGACGTGGCGCTGGAGCTGCGCCGGTTGGTGCACGGCGACCTCTGCGGCATGTTCGACGGTCCGACGACGGCGGGTCTCGATCTGTCGGCCCCTCTCGTCGTCCTCGACCTCTCCGCGCTCTACACCTCGGCCGCGCTCGGCGTCCTGATGGCGTGCGCCACGGCCTGGCTCCAGGCGGCCCTCGCCCGCACGGCCGGCCTGGGAGGCGGCCCTGCGCCGGGCGGCTCGAGCGGCCCGGGCGGCTCGGGCATAGTGGGCGGGCGGTTCTTCCTGGTGGTCGACGAGGCGTGGGCGATCTTGTCCAACCTCGGCGTGGCGCGTTGGCTTCAGTCCTCGTGGAAGCTCTCGCGCGCGTTCGGCGTGTCCAACGTCGCCGTGCTGCACCGGGTGTCGGACCTGCGCTCGGTCGGGGCGTCGGACTCCGAACAGGTCGCGCTGGCCCAGGGCCTGCTCGCCGACTCGGAGACCCGCGTCGTGTACGCGCAGTCCCCGGGCGAGCTCGAGGCGGCATCGGAGCTGCTGTCGCTCTCCGACACGGAGTCGGACCTCCTGCCCCAGTTGCGCCGCGGCATCGCGCTGTGGAAGGTCGGGCAGCGGTCGTTCCTGGTGCAGCACCGGCTCAGCGCGCTCGAGCGGCACATCGTCGACACCGACGCGGCCATGTCCGCCGCCATGCGGTGAGCGGCCTGACCGCCGAGGTCGTGCCGCTGGCTGTCGGCGCGGCGCTGTGGGCCGGCATCTCGTCGCGCGACCTGACGCGACGGGCTCCGGGCCGGCGACCGGGCACCCCTCGTCGCGGCGCGCGCTGGGCCCGCCGCGGCGACCTGGCTCCGCTGCGCGTGCGGGCCGAGCCGGCGCCACCGGGCCGCCTCCTCCTCGGCGTGCTGCCCGGCGGCCTCGGCGGACTCGGCCCCGCCGCCGGGATCGCGGCCGAGGCGGGCCAGTCGCTCGTCGTCGTCGGTCCGACGCAGAGCGGCAAGACGACCTCGCTCGCCGTGCCCGCAATCTTGAGCTGGCCCGGCCCGGTCCTGGCCGCCAGTGTGAAGACCGACCTGTTGCGCGACACCCACGCCGCGCGCGCCCGCCGGGGACGCGTGTGGCGCATCGATCCGACCGGGTGCACCGGGACCGCCGCCGACGAGTGGTCCCCGCTCGGCGACTGCGACAATTGGCGGCGGGCCTGCGCGGTCAGCTCCGACCTGTGCCATGCGGCCAAGGCGGACGGGACGACCGCGGATGGCGAGTTCTGGTATGCCATCGCGGCCAAGCTTCTCGCGCCGCTCTTTCACGCCGCCGCGCTCGAGCGGCGGACCATGGCCGACGTCCTGCGCTGGGTGGACACCCAGGAGGTCGGCGAGGTCGCCGCCGTGCTGGAGCAGCGCGGCGCGCCCGAGGCGCTCGACGCCGCGCGCGCCACGTGGTGCCGCGACGATCGCACGCGCAGCTCGGTGTACACGACGGCCGAGACGGTGCTCGCTCCCTTCGCCCACGGACCCTCGGCGACGACGTCGCCCACCACGACCGCGCCGCCCGGACCCATGACCCCCGCCCGCTTCGAGCCGGCGCAGCTCCTCGGCGGCTCCAACACCCTCTATCTCTGTGCTCCCGCGCACGACCAGCGCCGGCTGCGCGGCTACTTCACCGCGCTGACCGCGCAGGTGTTGACGCACGCGTTCGAGACCGCGACCCGTGCCGGCGGACCTCTCGACCCCCCGCTCCTCGTCGTCCTCGACGAGGCGGCGCACATCGCGCCGCTGGCCGAGCTCGACTCGTTGGCCGCCACCTGCGCGTCCCACGGCATCCAGCTGGTGACGATCTTCCAGGATCTGGCGCAGGTGCGCGGCCGCTACGGGGCGCGCGCCGCGACGGTGTTGAACAACCACCGCGCCAAGCTGTTCCTGCCGGGCATCGCCGACCCGGACACGCTCGACTACGCCAGCCGCCTGGTCGGCGACGAGGAGGTGACGCAGCCCTCGGTCACCCGGGATCCGACGGGACGGCGTTCCACGACGTCGACGACGGGCCCGCGCCGGCTGCTGCCGCCCGAGGAGCTGCGCTGCCTGCCCCGAGGTCAGGCCGTGCTCGTCTACGGGACACTCCCCCCGGTCCGCCTCCGGCTGCGCCCGTGGTGGGCGGCGACGAAGGCGGCGACGAAGGGGACTACGCGGCCAGCTCGACCGGCGTCACGTCGATGGTGACGATGCGGTCGTCTCGCAACACGGTGAGGGTGTGGGTGCGGCCGATCGCGTCGGCCTTCATGAGGCGCTGGAGGTCACCGGTGCCTTCGACCACGACGTCGTCCACCGACAAGATCGTGTCGGTCGGTCGCAGGCCCGCCCGCTCGGCCGGGCTGCCCGACGGCACCTCGATCACGCCCACGCCGCTCTTCTGGCCGAGCTCCTCGGACCGGCGCGGCGACAGCGGGCGACCGCCGCCGACGACGCCGAGATAGGCGCGCCGCACGCGGCCGTCTCGCAGCAACGTCGCCACGATGTCAAGCGTCGTCGCGTTGACCGGCACGGCCAGGCCCAGCCCGATCCCGGCCAGCGCGGTGTTCACGCCGACCAGGCGTGCACGCGAGTCGACCAGCGCGCCGCCCGAATTCCCGGGGTTCAGCGCCGCATCCGTCTGGATCACGTTCTCGACCACCCGTCCGCCCGAGGGCAACGAGCGGCCGAGCGCGCTGACGACCCCGGCGGTGACCGAACCAGCGAAGCCGTGCGGGTTGCCGACCGCCACGACCAGTTGGCCCACTCGGAGCGTGTCGGCGTTGCCGAGCTTGACCTGGGCCAGTCCCGAGGCGGGGACGCGCAGGACGGCCAGGTCCGACAACGGGTCGCGCCCGACGAGCTCGAAGGGCGCCTCGTGCCAGTCGGCGAAGACGGCCGTGCCGCGCTCGGCGCCGGCCACGACGTGCGCCGACGTCAACAGGTAGCCGTCGGCCGCCAGGATCACGGCGCTGCCGGCGCCCTCGCGGCCGCGCGCCGCAACCCGCAGCGAGGCGACGGAGGGGACGATGCGATCGGCGACCGAGATCACGGTCTCGGAGTAGGCATCGAGCGCCTCGCGCTCCAGCTCCTCCGAAGGGGCAAGCAGATCGGTCATATCAGGCTCGGTCCCACGACGCGCACCTGCTCCACACCGGCCAGCGCCTCGCGCAGCTCGGATAGCCAGTCCGCCTGGTGCCGTTCCACCAACTTCACGCACCAGGCGAGGGCCTCGCTCCGGCTGCGGGCGATCCCCGCATCGATCAGCGTGGCCAGCACGGCCCGCTCCCGCAGGCGCAGCCGCGTCATCACCGGGGCGCTGTGCGTGGTGAACAAGGTGGTGGCCCCGTCGTGCTCGACGCCCCACGAGACGGGCCGCCCGAAGCGTGACTCCGCGTCCCGGGCGACGGCCATGCGCTCCTGGCGGGTCGACTCGCGGAAGGCGTCGACGCCCTGCCCTCCCGGCAGGACCCCGACGACCAGGATCTCCTCGTCGTCGTCCGCCACCGAAGGAGGCGCCGTGAACCACCCGCTTGGCACCCTGGCCTGGATAAACGTCTGAATTTCGTCACTCATGGTTACGAGATTACAGACTTACATTACCGAGTCACGCGGTCCCGGCCCGGACCCCGGCGGGCCCCCGTCGGCCGCCCGGGCCCGGCTGGCCTCGGCGCGGCTCGAGAGCAGCGACCGCTCGGCCTCGTTGGTGGCGAGGCCGGCGGCCACCGTCCACTCCTCGGCGGCCTCGCCGAAGCGGCGGAGCCGGTCGAGCAGGTCCGCCCGCACGCTGAAGAGCAGGTGGTAGCGCGCCAGGGCGCCGGTGGCGACGAGCATGTCGACGTAGGGCAGGGCGGCCTCGGGCCCCGAGGCGTAGGAGATCGCGACCGCGCGGTTCAGTTCCACCACCGGTGACGCCACCGTCTGCGCCAGCTCGCTGTAGAGGGCTACCAGGCGCGCCCAATCGGTGTCCGACGGGCCGAACGAGCGGGCGTGGCACGATGCGATGGCCGCCTGCAGCGCGTAGGGACCCCGGCCGCGCGGCGACGCCAACGACTCCGCCCGCGCCAGCGCGGCCTCGCCGCGGTTGATATGCAGCGCGTCCCACGAGCGACGGTCTTGGTCGAAGAGCAGGACGGGCGCACCCGATGACGCGGTGCGCGCCCGCAGGCGCGACGACTGGAACTCCATGAGCGCGACCAGCCCGTGCACCTCGGCCTCGTCCGGCGCCAGCGCGGCCAACCCGCGCCCGAGCCGCAGCGCCTCGGCGCAGAGCTCGGGGCGCAGCCAGTCCTCGCCCGAGGTCGCCGAGTAGCCCTCGTTGTAGATGAGGTAGACGACCTCGAGCACCGCGCCCAGGCGTGCGGCGCGATCTTCGCCGACGGGCACCTCGAAGGGCACACCGGCCCGGGCGATCGTCTTCTTGGCGCGAACGATCCGCTGGGCGACGGTCGCCTCGGGGTCCAGGTACGCCCGGGCGATCTCGGGCACGGTGAGCCCGCCGACCAGTCGGAGCGTGAGGGCGACCCGGGCCCGGACCGCGAGCACGGGGTGGCACGCCACGAAGATCAGGCGGAGGCGGTCGTCCTCGATCTCCTCGTCGAACGCGCCGTCGAAGTCGCCACCCCCGGCACCGACACCACCCCCGGCACCGGCACCGGCACCGACACCCACGCGGGACGCCCCCGCCTCCAAGGCCCGCCCGACCTCGGCGTACTTCGCCGCGAGCACGCGGTCACGCCGGAACCGGTCGATGGCCTTGCGCTTGCCGACGGCGGTGAGCCAGGCCCCGGGGTTGCGCGGCGTCCCTTCCGAGGGCCACTGACGCAACGCGTCGACCAAGGAGTCCTGGGCCAGGTCCTCGGCCAGCCCGAGGTCCCCGCCGCAGGCGCGAGCCAGCGCCGCCACGACCCGGGGGAACTCGATACGAAAGACCGCCTCCACCGCGGCAGTCGAATCGGTGGCCGACACGCCACCGATTCAACCACCGCGTCGTGGCACGGCACCGCCCGAGGCGGGCCCGAGGCGGGCCCGAGGCGGGCCCGAGGCGAGCCCGAGGTGGGCCGAGCAGGTCCCGAGGAGGGCCGAGGAGGAGGGCCTATTCGGGCCCCGAGACGGGACGGACCCGCACCTCGCCCTCGCCGAGGACGTTGATGAAGCGCTTCGACCACTCGACGGCCTCGTCGAGGTCGCGGCACTCCATGAGCGCCCAACCCCCGACGATCTCCTTCGCCTCGGCGAAAGGCCCGTCGACGACGCTGAACTCGCCGTCCTCGAGGGTGATCTTGACGCCCTCCGACGTCGGGGCGATGCCGCCGGTGGCGACGATGACGCCGGCCGAGATGGCCTCCTGCACGAACTTGCCCATCTCCTCGTACAGCTCGGGGCGGGGTGGCTCGGTGGGGGTCTCGGCCTCGTTGGCCAGGGTGTAGCCCAGGAATCGCATGATGGTGCTCCTTGTCTCGGTGGGGCGCCGATCGCCTCACTCTGACAGAAGCGTCGAACGGCCCGCCGCCGAATCGACAAGCCGTGACAGGAATTTCGGAGTTTTTCGCAGCAGCGTCCGCACCGGGCGTGCCCGGCGCCCCGTCTCGCCGGACCGCTCCGGGCGGCGGGCGCCGTTTCCGCCCCCAACCTGCCGCCTTGACCCCGCGCAAGCGCCGTTCGTACTCTCCCCACCACCAGACGCGTCAAGACCAGGGGGTGCGATGTCGAATCAGAGTGGATCCGGAGAGGTCCGCATGCTCATCGGGGGCGAGCTCGTCGAGGCCGCCTCGGGCAAGCGGTTCGACAACGTCAACCCGGCCACCGAGGAGGTGCTGGGCGAGGTTGCCGACGCCTCCGCCGAGGACATGCGCCACGCCATCACCGCCGCCCGCACGGCCTTCGACGAGACGGACTGGTCGACGAACCGCGCGCTGCGCCAGCGCTGCCTCGAGCAGCTGCAGGGCGCGCTCGACGGCGAGCGAGAAGAGCTGCGCGAAGAAGTGATCGCCGAGGTCGGGACGCCGCGGCTCATGACGTACGCCGCGCAGGTCGACTGGCCGCTCACCGACGCGCTCACCTACCCCGCCAAGATGATCGACGAGTTTCCCTGGGAGCGCTCGCTGCCCGACTCCGAGATGATGGGCATGGCCAGCCGCCGCGCCGTCTACAAGGAGCCGATCGGCGTCATCGGGGCGATCGTGCCGTGGAATTACCCGGTCGAGGTGACGCTGAACAAGCTGGGGCCGATCCTGGCGATGGGCAACACGGTGATCATCAAGCCGGCGCCCGACACGCCGTGGAACGCGACCCGCCTGGGCCGGCTCGTGGCGGAGAAGACCGACATCCCGGCCGGCGTCGTGAACGTCGTGACTTCGTCGGATCACCTCGTGGGCGAGGAGCTGACCGTCTCGCCGCAGGTCGACATGATCTCGTTCACCGGGTCGACCGCAACGGGCACCCGGATCATGGAAAAGGGTGCGCCGACGCTGAAGAAGGTGTTCCTCGAGCTGGGCGGCAAGTCCGCCATGATCGTGTGCGACGACGCGGACTTTGCCTCGGTCGTGCCGGGTGGCGCGATGGTGTGCGTCCACGCCGGCCAGGGCTGCGCCATGCAGTCCCGTCTCCTGCTCCCGCGCTCGCGCTACGACGAGGGGGTCGAGCTGGTCAGCGCCGCCATGGCGGGCGTCCCCTACGGCGACCCGACCGACGACGGCGTGCTGATGGGCCCGGTGGTGAGCAAGCGCCAGCGCGACCGCATTCTCGGCTACATCGAGACGGGACAGCAGGAAGGGGCCAAGCTGGTCGTCGGTGGCGGCCGGCCCGCGCACCTGCCGAAGGGCTGGTTCGTGGAGCCCACGCTGTTCGTCGACGTCGACAACTCCATGGCGATCGCGCAGGAGGAGATCTTCGGCCCGGTGCTGGTCGTGATCCCCTACGAGGACGACGACGATGCCGTGCGCATCGCCAACGAGAGCTCCTATGGGCTCTCGGGCGGGGTCTACTCAGCTTCCGAGGAGCGGGCGACCTCGATCGCGCGGCGCATCCGCACCGGGTCGATCGGCGTGAACGGTGGCCTCTGGTACGGCGCGGACTCGCCCTACGGCGGCTACAAGGCGAGCGGCATCGGCCGCCAGTGCGGTATCGAGGGCTTCGAGCAGTACCTCGAGACCAAGGCGATCGCCTGGCCGGGGGGCTGAGCCAGCTCGATCAGGCCGACCACTCGGCGAGCACTTCGTCCACGGTGGCGAGGCGGGCGACGTAGGCCAGGCTGTGCGTGAGCATCGACGCGTGGTGCGCCGCCGGCGTGCCGACGGCGGCGTCGGTCGCCACCGTCACACCGAAGTCCTCGTCGGCCGCGCCGACCGCGACGAGGAGGACGGCGAGGTTGGTCGACACCCCGGCCACGATGACCTCGTCGACCCCGAGGTTGCGCAGCACGGTCAGCACCTCGGTGCGGTGGACCGGCGAGATCCCCTGGTGCCGCGGCAGCACCAGGTCGTCGGGTTCGAGGCCGATCTCGGCGATCACCTCCATGGCCGGATGGGACGCGGTCCATTCCGAGGTCGCCGAGGTGGCGCGCACGAGGGGCGCCCGGCGGCTGGCCGACCGTCCACCCACGAGCGGGAGGTAGGTCAGGTGCACCACCCGCGCCCCCGCCGCCCGGGCACCGGCGGCGAGGCGGCCCATCGCAGCCCGGGCCGGGCCCGCCTCCTCCGCCAAGGCCGGCAGGACCGAGAGGTCACCGATCACGCCGCGCTGGCACTCGACGAAGAGGACGGCGCTCTGTCGAGGCCCGCTCACGGGTTGCGCCTCGCCGGGGAAGACAATTCCGGTTGTCCCGCTACGCCACGACGCCGGACACCTTGAGCTCCATCATCTCGTCATGGTCGCAGCCGATGGAGGCGAGGATCTCCTCGCAGTGCTCGTTGAACTCGGGCGAGCGCTTGGGCGGCGCCGGTTCGCCCGCGAATTGCACCGGCGTGGTCACCAGCGTGAACTCCGTGCCGTCGCTCGTCGCCGTCTCGCCGAGATAGCCGTTCGCCTCCACCTGGGGGTCGGTCGTGAGCTCGAGGCTGTCCTGGGCGAACGCCCACTGGCCCTCGAAGGAGTCCAGGCGCAGGCGCCACTCGCTGAGCGTCGCCGAGCGGAAGATCTCAGTCAGGATGGCACGTGCCTCCTTGGCGTTGGCGGCCAATTGCTCGTGCGAGGCGAAGCGCTCGTCCGTGATGAGGTCCTCGCGCCCGAGGACCCTGCACGCGTTCGGCCAGTATTTGTAGCCCTGGAGGCAGGTGAAGGCGAGGAACTTGCCGTCCTGGGTCTGGTACGTGCCCACCAGAGGATTGGACGGACCCGCCCCACCGCCGGTGCTCGGGCCGGGTCGCCACGGCATGTCCAGCTGCAAGGAGAGGGCGATGGCCGGGCTCATGGCCCACATGCCGACGCCGAGCAGCGAGACGTCGACCGTCAGCGCCTCGCCCGTCCGCTCGCGGTGGAACAGCGCGCCCAGGATCCCGCCGGCGATGGTCATGCCGCCGATGGAGTCGCCGTAGCCCGGGCCCGGCTGGCCGATGAGGTAGTCGACGTCGGTCGGCGTGGTCCCCATCGCGCTCCCGGCGCGGCACCAGTAGCTCAGGAAGTCGTAGCCGCCGCGGTCCGCCTCGGGGCCGCGCTCGCCGCCGCCGGTCCCCGCCACGTAGATGATGTTCGGGTTGTGGGCGCGGATGTCCTCGCACTCGATGTGGAGCTTCTTGCGGACCGCGGGCAGCTTGTTGGTGAGGAAGACGTCGCACGTCGCGGCGAGCCGGTAAATGAGGTCGAGCCCCTTGTCCGTGCTGACGTCGACGCCGATGCTCTTCTTGCCGCGGTTGGAGTGCTCCAAGAGCACGTGGACCGCCCCCATGTTGGGCATGACGCCGCTGGCCGCCAGGCCGCGCATGGCGTCACCGCGCTCGGGGTGCTCGATCTTGATGACTTCGGCGCCCCAGTCCGCCAGGACGGCCGACGCGGCCGGGACGAAGGTCTGTTCGGCCACCTCGAGGATGCGAACACCCTCCATGATGTCTGGCAACTGGATCCCTCCCCTGAGCAGGCGTGCGGCGGCGTGCCTTCGATGTGGTTTCGCCGTTGATTCAAGCAGACGCCCGCGGCGACCTCACATTCGAAGCCCGAGCTCGGCCAGGACCTGCGTCGTATCCGCGCCGAGCTCGGGAGCCGACCCTGCCGCGGTGCGGGCCCGCGGCGGTGCGAACGGGAGACCGGCCGGCGCGGCGAGGGTCGGTCCGGCCAGGGCCGCGCAGACGCCGGCCATCGAGATGTCGAGCAGCCAGCGACCGCCGGAGGCGAGCGCGTCGAGGCACGCGCGCGCCGCGGCGAGCCCAGCGATCGGATCAGCGACCGCGTCGGCGCAGAACATCGCCACACCCTCACGCCAGACGACCAGGCCGCCACCTCCGGCCGCGTCGTCGCCGAACGCGACGCGCGCTGCGCCCTCGCCTTCTCGTCCGTACCCGGTGATCGACAGCCAGACCCTCGGCCCGCCGCCCACCACCTCGTCGGCCGCCCGGATGCCGAGCTGCTCGAGGGCGCGGGGTCGACTCGCCTCGAGCACGACGTCGGCCCGGTGGACGAGCGCGCGGAGCGCCCGAGCCCCGTCGTTGGTCCCCAGGTCCAGCGCCACCGAGCGCTTGCGCGCGTTCAGGAGGTCGAAGAACCCGCGCGGCCCGCGGCGAGCGCCGTCGGGCCGGTTCGTGGACTCCACCTTGATCACCGACGCACCGGCGGCGGCCAGCAGGTCGCCGCACAAGGGACCGGCCCACAAGGCCGACAGGTCCGCGACGACGAGGCCGGCCACGTCGCGCGGTGCGGCGGGACCGAGCGCGACGCGCACCACCCCCGGGGAGCCCGCCGCCTCGCCGACCCGCGCCACGGGCAACCCGAGCAGGGCCGCGCGGGCCGTCAGCTCGCCGAGGTCGCGGCGCGCCACCGCGTCGGCGACCGCGGACCAGGCGGCGGGCGAGGTCGCCGGCGCCTCGTCCAGTTCGAGCCACGCCGGCACCGAGTCGAAGTCCTCGGCCCGGGCCAACGACACCGCCACGACGCCGTCGCGCGAGGGGAGGAGCCGGCAGCTGCCGCCGCAGCTCGTCGTGCCCCGCCGCCACAGGCCCATGTGCGCGGCTCGCTCACCGAACAGGGCGAGCGCATCGAGGTCGTGGAACGGCCGAGCCATGGCGTCGACCCCGGCGACCAGGCCGCCGGGCGGACCGAGGGGCTCGTCGGGTCGCCCCGTGAGCGCCATCGCACCGCTGGCGGCCCAGCGTCGCAGCTCGGAGTCGTCCACTCAGGGCAGGGTAACGTCTCGCGATTCTCGAACACCTGAGCGCCGAGGCGCTGCTGGCCGAGCTGCGGAGCGAGGTTCCACCCGAGCGCAGTGACCCCGTACGGGTCGAGCTCGCAGGAGGGCTCGAGCCACCGGGCGCCGGCGTGGCCGATCGTCGGGCCAGCCTCCCCTTCGTGGTCGTCGGGGTGACCCGCGGCAACGTCGACCCGGGGTGGCTCGCGCTCTGTGACGTCGCGCTCTCCGAAGACGACCCGGCGCTCGACCGCGTCGAGGGGAACCTGGCCGCGCACCCGTTGGCCGCGGTCGCCCTCGCGCTGCTGCTCCGCGGGGTCGGCCACCGTGGACCGGCCGACGGGCTGGTCGCGGAGTCGGCCACCTACTCGCTGCTGCAGTCGGGCCCGGAGTTCGCGGCCTGGCGGGCCGCCCACCCACCGCGCCGCGGCCACGACGAAGGACCACGCGTGCGGACCGAGCGGCGTGAGGCCACCCTCGTCGTCACCTTGACCCGACCGGCGCGCCTGAACGCGCTTGACGCCCAGATGCGCGACGAGCTGGTCGACGCGTTCGCGCTGGCGGCGGCGGACCGCGACATCACCGGCGTCGAGTGGCGGGGGGAGGGCCGGGCGTTCTGTGCGGGCGGCGACCTCGACGAGTTCGGCACCCGGCCGGACCCCGCGTCGGCGCACCAGGTGCGGCTGCAACGCAGCGTCGCCCGGGTGCTCGCCCAACTCGACAAGCCGAGCGTCACCGTTCTGCACGGGCCTTGCATGGGATCGGGCATCGAGCTGGCCGCCTTCACCACGACCGTCGTGGCCGCCCCCGACACGCAGATCGCGCTCCCCGAGATCGGCCTGGGGCTGGTGCCCGGCGCCGGCGGGACGGTCAGCCTGCCCCGCCGGATCGGACGTCTGCGCACGGCCTGGCTGGCCTTTTCGGCCGAGACGATTGACGCCACGACCGCCCGGGAGTGGGGCCTGGTCGACCGGCTCGAAGCGTAAGCCGACGGGCCCGCCCGGCCGGGACCGGAAGAGGTCACTCGACCACCCGCCTACCAGACCACCCGACCACCCGTCCCCGACGGTGCGACGACCCGCACCTCCCACGGCGTCCTCGAGGACCGAGACCGTCGTGCTCCTTGATCCCATGTGTCACCCCGATGGGCCTCGCGGCGGGGGCCGGTGGGTCAAAGTCACGCGAGACCGGACGATGCACAGCAGGGAGGTCGGGGCCCAGCCTCTACGCTCGACGGATGACGTCCACCCCGGGCCCAGGCCACAGTCACGCCCCCGCGCCGCCACACGCCCAGCGTGCCCGCGGGGCGGCGGCGGCGAACGACCCGTTCCCGGGCGTCGAGAAGGTCCGTCCCGGCCTGTGGAGCATCCCGGTCCCGCTGCCGAACAATTCGCTGCGCTACGTCCTCGTCTACGTCTTCGAGACGGACCGCGGTCCGTACCTGATCGACGCGGGATGGAACACCGACGATGCCTTCGGCGCCCTCCAGCGCGGCCTGACGGAGGTCGGCTGTGACGTGGCGGACGTGCAGGGGGTGCTGGTCACCCACATCCACCCGGACCACTACGGGCTGGCCGGCCGCATCAGGGAGGCCTCGGGCGCGTGGATCTCGCTGCACCCTGCGGACGCCGAGCTCATCCATGATCGCTACGACGAGCCCGATGACCTGCTCGATCGGGTGGCGGCCGCCCTGCGCAAGATGGGCGCACCGGACGAGGAGCTCGAGCCGCTGCGCAACGCGGCCATGCCGGTCCGTCCGCTCGTCGACCCGGTCTTCCCCGATGTCCTGCTCGAGGACGGCGCCAAGCCCGAGGTGCCCGGGTGGGACCTCACCGCCATCTGGACGCCCGGCCACTCACCGGGTCACCTGTGTTTCTACGAGGCGAGCCGCGAGCTGATGCTCTCGGGTGACCATGTGCTCCCTCGCATCACCCCGAACATCCCGTACCACCCGCAGGCGGGCGCCAACCCGTTGGGTGACTACCTGGCATCCCTCGACAAGCTCGAGCCCTACGAGGTGGAGGAGGTGCTCCCGGCCCACGAGTACCGCTTCTTCGACCTGCGGGCGCGGTTGGAGGAACTGCGCCAGCACCACCAGGACCGCTTCAAGGAGGTCATCGCCATCCTGTCCGAAGGCCCGCACACCGCCTGGGACATTGCGTCGCACATGCGGTGGTCCCGTGCGTGGGACGACATTGCCGGCTTCATGCGCCGCGCTGCGGTCGGCGAGGCGGTGTCCCACCTGCGGGCGCTCGAGCTCGACGGCCTGGTGCAGGTCGATGACGGCGAGCCGGCGCTGTGGTCGCGGATCGAACGATCGATCGTTCCGAGCACCAAGCACTGAGCGCACGCTCCACGCGAGACGGTGCGCGCATAACCTCATCCGGGCACACAGCCGGTGAGGTGATGCGGGATGAAGCGGGCCTTCGCCCTTTCTGGGGGCGGCAACTTGGGCGCCATGCAGGCCGGGGGCATGCGGGCGCTGATCGAGGCGGGGATCGAGCCCGAACTGCTGACGGGCTCGTCCATCGGCGCGCTGAACGCCGCCTTCTACGCCACGCATCCGGGCGTCGTCGGGTGCAAGGCCCTGGAGATCGCGTGGAGCGACATGCGGCGCCAGGACGTCTTTCGCTTCGAGCTGTCCCGCGCCATCGCGGGCTTCGTCGGCCTGCGCGACCACCTGGTCACGACGAAACGATTGAAGATGATCATCCACGAGTGGTTGGGGATCGAGCGCATCGAAGAGGCGGACATCCCGTTTGCCGCCGTCGCCACCGACGCGCTCACCGGTGACATCGTGCTGATGCAGCACGGTGACGTCGCGTCAGCGCTCTTGGCCTCCGCCGCCATCCCCGGCGTGTTCCCCCCGGTCTTGCGCGACGGACGTTGGTTGGTCGACGGCTCGCTCTCGGCCGGCTGCCCCGCGACCGAGGCACTGGACCTCGGGGCCGAGGAGGTCTTCGCGTTCCTCACGACCACGGCGCCTCGGCGCCGACCTCCTCGAGGCGCGGTGGCGGCGGCGATGAGCAGCGTGTCGTTGTTGACGGCCAAGCTGCAGATCTCGAGGTTGGCGAGCGCCCAGGCGAAGGCGGCGGAGCTGGGCGGCTCGGTGCACTTCGTGCCCTCGCCCTTTCCCGAGGCACCGTCGCCCTTCGACTTCAGCCAGGGCGCCGGCCTGGCGGCCTCGGGGCACGCCCGCGCCGCGGCGTGGGTCGACGAGCAGGAGCTCGACGCGACCGCTGCCGATCTGACGCCCTGAAGGAGAAGGCGAGAAGGGAGAGGAGGAGGCGAGAGGGAGAGGAGGAGGCCTCTCAGCTCACGGGGTGGCGCCGAGGGACCGGGCGCAGAACGAACGCACCTGGCGCCCCACCTCGGCCCGCGACCCGGGCCAGTCGCGTAGAGGCGTGAGGCCGGCGGCCGCCCAGACCACCGAGCGGATCAGGGACGCGTCGGCCGCGGGGTCGGCCAGGGGAAACGAACCGTCGACCGCACCGGCGGCCAGCAACGCCTCCAACGGCGCCATGAGCAGCTTCGAGGCGTGGCGGGTCTCCTCCGCGTACCCCTCCGCCCGCATGGCGCCGGGTGAGCCGAGGACCCGCACCCGGGCGGCTTTGGCCCGGTGTTGGCCCAGGCTCAGGATCTCGTCGATCCACGCATTGAGCGCGGCTCGCGGAGACGGCGCAGCGTCCACTCTCGCGTTGAGTCGGGCCGCCGCATCCTCCGCCTCCCGGCGGTAGAGCGCGCACAGCAGCTGGTCCTTGGACTCGAAGTGCCGGTAGAACGAGCGGGTCGAGAGGTTCGCCTCGGTCAGGATGTCGGCGACCGACGCGTCGACGTAGCCGTTGCGCCCCATCACCTCCATCGCGGCGTCGAGCAGGATGCGCAGCTCGTCGGCCGCCTCGAAGCGACGAGGCCGCCCCGTCCGGGCGACGGGCGGAGCCGCTTTCGGGACGGTCACCCGCGCAGAGACTCCGCCAGCACGGGTACCTCGGCGAGCGAGCGCAGACCGTCGTTGAGGTGGGTGCAGCAGTCGATCGACCGCAACTGCGCCAGCACCTCGGTGCGCATTGCCCGCAACGCCGTGCCGACCATCCGCGGCGTGTTCGCCGCCGCAAGCGGACACTCGGGGTAGGGCAGCACCCGGGGGACCGCCTCCAGGCCTTCGATGATCCCCGTGTCGCGGTCGGCCCTGCCGAGGATCTGATACTCGTGCAAGACGACCTCGGGTCCCTCGGGCACCGAGCAGGTGTCGC
Organism: Acidimicrobiales bacterium; assembly: GCA_035551835.1. Taxonomy (GTDB): domain Bacteria; phylum Actinomycetota; class Acidimicrobiia; order Acidimicrobiales; family RAAP-2; genus Bog-473. Next base: position 6,639 of record DASZMN010000066.1, on the reverse strand, counting down.
GGAACATCGTGTCGAACTCGATGCGGTCGCCGTCCGCCCACGCGTCGATGCGCCGGGCGCGGCACATCTGGATCTCGGGCGGCTCGTCACGTTTGTGCCAGCCGTCGGGGTCGGCCGGGTCGTGGAGCAAGGGTGCGACCGGGGTGTTCGCACTCACGCCGCGCAACGAGCCGTCCGGGAAGAGCGCGCTCGCGCCGTCGCGGAACCCCGAGCAGATGCCGCGCATGTCGCTCTTCGGGCCCTGGCCCAGCCGCTCGCGCATGCCGGGGACCGCGTCGGCCCACCGGAAATAGGTGAACCCCGAGATCAGGGTGGCGCCCGCAATGTCGTCGAGCAGGAGGAGCAGGGGCGTGCCGCCCTCGACCTGCTCCGGCAGCTCCTGGGCGATGGCCGAGCGCAGATTGCCCCCGGCGCGACACCCCACGAGACGCTGCAGCGGTTCGTGCACCGGGCGGCTCTCGATCGCCTGCACGTCGCGCGCCCGGCCGGTCACCGCGTAGAGATCGGAGGCGGCCACGATCATCGGGTGACCGCGTTCTGGCGTGAGGAGGTCCCGCGCCCGCCCCTTGAGGTGCAGCTCGGAGCCGAATCCTCCCGGCCAGAACATGAGCATCGTCGAGGTCCGGCGGACCGACCCCGGCCGCCGCGCCGGCGGGGTTTCGACCGGGTCGGCCGGCGCCGGAGCCAAGACCGTCACCGCAGCGCCCCCTGTTCGGAAATCATGTTTTCAGAGTAGCGACCCGGATAGACGGACCGCATTTCGGGACCGAAGCGCGGCCCTGATGCGGCGGCGTCCGCTCGGGCCACACAATTCTCAGCTGGTTCTTACGCTGCTCTGTCAATTCCCTGACATTCGTGGCCGAGAGTTGAGCCATGCACGTGCACAAGGGCAGGGCGGTGGCGGCCGGGCTCCTCTGTGCCATCGCCGCCACGGTGGCGGTGTGGAGCGGGCCGCTGTTCGCAGCGACGGGAGCGCTGCACGCGAGCACTGCAGTCCCGGCCCACGTCGTCGGCCACGCCGAGACCTCCCCCTGACCTCCAACTGACCTCCAACTGACCTCCCACTGACCTCTCGCTCACGACCCGCCGACCTCCCGCTCACGGATTTGTTCGAGCGATCAGGGGCGAGAAGAGTGGGCGCATGAGCCCTGCGCAAGAGTCGTCGTCCGAGCCGGTCCTGGTGAAAGAGCGTCGTGGCGCCGTATCGGTCCTGCGGCTGAACCGCCCCGAGGCCCGCAACTCCTTGAACCCCGAACTCCTCAACGAGATCGGCCTCGGCATGGTGGAGGCGGAAGCCGACCCCGACGTCCGGGCCGTGGTCCTGACGGGCACCGGCGACAAGGCGTTCTGCGCCGGCATGGACCTGCGCACCTTCGCCGAGGGGGGCACGGTCGGCGGGTCCAAGGAGGGCATGCAGGGCTTCGTCCGCTTCACCCAGGGCGAGATCGGGGTGCCGATCGTCGGCGCCGCCAACGCCACGGCGGTGGCCGGTGGGTTCGAGCTCCTGCTCGGGTGCGATGTCGTCGTTGCGTCGGAGGCGGCGTCCTTCGGCCTGCCCGAGGTGAAGCGCGGCCTCTTCGCCGCCGGCGGCGGGGTCTTCGTGAGCACACGCATTCCGCTCGCGGTCGCGCTGGAACTCACGCTCACCGGCGATGCCATCGATGCCGGCCGGGCCCGGTCGCTCGGACTCATCAACCAGGTCGTGCCGGCGGCCGCGGTGCTCGACGCGGCCGTCGCGATGGCCGAGCGCATCGCGCGCAACGGCCCGCTCGCTCTGCGGGCGACGAAGGAACTGGTGCGGACGGCGTCGACCAACTTGGAGAAGGCGCGTGCGCTGGCGGCCGAGTGGCAACCCAAGGTGTTCGGGAGCGAGGACGCGAAAGAAGGGGCGACCGCGTTCATCGAGAAGCGCGACCCGGTGTGGAAGGGGCGCTAGCCCTTCCGGTTGTGGCCTCGCGGCGTCGGTCACCGACCGCGCAACCGATGACCGTCGGTAACCCCCGTGTACCGCCCGTCCTCGCCGGGTTTGTTGAACGTACGGTGAAAGAATCGGGACAAAGTCCTTGTTTGTAGTGCGCTCAGAGTGCTACGAACGAGGCCTGCAAGTTGATGAACCCCCGGTGGGGCGGTTGGGGAGCCGGCTGGGGCACAACGGAGTTGGCGAACCGGGAGGCCTCGCACATGCGTATTCGTCGTAGTTCCACGTCCTCGCGGACCGGCCGGGGCCGGATCGCACCGATCGGGATCAGCCTCGTCAGCGGGTTCGCGCTGGTGAGCGGCTTCACGGTTGCGACCGCACTGGGGGCGGCTGCCCCGGCGGGCGCGTCGGTGCCGCTGCAGCCGAAGGCGCCGCCGGTGGTCAAGCAGCCGGGCCAACCGCTGGTGCAAGGAAAGAGCACCCACGTGAACCAGGCCGGTCCGGTGATCAGCTCGACCCCCCACCTCGTGCCTCACACGTCGGTCAACCAGACCTTCACGGTCAACACGACCAACGATACGGACGTCTCCCCGTCGAACTCGACGACGTGCCAGGACTCGGACGGCAACTGCAGCCTGCGCGCCGCCGTCGAAGCGGCGAACAATGACGCCCCGAACGTGGACCAGATCAACGTGCCGGCGGGCTACGACATCCAGCTCACCGAGGCATCCGAGATCAACGTCTACAACTCGATGTTCATCTCGGGGGTGGGCTCCGGTGCCGCTCCGATCATCGACGGTCTCGGCGCGACCGAGGACTTCGATGTCTACGGCAATGGGGGACCGACGCCGTCGGTCGAGATGACGAATCTCACCATCCAGAACGGCTCGGCGACTGATGGCGCCGACATCTACCTCGGCGACGGGTTCAGCGACCCGGCTGACCTCACGCTGAGCGGCGTGACGGTGACCGGAGGTACCGCCTCCAACTACGGAGGCGGCATCTACGTGGATCAGGACTCGGCGCTGTGGACCGATTCCGGAACCACGATCTCGCACGATTCCTCCGACATTTGCGGCGGCGGGATCAGCAACAACCAGGGTGCCGTCAACGTCAGTGGATCGACGATCGGCAATGGCGCGGCGCCCTGCGGCGGTGGCGTCTACAACGACGGCACCCTGGTCCTCGACGCGGCGCAGATCAACGACAACTACTCGTTCGCCGGCGCGGCCGTCTACAACGACTGGTCGTTCTCGGACACCGGCAGCAGTTACAGCGGGAACACGGCCGGCACGTCGTCGGAGCCCCTGTCGAATCCCGAAGGGGCGGTTCTCTACAACGACGACACGGCGGCCATGTCCGACGTGACCGTTTCCGGCTCGCAGGCCTGGTCGAGCAGCGGCTCGCTCGAGGGGGGCGTCTTCTTCAACGCGTGGGAGTTGTCGTTGAACAACGTCTCGGTCGCCAACACCACCAACCGCGCCGACGGGAACGGGATCGACGGAGGGATCGTCGCCAACGAAGCGGACCAGATCAACGGCACCTACAACGGCACGCTCGCGATCGACGGCCTCACCGTGAGCGGGACCTCCAACGGGGCGAGCGGCCAGGACACGGCCATTTACGGCGGCGTCATCTACAACGACTACAAGGCCTCGGTCAGCGGGTTGGACGTGTCCGCCACCACCAACAACTCCGGTGGCGACGGCGTCTACGGTGGCGTGGGCGACGTCGACTGGACCGTCAATTGTTGCCCGGCCCCGCCGAACTTCGACGGGAGCACGGAGTATCAGAGCGTCACGGTGAGCGGCACCAACAACACCGGCGACTCCGTCGAGGGTGGGGTGTTCGAGGTGTTCGACGACTACATCATCGGGACCGCACTGTCGGGCAACATCACCGACGGCACCATCACGGGGACGACCGACACCGCCACCAGCACCGACTACGTCCTTGGCGGCGTACTGAACACCTACTCGCCGCAATCTCTGAGCGACGTCTCCATCGATTCGACGACGGTGAACGCGGCCGGAACGAGTGTCTACGGCGGCGCGGTGGGCTCATTCAACGAGGGCCAGTACCCATCCGTCACCGCGAACGACGTCAGCGTGACCAACACCAACATCTCGAACGTGGGCGGCGGCAACGGGTACGTCGAGGGCGGCGCGTGGTACAGCAGCGCCGACCTGGTCGCCACGGGAGTGCAGATACTCGATACGACGGTGACCGACGACGGCTTGGTCTTAGGCGGCGCCCTGTCCCTCGACGGCCTTTCCGCGGAAGGCACCCGGTCGTCCCTCACGGACTCGACCATCGCCCGCACGACGACCAGCGTGCCACCGGGAGGGGGCATCGGCGTCTTCCTCGTCGAACCGGCCGTCCTCACCAACGTCACGATCGACGACAACACCACGACGGGGTCGTCGTCCGAGGGTGCCGACGGTGTCGTGGTCGGCGCTCCCGTGAGCTTTACCAACGACACGATCGCCAACAACACGGTCGGCGGCGGCGGCGACGTTGCCGGAATCTATGCCCAGGCCCTGGGTCGCTTCAAGAACACGATCGTCCAGACGAACGGCGGTCCGAACTGCGAGGGCGGTGAATTCGTCTCCGACGGGGGCAACCTCGAGGCGGGCGGCAACACGTGCAGCTTCACCGCGCCCAGCGACCAGGTCAGCGTGGGCAACGCCATGGTGGCCCCGGTGGCGAACAACGGCGGGCCGGTCGAGACGGCCGCCCTGCAACCGGGCAGTCCCGCCATCGGCCAGGGCCTCAGTGCCGGTTGCCCGACGACCGACGCCCGCGGCGTCGCGCGCCCGTCGGGCAACTGCGACGTCGGCGCCTTCCAGCTGTCCACGCAGGGTTACTGGATGGTCGCCGCGGACGGTGGCATCTTCAACTTCGCCAACGCGGGCTTCTACGGCTCCATGGGCGGGACGCAGTTGAATTCTCCGATCGTGGGCATGGCGCCCACGGCCGACGGCATGGGCTACTGGGAAGTGGCGTCGGACGGCGGCATCTTCGCCTTCGGCGATGCCGTCTACTACGGCTCCATGGGCAGTCAGCACCTGAACAAGCCGATCGTCGGCATGGCGGCCACGCCCGATGGCGGCGGTTACTGGGAGGTCGCGTCCGACGGCGGCATCTTCGCCTTCGGAGACGCCAGCTTCTTCGGCTCGGCCGGGTCCATCCCGCTGAACAAGCCGGTCGTCGGCATGTCGGCCGCGCCCAACGGACAGGGCTACTGGCTCGTCGCATCCGACGGTGGCATCTTCACCTACGGGTCCGGCGCCGGCTTCTTCGGGAGCGCCGGGTCCCTCCACCTCAACAAGCCGGTGGTGGGTATGGCGGCGACCCCGAGCGGCGGTGGCTACTGGCTCTTTGCGTCCGATGGCGGCCTCTTCAACTACGGCGACGCCACCTTCCAGGGCTCCATGGGCGGCATCCCGCTTGCACAGCCAGTTGTGGGCGGCGCGGCCAAATCCATCGACTGACCTCTCGACCTGACCCGGTCACCCCCGCGTCCGCGTTGGCGTGGGTGACCGGGCCAGGCGTGTGCCGGGACGTGCCCGGCGTAGGCCAGCCGTGTGCTGCGGTCAGCCGTTCGACGACGGCGACGGGTGCGCCGGGTCAGCCGGCTTCACCGGATCCGCCGGCTCGGGGTCGAGCGGCACCGAGACCCGGGCGACGATCACGTCCTCGCGGCTCCGCAGTGCAGAGGTGAGGACGATGTCCAGCTGATTGTGCAGGAGGCGGTAGCGGTACTTGTCCGGGCGGATGACCGGGATCAGCACCACGATCTGGTCGTCGGGATGGTCCTCGCGCATCCGGTCGATGAAGGTCACGACAGGCTCGACGACCGACGCGTAATCCGTGTGCAGCGCCGTGAGCGGGACGCCCGTATCCCACCTCCTCCATTGGCGCTGGAGGCTGTCGACCCAGCTCACCGTGTCGTCCCCCCCGAGGACGACGGTGACCGCGACGACCTCCTGGCCGAGCGACTTGGCTTCGGTCAGGGCGTGTTCGGTCAGCCGCGAAATCCGGTTGACCGGGACGATCACGATGGTCCTCTTGGACTCGGGTTTCGGGGGGATCTGATCGAGGCCGAGCGCTTTGCCGGCGCGCTCGTAATAGGCGTGGATGCGGACGAACAGGAAGATGAAGGCGGGGATGGCGATCACGACCACCCAGGCGCCCTCGGTGAACTTCGAGACGAGGAACACGATCGTCGCGACGGCGGTGATGAAGGCGCCGAGGCCGTTGATCGTCGCCCGACGCTGCCACCCCCGGGGGCGGGTTCGCCACCAGTGCACGACCAGGCCCGTCTGCGACAGGGTGAAGCCGATGAACACCCCGATCGCGAAGAGCGGGATCAGGGTATTGGTGTTCCCGTCGACGGCAACGAGGAGCGCACCCGACATGATCGCGAGCACCACGATCCCGTTGGCGAAGGTCTGACGGTCCCCCCGGATCGTGAACAGGTGTGGTAGGTAGTTATCACGCGCCACCAGGCTGGCAAGGACGGGGAGCCCGCCGAAGGAGGTGTTGGCTGCCAGAGCCAGCACGATCGTGATCGTGATGGAGATGATGTAGTAGGCCCAGCTCCGGCCGACCGCCATGGCCATGATCTGGCTGAGGACGGTCTGGCCGGAGCGGGGCCCGATGTGCCAGTGCTTCGCCAGCACGGCGAGGCCGAGCAGCATCGTCCCGAGGATCAGGCC
>DASZMN010000065.1:0-22819 GCA_035551835.1 Acidimicrobiales bacterium | reverse complement strand
TGGCTCGTTGGCCGTCGTTCCTAGACTCCTGGCGATGGTGGAAGCCGGCCGGCGGCAGCGCAATCAACCGGCGCCCCCGCGGGCTGTCTTCGAAGCGCTCACCCAGCCGAATCGTGACCCTGACCGCCAGTGGTTGGTGCTGCGGGATGACGAGGTGCCCCCGAGGGTCCTCGAGAGCGTGAGCCCGCGCGTCGTCGTGTGGTCGTCGCTGTGGACGAAGCGAACCGATGCGCGCATCAGATTCGACCTGCCGCCCGACGGCGGCGGCTATGGAACCGACCTGTGCTGGACGTTGACCGTCGACGACCCGATGCCGGAGGACGATCTGCTCGGCCACCTCCGAAAGCGCATCAACGAGCTGATCAACCGGGACCTGCGGCTCTCTTTCGGCCAATGAGCCTCGTCACGGGCACCGGGCTGCACTGGCCCGCCTCCTGAGCACCATCGCCATTGCAGGGTCGCCCCACGCCTGAGCGTTCGGGTCGCGACAATGGGCCGTGCGCAAATCCGCCGGCGTGCGGCGACCCCTCGCTCTTGCATCGGTCCTCCTCGTCGTCCTCGTCGTGGCGCCGGTGGCGACGAATGCCTCGGCCCCGCTTGGCTCGGCCCGCGGGGCCGAGGCCGCTGCTGCGCCTCGCGCGCGGGCGGCCCGCGTTGCGCAGCAGCCGCACGCGCGTGCTGCCGCCCAGCCGAAGACCCGGACCGGTGCGACGACAACGACGACATCCACCCCGGCCGCGCTCGCCGGGTGCCCCGTGCCTCCGCAACCGCCGCCCCCTCCCCCACCGCCGCCGTGGCACCCGGCGGTCCTCGTGACATCTCTCCCGCCGGTGAAGGCGCCGGCACCGTGGACCTCACACCTGGCCGCGATCACCGGGAAGGGAATGTGGATCTGGGAGTGGGGCAGCACCGACGGTGGCAACGCGGCCGAGATGGTGCAGCAGGCCGTCTCGGCGGGGCTGCATCAACTGTGGATCCGCGTGGGCGACTCCATGAACGGCTTCTATGGCGCCGATGAACTCGACGCGCTGGTGCCGGTTGCGCACGCTCATGGCATCGCGGTGATCGCTTGGGGTTTTCCGTACCTGTGGGATCCCGTCGGCGATGCCGGGTGGACCGCGCAGATCCTTGACTGGCGCGCCGCCGACGGACAGCGGGTCGACGGCTACAGCGCCGACATCGAGGAGTCGACCGAAGGCGTCATGCTGAGCGCCCAGCGGGCGGCCGTGTACCTCGAGCTCGTGCGACAGGCCGCCGGGAGCCGGCCTGTCGTCGCGACCGTCTACCCGCCGACGGACGTCAACTGGAAGGGCGCGTACCCGTACCGGGCCATGGCGCCCTACGTCGACGCTTTCGCCCCGATGGTGTACTGGGAGTGCACCGACCCGGGCACCGACTCGGCACAAGACGTCGCCCGCCTGTCGACCCTCCGCCCGGTCCACGTCATCGGGCAGGCATTCAATTTCGCCGGCGAAGGCGGCCGGACCGATTCCCCGAGCGCAGCGGAGATCGACGAGTTCTTGAGCGCAGGGCGGCGGGCGGGGGCGCTCGGCGCGTCGTTCTGGGTATGGCAGGAGGCCACGTCCGAGGAGTGGGGCGCCGTGGCCGGCTTCCCCTGGCGCCCGGTCAAGTCAACGCCGGCGCCCCGGCGGCACGCCCCAACGACGTCCCGGCGCTGATCCCGCCGGCGGCGCTCGGACCTGGTGCGGCTATTCGCGCCAGGCCACGAAGTAGGTCTGCGTGGGTTCCGGCATGCCCTTGAGTGTGAGCGCACCCGGAGCGTCAGTCAGCGGTGCGCAGCCGCGCCGCTTGCCACGTCAGGTCTCGCTCGACGAGTCGGAAGGTGCAGCCATCACGGGCACCCGGCCGGATCGGTCTCGGAGCATGTGTTGGCGGTCGGCGGCGCCGAGACGTGCGGGTTCCGTCGAGTCGACGAAGTCGACCAGCGCAGCGACGAACTTCTCGGGCGCCTCGATCTGGGGAAAGTGGCCGATCCCCTCAAAGGTGACCAGTCGGCTCCCGGGAATGGCCTCGTGTGCGGCGTGCGCGTGACTCACCGGGATGATGTCGTCCCGGTCACCCCAGATGATCAACGTCGGCATCGAGGAAGCCAGGTAGAGACGATCCATCGCGCTGACGGTCTGACCACCGGGGTCGATGACCGACCTGAGGGTCCGGGCGAAGGCCTGACGGTTCTCCGCCTCGGCGAGCGATGCGTAGGCGCTCCACATCTCCGTGATCCGGCCCAGTCGAATGCCGCGGTCGTTCACCGATCGAAACAGGCTGTCTCCCCAATCGCGGACGAACCCGGGGAAGATCAGCGGCATGAGGTATTCGCTGCCCGGCAGCGTCATGAACCGGAGGATCCAGTTCACTTCGCGTCCGAGACCGCCGCTGTTGACGAGCACGAGACGATCACACAGCTCTGGATGCTGGTAGGCGAGCTGCATCGCCACCCCGCCGCCGAACGACTGGCCGACCACGGATGCCCGGTCGACGTCGAGGGTCTCGAGGAAATCACGGATCCCGCTGGCGAACGCACCCAGTGAATAGTCCCCGACCGGCTTTTCGGACAGACCGTGACCCATCAGGTCCGGCGCGATCACCGTGAACCGGTCCGTCAGAAGGGGGATGACGTCCCGCCACGTCCGGGAGCTCCCGGCGATGCCGTGGAGCAGCAGGAGCGCGGGACCCGCCCCCTCCATGCGGTACGCCACGTCGTGACCGTGAATCGAGACGTGCTGGATTTCGCCTTCCATGGAGACATCATCTCCCACCGGAGCGAGCACGGTGACCATGGCTGGACCGCCCCCGGAAGCGTCCACGCAGGCTGCATGTTTGTGCAATCGTCAGACAAGCGGCCGCGCCGCCGCCACCTCGAAAAGAGTGATCTCGACGCTCCGAGGGGCCGGCCTGTCACCCCGGGCACGATCCTTCTGCCCAGCAAGATGTTCGTTCAGCTGATCCATAGATTCCCAGCGCTCGGAGAGGATCACGCGTTCGGGGTCCAAGGGATCGGCCGCCATGACGTATTCGAGGCAACCGTCTTCCTCTCGAGAGGAGCGCATTGCGCCGACGCTGGCCTCGACGAATTGGTCCCGTTCGTTCGGGTCAAGCGAGAACACTCCCTGCACGATCACATTGGCCATGCGCACTTTCTAGGCGATGACGAACGACGCTGCCGGGTGTACCCTCGCCCGTGGCTTCGTGCGAGCCACAGCGTCCCCGCTGACGGGTGACAAGATCGCGAGTCCCGATGGATTCGGAGCGACGTGCGTGGGTTCTCCGTCCACCCACCGTCGAGCTGGCCGGCGCGCCATGACCGCCGGGGCGTCCGACACGGGCATGGATCTCCTCATCGAGTCGGCCACCGAGCTCGAGATGGCGGCCGGCGCCTGTGAGAGCTCGGATGACGCGACGCGCCTCTATGCGCTGGCGGACCGGATCCGTTGCTACCTCGCCACGAGCCGGCCCACGACCAACCTCGGCATGCCCCGGATCGTCTCGGACGAGCCCCGGCTCGCGGAAGAGGACGTGATCCATCGGACCGCCGAGTTCAACTCCTCCCACATCCGCATCCTCACGGAGTGATCCGCCGTCGTCAGGACGATCGACCGCTCCGGCCGCCGAACCCCTCGGCGCTCATTCGGCGAGCATCCGGCGCAGGTCGAGCTCCAGGTCGTCCATGAGCTCGACCACCAGCGCGAGCCGCTCCGCCACACCGTCGGCGGCCAGGAGGCGCTGGGCGTCGTAGGCGCTGACCGGGGCGGCGCCGCACAGCAGCCAGGCCGCTCGTTCCGCGTCGCCACCCCCGTCCAGGTCGTGCCCGGGCTCCAGCGGCACGCCGCCCCCGTGCTCCGACAGCAGCGCGCGGGCCCGGCGCAACCGCCCGACGGCGTCGTCGAGGAGTGCTCCGGGGTCCCGCTCCGCCGGTACCGGGCCACGCTCGTGCACGAGGGCTCGCGGGTAGGGCTCGTCCGGCAGCCACTCGTCGATCACCACGACCACCTCGCCCCGGACCTCGAGGACCCAGCGGCCGTCGGGGAGCTCGGCCGCCCGGGTGATGACGCCGCGTGTCCCGAGGGCGGCGCGCGTGTCGCCTCCGCCAACCTCCGAGCCCCGCTCGATCAGCACGACGCCAAAGCGCCGGTCACCGGCGACGCAGTCGCGCATGAGCTCGCGGTACCGCGGCTCGAACACGTGCAACGGCATGGCGGCGTGCGGGAAGAGCACCGCCGAGAGCGGGAACATGGGCAGGAGCGTCCCGGTCATGCCCCACCATGGCACCACAGCGTCAGGCTGCGCCGGTGCCTTTCGCGAGAAGGACCGGCCGTTTCGGCCGGTCCTTCACTCGTAGTGATTCTGTCTGTCCGCAGCTTTCCTGGTCCCAGCCTGCGGCGTAGATGGTGCGGGGGCCGCCTTGTCGGCCGGCCGGCACACGCACCGGCGCGAGCGCGGCCAAAACACACGCCGGACTTCCTGCCAGGAGAACTGCCAGCTGCGTCACCGAAACCGACATCGGTGACGCGGGTTCAACCCGGCGGATCGCCCTCCTCGCTCGAGCGTGTCGATGGCATCGGCATGCTCCTTTCCTCTCGGGGCAACGGCGGGTGCTCCAGTTGCCGCTCGCTAGTGAGACAAGTATCTCCCTGCACCCTCATCATGTGAACCCCGCGCGACCAGGGCATTCGCGAACGCCCTGGTCGATCGGCGCGCCGTCACGCGAACTTCATCTCTGGCCCGTGCCGCGGCGCCGTTCGCGCCCAAGTCGTGCGGCCAAGCCGGTCACTACGCTCTGGCCATGGCACTGCCCACCCCCAAGGAGAACACCACTGCCGTCGTCACCGGCGCCTCGTCTGGCATCGGGAGCGAGATCGCCCGCGCCCTCGCCGCCCGCGGGCACGGCGTGACCCTGGTGGCCCGACGTGAGGATCGCCTCAAGGCTCTGGCCGACGAGCTGGCCCAGACGCACCACGTCCGCACCGAGGTGATCGCCGCCGACCTGACCGACGCCGACTCGCGAGCCGAGCTGCCGGGTCAGCTCGAGACGCGGGGGCTCGCCGTGGACGTCCTCGTGAACAACGCCGGCTTCACGACCATGGGCCCGGTCCAGCGGGCCGACCGCGCCGGCGAGCTCGCAATGGTGCGGACCAACGTCGAAGCGGTCGTCGACCTATGCACGCTGTTCGTGCCAGGGATGGTCACTCGCCACCGCGGCGCCGTCCTCAACACGGCGTCCACCGCGGCGTTCCAGCCCCTGCCCGGGCAAGCGGTGTACGGCGCGTCCAAGGCCTTCGTCCTTTCCTACGGCCGCGCGCTCGGGGCCGAGCTCCGCGGGACCGGCGTGACCGTCACGACGCTGTGCCCCGGTCCCGTCGAGACCGGTTTCGCCGAAGCAGCCGGGATCAGCGATGCCGAAGCGAGCGAGTCGTTGCCAAAGTTCATGTGGGTTCCCGCGACCCAGGTGGCGAAGGCGGCCGTGGAGGGCCTCGCCTCGGGGCGTCCGGTGGTGATTCCGGGCGCGGCCAACCGCGCCGGCGCGGCACTGGCGCACCTGGCCCCGAAGTCCCTGCTGCTGCCGATGATGGCCCAGCGCCATCCGGCGATGAAGCCCGCCGAGCCGAAGTAGCAGACTCAGCTCGGCCACGCGCGAGGGCCGACCCGCAACGGGCGCCCAGCGCGCGCTCCACTAACCTCGCCTGCGGGTCGACGCGAGACACGCCCGGCCCGGCACAGCGGGGGGTCCCATGGCACAACTGGTCACCGAGCTGGAGCTCCCCTTCCTGGCTACCGTCGGCCTCGAGCGCCAGGACGCCATCGAGGCGGTGAAGGCGGCCCGGGCCGAGCACTGGCTCGCCCGCACCGACATGGGGTACTCGGTGATGGGGCTGGCCGATGTCACCGCCATCCTGCGCGACAAGCGGTTCCACTCGGCGCTGTCGATGCTCCAGCGCTCGCCCGAGCTGGCGAACACGGAGTGGGCCCGGTCCCGCGGCCAGTCGATCCTCACGATGGAGGGCGACAGCCACGCCCGCCTGCGCCGGCTTGTCGCTCCCGCCTTCACCCCCGCCTCGGCCAACCGCCTGCGTCCCACCATGCGCACCATTGTCGGCGAGCTGGTCGACCGGATCGCCCGCCGGGGCGAATGCGACCTGGTGGCCGACGTCTGCGAGCCCTACCCGATCCCGATCATCTGCGAGCTGCTCGGCGCGCCACCCCAGGACTGGAAGTTGTTCTCGGGGTGGGCGACCGACATTTTCCGCATCTTCAACAACAACGTGCTCGAGGACCTGCCGCTGATCGAGCGCGCGGGCGCCGAGCTGACTGCCTACGTGACCGAGATGATCGCCGAGCGCCGCGCCGACCCCCGCGACGACCTGCTGAGCGACCTCATCGCCATCGAGGAGGAGGGCGACCGGCTCTCCACCGACGAGATGACCATGTTGGCCCAGGCCGTACTGATGGCCGGCACCGACACGACACGCAACCAGTTGGCCTGCTCCGTGGCGCTGTTCAGCGAACACCCCGACCAGTGGGCCCTCCTGGCCGAGCGCCCCGAGCTCGCACCGCGCGCCGTCGAGGAGTCGATGCGCTACCTCGGCGCGGTGCGCGGCACGGCACGATTCGCCTCCGAGGACATCGTCTACCGCGACGTCCTGTTCCCCGAGGGGACCTTCGTCTCGACCTCACTCGCGGGGGCGAACCGCGATCCCGAGGCATTCGACGACCCCGATGTCTTCGACATCACCCGCGAGCGCGGCACGGCGCAGATGACGTTCGGCGCCGGCATCCACTTCTGCATGGGTGCCGCGCTGGCCCGGGCCGAGCTCCAAGAGGCGCTGCCGCTCCTGGCCCGGCGCCTGCCGGGGCTCACCCGCAACGGCGACATCGAGTGGAAGCCGTCGAACTTCGGGATCTGGGGACCGGCCCGGCTCCCGCTGCGCTTCGAGCCCAGCGCCGAACCCGTCAGCGCATAGCCCCGCCTTCGCTCTCAGGCAACCGACGGGGCCGAAGTTGGGACTCCGCCCGGCGCCCGGGATTCCTGCGGCGTGTTGCGGGTGTATTGAGACAGAGGTTGGAGAAACGGGAGAAACTTCACCTTTCTCGTTCCACCTTTGAACGCCAGCGTTCACAAAACTGCAGGACCTCGAACGGGATCGCCAATACACAATGAAGTCGAGGCCGGAACCCCATCCCCCCGAAACGGGAGGACTCCAGCTCCAGCTCCAGCTCGAGCTCGAGCTAGTGGGATCTAGACCTGATCTAGACCCGCCGACCCATGAACGCCGCCAGCTGGTCGGCCACACACGCACCCGCCGGCGCCTCCTGCTGCGGCCCGAACGGCGACTCGCCGTCCGCTCCCCGCAGGGCGTCGGTCAGGAACCCGCCCGCGAACTCGAGGATCTGCGCCGCCGCCGCCGGATCGAGGTCGGTCGACTGCCCGGTCGCCCTGGCCAGGTCCCAGCCGTGCGTGAAGGTGTCGCCGGCGGCGACGTTGACCATCACGGCGCCCGGAACGTCCCCGAACGGCATGTGCAAGATCCGCTCCATCGCCCCCTCGGCCGCGAACGCGCGGACCGCCCGCGCCGAGCCGGCCTCGAAGGTCTCCACGAGATCCTCGGCGGTGAAGGCGGGATAGGCATCTCCCGCCGGCGGCCGGCCGGTCTCGGCGGACGCGGCGAAGAACGTGGTCCCGTTCACGATGTGGTCGACCAGCTCCTTGACGCTCCAGGACGCGCACGGCGTCGCCCCGCCCTCGAGCTGCTCGGGCGTCACGCCCGCAAGGACGCCGCCGGTCGACGCGAAAGCCCGGGCCAACAGGTCTGCGCTCATAGGTTCCTCTTTTCTGTCCGGTTCAGGGAACCGCAGCCGTCGCCTCGCCGACGAGCTTGTCCTCGCCGTCGGCGTTCGACAGGGTGACCGAAACGTCGACGAGCTTCTGGCCGGCCTCTTCCCGCTTGCCGGTGACGACGATCTTGGAGGAGAGGACCTCGTCGGGCCAGGTCTGGCGCGCGAAACGCACCTGGTAGCGCAACACGTTGCCCACGCCGACGAAGTCGGTCAACGCCGAGCCGAGCAGCCCCATGGAGAACATGCCGTGGCCGAAGACGCTGGGCTGGCCGGCCGCCTGCGCCGCCACCTCGTCGTGGTGCATCGGGTTGAAGTCCCCCGAGGCGCCGGCGTACTTGACCAGGTCCGTGCGCGTCAGCTTGTGCGTGATGACCGGGGCCTCGGTCCCGACCTTCACGTCGTCATAAGACAGCTTCTTCTCACCCATCGACTCGACCTCCCGTCACCCTTTGGCTCGCGCCACTCATCTCCGTCATCGCCCGCACCCGCGTGTGCACCGAGCTCACGCCCCGAACAGGTGCAGCCAGTGGTCGATCGACCAGACGTTCCAGGCGTGCGTGCCCAGCACGACGACCGAAGCCAGGATCATCATGAAGTTCTGGCCCTGCTCCGCCCAGTCCGAGATCATCAAGATGAAGTACGTGATGTTCAACAAGATCCCGGCGAACGCCGCGATCGGCGTCAAGAAGCCGAAGATCAGGCCCAGGCCGATCGCCAGCTCGCCGAACACCACGATGTAGGCCATCGCCTTCGGCCGCGGCACCACGATCGCGTCGAAGCCCTTCTTCACGAATGGCCACTTGTGCTTCTCGGCCACCGACTGTCCCCACGAGATGCCCGCACCCCGCTGGAACCACGCGGCCTTGTCCTTGTGCCGGAAGCTCTCGAACCACCACACGCCCAGACCGATGCGTAGCACGGCCAGCCACTCGGCCGCCGTCAGCCACGTCGTCCCATTCGTTGCCAGCGTCACCGCGATCTCCCGACCTAGGCCCGGTGGATGAGGTTGAAGCGCGCCGTCACCACGGGCTCGCCTGTCTTGTCGTCGCTCCAATTGGTCTCCTGCACGATGAACGTCATCGTGCGGCCCTTGGATTCCTTCTGGTAAGCGTCGACGATCTTGCCCTCGCTCACCAGCACGTCGCCCACCTGCACCGGGCGGTGGTAGATGAACTCCTGCTCGCCGTGGAGGATGAGGCCGCCCTTGGCGATGAGGGGTCCGACGGCGGTCGCCAGCGGGTTGCCCGTGGGCGCGTCGGCCGGCTGGAGCTCGTCGAACTTGCCCGAGAACTCCATGGCGAAGGGCCACGTCGGCGGCGCCGGGATGTTGTCGAAGCCGGCCTGCTGGGCCACCGCAGGGTTGTGGTAGATCGGGCTCGTGCTGAGCACGGCGTCGGCGAAGTGCTGCACCGGCCCGCGTTCGACGACCACCTTGCTCTTGCCCGTCGGCTGACCGACGATCTCCTTGAGCACGTCTTCGTGCGATGTGGCGCTCTCTGCCACCGTCTGCCTCCTGTCCCCCTCCGCCCTGGTTCCGATCCACGTCGTCATGGCGGGCATCCGCCTCCCCGGGCCGATGCAGCGCCAAAGGTAGCGGGTCGTATCGGCCCCGCCCAATCCACTTGACCGTCCCTGCACCGCCCCCACGCGGACGATTGGGCCCCCGCTCGATACCATCGGCCGCCGTGCCCGACTTCTTCGACGTGCTGCACACGCAACGGGCCGCCCGCACCTTCCTGCCCGACGACGTCGACGACGACACCGTCGCTCGGGTCCTGACCGCGGCCACGCACGCCCCGACCGCCGAGAACAGCCAACCCTTCGTTTTCGTGGTCGTGCGCGACCCAGACCTGCGGGCCACGATCGGCGACCTCACCGCCCGCATCTGGCAGGGCGGGGCACGCGCCTACGAGGAAGAGCGCCTCTCCGCCACCTTCCTGGCCGACGTCGACCGTGGTGCCATGGGCGGCGTCGCCGCCGCCCCCGTCCTGATCGTGGTGTGCGGCGACACCCGCCGCACGCTCAAGGCCGCGCTCCCCTCGTCGATCTTTCCCGCTGTGCAGAACCTCTTGCTCGCCGCCCACGCGCTCGGCCTCGGCTCGACCCTGACCACCTTGCCCGTGGTGGGAGGCGACGAGCTCTCGGGCCACCTCGGGCTGCCACCCGAGGTCGTACCGCTGGCCGTCGTTCCCCTCGGCCACCTCCCCGAGCCGCTCGGCCCGCCCCGCCGCCGGCCGATCTCGGAGAAGGCGCACCGGGACCGCTACGGCACCCCGTTCCCTTAGCAGCCGCCCCGGTTGGCCAGCCCGGCTGCATCCGCCCCCGCCGTCGGACCGGGCGCTGCCTCAGAGTGCATACGCGGCACTCCTGGCGCGCCCGTCGAACGTCTATATACGCCACTTCGCGGTTGCCGGCCGAATGCGAAGTATCCGGCCGTATACGGTCCGTCGCGGCGCCCGATCGCCGTGGCGTACACACGCCCGAGCACCGCGCGGTGCTCTGGCGTCTCAGGTCGAAGAGGGCCGTGAGCAGGCCGGAGTCGTCGCCTCTCGACATGACGCCGCCGTCAGGTGCAGGGATAGGGTGAGCCCGTGCAACAACACCACTACTACGTGGACATCGACGCCACGGTCGACGAGCTCTGGCAGCTGTTCTGGGCCCGCATCCCCCACACCGAGACGGGGGACGTCACGATCGACATCCTCTATCCCGGCAACGAGATCGGCGAGGGTCTCATCCGCCACTGCACCTTCAGGGTGCCGCGTTACCTCCTGACGGGAGGGAAGGGTCAGTCCTGGGAATGGCTGACCGAGGTGAAGCCCCAGGAATCGTGGAAGTACACCGCCGTCGGCCGGCCACTACTCTCCGAGGCGGAGGGCCGCACGCGGCTCGAAGACCTCGCCGACGGGCGGACCCGCGTCCACTTTTCCGAGTCGTACCACGCCTTTAACCCGTTCCTGCGAGCGCTACTGGAAAGGCGCGTGCACGCCTTCATCTCCAAGGACAACGACCACCTCATCAAGCAATCCCTCGAGGCGGGCGTGAAGTACCTCCGGCGCGCCAAGGCCAAGGCCGCCGACAAGGCCGCTGACGGCGCTGCGGCGGACGGCGCGCCTATCCCGGCGGCACGGCCGCCCGTCTCTTGAAACTGGGCTGACTGATGGCACTCGACCTCGGCAAGATCGGCGTGTGGTGGAGCGGGTCGTGGCACGACGCCAACGACGGCGACCACAACGTGGCGGGCGACCTCGAGTCCCTCGGCTACGGCACCCTGTGGTCCTCCGGCGGCTTCGAGCCCGGTCTCGCGCCGCGCTTCGGAGAACTGTTGGCCGGCACTCGACACTGCGCCGTGGCGTCGGGCATCGCCAGCATCTGGACGACGACGCCTTCCGACGCCGGTCCGGCCGTGACCGAGCTCGAAGATCGCTACGACGGCCGCTTTCTCTTCGGCATCGGCGCCAGCCACTCTCTGATCGTCCAGGACTACGTCCGGCCGTACTCCCGCATGGTCGAGTACCTCGACGGGCTCGACGCCCTCGAGCGCCCCATCGCACCCGAGCGGCGCATCCTCGCCGCCCTCGGGCCTCGGATGCTGCGGCTTGCCAAGGAGCGGGCCGCCGGCGCCCATCCATACTTCGTCCCCGTCGAACATACGGCCTACGCCCGCGAGGTCCTGGGCACGGGCCCATTGCTCGCGACCGAGGTGGCGGTCGTCCTCGAGACCGATCGCACCGCGGCGCTGGAGCTGGCCCGTCGCTATGCCGGCATCTACCTGCCCCTGCCGAACTACACGAACAACCTCCGGCGATTCGGCTACACCGACGACGACCTCGAGGGCGGGGGCAGCGATCGTCTGATCGAGGCCGTCATCCCCTGGGGCGACGCGGACGCCATCGCCGCGCGCGTCCGTGCGCACCTCGAGGCGGGCGCCGACCACGTGTGCGTCCAGGTCGTCGCCGACTTCGACAAGTTCCCGATCGCCCAGTACCGGGCTCTGGCGCCGGCGCTCATCGGGAGCTGATGCCCTCCGCGGAATCCGAACGCGGAAGCGGGACGAGGAAGCCCGAGGAGGAAGCCGGAGGAGGAAGCAAAGGCGGGGGCGCCGACGCGCGATCAGGGCCGGTACGACTCTGCCAGCAACCGGGCCAGCGACCGGAAGGCCCGTCCGCGGTGCGAGATCGCGTCCTTCTCCGCCGCACCCATTTCGGCGAAGGTACGGCCGCCGCTTCCGTCGGGCTCGAAGATCGGGTCGTAACCGAAGCCCCGATCGCCACGAGGCGCCGTCGCGATGCGACCGGCGACGATTCCCTCGGCCCAGACCTCGGCGCCGTCGGGGAATGCGACCAGTGCGATCGTCTTGAACTCCGCCCGTCGTTCGCCCCCGCCGTCGTCGAGCGCGTCGAGCTCACGCAGCAACTTGGCCACGTTGTCGGCGTACGTCGCGTCGCCGCCCCCGTAGCGGGCGGCGAAGACGCCGGGTGCGCCACCCAGCGCCTCGACCTCGAGGCCGGTGTCGTCGGCCACGGCGGCCGTGCCGGTCGCCTTCATCAGGGCCCGCGCCTTCAGACGGGCGTTGTCGAGGAGCGTTGCGCCGTCCTCGACCACCTCGGGCACGTCGCCGGGCCGGGGCACCAACGAGACGTCGAGCGCCTCCGACAACACGGCGACGATCTCCTTGACCTTGTCGGGATTGGCCGACGCCACCACCAGGCGCACCGGCGTCCCGCCTGCGTTCACCGAGGCGCAGGTGGGTCGGCCAGCACCGCGGCCTGGAGCCCGGTCAGCTCCTTGATGCCCGCCTCGGCCAGCCCGAGCAACGTGTCGAGCTCGCCGCGCGTGAAGGCCATGCCCTCGGCCGTGCCCTGCACTTCGACGAAGCGACCTTCACCGGTCATGACGACGTTCATGTCGACCTCAGCGCGGGAGTCCTCCCCGTAGGGCAGGTCGAGCATGGGCACGCCGTCGACGATGCCGACGGAGACCGCTGCCACCGAGTCCGTCAACGGATGGGCGACAATCGTCTTGGCCTGGACGAGCCGGGTGCAGGCGTCGTGTAGCGCCACGTAAGCCCCACAGATGGAGGCGGTGCGCGTTCCGCCGTCGGCCTGCAGGGCGTCGCAGTCCACGGTGATCTGGACCTCGCCGAGCACAACGAGGTCGCACACGGCGCGCAGCGAACGCGCGATCAGCCGTTGAATCTCCTGGGTGCGACCCGACTGCTTTCCCTTGGCCGCCTCCCGGGACGCGCGCTCCGGCGTCGACCCCGGCAACATGGAGTACTCCGCGGTGACCCAGCCCTTCCCGGTGCCACGCATCCACGGGGGCACGCGCTCTTCGACCGATGCGGTACACAGGACCTTGGTCTGTCCGAACGTGACCAGAACCGAACCGGGCGCCATGACCGTGTAGTCCCGTTCGAACATGACCGGCCGCAACTGGTCGATGGCCCGACCGTCACCGCGGCTAGTCCGGGGATCTCCGCTGACCTCGCTACCTCCCACGGCACTCCTCTCGAACCCGAACGGCATTCGTCCGTCTCGGCCGTGAGCGTAGGCCACCTCGATATCCCGCCCGCACCCGTGGGGCCACGAGACATCGGGGCGCTCAGTTCCCCCGCGCCACCGCCTCGGGGTAGGAGTGGGTGGAGATCTCGAGCGCAGCCTCCACGTCCCGATACGTCTTGACCTCGATCACGTTCCCACTGGGGTCGACGATCTTGGCCTTTGTCTGCTCCGTCAGCAGGCCCACGTCGTCGGTGGTCACGGGGACGACCCACTCGATGCCGTTCGTCTCGAGCCTGTCGACGAGCTGGTCGAACTCTTCGCGTCCCAGCGTGACCCCGAAATGCCTGGATCCTCCGGGCCGCGATTCCGTCACCTCTTCCGGCCGATCGTGCAGGGTGAGTTGGAGTCCGAAGAACCAGACGTCGATGAAGTCCTCGCGACGACGCGCCGCCTGACAGCCCAGTGAGCCCACATAGAAGTCCCGCGCGTCGTCGATGTCTCGCACCGGCAACGAGAGATGAAGGATGGGTTGCATGGCGGCCCAGCCTACGACGGTGCACCGCAGTGCACGGCCGCGCTCTCGGCAACGAGAGCCGGCCGGAACTAGGGCCGGCCGGCCCCGTAGAGGACGCAGTGGGCCATCGCCCCCGCCCGGCTCGACGGCGCCACCTCCTTTGCCGCGTCCCAACAGAAGCCCAGCGAGCTCCCGAGTGCGGGGGGCGCCGACGGGATCCCGTTGTGCAACGTCCAGACCTGGGCGCCCGCCTGCTCGGTCGGCGCCATGCCGAGCGCCATGGTGAAGAAGCCAGTGGCATAGGCGGGGGCGCGGCTGGCACCGGCCACGACCACCCGGCTCACCCGCCACGTGCGCAGGGCATGCAGCACCGTGGTGATCTGGGTCGCTGTCCCCGTGGGTTCGGGCAGACCCAGCACGGTCAGGTTGGTCAGGACGCGCCGGGCCGACCCCGGCGCCCCCTGCGCCACCGGGCCGCCGTGGGGACCCGGCGTCTTCAGCGCGGCACCGGCCAGGTCGAAGTGCATGTCGTCGAGGGCCTGCCACAACATGGGTTGCGTAGAACCGGAGACCGCAAAGGGGACGGTCAGCACCACCGTGCGCGCCGGCAACGTCGGCGCGACGGTGCTGACATAGGGCGGCACCTTCACCGGGACCACCCACAGGGGCGCCCCGAAGGTGACGAAGACGGGGACGACGGCGACCAGGGCGACGGCGACCGTGGCCGTCACCGCCACGGCGCGACGGCGCGACGCCATCCACGAGGTGGCGCGGCGATGGTGGACGTAGAGCGCGTCGAGGCCGACGGCCAACAGGAAGGCCACGAAGAGCGCGATGAACGGCGCGATCTGGTCGGGCAGGATCTCCTTGAGCAGCGGCAGCTTCGAGAGGTCGCGCCACGGCAACCACACGCGGTAGAACCAGCGGGGCGCGTGTATGGCGTAGGGGCCGAGCGAGAGCCAGAGCGCGACGACGCCCAGCAGCGTCAGCAGCCAGGTCAAGGGCCGGCGGCGGCCGAGGACGACCGACGCCGCGCTGGAGAAAAGCAGACCGGCGCCCAGATAGTCCTGGGGCGGCCCGGCCCGGCCCAGGTAGCCCCCGAAGCGCACATAAGCGTTCCCCAAGGACCCGTACGATCCCGGCACGGCGATCCCCGAGAGCGGGGCGCCGGCCAGGGGCGCAATTATGAACAGCACGCCCGTCACCGCCTGTGGACCGGCAACGCCGAACCACACTGGGTAGGCGAGCACCACCGCCGCCAAGACGACACCGAGCGCCAGCGCGGGGAGCGCGTGGCCGGCACGGACCCGCACCTGGCGCCAGCCGACGGCCGCGACGGCGAGCACGCCCACGACGGCGAAGACCAGGCACAGGACGAGCACCTCGGGCGAAACAAGAAACTGGCCCACGATGAGCGCGGCCAAGAGCAGTCCGTCGCGGCGCACCGAGTGCTCCTGCCTGATCACGATCTCGTGCAGCGTCGTGAAAAGAAACGGGGGAAAGACGAGCAGCGCCAGCGACACGTGACCGAAGATCAGCGACTGGAAGCTGGAGGCCGAGTAGCCGAACACCAGTGCCGCCGGCACCGCCCCCCACTTCCACCTCACGAGCGGACGGATGGCGGCGAAACACGCCCAGGCACTCAGCGCCGGGGCCAAGGTGAGCGCGACATTGGTGGTCGCCACCGGACCGAACAACCACGTGACCGGGGCCAGGACGACGCCCACGAGCGTGCCGGACGTGTTCGACAACAGATTCGCGCCATCGGGCACGTTGACCAGGCCCGAGAAGAACGGGTTGTGGAGGTGGGCGATGGCCCAGGCCGGCCAGGCGACGAACCAGACCTCCTGGGCGGGATCCCCGCAGGCGCACGTCAACGTGTTCGCCGGGTGGCCCGACCAGACGTGCCACCACAAGAGGACCGCGGGGACGGTGAACAAGGCGACGGCGCCGAGGTGGATCCCCAGCGTCTTGCCCGCGCGCACCAGCGCGTCGCCGCCCTGGGCTGGCTCCACGAGGAAGACGGGGTCTGGCGGGCCGGAATCCGAAAGGCCCGAATTCGAAAGGAGGTCCGCGGCGCCGCCGTCCGGCAGCGTCCGGGTCGACGCGTGCCTTCCGATCATCACCCCGCTCGAGCGTAGTGCGGCAACTTTGGCCGCCCGGGGTATCGGGGCGAGGCTTCCTAAGATTCGCCTGTGCCCTCGGGACGCCGGTGCATCGTGATCGGGGCCGGGCTCCTGGGGCTCTCCGCCGCCCGGGCGTTGTCTCGGCGCGGCTGGTCGGTCGACGTGCTCGAGGCAGGCGACGCCATCGGCCACCCGCTCGCCGGATCGAAGGGCGACGCGCGCATCTTCCGCCTCGGCTATCCCGAGCCCCACTACGTCGAGATGGCCATCGCCGCCCGGACGCTCTGGCGCGAACTCGAGGAGGAAGTCGGACGTCGACTCCTTCAGGTCACCGGTCAACTGAGCTTTGGCGAGACGGACGAGGTCGACGCCGTGGCGTCCTCGCTGGCCCGTCATGGCGAACCAGTCGAGCGACTGACCCGCCGTGAGGCATACGCCCGCTTTCCCGAAGTCGCCCTCCCGACGGGCGCGCTCTTCGAACCGGGGTCGGGTGTCTTGGTCGCCGACGAGTGCCTTCGGGCGCTGCGCGCATCCACTGGGTTCGGGGTGCGGACGCGCACCCTGGTCGCAGGCCTCGAGCAGGCCGGCGACGCGGTCACGGTCCATTGCGCCGGCGGGCCCGCCCGTCCCGCCGACATGGTCGTCGATTGCGCCGGGCCCGCCGCGTTGGCACTCCTCGGGCCGACGGCACTGGCGGCGACGGGCGCGCCGCCATCGTTACCCCAGGTGGCTTACTTCCGCGCGGCGGACACCGCCCCGATCGACCGCGCGCGCTTGCCCGTCTTCATTGAGTGGGGCGACGACATGATCTACGGGCTCCCCGTCGTCGGATCGGGCCCGCACGCCGGCACCTTCAAGGTGTCGCATCACACGCCCGGCCCACAATTCGACTCCTCCGACACCTCCCGCTTCTTCGACGCGACGGCGACGACCCCGACGGCGCTCGTCGACGACGACCCCGCGCTCCTTGCCGTCCTGATCGACGGGGTGCGGCGGCTGTTGCCTGGCCTCGACCCCGAGCCGGTGGCGACCGAACGCTGCATTTACGACAATTCGCCGGACGCCGACTTCGTGTTGGACCGAGTGGGCAACGTCGTCGTCGGCTGCGGCACCAGCGGGCACGGGTTCAAGTTCGGCCCCCTGCTCGGCGAGCTGCTGGCCGACCTCGCCGAAGGCGCCGAGCCGCGCCTCGACCTCCGTCCCTTCCGCCTCGATCGGCTGGGGCCGGGACGCCCCGAGGCCTGGGCCGACGCGGCCCGATAGGTTGCGCCTGTGCCGCGGTACGTCGCCCTCTTGCGCAGCGTGAACGTGGCAGGTCACGGGCGGATCGCGATGGCCGAACTGCGCGGGTCCTTCACCTCGTTGGGCTACGACGACGTGGTCAGCTACATCCAGACCGGCAACGTGTTGTTCTCGACGGCGTCGAAGAGCGAAAAGGCCATCGTGGAGGCGATCGAGCGCCAGCTGGCCGAGGACTTCGGCGACGCGCCGGCCGTCCTCTTGCGGACCTTGCCCGAGCTCCGGCGGATCGGCGCGGCCAGCCCCTACGCGAAGGCCGGCGCCAACCCGGCGCGCCATCACGTCACGTTCTTAGCCGGCGCCCCGAAGCCCGACGTGCTGAAGGCGCTCGACCTCCCTCCGAGTCGCAAGGACGAGCTGGTCGTCGACGGGCGGGAGGTCTACGTGCACACGCCCGAGGGCTACGCCGAGACGAAGTACACGGGAACCTTCTTGGAGCGACGACTGGGCGTCATCAGCACCACCCGGAACTGGAACACGGTGACCAAGCTCTGTGAGCTGGCCGCGCGCTGACCCTCAGGCCGCGCGCTGACCCTCAGGCCGCAGACCGCAGAACTCGGAGCTCAGCCCGCGTCGAAGGGCTTGCCGGTGCCGGTACGGCAGGGAAGGCGAAGGCTCTCCCGCTCGTAGCCCCAATTGAAGTTGTGGACGCCGTAGTAGTCGTCGGCGAGCTCGACCGCGTCTTCGTGCCAGAAACGTAGCCGGGTCCGACCATCGTCGAGGGGCTGGTCTCGAAGCGGAACGTGCTGTCATGCCAGGGCGCATGACCGCTCGCGCAGCGCCAGACGAGGCTCGTCGTCTCAGCGGATGGTGCCCGCCCCTGGGATGAGCGGCAGATCCAGGGCGGTCGCCCACCCGGCGGGGAGGTCGTTGACGGCGGGCACGGCGTTGAGGGCCCGCAGCCCGGTGGCCAGGCAGCCGGCCGTCGCCGCGTCGCGCCCCGAGCCGTCGGTGAAGCGGAACGCGGTCTCCTGCGTGATCGACGGCGTGCCCTCGATCTCCACCCGGTAGACGTCGTCCTGAGTTCCCCGGGGCCAGTCCGGCGCGGCGTCGGTGCCGACGCGGTTGATGTGCTCGAGGCTGATGCGGGGCTCGCCGTGGTACATCCCGTCGATGGTGAAGTGAATGGCGGCCACCTCCCCGGGGTTGATCACGCCCTTGGCCGTGGTGATGGGGGCGTCGGTCACCCACTTCTCCCACGTCGTGGAGATCTCGTCGAGCTCGATGCCGACGGCATGCGCCATCATCGGCACCGTGGCGCCCCACGACATGACCAGGATGTCTTTGTGCTCGAGGAGCGGGGTGAACTCGGGTGGGCGGCCGATGCCCATCTCGTCCTCGTAGGCCCCCGTGTAGTTGAGGTAGTCGAGGATCTCGAGCGCCTTGACCTTCTTCACCTCGGCGCAGAGGCCCATGAGGGTCATGGGGAAGAGGTCGTTGGCGAAGCCCGGGTCGATCCCAGTGGTGAAGCAGGTGGCGCCGCCCTCCGCACAGGCCTCGGTGATGGGGTCGATCCACGAGGGCGGGTTCTGCCTCATGTGCGGCCAGACCCACGGCGTCATGGCCGTCGAGCTGACATCGATGCCGGCCCGCAGGAAGGCGCCCATGTCGGCGATGTTGGCGTCGGCGTGTCCCGCCGTCGGGCCGTAGTGCACCAGGGCGTCGGGTCGGAGGGCGATGAGCGAACTGAGGTCGTCGGTGGCGGTGAGGCCGATGGCCCCCATCGCGCAGATCTCCCCCACGTCCCGGCCGACCTTGTCCTTGTCGTGCACGCCGACGCCGACCAGCTCGAAGGCGGGGTGGCGCAGGACCTCGGGGATGACCATCTTGCCGACGAACCCCGTGCCCCAGACGACGATCTTCTTCCGCTGTGTCATGGGCGCATCATCGCATTCCCGACCGACGCGCTTCAGGGGACCGCAGCGGCCAGGACGAAGACCCGAAGCGACCCTAAGGTTGGCGGGCATGGCGCGCCGGAGGAAGACGAGGCAGCCGCGCCGATTCGACGGCCAGGTCGCCGTGGTCACCGGCGCCTCCTCGGGCATCGGGCGAGCCCTCGCCCTGACGCTGGCCGAGCGCGGCGCCATCGTGGTCGGCTTGGCTCGCCGCAAGGAACTGCTCGACGAGCTTGCACCCGAATTGGCCCGCTCCACCTCGCGCAGTACGACCGCGGTCTGTGACGTCGCCGACGCCGATGCCTTCCGCGACCGGCTGGACGACATTGAGCGGACGTTCGGCCGCATCGACAACCTGGTCAACAACGCGGGCGTCGACCTCATGCTGCCGGTGACCGGTCCGCCCGCCGGAGCGAGCACGGAGACCGCGCGCGAGGTGTTCGACGTCAACTTCTTCTCGGTGGTCACCGGCTCCCTGGCCGTCCTACCCGGGATGCTCGAGCGCGGCCACGGCGTGATCGTCAACGTGTCATCGGACTCGGCCCGCGCCCCCGAGCCCCGTCAAGGTGCCTACGCCGCATCGAAAGCGGCCATCTCGGCCTTCAGCGGCTCGATCGCGCACGAGGTGGCGCCCGCCGGCGTGCACGTACACGTCCTGTACCCGGCGTGGGTGCCGACCGCCATGGGGCTGTCGGGGGCCCAAGATGGTGGCCGGCCGCCCAAGGCCGTCCGCCGCACCGCCGACGGCGTGGCCAACCTCACCGCGGAGCGCATGGGCG
Source organism: Acidimicrobiales bacterium (assembly GCA_035551835.1). Classification (GTDB taxonomy): domain Bacteria; phylum Actinomycetota; class Acidimicrobiia; order Acidimicrobiales; family RAAP-2; genus Bog-473. The sequence goes on along the minus strand of DASZMN010000065.1, from coordinate 2,851 downwards.
GCCCGCACATCGACATCAACGCCTCGTGGCTCCCGCTGCTGGCGCCGATCGCCCGGACCATCGCGCCGCTGTCGTACCAGAAGGCAATGCAGCGCATGCACACCACCTGACCCCGGCGGAACGCCGGGACGCCGGGACGCCGGGACGCTCAGAAGTAGATGATCGACTTCGCCCGCTCGGTGACCTCGTCGAGGTCGTCGGTCCAGGCCCCCGTCGAGAGGTACTTCCAGCCGCCGTCGGCCGAGACGACGACGATCGACGCCTCGACGCCGGGCTCCAACGACGCCGCGCACTTCACCGCGCCGGCGAGCGCGGCGCCGGTCGAGATGCCGGCGAACACCCCGACCTCGGTCAAGCGCCGCGTCCACTCGATCGACTCGCGCGGGCGCACCACGGTCTTGCGGTCGAGCAGCGCGGCGCCACCGAGCTCCTCGAAGATCGGTGGGATGTAGCCATCGTCGAGGTTGCGCAGGCCGTCGACCATCTCGCCCGCCGGCGGCTCGACGGCCCAGATCTGCACCGCGTCGCCGAGCTTCTCGCGCAGGAATCGGCCGACGCCGAGCAGCGTGCCCGAGGTGCCGAGGCCGGCGACGAAGTGGGTGACCCCCGGGCAGTCGCGCAGGATCTCGGGGCCGGTGCCCTCGTAGTGCGCCTTGGGGTTGGCCGGGTTGCCGTACTGGTACAGGAAGACCCACTCGGGGTGCTCCTTGGTCAACTGCTGGGCCATGCGGACGGCCCCGTTGGAGCCCTCGGTCCCGGGCGACTCGATGATCTCGGCGCCCCACAGCTCCAGCAGCTGGCGACGCTCCACCGAGACGTTCGTCGGCATCACGGCCTTGAGGTGGTAGCCCTTCACCCGGCACACCATGGCCAGGCCGATGCCGGTGTTGCCCGACGTGGGCTCCATCAGCACCTGGTCCGGCTTGCCGGGCACGAGCACGCCGCGCCGCTCGGCGTCCTCGATGAGCGACAGCGCCACCCGGTCCTTCACCGAGCCGCCGGGGTTCTGCCCCTCGAGCTTGATGGCGATGCGCGCGGCGGGGTTCGGGCTCAGCGCGCTGATGTCGACCAGCGGCGTATTGCCGATCAGGTCGAGGACGGAGGACGACAGGGTCATGCGCGGTTCGGGGTCTGCGGCCGCGACGTCAGCCGCCCGCGACGGCGGGAAGGATGGACACCTCGGCGCCGTCCTTGACCGGCGTGTCGAGGCCCTGCAGATAGCGGACGTCGTCGTCGTCGACGTAGACGTTCACGAACTTGTGCAGCGACCCGTCGTCGGTGAGCACCTGACCGGCCATGCCCGGGAACTCGGCCACCAGCTTGGAGAGCACCTCGCCCACGGTGGCGCCGTCGACGCTGGCGACGGAGGCGCCCCCGGCTTGGCTGCGCAGGACGGTCGGTAGGCGGACTTCGACGGCCACGTGGCCTCCTCGATGTGCTCGTGGGTCTCGGGTGCACGCCGCCGGCTCGGGCCGGCCCGACCGCCACCCGGGCGGCCAAAGAGCTGGTCGGACGATTGTTGACTGATCTAGTAACGATTCTACAAGGCCCGTGCGGGGTCAGGACGAGCCGGGGTCGAGGCCGGGGACGTCGAGGCCGGGGACGTCGACGGGCTCCTCGGTGATCTGGCCGTCGACGATGGCGTAGCTGCGCACGACCGGGTGGGTGTCGCGCAGCGAGACGAGCACGTAGTGCCAGCCCGGGTCCGTTGCCTGGGCCACGTCGGTCGGCGACGGGTAGGCGTCGGTGTGGGTGTGCGAGTGGAAGACGCCCATGATGTCGGCGCCGAGCTCGCGGGCGGCCCGGTCGACCCGGAGCATGTCTTTGGGGTCGATCTCGTAGACCATGGCCGAGGCGGCGGCGTTGGGCGTCGGGAAGAGGTGGGTGGCCTCGTCCCCGCCGTAGGACCCCACCAAGAGGCCGCAGGCCTCGTCGGGCAGGCCGGCCAGGCAGTGGGCGACCATCTCCATGTAGCGGTCACGGGACAGGCGGAGCACCGCTGGACAGTACCCTCGTCTACCTCATGGCCAGGGCGAAAAAGCAGATCGCGAAGCGGGCGGCCGTCCGCGACGGGCGGGGGAACGACCGCACGGTCGCGACCAACCGGCGCGCCCGCCGGGAGTACGAGTTCCTCGAGACCTTCGAGGCCGGGATCGTGCTCCAGGGCTCGGAGGTGAAGTCGCTGCGCGAGGGCAAGGCCCAGCTCAGCGAGGCCTACGCCCGGGTCGACGACGGCGAGCTGTGGCTCTTCCAGCTGCACATCCCGCCCTGGGTGAACGCCACGGGGTTCGGGGCGCACGACCCTGATCGGAAGCGGAAGCTGCTCGTGCACCGGGCGGAGATCGACGAGCTGATGGGCAAGACCCAGCAGCAATCGCTCACCATCATCCCGGTCTCGCTGTACTTCAAGGACGGCAAGGCGAAGGTGGAGCTGGCCCTGGCCAAGGGCCGCAAGCTCTACGACAAGCGCAACGTGATCATGGCCCGCGACGCCGAGCGGGAGGCCGCCCGGGCGTCCAAGGAGATGAGCCGCTGGAACGGCGGCTGAGCCTCGCCCCGAGTGGCCGGGCCGCCGGCCCCTGGATCGGCCCTAGACTGCAAGGGCTGATCAAAGCGGTCGGCAACCCAGACATGGGGGTGATTGGTTTCGACTTCGGTCGTCAATTTAGGAGAAGCGAGCCGTGGTCTCCGGAGCCACGTTAAAGAGCCGGAACCAAAAACAAACGCCGAGCCTCAGCTCGCGCTCGCTGCTTAAGTAGCGACGTCCGCCCGGTCCCCGCCCTACGGATCGGAATACGGGCGTCATCTAGTAGGGCTTACTCAGCACCTCACACCAACTGAGCGCTGAGGA
>DASZMN010000064.1:0-29517 GCA_035551835.1 Acidimicrobiales bacterium | reverse complement strand
GGCCTGCCCCGCCTGCAAGAGGGACTGCAGCGGCTCGAGCCCCTGCTCACTGCCTCGGTGGTGACCGGCGACGGCTTCCTCGATGAGGTCACGACCCACCTGATCGCCGCCGGCGGCAAGCGCCTGCGCCCCCTGCTCGCCCTCGCGGCGGCGACGGCCGGCGAACGGGAGCCGACCGAGGACGACCTCATGGGTGCGGTGGCGGTCGAGCTGGTCCACCTGGCCTCGCTCTACCACGACGACGTGATCGACGAGGCGACGATCCGCCGCAACGTCGAGAGCGTGAACAGCCGCTTCGGGAACCTCGTGGCCATCGTGGCCGGCGACTACCTGCTGGCCCGGAGCGCCGCCATCGCGGCGAGCCTCGGCACCGAGATCGCCGCGCTGCTCGCCGAGACGCTCGGCCGCCTGTGCCAGGGCCAGGTCACCGAGGTGCGCTCTGCCTTCCAGATAGGGCGCAGCCACGACGACTACTTCAATGCCATCAACGGCAAGACGGCTGCGCTGACCGCCGCCTCGTGCCGCATCGGCGCGCTGACCGGCGCGCTGCCGGGCCCCGAGGTCGAGGCCTGCACGGACTTCGGCCGCTGCTTCGGCATGGTCTTCCAGATCCGCGACGACATCTTGGACATCACGGCCAGCGACGGCCAGCTGCAGAAACCGGCCGGCCAGGACCTGGCCGAGGGGATCTACACGCTGCCCGCCCTCGTGGCGCTGGCCGACCCCGACGCCGGGCCCGACCTGCGCGCCCTGCTCGGCCAGCCGCTGGCCCAGCCCGAGCGCGACAAGGCCCGGGGCATCGTGATGGCGTCGGACGGGATCGCCGCCGCCGTCGAGGCCGCCCGCACCTACGTCGAGGACGCGCAAACGGCCACCGCCGGGATCGCACAGCCCGAGCTACGAGCTGGCTTGTCCCGGCTGGTGGCCGAGCTGCTCACCGACCTCCCCGACTGAGGCCGGTCACTTCGGGCAGGGCCTCCCGGGCTGAGGTGGGCGAGCCCGTCGGGCCCGTCGAGCCCGTCCAGCCCGTCGAGCCCGTCGAGCCGCACCTGGCCTCGATCTTGGCCAGCCGGGCGTTCAGCTTCGACTCGCGGCCCCGCACCTTGGTGATCCGCTTGGCGATGGCGGTGGCGGCCTTGGAGTGGCCGAAGAACCGGCGCCGGCACCACCGGACTCATCAGACACCCCGCGGGCGCATCGTCCCGCGGTGCATCGGCCGTGCTCTTCACAATTCGCCAAGAACATGTGATCCAGCCTTCAACTCGGTAGACGCGGCTACCGGCTTCACCCAGGATCGGTAGGGCGGCCCCGATGCAGTGCGCGCAGGGTCGCGGCCCTACCTCGGACATTTCCCGTCCCGTCCCGTCCCGTCTCGTCCCGTCCCGTCCCGTCTCGTCCCGTCCCGTCCCGGCCGGTGTCGGCCCGGCCGAAACCCGCCGAATAGCTCAGCCCCGGTCCGGGCGCAGCGTCGGAAAGGCGATGACCTCGCGGATGTTGGCCACGTCGCCGAAGAGCATGACCAGGCGGTCGACGCCGAGCCCGAAGCCCGACGTCGGCGGCAGGCCGTACTCCAACGCCCGGATGTAGTCCTCGTCGATCTCGGCCGACTCCTCGTCGTCCCCCGCCCGCGCCTTGGCCGCCTGCTCCTCGAAGCGGGCGCGCTGGTCGTCGGGGTCGGTCAACTCGGTGAAGCCGTTGCCGAGCTCGCGCCCGGCGACGACCGGCTCGTAGCGCTCGACGAGCTCGGGCCCGTCGCGGTGGCGGCGCGCCAGCGGCGACACCTCGGCTGGATAGTCGGTGACGAACACCGGGCCCCAGAGCCCGGGCTCGGTGGTCTTCTCGTAGATCTCGAGCAGGATCTTGCCCGGTCCCCATCCCTCCTCGACCTCGATGCCGACCTCGCCGGCGGCCGTGGCCAGCCCGGCGCGGGGCGTCCGCACGTCGAGCGTGAAGCCCGTCGCCTCGCCGATCAGCTCGGCCATCGGCGCGCGCCGCCACGGGGTGGTCAGGTCGAGCGGGCGGCCGCCGTAGGTGAGCTGCGTCGTGCCGAGCACGTCCATCGCGAGGCCGGCCACCAATTCCTCGAACACGACCATGGTGCCGGTGTAGTCCGCGTAGGCCTGATAGAGCTCGAGCATCGTGAACTCGGGGTTGTGGCGCGGCGAGAGGCCCTCGTTGCGGAAGACGCGCCCGATCTCGAACACCTTGTCGAAGCCGCCCACGACGAGCCGCTTGAGGTAGAGCTCGGGCGCGACGCGCAAGAAGAAGTCGGTGTCGAGCGCGTTGTGGTGCGTGACGAAGGGACGCGCCGAGGCGCCGCCGGCGATGGGGTGCAGCAGCGGCGTCTCCACCTCCACGAAGCCCCGGTCCCACAGGCGCCCGCGCATGTGGCGCACCACGTCGCTGCGCAGGTTCATTATCTGGCGACTGCGCTCGTTGGCCCACAGGTCGACCTCGCGCTGGCGGTACCGCATCTCGGTGTCGGTGACCCCGCGCCATTTGTCGCCGAAGTTGCGCCGCGCCGGCGCGAGCAGCTCCCACTCGCTCACCTTCACCGATAGCTCGCCGCGCTTGGTGCGCACCACCTCGCCGCGGGCCCCGATCCAGTCGCCGAGGTTCAGCCGCACGAACTCGTCGAAGCGCGCCGTCACCGCGGCGAGCGCGAACAGCTGGATCGACCCCGAGTTGTCGCGGAGCTCGGCGAAGGCGAGCTTGCCCTGGGGTCGCGAGAGCATGAGGCGGCCGGCGACGGCGACGGCGACGCCGGACTCGTCCCCGGGGGCGAGCGCCGACCACGCCGCGACGATCTCGGCCGCCTGGTGCGTGCGCTCGAAGCGGTAGGGAATGTCGGGCGACGCGTCGGTCACGAGCCGACGTTGCGCTCGAACACGATGCGCAGGCCGTGCAGGGTCAGCCAGGGATCCACGTGCTCAATCGTGTCCGAATACGGGGCGATGAGCGAACTGAACCCACCGGTGGCGACGACGGTGGCGGGGCCGAGCTCCTCCATGAAGCGCCGGGCCAGCGCGTCGACCAGCCCGGCGAAGCCGTAGAGCGTCCCCGACTCGAGCGACTCGGACGTCGAGCGGCCGATCACGTTGCGCGGCTCGACCAGCTCGACCCGGCGCAGTGCGGCGGCCTGCTGGTAGAGCGCCTCGAGGCTGATGGCGACCCCCGGTGTGATGGCCCCGCCGAGGTACTCGCCCTTTGCGCTGATCGCCTCCACCGTCGTCGCCGTCCCCATGTCGACGACGATGCACGGCCCGCCGTAGAGGTCGTAGGCCCCGACCGCGTCCGCGATGCGGTCCGCCCCCACCTCCTTGGGGTTGTCGTAGAGGATCGGCATCCCGCTCTTGGTGCCCGGGCCGAGCACCACACAGGGCACCTCGGCGAACCAACGCGTGGCCATCTGGCGGAGCTCCGTCGTGACGTGGGGCACCGACGAGCTCACGGCGATCCCGGTCACCGAGGTCGCGATGTCGAGCCCCTCGAGGTCGAGCAGCTGGGTGAGCAGCACGGCGTGCTCGTCGGGGGTACGCGTCGGCACAGTGGAGAGGCGCCAGTGGTGCGTGAGGCCGTGCGGCGCCGTGGGGTCGTGCTCGGTCCCGATGCCCACGCCGACGCCGTCTTCGATCACCGGGACGGTGTCCGTGTCGGCGCGCGTGTAGAGCCCGATCACGGTCTCGGTGTTGCCGACGTCGATGACGAGCAGCACGTTCAGTTCTTCCCTTTGTCGTTCCGGCCGGCGCCGCTCGTCCAGACGAGGTCCAGCCCGAGGTCGAGCACCGGCGCCGAGTGGGTGAGCGCCCCGACCGAGATGCGGTCCGGTCCGGCGGCCGCGTAGGCGCCGATCGTCTCGAGGCTGACCCCGCCGGACACCTCGGTGAGGATGGGGCCCGGCGCCTCGAGGTGGGCCACCCGCACGGCCTCGACCACGGTGGCCGGATCCATGTTGTCGAGCAGCACGGCGTCGGACCCGGCCCGGGCGGCCTCGGCCACCTGGTCGAGCGCGTCGCACTCGATCTCGACCATGCGCCCCGGCCACAGCGCCCGGGCGCGTACCACGGCGTCGGTGATGGTCGTGCCGGCGAGGTGGTTGTCCTTCACCAGCACCGCGTCGGAGAGCCCGATGCGGTGGTTGGTGCCGCCGCCGGCGCGCACGGCGGCCTTCTCGAGGAGGCGGAGGCCCGGGAGGGTCTTGCGCGTATCGAGGACCTGGACCGAGGGGTTGGCCCCGTGCGCCGCAATGACGAAGCGCGCCGTGAGCGTGGCGATCCCCGAGAGGTGGCCGAGGAAGTTCAGCGCCGTGCGCTCGGCGGTGAGGATCGGCCGCAGGGCTCCGGTCACCTCCATGACGGTGTCGCCGGGCTTCAGCTCGTCGCCGTCGGTGGCGTGCCACGTGAGCGCGAGCTCGGGCCCCACGCGGCGGAACGCCTCGTCGGCGCAGGCACGCCCGGCGAGGACGCCGTCCTGGCGCGCCCGCAGCGCGTAGTGCGCCGTCGCCGCCTCGGGAACAAGTGCCGCGGTCAAGTCGCCTTCGGGCCCGATGTCCTCCGCCAGGGCGCGCGCCACCGCATCGGTGACGGCGCGCGCGTAGGCCTCGTCGGTGGTGGCAGCCCCGGGGGCGCCGGCCCGGGCGCTCACGGTGTCGCCCCGACCTCGGCGCCGGGAGCACCCAGCACGAGGCGACGACGCCAGGCCGGATCCGTCTCTGGGTACTCGATACGCGCGTGGGCGCCCCGGCTCTCGATGCGTTCGAGGGCGGACACCAACAACGCGTCGGCCACCTGGAGGAGGTTGGCCAGTTCGCCGGCGCGCACGGAGCCGCCGGGGTCGCCGAGCGCGCCGGCCACCTCGCCGAGCACGGCGCGGGCGCCGCCCAGGGACTCCGCGCTGCGCACGACCCCCGCGCCGCGGGTCATGGCCCGCTGCAGGATGTCGCGCAGCTTGGCGACGTCGGGCGGGGGGGCTGTCGCGGCCGTCGCCGCGCCGCGCTCGATGACGGCGGCGCGGGGCGCCAGCGCGGTGGACCCGATGCCGTCGAGGGGCGCGCCGCCCAGGACCGGCCCCAGCGCGCCGGTCGCCTCGGGCCCGTCCGCCCCCGCGGCGATCCGCTCGGCCAGCCGGGCCCCGAACACCATGCCCTCGAGCAGCGAGTTGGACGCCAGCCGGTTGGCCCCGTGCACGCCGGTGCAGGCCACCTCGCCGACCGCCCACAGCCCCGGCAACGCGGTGGCGCCCCCGAGGTCCGTGACCACGCCGCCCGAGAGGTGGTGCGCGGCCGGCGCGATGGGCAGCCAGTCCTTCTCCGGGTCGAGGCCGATGGAGGCCAGCGACGCCGCGATGGTCGGGAAGCGTTGCGAGAAGCGCTCGAGGCCGGTCGCATCGAGCCAGAGGTGGTCGATTCCCTGGTCGGCCATGCGCGCCGCCATCGCCCGGCTGACGACGTCGCGCGGCGCCAGCTCGTCGACGAAGCGCTCGCCGTCGCGGTCACGCAGCAGCGCGCCGTGCCCGCGCAGCGCCTCGGAGAGCAACGGTCGCGGCATGGCCGGGTGGTGGAGCGCGGTGGGGTGGAACTGCACGAACTCCACGTCGGCCGTCGCCACGCCGGCGCGCAGGGCCATCGCCACCCCGTCGCCCGTCGACTCGGCCGGGTTGGTCGTGACGGAGTACATCTGCCCGGCGCCGCCGGTGGCCAGCACGACGTTGGCGGCCCGGATGGTGACGGGAGCGGGGCCCTCGCCGGCCCGGTGCGGCGGCAGCGCGGTCACCCCGACGCAGCGGCCCCCCTCGACGACCAGGTCGAGGGCGAACCAGCCCTCGAGCACGGCGCTGGCCGAGCGGTAGGTGGCGTCGACCAGCGCGCGTTCGACCTCGGCGCCCGTCGCCGCGCCGCCGGCGTGCACGACGCGGGGGCGCGAGTGCCCACCCTCGCGGGCGAGGGCGAGTGAGCCGGTGGCCTCCCGGTCGAACACGGCACCGAGCGCGATGAGCTCATGCACGCGGGCGGGGCCCTCGTCGACCAGGATGCGCACGGCGGTCTCGTCGCAGAGCCCGGCGCCGGCCCGCAAGGTGTCGGCCAGGTGCAGGTCGGTCGAGTCCTCGTCGCCCCCGAGCACCGCGGCCACCCCGCCCTGGGCCCAGCGCGTGGCCGACTGCGACAGCGCGCCCTTGGTCAGGACGCCGAGGGACAACGGGGGTCCGGCCGCCGGGACTGTTTCGGCGAGGCGGACCGCGGCCGACAGCCCGGCGACGCCGCTGCCCAGGACCAGGACGTCGAAGGGTCCCGGTCGGGCCTCGGGGCTCACGCCGGTTCGGTCAGGGGCGCCAGCTCCGCATCGAGACGGGCCGACGCTTCGTCGATCACCCGGTTGCGCGCGTCGACGTGCACGACGCGGGGCACGTAGCTCTCGAGCTCGGCGCGCTCGTAGTCGCCATAGGTGATGATGATCACCTTGTCCCCGGGGGCGACCAGGCGCGCGGCAGCACCGTTGAGGCAGATCTGGCCGCGCTCGCCCTCGATGGCGTACGTCTCGAAGCGCGCGCCGTTGTCGATGTCGAGGACGGCGACCTGCTCGTAGGGCAGGATGTCGGCCAGCGCCATGAGCTCGGTGTCGATGGAGACCGAGCCGACGTAGTTGAGGTTGGCGCCGGTGACGGTGGCGCGGTGGATCTTGGACTTCATCATGCGGCGGCGCATCGGCTCACCCGATCCTTTCGAGTTGGCTGGTCCGGACGGCCCGGTCGGTGCCGGCGGGGGTGCCGGGCGGTTCCGTCTCGGCGGATGTGTGCAGAGGTATGTGCATCGCGGCTTCGAGCGCCGCGGTGTCGAGCGCCGGGGTGTCGAGCGCCGCGCTGTTGTCGATGAGGCGCACCGGCCCGACCACGCCGGCGATCAGCAGGCGCACGGCGGTCGGGTCCTCGATCAGCGCGACCTCCGCCAGCGCGGCGGCGTCGACCACCACGGCGTAATCGAGCTCGACGAGCGGCTCGGCTGCGGTTACGGCGCGCATGGCCACGGTCACGGCGGCACCGTCGCGCTCCCCCGCGCCCACGGCGGCCCGGCCCGCGGCCAGGGCGCGAGACAGCGCGAGGGCGGCAGCGCGCTCGGCCTCCGACAGGCGCACGTTGCGGCTCGAGAGGGCGAGGCCGTCGGGCTCGCGCACGATCGGGCAGCCGACCACCTCGACCGGCAGGTACAGGTCGGCGGCCATGGCGCGCACGACGGCGAGCTGCTGGAAGTCCTTGAGGCCGAAGTAGGCGCGGCAGGGGCCGGTCACCGAGAACAGCTTCGACACCACGGTCGCCACGCCGTCGAAGTGCCCGGGGCGCGAGGCGCCCTCCCAGGCGTCGCTCACGCCGCGCATCGAGACCGTGGTCGACGGCGGCTCGGGCCACGACGGGTACATCTCGCTGACCGAGGGGACGAAGACGACGTCGGCGCCCGCCTCGGCGCACACGGCCAGGTCGTGCTCGAGCGTGCGCGGGTAGCGCGCGATGTCCTCGGGGTCACCGAACTGCAACGGGTTGACGAAGATGCTCACGACGACGACGTCGCACTCGGCGTGTGCCCGCGCCACGAGCGACCGGTGCCCGGCGTGCAGCGCGCCCATGGTTGGCACGAGGCCGACGGAGCGGCCGGCGGCGCGAGCCGCATCGAGGCGCGCCCGGCAGGCGGCGGCGGTCTCGATCACCTCTGCGGTCACGACCCGGCTCTCCTCGACCCTCGGCCCTGCGCCCGCGGGCCCTAGACCGTCGCCCCGACGGAGGTCGGGACTGAGGTCGGGACTGAGGTCGGGGCGGGGGTCGGGGCGGCCACCTGGGCGGGGGCACCGGAGCCGGCGAGCTTGGTGGCCAGGGCGGCGCCGGCCTGGTACCCGGCGCGCTCGGCCTCGGGCAGCGCATCGAGATGCCGGCTGAGGGTGGCCCAGTCGCCCCGGCGGGCCGGCCCGGTCAGGGCCGCCTGCGCCCCCAGCGCGGCGACGTCGTCGACGGCGGCCCGCGTCAGCGGCAGGAAGGACTCGAGGTCGAGGCCGACCTCGGCGGCGACGCGCTCGACCTGGCCGAGCAGCGCCACGACGTGGTTCGCCGCGATGCACGCGGCGGCGTGATAGGCGGCCCGGTCGTCGTCGGCCACTTCGACCGTGCGGCCGCCGAGCGCGGCAACCATCTCGTGGGCCACCGGCGCCCCGGCGACGGCGAAGGTGACGCCCGAGGACAGCCGGGCGGCGCCGACCTCGCCGTTGGGGAGCGGCACGAGCGGGTGTACACCCGCGCGCAATGGGTGGGCACCCAGCGCCTCGAGCCCCAGGGAGCCCGAGAGGTGAACGACCGTCGTCGTAACGACCGGCACCACGGCGGCCGCCACCTCTGCGATGGCGTCGTCGGGGGTGGCGATGACGAGGACGTCGACCCCGCGGGCGGCGCCGGACAGGTCGTCGCCCCGGCGCAGGTAGCCGGCGAATTCCCAGCCGCGCGCCGAGAGCGCGGCGGCGAGGGACGTGCCGGCCCGGCCGGGACCGATGATGCGGATCGAATGCATCTGACCTCCTTCGGCGTTCCGGCCCCGGATCGGGTGCCGTTCGCCTACAGATGATGCGGAAACGTCACCTACAGACTACCCATACGGACGACCTGGCCACCAGAGGCCTCGACCTGGGCCGACGTGACCAGATCGGGGGCCAGGTCGGCCAGCGGCGCCAGCACGAACCGGCGCTCCCACAGGCGGGGGTGCGGCACGACCAGGTCGGCTTCGTCGACCTGCTCCCCCTCCACCCACAGGACGTCGGCGTCGAGGGTCCGGGAGCCCCAGCGCTCCCGGCGGACCCGCTGCGCCGCCGCCTCGAGGGCCCGGCAGCGCTCGAGCAGCGCCCGGGGCGTGTCGGCCGTGGCCAGCTCGACCACGAGGTTGAGGAAATCGTCCTGGCCGGCCGGGCCACCGACGGGCGCGGTCTCATAGACCGGCGAGACGGCGATGACGTCGCCTCCGGCCCGGAGTCCTTCGACGGCGGCGCGCAGATGGGCCCGGCGGTCACCCAAGTTGGAGCCGAGGCCGATGAAGGCCCGCCGGGTGCTCAACGGGCGCGGCGCACCCGGACACCGGTCGAAGCGACGTCGAGCGGCAGCGGCGGGCGGAGCTTGCGCACCGTCACCTCGACCGCCTCGAGCCGGGGGTCCACGATGAGCAGCGCGCTGGCCAGGCGTCCGGCCAGGGCCTCGAGGAGCCGGTAGGAGCGCCCCCCCACCACAGCGGCGGCCTCCTGCGCCAGGGCGCCGTAGTCGACCGTGTCGGCCAGGTCGTCGCTCAGCTGGGCCGCCGTCATGTCGACCCAGGCGGTGATGTCGACCGAGAAGGGCTGGGCCCGCTCGCGCTCTTCGGGCAGGACGCCGTGGACGCCGGTGACGCGCAGGTCGCGGATCTCGATGCGGTCGGTCACTGGAGTCGCTCGGTCACTCGGTCACTCGGGTCGCTCGGGTCGTTCGGGTCGCTCGGGTCGTTTGGTCACTCCGGTCGTTGACTCAGGTGGGGCGGTCGCGGGCGAGCATGCCCTCCATCTCGCCCAGGAGCTCACGCCCGGGCGCGCCCATGGCGTGCCCGCAGACGTGCTCGACGAGCGCCACTGCCTGGGGGACGTTGGCAATGCGCCCCGACCACACCAGGTAGCCGGCGACGACGCCCATGATCCGGTCGCCGAGCTCGTCTTGGTGCAAGAGGATGCGCAGGCCGGCGGCGAGCGAGTCGTCGACGTCCTGGAAGCAGGCGGCGAGCAACGGGCGGGGATCCCCCGTGCGCTCGAGCGGGTAGTGGGCCCAGGCCAGGCCCTCCTCTTCGTAGGCGGCCAGGTTGTGCGGCGACGGCAGCAGCGAGATGACGCGCCCGAAACCCTGGACGCGCAGCCAGATGATCTCCTCCTGCCGGCGCACCCGGCGGTGGTTGACCGAGAACCCGCCCGGCCGCTCGCTGACGGCAAGGTGATCCTTGATCACCCACGTGAAGTTGCGGGGTGGGATCCCCGCAGCCCACTTGCCCTTCATGCGGCAGGACCATACAGCCGGGCCACTTGCACCGTCGCCGCCACATCGTGGACGCGGATCATGCCTGCACCGGCGACGAGTGCGGCGGCGGCCGCCGCCAGCGAGCCCGCCACCCGGTCCTCCATCGGGGCGGGGGTGGTCGTCGCGCCGGTGGCCGTCGGGGCGGCGGCGAGAAGGCCAAGGAAGCGCTTGCGGCTGGCACCGACCAGGACACCGTCGAGGCCGGCGCTGTCGGCGGCCTCCACCAACTCGCCCAGGTGGCGCAGCAGGGCGAGGTTGTGCTCCATGGTCTTGCCGAAGCCGATCCCGGGGTCGACCCAGACCTCGGCGACGCCGGCCCGGCGTGCCTGGAGGGCCCGGTCCAGGACGAAGCCCCGTACCTCGGCCACGACGTCGTCGTAGCGGGGGTCGTCCTGCATGGTGCGGGGCTGCCCCCGCATGTGCATGGCCACCCAGCCGGCGCCGGTGGCTGCGGCCACCTCCCACAGCGAGGCCGAGATGTCGTTGACCAGCGAGGCGCCGGCGGCGACGGCCGCGGCGGCGACGTCGGGCTTCACCGTGTCGATGGAGAGCCGGACCCCGCGTCCGGCGATGGCAGGCGCGGCGGCCAGCGCCTCGATGACGGGGACGACCCGGGCCAGCTCGACGTCGCGGGTCACGGGCGCGGCGCCCGGGCGCGAGGATTCGCCGCCCACGTCGATCACGTCGGCCCCCTCTTCGGCCATGGCGATGCCGTGGGCGACGGCGCGCCCGAACGTGTCGTAGAGCCCGCCGTCGGAGAAGGAGTCCGGCGTGACGTTGAGGACCCCCATGACGAGCGGGCGGCGGCCGGACGGGGCCGGGGTCACGGAACGGCCGGCGTCATGGAACGGCCGGGGTCATGGCTGGCCCGACGTCACCAGGGTCAGCGACCCCGGATGAACTGCATGGCCTCCGCGCGGGTGGCCGGGTCCGAGCGGAAGAGGCCGCGCACCGACGACGTCACGGTGAGCGTGCCGGGCTTCTTCACGCCCCGCATGGACATGCACAGGTGCTCGGCCTCGATGACCACGAACACGCCGCGCGGCGAGAGCACGCTCTGGATGGCGTCGGCGATCTCGGTCGTCATGCGCTCCTGCACCTGCAGGCGCCGGGCGAACCCGTCGACGAGGCGGGCCAGCTTCGAGAGGCCGGTGATGCGGCCGTCTTCGGCCGGGATGTACGCGACGTGCGCCCTGCCGAGGAAGGGCACCAGATGGTGCTCGCAGAGGGAGGCGAAGGGGATGTCGCGCACCATCACCATCTCGTCGTGCTCGGCCGCGAAGGTGACCTCGAGGTGCCGGGTCGGGTCGTCATGGAGGCCGGCGAAGAGCTCCTCGTACATGGACGCGACACGGTCGGGCGTCGCCAGGAGCCCGTCGCGCGACGTGTCCTCGCCGATGGCCTCGAGGAGCTCGGTGACGGCCTTCTTGACGCGGTCGACGTCGACGCTCATTGGTCGGTGCTCATTGGTCGGTGCTCATTGCTCGGTCCCCTTGAATCCGTGGACGCCGCGGAGGTTGCGGTAGCGCTCGCCCACATCGAGCCCGTAGCCCACGACGAACACGGACGGGATGGTGAAGCCGACGTAGCGCAGCGGGATCTCGACGCGCTGCTCGCCCTCCTTGACCAGCAACGCGCACACTTCGAGGCTCTTGGGCTGGCGGGCGGTCAGATACTTGCGGAGGTAGTTGAGGGTGAGACCGCTGTCGATGATGTCCTCGACCACGAGCACGCGGCGCCCCAGGACCTCGGAGTCGAGGTCCTTGACGATGCGCACGACGCCCGACGTCTTGGTGGCGCTGCCGTAGGACGACACGGCCATGAAGTCGACGTCGACCGGCAATTCGATGGCCCGGCACAGGTCGCTCAGGAAGAGCATCGCCCCCTTGAGCACCGCGACGAGCAGCGGGGGCTCGTCGGCGTAGTCGCCGGTGATCTGCGCACCGAGCTCGGCCACCCTTGCCGCCAGCTCGCCGGCGCCCACCAGCACGGGGCCCACGTCGGGCTCGGCCCAGGTCGGGACGCCCGTTCCGGCCTCTTCGGTCACCGCTGTGACACTACCGGAGCGTCTCGGGGCCTCGACCTTGAGCCGGCCGCGGGAGCGGCGCACCCGCCGGCCCCCGGAGAGCTCGGTCCCGACGGCGTCGCCCGCCGCCACCGCGAGCACCCGGTCGACCTCGGCCAGCGAGGGCGGGTGCTCGGTGGCGCCCCTAGCGCCCGCTGGGCCCCTAGCGCCCGCGGCGCCCCTAGCGCCCGCGGGGCCGGTGGGGCCCGTAGCCGCGGTGGCGTCGGCGCGGAGCCAGTTGCGCAGGGCGCGGCGGGCCAATGGTTTCGGCGTGGCCGCAACGCGACGGGCGTCGGCCGGGTCGGGCAAGGCCTCGGCGGCCAGGCTGTCCAGCAGCGCAACCTCGTCTCGCAACACCCCGGCCTGGCGCGCCAGCAGCGGCACCGGGTCGCGCCCGGCCACCTCCGCGCACAGCGGCAGCAGTTCGTGGCGGACGCGGTTTCGCACGAACGCCGGGTCCTCGTTGCTCTCGTCGCACACCGGTACCAGGCCGGCCGCACGGCACATGCGATGCGTCTCCTCCCGGCGCAGCGCGAGCAGGGGGTGGCGCACGCCGGGCGCCATGCCGGCGAGCCCGTCCGCCCCGGCGCCGCGCAGAAGGTTCACCAAGATCGTCTCGGCCTGGTCGTCCATCGTGTGACCGGTCGCCACGTCGGCGGGCAGCACGCCGAAGCGTGCGGCGCGGGCGCGGGCCTCGAGGTTCGACCCGGGCGGCACCGCCACCGTGCGGCGCTCGAAGCGCGCCCCGAGCTTGGCCGCGGCGGCGGCCACGACGTCCGCCTCGCCGGCGGATCCGGCGCGCAAGCCGTGGTCCACGTGGAGGGCGGTGACGTCGCAGCCCGCGGCGACGGCGAGCACGAGGAGCGCGAGGGAGTCGGGACCGCCCGAGACCGCACAGGCGAGCGGGGTCCCCGGGGCCGGGAAGGTGCAGCGGGTCAGGAGGTCGGCGACGAGCTCGGCGTGATCGGGGCCGGGGAGGAGGCCAGGGGCGAGGACGGGGTCGGGGTCGTGGACGGGGTCGATGTGGTGGCCGAAGTCGAGGTCGAGGACCGGGTCGGGTCCCCCGTCACCCACCGGCTCGCGCCACCCAGAGGGCGGGGTCGCGGACCTCCTCGAGCGAGGGCAGCCACTCGGGCCCCTCCCACACCCGCGCCATCAGCGGGGCGCCGCCGGCTGCCTCCAGCGCTTCGACGAAGTGCTCCCCCTCGGCGTACTGGCGCATCTTGGCGTCGAGCCCGAGGAGCTTCGACATCAGCTTGGTGAGGCCCTTGGCCTGCGACCGGCGCTGGTGCAGCACGCGCGCGAAGTGCTCGGCCCCGGGCACCTCCGAGGCCCCGGCGCGGTTCATCGTGACGTCGCCGTGCCCCTCGAGCAAACTCATCATCCCGGTGATCTTCGAGAGCGCCACCCGTTGTTCGGGCGTGGCGAGCAGACCGACCACGCCGGCGCTCGCCGCCCCGTCGCCCGACCCGTGCCGGCCGGACCGGACCTCGGTGGCCACTCGTTTGACGACCTCGGCGAAGTTGGCCGGGTCGCCCGAGAGCGGGCCGAGCAGCTCGGACACCAGGCCGACGAAGTGGTCGCGCAGCCAGGGCACGGCCGTGAATTGCAGGCGGTGCGTCACCTCGTGGAGCGCCAGCCACAGCCGGAACTGGCTGGGCGCAAAGCCGTACTGGGTCTCGACGGCGACGATGTTCGGCCCGACGTAGGACACCAGGTCCTGGTCGTCGGGGCCCTCGTCGTCGATCAGCAGGTCGTACTGCCCCAGGACGCGTGTCGCCATGTACGCCAGCATCAGGCCCAGCTGCATTCCCGAGACGCTCCGGCCGATGGCGAGCGAGGGGCCGCCGAGCTTGGCGCCGCGCTTCTCGGCGAGCTCGTGCAGGGCGGGGCCGACCAGCCGCTCGATGGAGCGCACGTTCGCCGCCGCCCAGCCGGGGCGGTCCGTCACCTTTGCCCGCGCCCGGCCGTGCGCCGAGTGCAGGCCCGTCGACTCGCTCACGAGTACCTCCGCCTTCGCCGTGAGCTCGTCGAACTGCGACTGCAGCCGCGACGAGCGGTACGAGGCGGGTGCCGGCTTCAAGATGAGGGCACCGGCCGCCACGCGCGACGCCAGGGCCCAATCGACCATGGCGGGACCGGCCGGCGGGCTCGCTGCCTCGCCGACGGGGGTGAGCTCAGTGCTTGGCGTCGTGCTGCCGGCTTTCGTCGTCGATCGCTGCGGCCACCCGATCGATCAGGGTCCGGGGCACGCGGTCCTTGCACCGGTTGGCGATGACCTTGCGCAGGTCGGCCTCGAACTGGGCCGCCCCGCCGCAGGGACCGCACCAGTCGAGGTGGATACGGATCTCCTCCCGGCGCACCTCGGTGAGCTCGCCGTCGAGATACGAATAGAGCTCGTGCACCGCCTCGACGCAGTCCACCGACGGGCCGAACAGCGCGCTCGTGTCCACGGCGGCGTCCCGGCCGGTACCTTCGCTCTCCTGCTGGCCCTTCGGCACTTCTTCGTTCATTCCCTCGATACCCCCGGCACGCTGCCGACAAGTCCCCGCGCTTCCGCCACATCGTGCAACGCCTTTTGGAGCGCCCTTCTTCCCCGGTGGATCCGGCTCATGACGGTGCCGATCGGGACTTCGGTGATCTCGGAGATCTCCTTGTAGCTGAATCCCTCCACGTCGGCGAGGAGGACGGCCATGCGGAAGGCCTCGGGCAGGGCCTCGAGCGCCGCCTTCACGTCGTCGTCGGTGAAGCGATCGAGGGCCTCGTCCTCGGCCGAGCGGCCGGCCTCGCTGCCGCCGGACCCGGCCAGGCGCTTGTAGAGGTAGAGGTCCTCCACGTCCTCGACGTCCGCCAGCTCGGGGCGACGTTGGGCGGCCCGGTACGAGTTGATGTACGTGTTGGTCAAGATCCGGTACAGCCAGGCCCGGAGATTGGTGCCCTCCTGGAACGAGCCGAACGAGCGGTACGCCTTGAGGTACGTCTCCTGCACCAGGTCCTCGGCGTCGGCCCGGTTGCGCGTCATGCGGAGCGCCGCCGAGTACAGGCTCGGCATGAACTCCATGGCGACTTCGGTGAAGGTCGCCTGGTCTGCCATGGGTCCACCCTATCCACCCACGGATAGGGTCTTCCGTCGTGACGACGGCGCCGGCGCAATTGGGAATCGACCTGCTGAGCGGCGCGTTCTACGGCCGCGAGCCCCACGAGGCCTACGCCTGGATGCGGGCGAACGCCCCCGTGTACTACGACGAGGCCAACGACCTGTGGGCCGCCGCCAGCTACGCCGCCGTGAAGCAGGCCTCGGTGGACACCGGGTCCTTCTCCAACGCCGGGGGCATCCGGCCCAAATTCCCGCCGCTCCCGATGCTGATCGACTTCGACGCCCCCGAGCACGTGCGCCGGCGCCGCCTGGTCTCCGAGGGCTTCACGCCGCGGCGGGTACGGGCCATGGAGGACAAGCTGCGCCTGGTCTGCGACGCCATCATCGACCGGGTCTGCGAGCGGGGCAGCTGCGACTTCGTGAAGGACGTCGCCGCGCCGCTCCCGATCGTCATGATCGGCGACATGCTCGGCGTCGCGCCCGATGACCGCGACGACCTGTTGCGGTGGTCCGACGACATGCTCAAGGGCCAAGGCTCGCCCGACCCGGCCGCGCTGGACAACGCCGCCACCGCGTTCGCGGAGTACACGCAGTACATCAACCCGGTGTTGGCCGCGCGCCGGGCCGCCAAGCGGACCGACGATCTCGTCGGCGTCCTGTGCCACGCCGAGATCGACGGCGACTCGCTCGACGACGACTCGCTCGTGCACGAGACCCTGCTCATCCTGATCGGCGGCGACGAGACGACCCGTCACGTCATCAGCGGCGGGATGGAGCAACTGCTCGCCCATCCCGACCAGAGGGAGCGGCTGGCCGCCGACCCGCCCGGCCTCATGCCCGGCGCGGTCGAAGAGATGCTGCGCTGGGTGTCGCCGATCAAGAACATGGCCCGGACGGCGACCCGGGACGTCGCACTGGCGGGCGCGCAGATCCGGCAGGGCGACGAGATCCTGCTGCTCTACCCCTCGGCCAACCGGGACGAGGCGGTCTTCGACGACCCCGAGACCTTCGACATCACGCGCAGCCCCAACCCCCACCTGGCCTTCGGCTTCGGCGCCCACTTCTGCCTGGGCAACCAGCTCGCCCGCTTGGAGCTACGCGTGATGGTCGAGCGCCTGCTGGCCCGCCTGCCCGATCTGCACCTGTCGGTCGAGCGGACCGCGTTGCCGCGCCGCGCCGCGAACTTCATTTCGGGAATCGAGGAGATGCCCGTCGAGTTCACTCCGTCGGCCCCGGTGGGCGCCGGCCCCGTCTGATGGCCGGACCCGGAGCGGGGGGCATCGCCGGCTGGTCCGTCCTCGTCACCGGCGGGGGCAGCGGCATCGGCCTGGCCACGGCCGAGCGCCTCGCCGCCGACGGCGCGCACGTGACCATCTGCGGCCGCACGGAGCAGAAGCTCGCCGACGCGGTGGCGCGCATCGGGGCGGTCGTCGCCAACGGTGCGACGGCGCGCTACGTCGTGGCCGACGTCACGGTCGAAGAGCAGGTGACCGAGGCGGTGGCCGCGGCGCGTGAGGCGACCGGACGCCTCGACGGCCTCTTTGCGTGCGCGGGCGGGTCCCTGCATCTCGGGTCGGTCCTCAACGCGGACGTGGCGGCGGTCCGGGCCACCATCGACCTCAACCTGATGGGCTCGGTCATCTGCGTGAAGCACGGGGCGCTGGCCATGCAGACCCAGGAGATCGACGCGGCCCATGGCGGGCGCGGCGCCATCGTGCTCATGTCCTCGGGCGCCGGTCGGTTCCCGCACCCGCACCTGTGGGCCTACGGGGTGTCGAAGGCCGGCATCTGCTTCCTGGCCGAGACGGCCGGTGAGGAGTTGGGGCCCCTGGGGATCCGGGTCAATGCGGTGGCCCCGGGCATCATCGACGACGAGCTGATGTCGTTCATCACGGGTGGCGGGCCGCTGCTCGACGACTACCTGGCCCAGATGCCGCTTCGACGCGTCGGCACGGTCGAGGACGTGGCCTCCGCGGTCCGCTACCTCATCGGCCCCGAGTCCTCCTTCGTCACGGGCGAGACGCTCGGCGTGGACGGGGGACACCACCTGCGCCGCGGGGCCGACTACTCACTGCTTTTCGGCTGACTCCCGGCCCGGGTTGGGGCCGCCGGCCGGTCGGTGCACGCCCTCGCGCTGTGTTCGCGCCGGAGGCGGCGGGCCCCGCCCACCCGTATACGCCGTGGTCCCGGGGCTTGGGCCGCCTGTATATGGCCGTGCCCTTCTACGGCTCGGGCCCCTCCGCGGTCGCCAAACGGCGCGGCAGAGCAGGCGGACGGTCTGCACCGATCGGGCGCCCCGCCTGGTGGAACCCCCCGAGCCAGCGCTCCGTCTCCCGCGATTATCCGAAATGATTACGGTTATGGTTATATGGAACGCATGAACCTCCAGCGAACAAAGGGTCGTGCCGTCCTCGCCCTGTGCGGACCGGCACTGATGGCAGGTCTCGTGACCGCGCTCCCGCCGGCGGCCGGCGCCCAGGCGGCGCCCGTCCATGTGGTGGCAGCCGAGAACTTCTGGGGCAACATCGCCGCGCAGATCGGCGGGCGCGACGTCCAGGTCACCTCCCTGATCACCAGCCCGACGGCGGACCCCCATCTCTTCGAGACCAATGCGCACGACGCCGCCCTGTTGGCCCAGGCGCAGGTCGTCATCGAGAACGGCGCCGGCTACGACACCTGGATGGGCTCGTTGCTCAGTGCCGACGCGGGCCAGCCACGCATCGTGAACGCGGCTTCGGTGCTCCACGTCACCGGCAGCGATCCGAATCCACACCTCTGGTACAACATCCCTCGCGTCCCCACCGTCGCGGCGGCCATCGCCGCGGCGTTGACTAGGGCGGCGCCAAATGACGCCTCCACCTTCGCCAAGAACCTGACCACGTTCGACTCGTCACTGAAGCCACTCGACACGACCCTGGCCACCATCAAGCAGCGCTTCCACAACGTCTCGGTCGCCTACACCGAGCGCGTCCCTGGCTACCTCCTGGCCGCGGCCGATCTGGACGTCAAGACACCTCCCGGCTTTGCACGAGCAGTCGAAGACGGCACTGACCCGGGCGCCGCCGACACCGTGGCCATGCGCGAGCTGCTGACCAACCACGACATCAATGTGCTCCTCTACAACGTGCAGACGGTGACGCCGGTGACGACACAGATGCGCGCCTTGGCGAAGCAACATGGCATCCCGGTGGTCGGGGTCTCCGAGACCATGCCGGCTTCGGCGGCCACCTATCAGCAGTGGCAAGAGTCGCAGATGACCGATCTCCTCCACGCGCTCCAAGAGAGCCGGAGCCCGTAGTCACATGGGAGGTCCGCGCATCGAGCTCGAGCACGCCACCGTCCGCTTGGGAAATCGGACCCTGTGGTCGGACTTGGACCTCGCGGTTGCGGACGGCGAATTCCTCGCCGTGCTCGGCCCCAACGGCACGGGGAAGACGACCCTGTTGAAGGTGCTGCTCGGTCTCGTCCCCTTGGCCGGGGGGGTTGTCCGTGTGAACGGCAAGTCGCCGGCGCGGGGCAACCCGGATCTCGGGTACGTCCCGCAGCAACAGGCCTTCGACCGCGGCCTTCCGATCCGCGGCCGCGACCTGGTGCGCTTCGGGGTGGACGGCCACCATTGGGGCATCCCGCTGCACCGCCGCGCCGTCCGGCGGCGGGTCGAGGCCGCGCTCGAAGCGGTGGGGGCCATGGCCTACGCCGATGCACCCGTCGGGCTGTTGTCCGGGGGCGAGCAGCAGCGGCTCCGGATCGCCCAGGCGCTGCTCGGCGACCCCAAGGTGCTGCTATGCGACGAACCCCTGCTCGCGCTCGACCTGGCCAGTCAGCGCGCCGTCACCCGCCTGATCGACGACCGCCGGCGGGACGCGGGTACGCCCGTGCTGTTCGTGACCCACGAGATCAACCCGGTCCTGCCGTACGTTGACCGCATCTTGTACCTGGTGCGGGGCCGCTGGGCCATTGGGGCTCCCGCCGAGATCCTCACCAGCGAGCGCCTGAGCGATCTGTACGGGATCGAGGTCGATGTCGTGAAGGTGCGCGACCGCTACCTGGTCGTCAGCGCCGAGGACGAGCTGCCTACCGAGCCCGGCGCCCACGCGCACCACGAGCACGGGCACTGAGGGCAATGGGTATCGGCTTCTATCTCCAGTTCCCCTTTGCGCAGCACTCGCTCGAGGCGGCCTTTCTTGTTGCCTTCAGCTGCGGGCTGATCGGCCCGTTCGTGATCACCCGCACCATGGCCTTCGCGGTCCACGGGGCCAGCGAGCTCGCCTTCACCGGCGCCGTCGCCGGTCTGCTCGTGGCCGACAACCCGCTGGCCGGCGCCCTCGTCGGCGCGCTCGTGGTGGCCGGCCTGATCGGACTGTTGGGCCAGCGCGCCTCGGAACGCGACTCGACCATCGGCGTGATCCTGGCCGCCGGCCTCGGGCTCGGGGTCTTCCTGCTCGGCTACTACCACGGCTACGCGAGCGAGGCGCTGAACATCCTCTTCGGCAACATCTTCGGGGTCAGCACGAGCCAGATCGTCCTGCTCGGTGCCATCGCCGTGGCCGTGGTCGTGGTCCTGACCGTGATGTGGCGGCCGCTGCTCTTCGCGTCCGTCGATCCCGATGTCGCCCTGGCCCGCGGCGTCCGCACCGGCGTGCTCGGCATCGTGTTCCTGTTCGTGCTGGCGATCACCGTCACGCTCGCCGCGCAGGTCGTCGGCACCCTCCTCGTGCTCAGCCTGGCCATCACCCCGGCGGCGGCGGCGCAGCGGTTGAGCGCGAGCCCACTCGCGGTCACCATGCTCTCCATCGGGATGGCGGTCGTCGCGGCCGACGGCGGCCTCCTGCTCAGCTTCCAATTCGCCAGCGTCAAACCGAGCGTGCTGATCGTGACCATTAGCTTCGCCTTCTACCTGTTGGCCCGGGCGCTCGGTCCCGCCCTGGCCGCGGCGCGACGGAACCGAGCCGTCGCTCCCGAGCTGGCAGAGTTGACCCATGGCTGAGCGCTCGGAACAAACGGTTCGGCCCAGCCGCCAGACACGCCAGGGGCAAGCCGTGCTCAATGTGGTCCTCGGCTCGGACAACTTCCGCAGCGCGCAGGACATCCACGCGGAGCTGCGTGGGGCGGGCAAGACCGTGGGCCTGACCACGGTGTACCGGCACCTCGCGCTGCTCACCGAGGAGGGTCGGCTCGACGCGCTGCAGACGGCCGACGGTGAGCTCGTCTACCGACGCTGTCACAGCGACCAGCATCACCATCACGTCGTGTGCCGTCAGTGCGGCCGCGGCTCCGAGGTGGAGGTGCCGGACCTGGAGCGCTGGGCCGAGTCCACCGCGTCCCAGCTTGGGTACACCGACGTCACCCACACCGTCGAGATCTTCGGCGTGTGCGCGGACTGCCGCGCCTGAGAAAGCGGCCGCCGGCTGCGCCGGCGAGGTGCCTGGTCCTCTAAGCGAGCTGGAACAGCCCCGCATCGATCACGGTCTCACCGCGCTGTGTCTCGGTGCGGAACCTATAGGTCCCCTTCGACTGGTCGCCGATGTCCCAGACAGAGACGGTGAGCGTGTCGCCCGGCATGGTCGGCTTGGAGAAGCGCGACCGCATGGCACCAAAGCGCGCCGGATCGGATGCGCAGATCGTGTGCAACAACGCGCGCCCGGTGAACCCGTAGGTGCAGAGCCCGTGGAGGATGGGGCGGTCGAAGCCGGCCCGCTTAGCGAAGGTCGGGTCGGAATGCAACGGGTTGCGGTCGCCACTCAGGCGGTAGAGCAACGCCTGGTCGGGGCGCGTCGAGTAGGTCACCACCTCGTCGGGCTCGCGCGTCGGCAGGGGCTCCCCCGCCAGCGCGCTCTCCTCGTCGCCCTCGGGGTTGCGCGGCCCGCCGAATCCGCCGGCGCCCCGGATGAACAGCGCGGTGCGTGTGCTGAACGCGAGCTCGCCCGTGTCGGCGTGGCGCGCCTCGCCCTCGAGCACGACGAGGCCGGCCGACCCCTTGTCGTACATGCCCGCGACCTTTGAGGTCACCGAGACGGTGCCGTCGGGCGGGATCTCCCCGTGCAGGCGGATCCCCTGCTCTCCGTGGACCAGCATGGCGGGGTCGAACTCGCCAAGGGAGCTTCTGGTCCCGCCACCTTGCCCGACGATCGTGGTGAAGGTCGGCAGGACCCGTTGGGTGACGCCCTGGGAGTTCTCGGTGGTCAGGTCCAGCTCGAACCCGGTTGGGTCGAGGCTGCCGGCTCCGACGCCCAGCGCGTAGAGCAGCGCGTCCTTGCTGGTCCAGGACCGCTCGATCGGCTCAGAGACCGAGCCCACGGCTTCGGGATTCAGCGCCATCTCTCAGCACCTCGTTTCTGGTGACGGTTCTGGTGACGGTTCTGGTGACCGTTCTGGCCACCGTTCTGGCCACCGTTCTGGTCAGCCATATTGACGGTATTTGATGTTACATAGAACTCTGTCATACTTGTCAAGTGGGACCGAGCGCAGACCACGAGGCGGACGATCTCACCATCGACGAGTTGGCCTCGGCCGCTGGCACCACCGCCCGGCACGTCCGCTCGCTGCAGACGCTCGGGCTGCTGCCCCATCCGCAGCTGCGCGGCCGCACGGGCCTGTACGGACCCTTTCACCTGGCGCGCCTGCGCGCCATCCTCGGGCTCCAGGACCGGGGCTTCTCCCTCGAGTCCCTCGGGGTCCTCTTCGCCGCGCTCGAGGCGGGCGAGTCGCTCGGCGCGGTGCTCGGCCTCGAAGAGGCGGCCCGGATCGGCTCAGCCGCGTCGACCCACCTCGAGACGTCCGTCGACACGGCAGAGCTCTACGGCTTCGCCGACCTGGAGCCGGCCCGCGCGTCCCGGCGACGCGCGCCGCGACCGCTGCTCTCCCTCGTCCCGACCACCATGTGGGACGAGAGCGAGGCTTCCTGAGTCAGCGCCCCGCCGCCGGGACGGTTCCGGCGGCACCGACCCGGCGGCTCGATATGGTCGGGCTCGTGCCGGATGCCGAGCTCCCGCTCCTGCGTTGGGTCGACGCCGGCGCTCTGGGGGTGGAGGTGGCGGTGACGACGAGACGGGGGGGCGTGTCGCGTGCGCCGTACGACTCGCTCAACCTCGGCCTGCACGTGGGCGACGACCCGGCCGACGTCGCAGTCAACCGGAGGCTCGCCGCCGGCGCGTTCGGCGTGGAGCTCTCCCGGCTGGTGTTCGCCCGCCAGGTGCACGGCGCCGGCGTTGCGGTGGTCGGAGGTGTCGACGCCGGCCGGGGCACCACGGCGGACGACGATGCGGTCGCCGACGCTGACGTCCTCGTTACGGCGACGCCCGGCGTCGCGTTGGTGATCATGGTCGCGGACTGCGTGCCGCTCGCGCTGGTCGACGAGCGGGCGGGGGTGCTGGCCGTGGTGCACGCCGGGTGGCGCGGGACCGCGGCCGGGGTGGCCGGCGCCGCGCTCGATGCCATGGTGGAGCGGGGCGCGGCGCGTGGGCGCATCCGCGCCTGGATGGGGCCGGCCGTGGCGCCCGAGGGGTATCAAGTGACCGACGAGGTGCGGCACGCGCTCGACGACGCGGCCGGGGCGTCCGCGCTCGACCCGGACGTGGCGCGGCCGGACGGCCCGGGGCACTGGCTCGTCGACCTGGTGGCGGCGAACCGCCAGCAGCTACGCCTCGGCGATGTTCGGGCTGGGCACATCACCTCCTGCGGCGTCACGACCGCGGACGAGCGGTTCTTCAGCGATCGAGCGGCCCGACCGTGCGGCCGGTTCGCCCTGCTGGCGCGCCTCGTCGGGTGAGTCCGGGGCGTTCGACGCCCGGTCCGTCCGAACCGGGGCCGTAGCATGGGACGGCCACGCAACGGCGCGGCACTCTCCCCCTTCGCCATGTCAGCCCACGACCAGTTCCGCTACGACGGGGTCGGAGTCGACCCCACGTCCGGCGTCGTCACCTGCCGGTACTCGACACAGGACCACGCCTTCACCGAGCGCTACACGTTCGGACCGGGGGGGAACTGGGACGATCCGGCGGTCCGGGCGGCCGTGCGCATCCTCTTCCTGCTGGCGGGTGTCTCCTATTACAAGACGGTGGCGGCGCCCGTGGTCGACCTGGGCGAGCAGCCCAGTACCCCCGCCGAGCGCGCCTTCCTCGCCCGCTACTACGTCGGTGGCCTCGGCGAGTTCGCCTACCGCAACGGGCTGGACCTGCGCGACCTGGGCGTGGAGGGGCCGGACGCCGCCACGACCGGCGCGCCCGAGACGGTGGGTGCCTACGACCCCGAGCCGGGGCGGCCGCTGATCCCCTTCGGCGGGGGCATCGACTCGATCGTGACCGTGGCCGAGCTGGCCCCCGATCACCCCGACGCCGCGCTCTTCGTCGTCCACCCCCCGGGTGACCGCTTCGCCGCGATCGAGGACGCCGCCGCGGTGACCGGGCTGCCGGTGGTCCATGTGGCCCGGGAGATCGACCCGCTCGTGCGGCGCTCGGACGAGCTCGGCTTCCTGAACGGGCACGTGCCGGTGACCGCCGTCATCAGCGGGGCGGCCGTCGTCGCGGCGACGCTGCTCGGGCGCGACGCGGTCGTGCTCTCGAACGAGTGGTCGGCCTCGGTGCCGACGCTCGTCGTCGACGGGCTGGCCATCAACCACCAGTGGTCGAAGGGCGACGAGTTCGAGCAGTTGTTCGAAGCGTTCGTGCAGGGGGCCGTCGGTCCCGGATTGTCGGTGTTCTCGTATCTCCGCCCGCGCACCGAGCTGTGGGTGGCGGAGCGTTTCGCCCGGCTGCCCGAGTACCACCACGCCTTTCGCAGCTGTAACCGCGCCTTCCACCAGGACCCGGCCCACCGGCTCGACCACTGGTGCGGCGAGTGCGACAAGTGCTGCTTCATCGACCTGATCCTCTCGCCGTTCATGGGACGCGCCGAGCTCGAGGCCGTCTTCGACGGGACCGAGCCGCTCGAGAATCCGGCCAACGAGGTCCGTTTCCGCGCCCTCCTCGGGCTCGGCGACGGGGCCAGACCCTTCGAATGCGTCGGGGACATCGAGGAGTGCCGGGCCGCGGTGCTCCTGGCCGTCGCGCGGGAGGACCGCGCCGACAGCTCACGCCTCCGGGCCTGGCGCGCCGAGGTCGATCGGGTCACGCCGGCGCCGCCTTCGGACGCGGCGGCCCTCCTCGCGCCGCGAGCGCCGCATCACATCCCGGAGCGCTATGCGCCAGCCGATCTCCTGGTCCGCGCTCGCTGACGCGTCGGTCGGCGTCTGGGGACTGGGCGTCGAGGGGCAAGCCAGCCTCCGTCGGCTGGCGGCCCTGGGCGTGGTCCCGACGCTGGTGGACGACACGCCGGCCGCGCCCGAGGTGGACGGCCTCGTCGTGCGCGCGACGGCGGTCGGAGGCTTGGACGCCCTGCGGGCGTGCGACGTGGTCGTCAAGAGCCCGGGGATCAGCCGCTACCGGCCCGACGTCGGGGTGCTCGAGGCGGCCGGGGTCGCGGTCTGTGGTGGTCTGGGCCTGTTCGTCGCCGAAGCGGATCCGTCGCGGCTCGCCTGCATCACCGGCACGAAGGGCAAGAGCACCACGACGGCGATCGCCGTTCACCTGCTGACCGGCCTGGGCTACGACGCGCGTGCCGGGGGCAACATCGGACGGCCGCCCTGGGACCCGGCCGAGGACGACGCGGAGTATTGGATCATTGAGACCTCGAGCTTCCAGGTGCCCGACCTGGAGGTGGCGCCCCACGTCGTCGCCGTGACGTCGTTGTCGCCCGACCACCTCGACTGGCACGGCACGGTCGAGCGCTATTACGCCGACAAGCTCTCGCTGTGCACCAAGCCGGGCGTGCGGGTGGCGGTGGCGGACGGCTCCGACGAACGGTTGCGCGCGCAGGCCGGCGCGCTCGGCGCGCACGTCCGCTGGGTCGACGCGGGAGAGGTCGCACGCGATGCGGGGTGGTCGTCCGCGCTGGGGCTGGCCGGCCCGCACAACGCGCGCAACGCCTCGATCGCGCGGGCCGTGCTCGTCGGGCTGGGGATCCCCGGGGCGGCGGACGAAGAGGCGTTGGACCGGGCGGCCGCCGGGTTCGACGGCCTGCCCAGCCGGTTCCGCTCGCTCGGCCGGGTCGGCGACGTCGAGTTCGTCGACGACGGCCTCTCGACCAACGTGCTGCCGGCGCAGGCCGCTCTCGCCGCCTACGCCGACCGGCCGGTCGCGCTGCTCGTCGGCGGCCACGACCGCGGCGTCGATTACGAGCCGCTGGCGCGGACGGTGGCCGAGCGCACGGCGCCGACGCTCGTCGTGACCATGCCCGACAACGGCCCGCGCATCGGGAGCGCCGTCAGGTCGGCCAGCAACGGGCGCGTCGAGGTGGTGGACGCCGACGGGCTCGAGGCGGCGGTGGACGCCGCGTACGCGTGGTCGACGGCCGGTGGCGTCGTCCTGTTGTCGCCCGCCGCGCCGAGCTTCGGGCGCTTTGGCGACTATCGAGAGCGGTCCGCCGCCTTCGCCGAGGCGTCGGCGCGGTACGGACCGCTCAGCCCCGGCTGAGCCGCGTCAGGACGCGGCGACGGCGGGCGCGAGCTCCTCGCGCTCGTTGAGGAAGAGCCACCACGAGTCCGCCGAGACGATCGCCGCCACCTGCACGAGGTCGGGATCGGCGCCCAGCTCACCGAGCGCCTCCATCGACCAGCCGGCGTGGTCAACCTCCTGGGTGCGATGCACGTCCCAGAACCGCGTGCCTTCTGCTTCCATGCCGTAGTGCCGACGCAGCCCATCCGACTTGGACGCCGCGATGTCGGCGGCCTGGATCTCGTACGCCGCCACCATGGCCAGCGCCGCCGCGGGGTCCGTTGCCGCCGCCGTGCGCACGAGCGCAAGCAACGCCGCCGTGGACGGGGTGGCCGGTGCATCCGGCTCCGCCCCGGCCGCCTTGGCGAACGACTCGAAGAGCTGCACGTGTGGCTCGGGCGACCCGAGCTCGTCCGACAGGTTCGCCTCGACCAACGTGCGGGCGCGGCCCTCGGGCAGCGCCGATGCGATGGCCGACAGGGTCACCGGCAGCTCGCGCTCGATGTGGCGGTACTGCTCCGCGTAGGCAGCCAACTCGCCCTCGGTGAGGGTTCCGGCTTCCCAACGACGGTAAAACGGGTGCGTTAGCAAGTGACGCCCGACAATCGCCTCCGCCAGCACCTCATGAATCCGTTGAGTGTGCACCGGGGCACCTTATCCTCTGGGGCGAAGACCATCGCGGGGCGGGCGCTCCCCCTGGGCGAGGCAGTATCTGGGCGTGCTCAGCCTGGTCTGCTTCCTGGTGGGCGCGCTTTTGGGCTGGGGTGCGGCGCGGGGCGGACCCACCATCCAGCGGGTCTGGCCCGTCGTGCTGCGAGTCCAGATTCTCGTCACATCGGCCACCTTGTCGCTCGTCGCGGCCTGGCGCCTGACCTCGGCCGGCGAGCTTGTCGGGCCGCTGGCACTGGCCGCGGGGATGTGGCTGATGCTCGTAGCCGCCCTGGCCTCACGGGGCCCGCGCAGCCGGGGCGACGGCGCGCTCGAGGCCTGGGCCGTGAGCCCCAACAGCGGGTTCTGGGTGGTGCCGGCCGCCACGGCGTTCGCCGGCTCGGCAGGGGCGATGATCGCCGTGCTCGCCAACGTCATCACCTCGCTCTGGGGCGGGGTGTGCGTGCACCTGATGCGGCGCGACGCGCCCCACCGTCAGCGCCGGGCCACCTCGTGGGTCGACCAGTCGCCCGTCTTGGCCTCGGTCGTGGGCCTGCTGCTCCTCGTCGTGAGCACCGCGCCCGGGTGGACGGCCGACGTGCTGACGCTGGCCGGCCCGCTCTTGGCCTTCTCGGGTGCGGCGCTGTTCACCGGGTCGGTGATCCACCCGCACAACATCTCGGTCCCCCGCTCCGACCACGCCATCCGCCGGTGGGCCTGGCTGACCATGCTGCGCGTCGCCTACTTCCTCGTCGTCACGTCGGTGGCGGCGCTGTCGGGCTCGACCGCGCTCGCCGTCGTCGCCGTCCTCACCGCGTTGAGCGCGCCGTCGTTCCAACCGATCCAGCTCGCCGTGCTCTACGGCTACCGCTCCGAGGTCGTCGTCGCGGCGGTGCGATGGGGGTGGCTGCTGGCGCCGCTCGGGCTGGGCGCGGCCGCGCTCGTCCGGTGACGCCCGGGCCGTGCGCGGTCAGGCCGTCGGTTGGCCCGAGCGCCGCGACCGCAGGTTGCGGTTCTTGATCCGGTTGCCACACACCGCCATGTCGCACCAGGCGCCGCGGCTCGCGTGCGACCGGTCGTAATACGCCCACTGACAGTCGGGGTTGCGGCAGGACTTGAGGCGCGCCCAGGTCCCGTCGCGCTGCGCGTTGTGCACCAGGAGGAGAAGGGTCGCGGTCAGCGAATGGGCTCCGGGCTCGGGCTCCAGTTCGACGCCACCATCGGGAGTGAAGACAGAGCGGTAACGACACTCCTTGGCGAGGGCGGAGACGGCACGTCGCTCCGCGTCGTCGGGCACCTCGCCCTGGGCGTTGCGCACCAGCAGGGCGCGAATCGATTCACGAAGGAGGCGGGCCTCCGCGAGCTCGTCCGACCCGAACGCGCCTGCGACGAGGCCGGCTTCCCTGAGCCAGGTCGTGGCACTGCCCAGGTCCGCCAGGAGGTCGATGCCGGTATCGCCCTCCCAGGTGTTGACGAACGACTGCACCAGGAGCAGCGGCACGGGGGCCGGCTTCGTCTCAATCGCCGGGACCCAACTCGGCAGCGCCATCCTCCCATGATACGGGATCGTGACTGTTAAATCGGCTTGACTGGTCATGGCATGACGCCCATAATGCATTTGGTGGTCATGACTCTGCCGACGGGTGGGTCGGACCGCGGGGAGGACCGATGATCGTGCTGCTCGAACAGGACGGAGATCTGGCACTGCGGCACGCTGGCTGGCGCGAGCGGCTGGTGGTTCGCCTGCGGGCGGGTGCCCTGGACGCCGCCCTGGCTGCGGGGGCGTCGCCCGAGTCGGACGTGGCGCTGGCCCTGCACGCCGAGCACCTCTGCGCACCTTCGCAACGCCGGCTTCTGTCGCGGAGCCTGCGGCACGTCGTGGCCCGGGCCGAGGCTCCCGCGGGCCGCCTGCGCCCGGTGCCGCTCAACCGTGCCGCGGTGCGCCGCGTTCGCGCCCAGCTCGAGTCACTGGCCGACCGGCTGGCGTCGGACGATCCAGTCGACGTGCGCGGCATCGCCCGGCTCCGGGCGTTGCTGTCCGACGGAACCGGTCCCCTCTATCAACCCCGCGAAGGGGGGCACCTCGAGCTGGAGGTCGCCGCCCTCCGATCGGCTTTGGCTCCGGACCGCTGAAGGCCTGGTCGGGAGAGCGCGCCACGCGCACCGCCGACTGAGCTCTCCGGTCAGGTCGCGATCTCGTGCGACCCGAACCCCTTGGTGAAGAGCCAGATCGGCAGGATCAACTCGAAGAGGCCGCCCGGAACCAGCGCCAGCATCCCGACGCCATGTGTCACGCCGATCACGTGCCACACGGCCAAGGCGGTTCCCGCCAAGAAGATCGGGTAGCCGACGAGACCGAGAAGGGAGAGGTTCCTCGGCACGATCTTCGATGTCAACAGGGCGGAGGAGAGGACGAGCCCCGCGGCGCCCGACACGGCGTACACGGCCAGCACATAGCCGTTCCACTGTCTGTGGCCGGTGATCAAAGACACGGCGACCGCCAGGAGGGTGAGGCACTCCGCACCCCGCAAGGCCGAGTAGGCCCTCGAGCGGAGCGGCGTCGACGGCAAGAGTTTTCGCCGCATGGCCACACCGTTGACGGCGACCGCGACGCCGCCAAAGCCGAGAAGGAGTGCGCCGGCCATGGAGCCGCGGTGCGCGGTCGCGCTCGACAGCGACGGGCGGATGAGCGCGTTACCGATGGCAAAGGTGAAGGTGGCAACGAGAAAGCACAATCCGACGAGACCGGCCGTCCCGTTCGTGGAGGTCCCGGCCGACACCGGAGCGGCCCGTGTGCCCACGGACGTGGCGGGTGTGCGTCCCGTCGACCGGTCGAGCGTTGCGATCGTCATGGTCACTCCGTTCATCGTATTTACGTTGTAAGTATCGTACACTTACAACGTAAGGCCGTCAAGGAGCGGACCGGGGGGGCGGCACTGTGCGGATTGCCCCCACCGGTCGAGGACCGGGCGTCGGGGCACTGCCGCGTCAGGCCGAGGTGCGGGCTCGCTCCAAGCCGTCAAGGATCATTTCGAGCCCGAACGTGAACTCGGCGCCGTAGTCGTAGCCGGGCTTCAAGACGTGCTCGACCGTGAACTCGGTGAGGTGGGGATACTCGGCCG
>DASZMN010000063.1:0-15688 GCA_035551835.1 Acidimicrobiales bacterium | reverse complement strand
ATCGCGCTGTAATGCACGAACACATCGGGGCCTCCACCGTCCTGGGTGATGAAGCCGAAGCCCTTCTCACCGTTAAACCACTTCACGGAACCAGTAGCCATTGAAAATCCACTCCTCTCCTGGCCAGATTTGGCCCTGTTCTTCGGGGGCCATGGCCGGTAGCTCTTGCGAGCCAGAGGGATTTCCAAACTGTTGTGGTGGTGCCCTCGGGGGAGAACCATAGCGCGGCCCTGTCGGCGGATGGGCGTTTCTGCCAGGGGCTGCCTCGAAAAGGTCACACGTTGTCCACCCGCCCTTTCGTGCCTAACCTGGGGGTCTCGTTCGTCCGCAACGTTGGGGGCCACGCATGACCACCGTCACCAATCCGTACCTGCAGGGGAACTATGGCCCGGTGTACGAAGAGGTCACGGCGACCGATTTGGCCGTCACCGGTGCCATCCCCGTGGAGCTGTGCGGGCGGTACCTGCGCAACGGGCCCAACCCGGCGACGGCGCCGGATCCGGCGAGGTACCACTGGTTCACGGGCGACGGCATGGTGCACGGGATCCGCCTGCGCGACGGGAGGGCCGAGTGGTACCGGAACCGCTGGGTGCGCTCGGCCGAGGTGGCCCGGGCGCTCGGCGAGACGCCGAGGCCCGGCCCGGTGCACGGCGGCATGGATTTCGCTGCGAACACCAACGTCATCGGTCATGCGGGCCGCACGTTCGCCATCGTGGAGGCGGGCGCGCTGCCCTACGAGCTGACCGACGAGCTCGCGACCGTCGGGGCGTGCGACTTCGACGGCACGCTGACCGGTGGCTACACCGCGCACCCCAAGCGCGACCCGCAGAGCGGCGAGCTCTATGCCGTGTCGTACTTCTTCGGCTGGGGCGACGACGTCGAGGTGACCATCCTCGACGCGCAGGCCCGGATCCGGTCGGCCCGCCGGGTCACGATGGGCGGCCCCGTCAGCCTGCACGATTGCGCCATCACCCAACGCTCGGTGGTGCTGCTGGACCTGCCCGTGACCTTCAGCATGGAGGCCGCCGCCGCGGGTGCCAGCTTCCCCTACCGCTGGCAGGAGGGCTACCGGTCCCGGGTCGGCTTGCTGCCCCGGGACGGCGACTCGACCGAGGTCGTCTGGCACGACGTCGGGTCGTGCTACGTGTTCCACGTCATGAACGCGTACGACGAGCCCGGCGGCGACGGCGTCGTCCTCGACGTCGTCCGGCACCCCTCCATGTTCCGCACGCAATTGTTGGGCCCCAGCGAGGGTGCGCCCACACTCGAGCGCTGGCATCTCGATGGGCACGGCGGCGCCGTCAAGGAGGAGCGCCTCGACGATCGCGGGCAGGAGTTCCCACGGGTCGACGAGCGGGTGGTCGGACGGCGCCACCGCTATGGCTACGCGGTGGCCGTCAGCCGGTCCGACGACATCCTCGGGACCGAGTCGCTGCTCGTGTGCCACGACTTCGAGCGCGGCACGTCGGTCGAACGGTCGTTCGGGCGCGACGCGAGCGTGGGCGAAGCGGTCTTCGTCCCGCGCGCCGCTGACGCCGCCGAGGACGACGGATGGCTGCTCGCACTGGTGCACTCGTCCGCCGCCGGCACGTCGGCCCTGCACATCCTCAACGCGGCGGACCCGACCGGCGAGCCGCAGGCGGTCGTCGAGCTCCCCCAGCGCGTCCCGGCGGGGTTCCACGGCAACTGGGTGCCCGAGCGGCGCTGACCCGGCGGACCCGGGGCTGACGTGACGGTCAGGTTGCGTTCCGCGCCCCCGGGGTAGGATTTGAGCGTGATCCTCTGGCACTGGGTCCAGCAGCACCGGCTGCTGTCGGTCCTGATCCTGGCCTTCGTGATCGTCAGCTCCGCTGGCGGAACAGCCTGGGCCCTCGTCTTCCGCACCGTGTCGTCACCCGTCGGCCTGCGCGAGGCGCTGCGGATCTATCGGCGGGAGCAGACCGAAAAGATGCTCTCGACGCTGCGCGACCACCTGCCCGCGCCGGGCGTCTACACGTACCGCACCACCGGGGGCGAGAGCCTGAGCCTGATGGGCGTGGCGCGCTCGTTCCCCGCCACCACCTCGATGATCGTGCAGGGCGGAAGCTGCGCCACGATCAGCTGGGTGCCGATCACCGAGCACACGGAGACCACGACGGTGTGCCCGAGCGCCAACGGTGGCTTCGGCGTGCCGCGCCTCGTGACCAACGAGTCGATCGCGGGCTCGGACACGACGTCGACGGTCGAGTGCCCCGCCACGGCGTACCTCTTGCCCGCCTATGCCACGACGGGGCAGAAGTGGTCCGCCACGTGTGCGCTGCAGAGCCCGACCGAGAGGGTCATGCTGGCCGGAGAGGCGCTCGGCCGGACCACCATCACCGTCGGCGGTCACGCCGTCACCGTGGAGCACACCCGCTTCACGCTCACCTTCGACGGCGGTCAGGCCGGCACCAACCCGACCGACTTCTGGATCGTCCCGAGCAGCGGCCTCATCGTGCAGGAGAAGGAGGAGGTCGGCGTGACCGCCGGCGGCGTGCGCTACAGCGAGAACATGCTGTCGACGCTGACCAGCCTCAAGCCGGCCCGCTAGGCCGCGGCCCGCCCGCCGGCCGACCCGGGCTGAGACCGGTGGCGCCCGCGTCGACCTGGGCCGGCCGCCAGGCGCTTCGGGGCGATCGGGCGATAGCTCCGAGGCGACTCACCCGCTGGGCGCGGTCTCGGCGGCCTCCGGCGCCGTCGCGCGGTCCTGGGCCACCGCGTCGTACGCCTCGTAGTCGGACCCCGTGTCGTCGGCGAACTCGAACTCGAGCAGGCCCGCCGCACCCCACCGCTCGCGCAGGTAGCCGTTGTTGGCGTCGAGCAGCCCGAGCTTGCGCACGTTCGGCACCAGCTTGGCGAAGAACCCACGGGCGAACCCGCCCAGGAGATTGGTCTGCATCTGTTCCGCCGCCTGCAACATGAACGGGAGGACGGC
Organism: Acidimicrobiales bacterium; assembly: GCA_035551835.1. Taxonomy (GTDB): domain Bacteria; phylum Actinomycetota; class Acidimicrobiia; order Acidimicrobiales; family RAAP-2; genus Bog-473. Next base: position 12,735 of record DASZMN010000063.1, on the reverse strand, counting down.
CTCGCCGGTCGTCCCCAACCGCTCCCACACCTCGGGCGTGGTGGCGCGCGCCCGCTGGTTCAGCGTGGCGTCGACGAGGAACTCCTGGCGCTCCTTCAGCTCGGCCTCGCTCAGGTCCCGGTAGTACTCCGAGAGGGTCAGCACGCCGAAGGCGACGTGGCGCGCCTCATCGGACATCACGTAGCGCAACAACTTCTTCAACAGCGGCTCGTTGATGCGCCGCAGCATGTCGCCGAACGCCGCCAGGGCCAGCGACTCGATCACGATCTGCATCCCGAGATACGCGATGTCCCAGCGCGGGTCCTCGAGCAGCCCCCAGATCTGCGCCTTGAGGAACGGGCTCATGGGGTACGCGTCGCCGAGCTTGGTGCGGAGATACTTGGCGAACACCTCCGTGTGCCGGGCCTCGTCCATGGTCTGGGTCGACGCGTAGTACTTGGCGTCGATCCACGGCACGGTCTCGACGATCTTGGCCGCCGTCATCATGGCTCCCTGCTCGCCGTGCATGAACTGCGACAGGTTCGCCTTGAAGAACTCGATGCCGAGTTGCGAGTACTCCTTCTCCGTCCACTTCGCCATCGGCGACCCCGGCAGCGTGCCCGCTACCCGCGCCACCGCGAGCACCGGGCTGTCCTGCTCGGCCACCAGACGCTCGGGGTCGACGTCGATGGACCAGTCGAGGTCCTTCACGCTGTTCCACTGCGAGCCCATCGCCTTGTTGTAGAGCGTGACCAGTTGGCCGCGGTCGCGCTCGTAGTCCCACAGGAACAGCCGCTCCGCGTTGTCGTGAATGACTTGGACGGTGGCCTCGACGTCCTGCCGGGCCGGCAGCGGAGGGGTCGCCTCGACAACCATGGGCTCGAACCTACCCGCGCCGGCCGCCCATGTTGGCGTTGGGCGCCGCCTTGGCGACCAGGTCGGGCACGACCATGCCCAGCTCGGCGGGCTCCCAGCGGTCGTGCTTGTCCTGGCCGGGGCCGGCGACCCAGCCTTCGGCCACGCTGATGTTGCCGCCCATGACGTTGAAGACGCGCCCGGTGATGTCCTTCGACTCCCCGCTGCCCAGCCACACCACCAACGGCGAGATGTTCGCCGGGTCGAGGGCGTCGAACTCCTCGGGCTTGCGGCCGGCCGACGCCTCGCCCATGCCGAGGTTCTCGGTCATGCGGGTGAGCGCGGCCGGGGCGATGGCGTTGACCGTGACGCCGTAGCGGCCCAGCTCCATGGCGGCGATGATCGTGAACGAGGCGATGCCGGCCTTGGCGGCCCCGTAGTTCGTCTGCCCCACGTTGCCGTAGATGCCCGACGGTGACGTCGTGTTGATCACGCGGGCGTCGTTCGTGTCGCCGGCCTTGGTCCGGTTACGCCAGTACTCCACGGCATGGCGGGTCGGGGCGAACGTGCCGCGCAGGTGCACCTTGATCACGGCGTCCCACTCGTCGATCGTCATGTTGACCAGCATCCGGTCGCGCAGGATGCCGGCGTTGTTCACGAGCACGTCGATCGTCCCGAAGCTGTCGATCGCGCTCTGGATGAGCCGCCCGGCCCCGTCCCAGTCCGAGACGTCGTCGCCGTTGGCCACGGCCTCGCCGCCCATGCCCCGGATCTCGTCGACCACCTCGCCCGCCGGCCCGGTCGAGGAGCCGGAGCCGTCCATCTCGCCGCCGAGGTCGTTGATCACGACCTTGGCGCCCTCCCGGGCGAAGGCCAGCGCGTGCTCGCGGCCGATGCCCCGTCCCGCTCCGGTGATGACGACGACCCGTCCGTCATTGATACCCACGTTGTTCAGCTCCTTTGGTTTTGGTCATTTGCCGGCCGAGGCCGCCCGGTACTGCTCGCGCAGCTTTCTCTTGAAGATCTTCCCAGTATCCTCCCGCGGCAGCTCGGACACGAAGTCGACGGTGCGCGGGCACTTGAAGTGCGCCAGGTGGCTGCGGCAGAACTCCATCAGCTCCGTCGCCAGCTCCTTGCTGCCTTCGACGCCCTCCTCCGGTTGCACCACCGCCTTCACCGCTTCGCCCCACTCCTCGTCGGGCACGCCGATGGTCGCCACGTCGCCGACCGCCGGGTGCTCGAGCAGGACGGCGTCGACCTCGGCCGGGTAGATGTTCACCCCGCCCGAGATGATGAGGTTGGCCGTGCGGTCGGTCAGGAACAGGAACCCGTCCTCGTCCATGTAGCCCATGTCGCCGAGGGTGAAGTAGTCGCCCCGGAAGGCGTCGGCGGTCTTCTGGTCGTCGCCGTAGTAGTCGAACTTGGTGGACGCGGGGGCCTGGAGGAAGACCAGGCCGATCTCCCCGCGCGGCAGCTCGTTGCCGTCCTCGTCGGCCACCTTGACCAACCCGGGCACCAGGGGGCGCCCGACCGTCCCCGGGTGTTCGAGCCACGTCTTCGAGTCGACCAGGGTCCCGAGGCCTTCGGTGGCGGCGTAGTACTCGACCACGATCGGGCCGAGCCACTCGATCAGGCGCTGCTTGATCGGAACGGGGCACGGCGCCGCGCCGTGGATGATGAAGCGCAGCGACGAGGTGTCGTAGCGCTGCCGGGTCTCTTCGGGCAGGGCGACCAGGCGATGGAACATCGTCGGCACCATGTGGGTGTGGGTGACGCCGTGCTCCTCAATGAGGCGCAGCGCCTCGGTGGCCTCCCAGTGGTCCATGACCACGATCGGCACGCCGTAGAGGAAGGGCACGGCGACCGAGAAGGCCAGGGGCGCGGCGTGGTACAGCGGGCCCGTCAGCAGATGGGCGTCGGTGCTCGTCGCCCAGTCCTCGTCGTACCCGCAGAAGTTGACGACGGCGAGCGAGCTGACGGCCGCCGTCGAGCGGTGGACGCCCTTGGGCCGTCCCGTCGTGCCCGACGTGTAGAGCATCTGGGTGCCCATGACCGGGTCGTCGATGTCGGACCCGTCCTCGCCGGCGACCACGGTGTTGTACATCTCGAAGCCGGGCAGGTAGCCGCCGGTGTTGATCTTCACCATCCCCGGCTTCCCACCGTCGGCGGCGATCGTGACGCGCTCGCCGAGCTCGGCCGAGCAGATGAACGCCTTGGCCTCGCAGTTGTCGACGATGTAGGACGCCTCCTCGCCGGTCAGGTGAAAGTTGATCGGCGTGAGGCGCAGGCCGATGCGCTGCGCGGCGTAGAGGACCTCCAAGAACTCGGGCCGGTTGGTGCACATGAGGGCGAGCGCGTCGCCCTCCTTCAGCCCGCGGGCCCGCAGGGCGCGCGACAGCCGGTTGATCTCGTGGTTCAGGTCCTCGTAGGTGCGGTCGCCGTGTGGCGAGATGACGGCCAGGTGGTCGGGGATCCGCGCCGCCCACCACGCGTGCAGCATGCCCTGAGCGGCGGCCGCGCGCTTGTCGTCGGGCAGGCTCATGACCGTCTCACGACCCCGTCGCGCCGTCACCCGAACCGGCGTCCGCGGCGGGCTGGAAGAGCGGCAGCTGCCGCCCGTCGCTGAGCGGCTCCCAGGTGACGGTGACCGGCATGCCGCAGCGGACCTCGTCCGGCGGGCAGCCGATGACATTGGTCAGCATCCTCACCCCTTCCTCCAGGTCGACCAGGGCGACACAGTACGGCTGGCCGTTCGAGAAGGAGGCCCCCGCCGCCTCGGGCTTGTGTTCGACCCCCGGGGCGTACACGGTTGCCCGACCGCTGGCACCCCGCCACTCGAGGGCGTCGCGGCCGGCCGCGCAGTGCGGGCAGAACACCCGCGGGTAGAAGACGCCTTGGTCGCACGACGTGCACCACTGCACCAGCAGCCGGCCCTCGCGGGTGGCGTCCCAGAACGGCCCGCCCTCGACGCCGACCGGCGGCTCGAAGCGGGCCGGGGTCGCCTTCGGCGCGTCCACGCTCACAGCGTCGCCTCCGTCCCGAGGACCGCCGTGGACATGACGGAGAGGAACATCCCCGAGCCGTGGGCCACCGCGACGTCGGCGCCGGCGACTTGGCGGTCGCCCCCCTCGCCGCGCAGCTGGCGCGTGGCCTCGGTGACGAGGAACATGCCGTACATGCCGGGGTGGGTGAAGGAGAGGCCGCCCCCGTTGGTGTTCATGGCGAGCGTGCCTCCCGGCCCGAGGTGGCCGTCGGCGGCGAACGGACCGCCCTCGCCCTTCTTGCAGAAGCCGAGGTCCTCGAGGTGCAACAGCGCCGTGATGGTGAAGCTGTCGTAGCCCATGAGAACGTCGACGTCGGTCGGCTGCAATCCGGCCATCTCGAACGCCCGTGGCCCCGAGACGGCGCCCGGCGTGGTGGTCAGGTCGGGCATCTGGCCGATGACCATGTGGTCCGTGCAGGTGGCTGCACCCAGCACGTAGACCGGCGGCTTGGCCAGGGAGCGCGCCCGCTCGGCGCTCGTCATGACGAAGGCGCCGGCCCCGTCCGTGACGAGGCAGCAGTCGAGCAGGTGCAGCGGGCTCACCTGCAGCGGCGAGGCGAGGACGTCGTCGACGGTGATCGGGTCGCGGTAGCGGGCCCGCGGGTTCAGCGCCGCCCATTGCCGCGTGCTGACGGCGATCTGGGCCAACTGCTCGGACGTCGTGCCGAATTCGTACATGTGCCGCGCCGCGGCCAGCGCGTAGGGGCCCATCGGCGTGCGCAGGCCATAGGGCAGGTCCCACTCGGCCATCGGGTTCGGGCCGCCGGGGCGGCGCCACTCCCGCCGCCGGCGCTGCGTGCGGTCGCTGCGTGGCGTCGCCGCGTAGACGCTGACGACGACGTCGCAGACCCCGGCGGCGATGGCGGCCGCGGCGTGCTCGACGTGGACCTCGTAGCTCGAGCCGCCGGTCATGGTGGACTCGACGAAGTTCGGGTGGACGCCCAGGTACTCGGCGAACGCCACGGCCGACTCGGGATGGCACACCCCGTCGACGTCGGCCAGCCCCAGGCCCGCGTCGGCCAGGGCGTCGAGCACCATGGCCACCTCGAGCTCGCGGCCGAAGCGCTCGAGCTCTCCGGTCGGCGAGACGTCGTCGGCGACGCCGACGATGGCGGCCGCGCCGCGCAAGCTCCGATCCATCCGGCTCATCTCCGACAGCCCCCCGCCTCGACCCGATCCCCCGTCGCAGTGACGGCTTAGGCGTTCTTGGGGAGCTGCGAGAAGGGCGTCGTCCGGTCGTTGCTGGGCTCCTTGGGCAGGCCCAGCACCCGTTCCCCGATGATGTTGCGCTGCACCTGGTCCGTCCCGCCGTAGATCGGGGGAGCCTGGGCGAACAGCGCCAGCTCGGTGATCCCGCCGGCGAACGGGTCACGCGTGGACTGCTGCAGCTCCGCCTTGCCCTCGGTGTCGTACGCGTGCAGCATCCCCGACGGCCCGATGATGCGCAGGCCGAGGTCGCGGGTGAGGCGGACGATCTGGCTCATGGAGAGCTTCGAAATGTTGGGCATGCCGGGGATGTCGCCGCCCTTCTCCTTCTCCGCCTTGACCCGCAGGCCGTTGATGCGGCCGATCTCGCCGAGCGTGTGGAGCCGGGCCAGCTCCTGGCGGACCCCGGGGTCCTGGTTCACGCCGCGCGACTGGGCCAGGCTGATCAGCATCCCCGCGCCGCCCCGCATGGCGCCGAGCGCACCGCCAGGCGCCTGGGCCCGCTTCTTGCCGCCGGCCGCCGGCTTGAGGCCCACGAGGTCGCCGACACGGGTGTCGAGCATGCCCATCACGGTGCCGGGTTGGGCCAGTCCGCCGCCCGCGGCGTTGCCGCCACCGGCCCCGAGGCCGGCCCGTTCGTTCGCCAGGGTCGTGTTGGCGGCGGCCCATCCGTTGTTCTCGCCGCCGATCAGGGCCGAGTGGGCCACCCGGGCGTCCGTGATGAACACCTCGTTGAACAGGGCGCGGCCCGTCATCTCCTTGAGCGGCCGCACGTCGACCCCGTTCTGGAGCATCTCGAAGGCGAAGTAGGAGATGCCCTGGTGCTTGGGCACCTCTTGATTGGTCCGCGCCAGCAGCATCCCGAGGTCGGCGTACTGGCCGCCCGAGGTCCACACCTTCTGGCCGTTCACGATCCACTCGTCGCCGTCCTTGATGGCGCGCGTCTGGAGCCCCGCCAGGTCCGACCCCGCCTGGGGCTCGCTGAAGAGCTGGCACCACGCCTTCCGGCCGGTCACGATGTCGCGGACGTAGAGGTCGATCTGCTCCTGGGTGCCGTGGGTGGCGATGGTCGGCGCGGCCAGCAGGAGGCCCAGGCCGGCCGGGGCGCCCAGCGCCCCGAAGTTGCCGATCTCCTGCGCGACCAAGACCGTGTCGGAGCGGGCCATCGCCTTGCCGTAGGCGTTCGTCGGCAGGCCCGGCGCCGACCACCCGGCCAGGCCCATCCGCTCCCACCACTGCGCCACGCTCAGGTCGGGGTCCCAGTTGCTCTCCAGCCAGGACCGGAGGTCACTGAGCAGCTCGTCAGTGGCGGGGGTGTCGGTGATGGTGTCGGTCACGCCGCGAAGTTACCGGGCGCGTCAGGAACCAGGCGACTCGGGGCGAACGCCGGTAGCGTGCGCCCTCATGCAGGACGAACGGCTGGACGCGGCATTTGCCGCCTGGGTGCAGGCGCAGACGGCGGCGCTCGACGTGGTCCGCCAGGCCACCGAGGTGCCCGAGAGCGGTGTTGACCTGGCCGAGGGCTACCGCTGGGTGACCCGGCTGTCCCGCCTGGCTCTCGACTGGATCGTCGAGCGCTCGGACCCGCTCCACCCACAGCTCTTCACGCTCCAGGACGACTATCGCAAGCTGCTCGTCGACAATCCCGACGTCCACTACCTGTTCTCGGTCCTCGACGACACCCGCTCGTACCGCCTCGTCGGCTACCGGGGCGAGTGCGCGTACCTCGGCATGACCTTCGGCACGCCGTTCGGCCAGGGCCCGGTCGCCGGGCGGACGGGCACCCAGACCCAGACCCACATCGACGAGTTCGAGCTCGGCCCCAACGGCGAGGTGGACATCCTGATCGCGCCGGCGGACAAGATGCCCGAGCCCCGGCCGCGCAATTCCGTGGTGCTCGAACCGGGCACGGCGCAGCTGGCGATCCGCGAGACGCACTTCGACAAGCAGCCCGGATACTTCTCCCGCCTCCGCATGGAGTTGGTCCCCGAGCCGGGCGAGGTGGTCCCGCCGCCGCTGCTCTCGGCCGAGGAGCTGGCGCCCAAGCTCGAGTTCGCCGCCATGTTCCTGACCTTCGTCGGTGGCACCGCGCTGCAGATGTGGCACGACGCCGCGCCCAACACGAACACGTTCGGGGGCCAGGCCGGCTCGGCGCACGTTGCCGCGCAGGAAGACGAGGTGCGCACCCACACCAACGCCGAGATGACCTACCACGGCGGTCGCTTCAAGCTGGCCGAGGACGAGGCGTTGGTCGTGACGGTGCACGAGCCGGACAAGCCCTTCCTCTACTGGGGGCTCACCCTGACGTCGCCCTGGATGGAGAGCTTCGACTACCGCTACGCGACCACCAACCTGAACAACAAGAAGGCAACGCGCTCGGAGGACGGCGCCTGGCGTCTCGTCATCGCGCCGAGCAACCCGGGCCCCGGAGTGGACAACTGGCTCGACACCGGCGGCCGGCTCGAGGGCTACATGCTGGTGCGCTGGGTCTTGGCCGACGGCCCGCCGCACCCGAGCGCCGAGGTGGTGAAGCTCGCCGCCCTGTGACCGGACAGGTTCGGCTCGGCATGCTCGGCATGCTCGGCCTGCGAGGGTTGCTCAGACCTCGGACGGCACCCCGAAGCGGCCCTGGTACGGCGCCACGAGGGCGCGGTGCGTGGCCAGGTCGAGGCCGGTGTCGGCGAAGGAGTAGTCGTGGCCCGGCGCGCGGTGGGTGTGGCGCGCCGCCAGATAGGCGTCGAGCGCGGCGCGGAAGGCGTCCGTGACCGGGAGGTCCCACGACGCGTAGAGCCGCTCGACCGCACCGAGCGGGTCGGCGACCAGGTCCTGGTAGACGACGTCGGCGATCCGGTCGTCGGGGACCGCCCCGGCATCGCGCTCGGCGGTGACGGCGTCCATCTGCATCTCGAGGCCCATGGCCATGAACTCGACGAGCACGCCGTGGTCGACGTGGTCCGAGTGCATGTAGTGCAGCGTAGCCATCAGGTCCGACAGCGACCCGATGACGCGCAGCGGGTCGCGGTGGGTGATCACGACCCGGGCGTCGGGGTACGTGTTGAAGAGAAGCGGGAGGGCGGAGAGGTGGGACGGCGCCTTGACGACCCACCGGTTCGTCGGTCGTTCGGCTACCCACTGCAGCGTCTGGAGGTGGCGCTTGTGCCAGTCGTAGATCGGGGCCTGGTCCACCCCGCTGCGCCACACCGTGTAGTCGGCCACGTTGTAGAGGCCGGTGTAGACGTCGCTCGAGAACTGGTGGGCGAAGGCGAAGATGCACTCCGTCGGGAGCCGCCCGCCGTTCTCGTGCATGGCGGTGAAGGCCGGGACCATCTCGTCCATGAGCGTGATCTCGTCGTCGCAGACGTCGCCCGACGCGTCCTCGTAGGGGACGCTGTGCAGGAGCTCCCACAGGAGCGGCGGCCGGTTGTCGGGATCGCAGGCCAGCAGCTCGTGCAGCAGGGTTGTCCCCGAGCGGCCGAGCCCCGTGACCACGATCGGTGCCTCGACCGGCTGGCGCAGCAGCGCCGGCTCCTTGTTCCACAGGTCGACCATGCGCAGCCGGTTCTGCAAGATGAGCTGGAGCTCGGCGCGGGTCCGCAGCCGGCCCGGCAGGTGGAGGCGCGCCTCGCCGTCGAGCGAGGCGCAGAGGCGGGTGAAGGGCTCTTCCCACCACGCGTCCCCGAAGTCGTCGAGGCCCGTCGTGGTGGTGGCCGCGGCGCGGAGATCCTCGGGTCGCAGGGAGACGAGGGAGCGCCCGTCGTCGCCGAGTCCACGCCCGAGCGTGACCATCTTGTCGGCCCAGCGGCTGCGCGGCGGCGGGGACCAGGGCACGCGCCACCGTAGCTGCAACCGGCAAATATGGCCGGGTGCCCCAAGGACCCGAGTTGAGCGTCGAGGAGATCGTGGCCGTGCTCGCCGCCGGCGCCGGCCGGCCCCTCGGCCCGGGCGTGCCGGTGACGCAGCTGGAGCATGCGCTGCAGACGGCGGCGGCGCTGCGGCGCGTCGAGCCAGGCGACGACGAGCTTGCGGCCGCCGGCCTGGTGCACGACCTCGGCCAGCTGTTGCCGGGCGCCCGGGACGAGACGCACGCCGCCGACGGTGCGACGGCCGTGCGGGCGGTGCTGGGGGAGCGGGTGGCCGCAATCGTCGCGCTGCACGTGGAGGCAAAGCGCTACCTGGTCGCGACCGACGGCGATTACGAGGCCCGACTCGCCGGCGACAGCGTGGCGTCGCTCGGCCGGCAGGGTGGAGCGCTGCCGGCGGACGAGGCGGCGGCCTTCCGGCGGCGACCCTGGGCGGCCGACGCCGTGACCCTGCGGCGGGCCGACGACGGCGGGAAGGCGGACGGCCTGGTGGTTGACGACCTGGAGCGGTGGGTACCTCTTCTTCGACATGTGTCCGAGCTGAGTGGGGGGGCCGGTCGCCCGCGCAACGAGCGCGCCGATTGACTACTGTCAAGCGGCGCCCGGACGGGCGTTCGGGGCGGCATCCTGCGGGGGGTGTAGAAGTTGAGAAGCGGCCGGGACGGCTGGGCGTTCCACAGCGAGGCGGGGGAGGCGGCCGCGCGCCTCTGGCCTGCGCCGATGGGGCGGCCAGGGGCCCGGCCACCGGGCAGCGGCCCGGCGGAACCGACGTGGTCGCTTGCCCTGCTCGCGCAGCGCGAGCGCGGGAAAGTTCCGCGTAGGGAACGAGCGCAGCGCTCGTTGTGCTCCCGGGGTCGAAGGGCCCCATGGGGAGGGCACGCCTGGTGAAAGGACCACGCCGGTCGCTGGTGACGCGGTTCCGGGAGCGTCGGTACACCCCGGCCACGTTTCGCATCGGCATGGCGTGTGCGGTGGTGGCCGGCGTGTCCATCGTCGAGCTGGGCTCCACGTCGGGCGCCGACACCGCCTTCGTCCCGGGCAACGCGACCGCCCAGGCGCAGGCGATCTCGGTCGCGCCGACGACCGGTGGCCTCAACTACGCCATCGTCCTCGCCACGTCCATCTCGGCGTTCCAGGAACAGGAGGCCCAGTCGCTGTCGCAGACGATCGACCTCGGCGCCATCGGCACCGCGCTCGAGGCGGCGGGGTGTGCCGGCGGCCCGCCCGACCTGCCGAAGCAGGACGTGCCGCCCCCCGAACAGGCCGAGTCGGTCAACGGGAACCAGAACCTGTCCACCACCATCACACCGGCCGCCTTCCCCATCGGGGCGGGCACCGAAGTGGCCAACGTGACCACGCAACCGCTGGCCACCTCGAACACCGCGGTGGCGGCCCTCACGGTGCCGGGCGGGCTCCTCACCATCTCGGGCCTGTCGTCGAGCGCGCACGCATCCATCGACAACAACGCCACCCGCACGGCGACCGCGACGTCGACCGTCGCGTCGATCTCGCTGGCCCACGGCGCCGTGCAGCTCGGCGGTCTGCAATGGACGGCCACCCAGCAGTCCGGCGCGACGACCACCTCGACCGGGACGTTCAGCATCGGCTCCCTGACGGTGGCCGGCGTGAAGATCGACCTGTCGAAGCTCACCTCGACGGGAACGTTCAACCCGCAGACGATCTTGGGCATCGTGAACACGGCGCTGTCGCCGGTGGGCCTCAACATCCAGTGGCCCACCCAGTCGACGCTGCCCGACGGCACCGTGCAGATCAGCCCTCTGAGCGTCGGGATCGACAACAACACGCTGGGGCAGGAGATCGTGGGGTCGAACCTGAGCCAGATCCAGACCGTGCGCACCGCGTTGGTCAACGCCCTGCTCAACGCGAACTGCAACTTCGCCACGCCGCTGCTGGTCGGTGACATCGGCATCGGCGTCCTGGCCGGCGGCGGGAACCTGAACGTGCAGCTCGGCGGGGCGAGCGCGGAGACCAACGACCTGGCCGAGGCGTCACCGTTCGGCTCCGGCGCGTTGTCGTCGGGGCCGGCCACCTCGGCGAGCACGGGCGGGAACACGGGGAACACCGGCTTCGGCGGTGCGTCGCTCACCGGGAACAGCGGTGCCGGGCTGGGCACGGCGGCGACCCCCGGCACGACCGGCACGACCGGGTCCGGCACCTCGGGGGCCAAGGAGTCGCTCGGCCCGATCTCGAAGACGACCGCCTGCATCAGCCTCGGGCCCGCCGGCGGTGGGTGCAGCACCGGCAACGTGGCCGTGCCGATCGGCCTGGCCGCCCTCGCCGTCGTGGTGGCGCTGTTCGTCTGGGACTACCTGCGGCAGCGTCGGCGCGACCGCTTGACGGGAGCAGTGGAGGGAGCAACGAGAGCATGAGCGAAGACGGCAGCTCGGGCAGCTCGGGCACCTCGGGCAGCTCGAGCAAGCTGCGCCTGTCGGCGGCGCGGGCCAACGGCCGCCTGCTCAAGGGGTACGGCCCGCTGGCCGCCCTCCTCGTGGCGTTCGTCCTGATGGCGATGCTGGTGCCGACGAAGGCGCCCCAGCAGAACGTGGTCCACGAGACGCAGGCCGCCGGCAACGGGACGGGAGCCGGCGGGACCGGCACGGGCGGGTCGGCCGGCCGCGCAGGCACGGGCGGGGCCGCGGGCACGGGCGGGGCGGGCGGCGCCGGCGGCAAGACGGGCACCGGCGCGGTGGCGTCGACGGCGGCCGGCAAGACGAGCGCCTGTGCCGGCGCCCAGGTGCCGGGCGACCCCTACTCGCCGCCCTGCGTCGCGTTCTCGGGGAGCAACGGGGGCGCGACGGCGACCGGGGTGACCCCCACCCAGATCAACGTCTCCTACCGCATCACGGCGGACTCGGAGAGCTTCCAGCAGACGCTCCAGTCGCTCGGTGGCGCCAACATCACGGACACGACGGCGGACATCGAGCGCACGATCAACGCGCTGGCGACGTACTTCGACACCCACTTCCAGCTCTACGGCCGCAAGCTCAACATCGAGTTCTTCAACGGCCAGGGCTCCATCACCAACGAGCTGCTCGGCAGCGGCCAGCAGCAGGCCGACGCGGACGCGGTGACGGCGGCCCAGCAGCTGCACGCGTTCGCCGAGCTCAACGCCGCGTCGGAGCCCTACGGCGTGGCGCTGTCCCAGCAGCACGTCGTGAACTTCGGCGTCCCCTACCTCTCGTCGCAGTTCATGGGCCAGTACGCGCCGTACATGTGGAGCCTCGACACCGAGTCCGACGACGTCGTGGACGCGACCCAGGAGCTGAACCTGAAGTCCATGGCGTCGGGGAACGCCCAGTACGCCGGGGGGAGTCTGCAGGGCAAGCCGCGCAAGGTGGCGATCATCGCCCCGAGCAACCCTTGGTACCAGACGGCCGCCCAGAGCGCGGTCCAGCAGGCGGCGGCGGCCGGGCACCCGATCGCCGACAACATCCAGTACCAGCTGAACCTGTCCACGCTCTCGAGCCAGGCGGCCACGATCGTCAGCCAGCTCCAGAACGACGGCATCACGACGGTGTTCTGCGGGTGTGACCCGGTGACGCCCGTGTACCTGACGTCGCGGGCGGCCGAGCAGGGCTACACGCCCGAGTGGGTGGTGGCCGGTGTCGCCTTCACCGACCAGGACATCGTGGGCCAGCTCTTCCAGCAGAGCGAGTGGTCGCACGCCTTCGGGGTCAGCTTCGCCGGCCAGACCCTGCCCAAGCAGCAGACGTTCGGCTACGCCGCCTACAAGCAGGTGAGCCCGAGCACCGAGCCGGCGAACGCGGTCGA